>NZ_DASYCB010000060.1:0-161427 GCF_036500425.1 Luteibacter sp.
TTGCGCGCGATGGGTGCTTGCCGCAGACCCCATCGCGCGCAAGCGCGCTCCCACAATTGTTTTTTGGGGGGCGTTACTTGATCCCGTGCATCAGCTTGTTGATCAGCGGTGCGATCAGGAACAGGACCACGCCGGCGCCGAGCAGCAGCTCGAAGCTGAAGGTGAAGCCTGAGAGCGCCGAACTCACCGTCATGCCGCTTTCGCCGCTGATGTGGCCCGCCAGCAGGCCGGAGAGGTTGTTGCCGATGGCGGTGGAGAGGAACCAGCCGCCCATGGCCAGGCCGACCACACGGATCGGAGCCAGCTTGGTCACCATGGAAAGACCGATCGGCGACAGGCACAGCTCACCGATGGTCTGCGCCACGTAGCAGGCTGCCAGCGGCCAGAACGGGATGAGGCCGCGGCCATCCACCAGGCTCTTCAGCGCGAACATCAGCACAAGGAAACCCATGCCGTTAAACAGCAGGCCGAGCCCAAACTTGCGCGGGATCGACGGCTCCGCGCGCATCTTAGCCAGCATGCCCCAGGCCAGGGCCACGATGGGGGCAAACACGAGGATGGCCGCGGAGTTCACCGACTGGAACCAGCCGGTGGGGAACTCCCAGCCGAACATCTGGCGATCGACGATGTTCTGGGCAAGGAAGTTGAACGAGCTGCCGGCCTGTTCAAAGAACATCCAGAACAGCACGTTGAACGCGAACAGCACCAGCATGGCGATAACACGATGGATCTGGATGGTGTCGTGGCGCACGGCCTCCAACACGAGCATGACGGCGACGCCGACAAACAGCACGCCAAGCAACCACGCGATGACGATGGCGCCAGCCTTGGCCATCAGCAGGTAGACCAGCGGCACGGCGATCACGATGCCAATGATGACCGCGAGCAGGCTCTTGCCCTCGTGGCGCTCAGGCGGCGGGACGCCCACGCCCTTCAGCTGACGCTTGCCGATCAGGAACCAGATGAAGCAGATGATCATGCCGATGCCGGTCGATGCGAACACCGCGCGGTAGTTCTGCTGCAGCGGCGTATCGGTCAGCACCGAGGCGACCCAGCCGGTCAGCAGCGGGGCCAGGAAGCCGCCCAGGTTGATACCCATGTAGAAGATGGTGAAGCCGCGATCGCGTCGATCATCGCCCACCGGATAGATCTGCCCGACCAGCGAGGAAATGTTCGGCTTGAACAAACCGTTGCCGACGATGACCGTGGCGAGACCGGCCAGGAACACATCCTGCTGGGGCACCATCACCAAGAACAGGCCAAGGCCCATCACGGCGGCGCCCACCAGGATCGAGCGCTGGTAACCGAGCACCCGGTCGGCGACGTAGCCGCCAAAGATCGCCGAGGCATACACCAGCGCGAGGTACGCGCCGTAGGTGCGGCTGGCATAACCCTGGCCCGACGCATCGCCGTTGAAGAACTCGGCGACGATGTACAGCGTGAGCGCCCAGCGCATGCCATAGAAGGCAAAGCGCTCCCAGAACTCGGTCATGAACAGCATCCACAGTGGACGCGGGTGGCCCATGGTCTGCGCGTAGTCGGGCACGGGGCGTGCCTGGGCGGGGGCGGTCGAAGTCATGGCTTCCCTTAGCGTGGATCGATGAGGGTGTTTAGCTGGACCGGCCCGCCCCGTCAATTCTTATGCCCTCTGGCCCCCTCACCCTGTAGGAGCGCGCTTGCGCGCGATGGGGGTTGAGGCAAGCACCTATCGCGTGCAAGCGCGCTCCTACAGATCAGGTACCGAGCAGGGTGCGGACTTCGATGAGCTCGGGGAAGAAGCTCTGCTCAAGGGCCTTGCGCAGGAAGGCCACGCCGGAGGAACCGCCCGTGCCAGGCTTGAAGCCGATGATCCGCTCCACGGTTTTCATATGGCGGAAGCGCCAGAGCTGGAAGTTCTCTTCGATATCGACCAGCAACTCACTGAGATGATACTCAGACCAGTACGCGCCCGTATCTTCATAAATACGCTTGAGAATCGGCAGCAACGCCGGCTGGCTTTGCCAGGGCTGGGTGACATCGCGCTCGAGCAGGTCCATCGGCACCGGATGGCCGCGGCGGGCGAGGAAGCGCAGGTACTCGTCGTAAAGGCCCGGCGCCTCGTAAACCGCCTTCAGCCGCGCGTGCGCCTGCGGGTCGTGCTCGAACACCCGCAACATATCGCCGAGCTTATTACCCAGCAGGAATTCCACCACCCGGTACTGCAGGGACTGGAAGCCCGACGACGGGCCAAGGACGTCGCGGAACTGCAGGTATTCGGCCGGGGTGAGCGTTTCCAGCACGCCCCACTGTTCGTAAAGCTGGCGCTGGATCTGCTTGACCCGGGCAAGCACTTTCTGGGTCCCGCCAAGGTCATCGGCGCGGAGGCGCGCCAGGGCTGCATCCAGCTCGTGGATCATCAGCTTCAGCCACAGCTCGGAGGTCTGGTGCTGGATGATGAACAGCATTTCGTCGTGGTGCTGGGGCTCGCTCAGCGGATGCTGCGCAGATAGCACCTGGTCAAGGCGGAGGTACGAGCCGTAGGTCACCCGCCCTTCCAGGTCGGTCTGGATGCCGGGTTCGAGGTCGCGCTGGGGGTGGGCCATGAGTGCCTTCACATCATCGGTGGATAGCGTGGGAACCGCGCCACTGAGCCATTTCTAAGCCATTAACGGCCCGGGCCATGCTGCGGCGTGCCTTGCCGCGCCATAATACCCCTGATATCTAGTCCGGCTCGCAAGACCTGAAGAGCTGTTCGCGCCCCGCTGGATGGGCCCGTCCGCTTCCCCATCGTGCGTGTCGTTTCTAACCTTCCCCTGGGAGCGAGTCGTGTCCGTCGCCGCCAAGTTTGAAATTGAATACCTGCAGTACCTTGACCAGGATGGCAAGGAAACCGGCAAGGAGATGCCCGCATTCGCCAAGGACCTCGACCACATGGTCGAGCTCTACAAGCTGATGGTCTCCACCCGCGTGTTCGACGCCAAGTCCATCGCCCTGCAGCGTACCGGCAAGCTCGGCACGTATGCCTCGTGCCTGGGCCATGAGGCTGCGCACGTGGGTATCGGCAGCGCCATGCGCCGCGAAGATTCGCTGGCGGTCTCCTACCGCGAGTACGGCGCCCAGTTGTACCGTGGCGTGAAGCCGCGCGAGGTCTACACCTACTGGGGTGGCGACGAGCGCGGCAACGACTTCAAGGACGCCCCGGCGCACGATTTTGCCTGGTGCGTGCCGATCGGCACCCAGTGCCTGCACGCCGCCGGTTCGGCGCTGGCCTTCAAGATCCGCAAGGAGCCGCGCGTGGCCGTGTGCACCATCGGTGATGGTGGCTCATCCAAGGGCGACTTCTACGGCGCGATCAACGTCACCGGCGCGCAGAACCTGCCGCTGGTCGCCGTGATCGTGAACAACCAGTGGGCCATCTCGGTCCCGCGCCGCATCCAGAGCGGCTCCGGCACGCTGGCCCAGAAGGGCATCGCGGCTGGCCTGTTCTGCATCCAGGTCGACGGCAACGACATCATCGCCGTGCGCAAGGCCATGGAAGACGCGCTCGAGCGCGCCCGTTCCGGCCAGGGTGGCTCGGTGATCGAAGCGGTGACCTACCGCCTCGGCGACCACACCACCGCCGACGATGCCCGCCGTTACCGCGGCGAGCAGGAAGTAAAGGACGCCTGGGAACGTGACCCGGTGCCGCGCCTGCGCAAGTGGCTCGAAGCCAAGGGCAAGTGGGACGACGCGAAGGAAGAGGCCTGGAAGGCCGAGTGCGACGACTGGATGGATAACGAGGTGAACGCGTACCTGGAGACGAAGAACCAGCCGGCAACGGCGATGTTCGACTATCTGTACGCCGAAGTCCCGGCCGACCTCGAAGCGCAGCGTGAGCTCGTCGCTTCCCTCGATCGCAAGTCGTAAGGAGCCCTTCCCATGGCACAAATCACTCTTATTGAAGCGGTGACCCAGGCGCTTGCCTACGAGATGCGCAACGACGATAGCGTCGTGGTGCTCGGCGAAGACGTTGGCGTCAACGGTGGCGTGTTCCGCGCTACCCAGGGCCTGCAGGAACAGTTCGGCGAAGAGCGCGTCATCGACACGCCGCTGGATGAAGGCACCATCGCCGGCCTGACCATCGGTCTTGCCGTGCAGGGCATGAAGCCGGTCGCCGAAGCGCAGTTCGAAGGCTTCATCTACCCGATGATGGAGCACATCGCCTGCCACGCCGCTCGCATGCGCAACCGCACACGTGGCCGCATGACCGTGCCGGCCGTGTGGCGCGCCCCGTGGGGCGGCGGTATTCGTGCGCCGGAGCATCACTCCGAGGCGAACGAGCACCTGTTCACCAACATCCCCGGCCTGCGCGTGGTCATGCCGTCGTCGCCGGCGCGTGCCTACGGCCTGCTGCTCGCCGCCATCCGCGACCCGGATCCGGTGATCTTCTTCGAGCCGAAGCGCATCTACCGCCAGTACAAGGAAGAAGTGCCCGATGACGGCGAGGCACTGCCGCTCGACGTCTGCTTCGTCCTGCGCGACGGCACCGACGTTACCCTGGTCACCTGGGGTGCGCAGGTCAAGGAATGCCTTGAAGCCGCCGACGAACTCGCCCAGCAGGGCATCAGCGCCGAAGTCATCGACGTCGCCACGCTGACCCCGCTCGATTTCGACACGATCGCCGAATCGGTCACCAAGACCGGCCGTTGCGTCATTGTGCACGAGGCCCCGAAGACCGCCGGCTTCGGTGCGGAAATCGCTGCCCGCCTGTCGGAAGAATGCCTGTACAGCCTGCTCGCGCCGGTCGAGCGCGTCACCGGCTTCGATACGCACATCCCGCTGTTCCGCCTGGAAATGAAGTACCTGCCCAGCGTCGAACGCATCGTCGAAGCCGCCCAGCGCACGCTGGCTGCCTCCTGAGGAACCTCTAGACATGGCCGATATCAAGACCTTTTTCCTGCCGGACCTCGGCGAGGGCCTGCCCGACGCGACCGTCGTCGAATGGCACGTCAAGGAAGGCGACACGATCAAGCTCGACGCCCCGCTGGTGTCGATGGAAACCGCGAAGGCCGTCGTCGACGTGCCCTCGCCCTACTCCGGCACCGTGAAGAAGCTGCACGGTGGCGTGGGTGACATCATCGAAACCGGCGCCGCGCTGGCCGATTTCGAGATCGACCCGAACGCGCGCCAGCGCGCCGAAGCCGAGTCGACGGGCCACCACCACGGCCCGAAGAAGGGCGTCGGCTCGCCGGCTGCTGACGATCCGTCGAAGGTCGTCGCTTCCGACGACGGCGGCGAGATCGATCCGCCGAAGGCCGATCGCGAGGACGAAGGCACCGTGGTCGGCGCCATGGTCAGCGGCAATGCCGTGCACACCGAGCAGGTCTCGAGCGCAGGTGGCGTCAAGGCTGTGCCGGCCGTGCGCGCTGCTGCCAAGAAACTCAAGGTCGATCTGGCCCGCGTGCAGGCGACCGGCGCCGGTGGTGTCATCACCATGGCCGACGTGAAGAACGCCGCTGCCAACGGCAGCGCTGCGCTTGGCGCCGCCCCGGTGCGTTCCGCCGCCGCCCAGCACCTCGCACCGTCGCTGCCAGAGCCGGGTCCCGCCCCGACCCGCACGCCGGTGTCGCTGGCCGGCAAGGCTGTCCGCACCGCGCCCCCGGGCAAGGAAGCGATGGGCCAGCCGGAGCAGCTGAAGGGCGTCCGCCGCAACATGGCGCGCGTCATGGCCGATGCCCACGCCCAGGTCGTGCCGACCACCCTGGTAGACGATGCCGACCTGCACGCATGGATCGGCAAGCAGGACATCACCGCTCGCCTGATCCGCGCGATCGTCGTGGCCTGCAAGACCGTGCCCGCCCTGAACGCCTGGTTCAACGGCAAGGACCTGACCCGCACGCTGCACCCGCACGTGGACATCGGCATCGCCGTGGACACGGACGATGGCCTGTTCGTGCCGGCCCTGCGCAACGCCGATGTGCTCGACGGTGCGGGTATCCGTGCCGCGATCAAGCGCCTGCGTACGTCGGTCGAAGATCGCAGCATCCCGGCCTCGGAGCTCTCGGGCTACACGATCAGCCTGAGCAACTTCGGCATGTTCGCCGGCCGCTACGCCACCCCGGTGGTCGTGCCGCCGACCGTCGCCATCATCGGCGCCGGCAAGCTCAGCCACGATGTGGTCGCCGTCATGGGTGGTATTGAAGTCCACCGCCGCATGCCACTGTCGCTCACTTTCGACCACCGCGCCGCCACCGGCGGTGAGGCTGCGCGCTTCCTGAAGGCGATGATCGACGACCTGGGCCTGCCGAATTAAGGACGGTTGCGGTTTCGCCGCCCTATCTTGATTCACGCGCAGACGCGCCTCTACAAACGCCGCTCCGTACCCACGGGGCGGCGTTTGTTTTTACGCCCCTTGTAGGAGCGCGCTTGCGCGCGATGGGTGCTCGCCGCGACCTGGGATCGCGCGCAAGCGTGCTCCTACAGGGGTTGCGGCATTTGGGGGTATCCTATGCAGATGCTGAACAACGATACCCTGCGTAGCATCCGCTACATGCTCGACCTGGGCGACGTCCACGTCGTCGATATCCTTGCGCTTGGCGGCCACAAGGCCACCCGTGAAGAGGTCGAGGCCTGGCTGAAGAAGGACGAGGAAGATCCCGGCTTCGTCGCCATGCCCGACGTGGTCATGGCGCATTTCCTCGATGGCCTGATCATCCACCGTCGCGGCCGCGACGAAAGCCAGCCGGCCCGTCCGGTCGAAACCCGGATCAACAACAACACCGTGCTGAAGAAGCTGCGCGTAGCCTTCGAACTGAAGGAAGACGACATCATCGCGATCATGGCCGACGCCGGTTTCCGCGTCTCCAAGGGCGAAGTGAACGCCCTCTTCCGCCAGCCCAAGCACAGCAACTTCCGCACCTGCGGCGACCAGTTCCTGCGTAACTTCCTCAAAGGCCTGACGCAGCGCCTGCGCGGCGCCAAATAGCCCGCCGCTCCTGTAGGAGCGCGCTTGCGCGCGATAGGTGCTCGCTGTAACCGTGGTTCGCGCGCAAGCGCGCTCCTACAAGGCGCGGCGTTTCCAGATGAGCTGGCGGATGATCAGGGCTGCCGCCAGCACCGCCACGAAAGCACCGTAGCCATAAAGCGCTGGCACGACCTGCTGCCAGATTGCCCCGCTTTTCGGACCGAACTGATCGGCTGCGGGCAACTCCACCTCGTCATACGCCATAAGCGCGGCCTGGATTGACAGGATGATCGACCCCACCAGCGCCAGCGCATCGAAGGCGCGCCGCGCGGCGGTGCGCGGCAGCGTCTTCGGGTAGGCCCAATAGGCCCAGCCAAGCACGATGAGCCATGGCACCAGCAGCATCAGTGCGAGGTAGCGCATGGCCTGTTATTCCTGGTCGGCAGCGAGCGCGTCGAGGGCCGAGCGCAAACGGAGGATGGCAGCCGCGCGGGCTACCTCGTCGGGGTACGGTTGGCCATTCGCGACCAGTGCACCATTCACCAGCAATGCAACGTGGTCGCCCTGCGATTCGAGCACAGCGGAGGCACCACCGATCGTCGACAGTGACTGACGGGCTACACCCGCGGCCTTCGGATCGGCAAACGGCACCGACAGCAGCAGCTCTTCACCATCCGCGCCAAACAGGCGGAAGCGGAAGCTGCCATCGGCCTCGCGGAAACTGGCGAAGCGCGGCGGCTTTGCCTTAGACACAGGCTTCGGAGCCGGCGATTCGGCCTTCACCGCCGGACGGAAGGTGCGCAGGCCGACCGCGTCACGCAGCTGCTCCAGTAGCGGCACGGCGATAGCACGGGCTTTGGCCGCACCGGCAAGGAGGATGTCCTCCATGTCATCCGGGCGCGCCATGAGCACGTCGTAACGCTCGCGCATGGGTGCCACATCGGCTTCGATCCGCTCGAACAGCACCTGCTTCGCTTCACCCCAGCCAATGCCACCGTGCAGTGCATCGGCAAAGGCCGCGGACTCGTGCGGCGTCGCGAAGGCCTTGAAGATGGTGAACAGCGCGGAATCGTCGGTGTCTTTCGGCTCGCCAGGCGCACGCGAGTCGGTGACGATCTTCATGATCGTCTCGCGCAGGGCCTTCGAACCGCCTTCGAACAGCGGGATCGTGTTGTCGTAGCTTTTCGACATCTTACGGCCATCGAGGCCCGGCAAGGTCGCGACCTGCTCCTCGATCTGCACTTCCGGCAGCACGAAGTAATCGCGGCCGTAAATGTGGTTAAAACGCTGCGCGATATCGCGCGCCATCTCGATGTGCTGGATCTGGTCGCGCCCCACCGGCACCTTGTTGGCGTTGAAGGCGAGGATGTCGGCGGCCATCAGCACCGGATACATGTACAGGCCCGCGGTCACGCCGGCATCGGCGTCTTCCTGCTCGGCGATGTTCTTGTCCACGGCCGCCTTATAGGCGTGGGCACGGTTGAGCAGCCCCTTGGCCGTGACACAGGTCAGCAGCCACATCAGCTCCGGCACTTCCGGGATATCCGACTGGCGGTAGATCGTCGCCGTGGTCGGGTCCAGGCCGCCGGCCAGCCAGCTGGCCGTGATCTTCATGCGCGACGCGGCGACGCGCTCGGCATCGTCTGCCTTGATCAGCGCGTGGTAGTCGGCCATGAAGTAGAAGGCATCCACGTTGGGATCCTTGCTGGCGACGATGGCAGGACGGATCGCCCCGGCGTAATTGCCAAGGTGTGGCGTGCCGGTGGTGGTAATGCCGGTAAGGACACGGGTGCGCATGGGAGCCTTATGACGAAACAGACGGAAACCGCCCGAGTGTAGCCCGCGCGCGCGGCCCCGGGCGACCCCACTTGTGAGGCACACCGTCGCAACCCTTGTGCGGGCCCCTCCTGGATCGGGCCTGCGGCGGACCCATCGCGCGCAAGCGTGCTCCCACAGGCCTGCGCAGATCTCGTGTAGGAGCGCGCTTGCGCGCGATCCCGCCCCCCTCACCGCATCAAGGTCGACTTCCCAAACAACGACTCCACCAACTCCACCGCCAGCTTCGCCGTCTGGTTCCGCTTATCGAACGCCGGGTTCAACTCCACGATATCCAGCGACCCCACCCGGCCCGTGTCAGCGATCATCTCCATCACCAGCTGCGCCTCCCGGTAATTCGGGCCGCCGCGCACGGTGGTCCCTACACCCGGCGCAATGCTCGGATCCAGGAAATCGACGTCGAAGCTCACGTGCAGATGGGTATCGTCGTCCACCCCGGCCAGCGCCTCTTCCATCGCCGCCTTGATGCCGATTTCGTCGATATAGCGCATGTCGTAGATGTCGATACCCACTTCGTTGACCAGGCGCTTCTCACCTTCGTCCACGGAACGGATGCCGATCTGGCGGATGACCTCCGGCGAGATGGCGGGAGTGGTCCCGCCGATCTCCGTCAGCTCTTTCGGGCCGTAACCGCACAGGCAAGCCACCGGCATGCCGTGGATGTTGCCCGAGGGGGTGATATCGCTCGTATTGAAGTCGGCGTGGGCATCCAGCCAAAGGACGCGCAGCTTCTTGCCCTTCTCGCGGCAATAGCGCGCCACGGCCGAGATCGAGCCGATCGCCAGGCAATGGTCGCCGCCCAGCATGATCGGCAGGTGGCCGTCGTTGAGTGCGGCGTAGATCGCGTCATGCGTCGCCGTGTTCCACGCCACGGCTTCGCCGATGTGACGGTAGCCGTTGGTCGGCGGCTGCCACGGATTCAGCGGGCCAGTGACATTGCCGTGGTCGACGACGTGCATGCCGCGCTTGGAAAGACGCTCGGCCAGACGGGCGACGCGCAGGGCCTCGGGGCCCATGGAACTGCCGCGGTGGCCGGCGCCGATATCAGTGGGGACGCCAACAAGGGCGACCGAACGGGTGGTTGGGCTCATGGGGTCAGGCTCAGTGATTCGGGCTTTCTTTCACCAGCGGGCGGCCATCGGCGCGCCAGGCATCGGCACTGCCTTCCAGCAGGTGCACGTTGGTGTAGCCCAGGGATTGCAGGGTGTCACGGGCCCGCGCGGCGCGCTTGCCCGATTTGCAGTAGACGACCAGTTCCTGGTCGCGCTTTATGCCGAGGGCGCCATTCCGCGCCGCGACTTCGTCGACGGGCACGTTCAGGGCGCCCGCCAGGTGGCCATCGCGGTATTCCGCCGGGGTGCGGACATCCAGCAACACCGGTGCGTCATGGGCGGCCATGCGGCCAGCCATGGCATCGCGGGAAACGTCCTGGGCCCAGGCCGCGAACGGCAGGGAAAGCAGGGCGCACACCATCGACACGCGGAAATTTCTCATATCGCAAGTTTACACCGGGGCAGGTCACAGCCACGTTGCACTGCGGCAGGGCTGCTCGGGAATACCTCACTCAGGTCGCGGCGCATTCCGACGGGGATTGACGGACAACGCCGACTCTGCGGTGACGGCCCCGTTTGGCCCAATAGGCAGCACACGCACCAGTACCTGTACCCGCCGCCTTCATTCAGACCTTTCTCATCACAGAAGCCGAGTGCGCGAACCCCTACAGGGCGCAGCGAAACGCGCCTACGCGGACCTATAACTTCTATAGGTTACCATTCAACCTGACGGATCCTCTTCATGGACAAAGAACGGATCGTACCCTTCGCCTTTCACCCGCGAAGGCCCTAGCAAAGCTGCGGGCGATCGCAAGTAACCCGTCGAACGTTGAGGTAACCCGGCACGCAATATCCAGGATGGCTGAACGCAACATCACGGACGCCCAAATGCATAGTTGCTTGCGTCGTGGCCATCTAAACGAAACACCAACCGTCAACGATCAAGGCATGTGGAAATTCGGAGTTGAGGTCTATGTTGCCGGTGATCACCTGTCCTGCGCCGTCGTCATCGATCCGCTCAAACCTTCCGTTCTGGTCATAACCGCTTTCTGGATACAGTGAACATGCACCACTACACAATGTGCGGACTCGATAACGTCTGGCTCAGCAATGGCTATCGGTATGGTGAGTCTCCCTACGGGCCGACGGTGGCTATTGCCGATGTGCCTGGCCTGTACAAGGCCATTGCTATGACCCTTGCGACCCAGGCGTCTCCGCTGAGCGGCCCGGAGATCCGATTCTTGCGCAAGCACATGGAGATGTCCCAGGAATCGCTCGCGAGCGTGATCGGAATCGGCGCTCAGTCCGTCGCCATGTGGGAAAAAGGACGAGGTGCCATTCCGATCCCGTCTGAAAAGCTGCTGCGAATGATGGCACTTGGCTTTTGCAACGGCCACGCCACCATTCGCAAAGCGATTGGCGAAATCAACTTTGAGGATGCGGCGGAGCATGCCAAGCGACTGGTATTTCGCGAGCAAGAAAAAAAGTGGCGCAGCGTGGGATGAGGCTAAGCCTTAGCTCATGCCTTGCGTCGCTGAAAGGTCGACCGCATGGCCGCCAAGCGGCCAGTAGAAGCGCCCAGCGCGTCGTACGTCTCATAGCGTCCCCCGATAAAGAAAAAAACCCGCATCACTGCAGGCTTTTTTTACTTCACTGGTGCCGGCACCCGGATTCGAACTGGGGACCTACCGCTTACAAGGCGGTTGCTCTACCAACTGAGCTATGCCGGCGAAGACGGGGAGTTTATCAGAAGCAGCCGGTGGGTCGAGCGGTGGCGCCGGGGGCGCGGATCGCGCGGCGGACGTCGTTGTTCGCGTCGTCCGGGACCACGACGTCCAGCCACCACACCGGCGTGGTTTCGGTCCGCTCGCTCATGCGTGCCGGAAAGCCGGCGGCGATGACTTCGTCGCGGCGCTTGCGGGCATTGGCGGGGTCGTGGAACAAGCCCAGTGCAACGGAGTTCTGCAGCTCGCCCTGGGCCGTGACCACGAAGTAATCCTTGATGCCCTTGGCTTCCAGGCGCTTTGCCTGGGCGAGGGCCTGGTCGCGCGTCGGCTGCGCGGGCAGGAATACCCGCCAGCCGTGTGACTCGCTCGTTTGTTCCTGGCGCTGGCGACTACGGACGGTCCGGGCGGCCAGGGCCGTGCGGGTCGTGCGCAGGTCCACCTGGGTCGCGAACGGGCCCACGGCGAGGCAGCGGTAGCTGCGCTTTGGACTCGTCGGCACCGGTGCCGGCGGTGCGGCCGCCTCTGCGACGGGCTTGGGCGCTTCTTGCACGGTCGCCTGCGGCTTCGCGGCGGTGGTGGCGATCGGCGCAGGCGTCACGGCAACCGGCGCGACAGCGTATGCACTCGGCGCCGAAGCGCTCGGCGCAACGGCGGCCGCCGACGTCGAGGGCGCCGCCACGCTGCTGGCCACCGGCAACTCGGTCAGCAACTTCAGCTCGGGCACGCCCTTGTCCGCGACCTCGACGGCATGCGTGCCGCTTTCACCCAGCAGCAACCACGCGGCCACCGCGATATTGAGGGCGATCAGCAGTACGAACAGCAAACGCAGCAGCATGGTGGCCTTGGCTCGTGATGTGGGCCTGCGCGCGTTCCCCTGTAAGAACCGGCAGCGACTGGATTCTAGGGGATTTCCGTTGCCGCGGCGTACGTCCGGGCCCACACCGCGAGGCCGCGCAGGACGGCGTCCGGCACGATGCTGACGGTGTGCTCCAGCAAGGGCGCCAGCAGTTCGGCATCGCCTCCGCCAAGGGTCACGGCGGGCGCGCCGCCTAGCTGAGGTGCGACGCGGCGCACGAAGCGGTCGACCAATGCCGCGCTGGCCTGCCAGCAACCGGAAGCAAGGCCATCGGCGGTGTTGTCGGCGAGATCACGCACCGCACCGGCCTCATTCGGCCGCACCTGCACTGTCGCGCCGAGCACCGATTGCTGCATCAGCAGCGGCCCAGGCGCGATCCAGCCGCCAAGATGGCGACCTTCGGCATCCAGCGCATCCAGCGTCAGCGCGGTTCCCACGCTGGCGAGCACACAAGGTGCCCTGCCCGCGTCCCACGCAGCGACCATGGCGAGGAAGCGATCAACCCCCAGGCGATGAGGCTCTGCGTAGGCGTTGCGTACCCCACACGCTTCAGAAGGCGTGCGCACCAACAACGGGTCACGACCGAAAGCGCTCCCTGCAGCGACCGCCACGGCCGTTTCTCGCGTGCCATCCACCACCGACGCACCGACGACTCGGTCAGGCCTCGGCCAGGTCGCCCACAACGTGGCCAGTTCATGCGCGATATCCGCGTCCCAGCCAAACGCGCCACGGTGGGTGAAGTCCACACCATCCCACAGCGCGAACTTGAGCCGGGTGTTCCCGAGGTCCAGCAGCAGGATCATGCGCCGTTCCTGCGCACGGAGACTTCCGCGCTATCGACGCTGACCACCTCACCATCCGCACGGCGCACGCGCAGGGCGCCGCGCTCGTCGACGCCTTCGCCCGTGGCGAGGTACTCGCCGCGCGGGTCGATGACTCGCAAGGGCTGTCCCTGCAGAAGGTCGTTGGCGGCGTACTCTTTCGCAAACGCGGCGAAGCCCTGGCGCTCGAACAGGCGCAAGCCCTCCGCCAGCGCGCTGACCACCGCGGCAGCCACCTCATTGCGATCCGGCGGCTGGCCGCCCGTGAGCGCCGCCAGGTCGGTGATCGGCTGGCCCGCCCGTTCGTGCAGGCTGTCTGGCAACCGGATATTCAGGCCGACGCCGATCACGGCAGCGCACGGGCCGGAGTATTCGCCGGAAAGTTCGACCAGGATCCCGGCCAGCTTGGCGTTGCCCGCGAGTACATCATTCGGCCATTTGAGGCCGGCCGTGCGTATGCCGACTTTGTCCAGGGCGCGTAGCAGCATGACCCCGACGGCCAGCGACAACCCGGAGAGCGACGCGAACCCGCTATCGAAGCGCTTCAGCACCGAGAGATACAGGTTCATGCCCGGTGGCGAAAGCCAGGTACGCCCGCGACGGCCACGCCCGGCAGACTGGGTCTCCGCAAGAACGAACGCGAGGTCATCCAGTACCGGATTACGACGGGCCAGCTCACTCGAGGTTGAATCGACTTCCCAATGCATCTCGAGCATGCCGATATACGGCACGATCGCCGGGTCACAGGCCGCACGAATGACGGCCGGATCCAGCAACTGCGTCGGCCACGGCAGGCGATAACCACCGCCCACCTTGGCCTCCACCGGTACGCCCTTCAGGCGCAGGGATTCCATCTGCTTCCAGACGGCGGCGCGGGTGACGCCGGCCTGGCGGGCCAGGGAGGCACCGGACACGGCGTCGCCGCCGGCGAGGGCTTCGAGAAGATCGCGTGCGAGCATGGCTACCGTTGGGCCGTCGTGCGGCCCCTGCCGGGGATGGGGAACGGGGACATGTGACGATTCTAGGGCAGGCGGAAGGTTTTCGCCCGGGTCCCGCGCAGGTCCCTGCCGGGCCGACGAACCACACTGGCGCCCCCGTGAATTTTCTGCGAGGATCGGTTGTCCCCCCGTATTGTCCGGGGGCTTTGGGGTTTACCGATGAACGCCAGACCCTACATCTTCGGATGTCTGTGCCTCGTCGGTGCCACCGGCACCGCCGCCGCTTACGACATCGAGCCCACCTCCGGCCTGTTTTCCATGGGCGGGGCGGCTTCGTCGTCGTTTGAAGGCAGTGGTGGGCGCGCTCAAGGTAGCGCGCCCCATGACAACGGCACCACTGGCGGCGATGTGATGTCGACCCGCCCCGGCAGCGGCAACCATTCAAGCGGTAGCTCCTCGGCATCGACATCTCCGACCGTTGATAGCGACGACGCAAGCCGCGATGGCCCTGCTCCCGTCCGCGCACCGGTCCCCAGCTGGCAGTCGCTGCTCCCGGGGTCCATGCTCTGATCTTTCGCGGTTGGCCGTCGTTCCTGGCGCGTTTTCGTGCGCCTGTACCCCCCAACGATGACATTCGCTGGAAAGAAGCCGTGGCCCGCGTGCCACTGGCCCGGGCGCTCGACGCGCCACGTCTTCACTACCTGCGCCAGTTGGCTGCACTCTTCCTGCATAGCAAACGCTTCCATGCCTTGAATGGCGCCCAGCTCGATCCGTTCTGGCAATTGGTCATCGCGATGCAGGCAAGCCTCCCCGCGCTGCCGCGCGGACCGAAGGCTTTTAAGGGCTGGACTAACGTCCTGGTCTACCCCGGTGAGTTCAACGTGCGGCGCAGCCACCGTGACGCGCACAGCGGCGTGGTGACCGAACGCGACGACACGTTGATCGGTGAAGCGTGGGATCGCGGCCCGATGGTGCTGTCGCTGGCCGATGTCAAGCTCGACATCGAGGCGCCATGGGATGGCATCAACGTCGTGATCCATGAGATGGCACACAAGCTGGATATGCTTTCCGCACCGGCGAATGGCGTGCCACCGCTGCTCTCGGGCATGAACCGGCGCGAATGGATTCGCACGATGCAGTCGGGTTTCGACAAGCTCGTAAAGCAGGTCGAAAACCACCGCGACACCGCGATCGATCCGTACGCGGCCGAAGCGCCTGAAGAGTATTTCGCCGTCACCAGCGAACTGCATTTTTCGCAGCCCGCCGTGCTGCGCCAGGCCGAACCCAAGGTCGCGAAGCTTCTCGCGGATTTCTATGGGCCCTCGCCCACCGCGAGTTAACCCGGCGGGATCGTCACCCGGAAGCGGGAGCCGCCGAGTTCTTCGGACCGGTCGACATGCAACGTGCCCTGGTAGGCCTTGATGATGTCCTGCACGATGGAGAGGCCAATGCCGTGGCCTTGCACGCGCTCGTCGCCACGTACGCCACGCTGGAGGATCTTCTCGATCTTCTCATCCGGAATACCCGGGCCATCGTCTTCCACGATCAGTTCCAGGCCATTGCTGCCGCTCTTGCCGTGGCGAATCGCACGCGCGGTCAGCAACACACGGTGCGAGGCCCACTTGAAGGCGTTCTCGACGAGATTGCCCATCAGCTCCAGCAGATCGCCCTGCTCACCCGGGAAGGCAACGCCATCGTCGAGTTCAAACTCGCAGAGCACGTTCTTCGCCGCGTAGACCTTCTCGAGGCTCTGCACCAGGTCTTCGGCATGACCCGCGATAGGTTCTTCAGACGCAATGGTGCGGCGACCCGACGTGGCCGCGCGCGAAAGCTGGTAGGCGACGATCTCGTCCATCTTGCGCACCTGGTCGAGGATGTCACCACGTAGGCTGCGCGCATCGCCATCGGTTTCCAGCTGCGAACGAATCACCGCAAGAGGCGTCTTCAGGCTATGTGCGAGATCGGCCAGGGTGTCCCGGTAGCGTGAGCGCTGTTCGCGCTCGCTATCGATGAAGGCGTTGAGGCGCCGCGTAAGGACGGTGAGCTCCACCGGATACGGGCCATCGAGATGGTCGCGCGCACCGCGTTCGATATGCGCCAGGTCACCGGATACGCGACGCAGTGGCAGCAGGCTCCAGCGCAGCAGGAACAGCTGGAGCAGCATCAGCATCATGCCGAGCATGGCCAGCCACAGGAACTGTGTGCGACGGTAGGTGGCCACCTGGCGTTCGAACTGGTCTTCGGTCTGCGCGACAGCGAAGGTCAGCGGCACGCTGCGCTTGTCGGTGCTGTCCAACGACACGCCGTAGCTGAAGACATACAGCTTGCCGCTGCGTGTTTCCACCGGCTCGAAGGCGGTCTCGCCCGGCGAAAGCATGCGCACGAAATCAAAATCGCGCCCCAATGCGGATGACGACTCCCAGCGAAAGCCATCGTTGCCCAGGACGATCGCGTAGAGGCCTGAGCCCGGACGCGAAAAGTCGGGATTCGGCTGGCTATCGGGCGTGGTGACCTTGCCCGCGCGGGTGATGTCGGTGCCAGTGATATACGCGATGGCGTAGTTGTGCAGCCGGTCGTGCATGGCCGACAACTCGGAGGCGTAGTTGGCCTTGTTCTGCGCCAGGCCGGTCAGGCCGAGGAAGGCCGCCAGCGCGAAGCCCGTGGCAAGCGCGGCGCGCGCAGCCAGCGACAGGGGGCGGCGTTTGGTCGATGAAGCGTTTTCCATGCTTCGCAATACCCTCGTGGCGGCGCAGCGTCGTGCTACGCCGCCACGATAGTTTTAGTCTTCGTCCGCTTCGTTGCGCGGGATCGCGAAACGGTAGCCGCGGCCGCGTACGGTTTCGATCGGCTTGAGCGCGCTCTCCGGATCGAGCTTGCGGCGCAGGCGGCCGATGAACACTTCGAGCACGTTCGAATCGCGATCGAAATCCTGCTGGTAGATGTGCTCGGTCAGGTCCGCCTTCGAGACCAGCTCGCCGGCGTGGAGCATCAGGTACTCGAGCACCTTGTACTCGTAACTGGTGAGGTCGACCTGGCGGCCTTCAACGGTGACCGTCTGGGCCGTGGTATCGAGCTTGATCGGGCCGCAGGCCAGGATCGGCTTGGACCAGCCGCTGGCGCGACGGACCAGCGCGTTGATGCGCGCCAGCAGTTCCTCGACGTGGAACGGCTTGACCAGGTAATCGTCGGCGCCGTGCTTGAGCCCTTCGACCTTGTCTTGCCAGCTACCACGCGCGGTGAGAATCAGGATCGGGTAGCGCTGGCCGTGCTCACGCAGGGCCTTGACCAGATCCATGCCAGAGAGCTTGGGCAGGCCCAGGTCGATGATGGCCAGGTCGAACGGCACTTCGCGGCCCAGATACAGGCCTTCTTCGCCATCCTGGGCGGCATCGACGGCGAAGCCATCACGCTTCAGGCGCGCAGCGAGGGTCTCGCGCAGCGGGGCCTCGTCCTCAACGAGCAGGATTCGCATTAATGTCTCTCCTTGGTATCCCCGGCGGTGGCATCCAGGGGTTTGGCGGTTTCGGTTCGAAGGGGCACCACTTTCACGTGCCCATCCAGGGTGAGGACCTTGACCCGGTATTCGGTGATCCGGCCGCGCTCGACAAGGCGGGTATCCGCCGAAAGCACCTTCCCCCCGGTATCTTTCTGCACCTTGGCCACCGCCTGCTCCAGCGTCATCGACTGCTGGGCCAGGGCGGCAAAGGGTGCGCCGGCACAGATGGCGGCGAAAATTAGCGGGCGGAACGTGATTTTCATGTCAGGCGCGGTGTCATGCGGATGGCCGATCATGCCGATGGCCGCCCCGCCTGAAGCTGAACGAAACTTAGGCCGCCCGGCGCAGGGGTGCCATGGCCGCCTCGATCAAGGCCCAATCGGCGCCGGCAAGGTGGGCGCCCTCGGACAGCTGGCGGCGGAAACCGCGCGCACCCGGCTCACCCTGGTAGAGACCGAGGATGTGCCGGGTGATGTGCTTCAGCGCCGTGCCGCGGGCCAGTTCGGCCTCGATATAGATACGCATGCGCTCCAGGACGTCGTTGCGATCGGCCATTGGGGCGCCATAGAGGGCCGTTTCCAGTTGGGCCAGGACGAACGGGTCGTGGTACGCCGCGCGTCCCAGCATCACGCCATCGACATGGGCCAGATGCTCCTGGACCGCCTCGACCGTGGTGATGCCGCCATTGATGACGATGGTGAGGTCCGGGAATTCCTTCTTCAGCCGGTAGACCCGGCCGTAGTCGAGCGGCGGGATCTCCCGATTCTCCTTGGGGCTAAGGCCTTCCAGCCAGGCCTTGCGGGCATGGACGACGAGGATCTTCACCCCCGCCTGGATCATGACCTGGGTGAAATGCTGGAGGTCGGCGTACTCGTCCTGGTCATCCACCCCGATCCGGCACTTCACGGTCACGGGGACATCCACCACCTCGGCCATGGCCCGGACGCACTCGCCCACGAGCTCCGGCTCACGCATCAGGCAGGCGCCGAACTTACCGGACTGGACCCGATCGGACGGGCAGCCGACATTGAGGTTGATCTCGTCATACCCCGCCCGCGCACCGAGGACCGCCGCCCTGGTGAGCTCAACCGGATCGCTGCCACCCAACTGCAGGGCGACCGGGTGCTCCTCATGGCTGTGCTCCAGCAGGCGGATCTGTCCGCCGCGGACCAGCGCGGCGCTGGTCACCATCTCGGTATACAGACGGGCATGCGGCGACAGTAGACGGTGGAAGTACCGGCAATGCCGGTCTGTCCAGTCCATCATGGGGGCTACGGTGAGGCGAAAGGCCGAGGGGTCAATGGGTTGCATCCCCGCATTTTAGCAACCCCCGTGGAAATCCGCGCCCGCCCCTGTCGTAGTGCGCTTGCGCTGACCCTTCCATGCATCAGGCGACCAGTCCGCTGACTGGCCGGCGCCATCATGCCGCAACCCAGGCATCCACACGATAGGCCAGCCCCATGGACTTCCGCAGAAACTTGCAGGCACCATGGCGCGGGGGATCCATCCATGTTGGCCGAGCGCAGTACGCCGCACTACCCGCGGCGTACTGCGGTGCGAAGCGAATCGTCTGACCAAGGACCTCCAACCAGGGGGCGCATGCATGCGCTCAAGCAACTCATCGGAGGAATGTTCATGACGAAAGACGCAATGACTTTCAAGGGTCGCCTGATTCGCACCACGCTTCCGCTTTTGCTGGCAAGCGTGGCGCTACCCGCCGTCGCAGCGCACAACAACAATGCCTACGTACTGAATGACTTTGGTGGATCGGTCACGGTTGTCGATACCAAGACGAATACGGTGGCCGCTACCGTACCCGTGGGCAAGAACCCGATAGGAGTCGCCGTGCGTCCGGACGGCCGCTATGTGTACGTGGCCAATGGTTCGAGCGATTCGGTCTCGGTCATTGATGCACAAACAAACACGATAAGCACCACGGTGCCGGTCGGGCATGCCCCGGCGGCGGTCGTGTTTAGCCCCAATGGCGCGCTTGCCTACGTGGCAATCGCCAATGACAGTGCGCTTACGGTGATTGATACCGCGACCAACGCCGTTGTCACCACGGTCCCCGTCGGGAGCATCCCGCTTGCTCTCGCTATCAATCCGTCGGGCACGCGCATCTACACCGCAAACGCAGGCGATTTCTCGGTGAGCGTCGTGGATACCGCCACGCTGGACGTCATTGCGACGCTGCCGGTCGATATTTCACCGGCAGCGATCGCTATCGGTCCATTAGGTGAACGCGTTTACGTGGCTAACTACGACACCAACCTGTTGACCATGATCGATACCTCCTCGAACACCGTCGTCGGCACGATGGCCGCGCCGGGTGGTCCGGATGGCGTCGCGGTGGGCGCGCTAGGCATTCCGGTTTACCTGACCAACGACACCGATGGCACCCTGACCGCCGTTAACCCCTTCACCAAGCGTACGATCGCTTCGGTGCCGACCGGCGACAATCCCTCCGGGCTTGCTGTCGACCGCGGTGCCGGGCGCGTTTATGTCACTAACTTCAGCTCGAACACGGTATCGGTGGTCAATACCCTCACCAACAAGGTCGTCGCGACCGTGGGTACGGGCCGTGGCCCTATCGCGGTGGCCTTGCAACCCCGCTGGTGAGCTAGCTCATGGCCAGGGACGGCCATTCCCATCTCCCACCCAATCATCAAATACCGCGGCGCACGGGAAGGCGCCTGCCACGCCCGTGAAATATCTCGCGTAACCCCGGGGGAAAATGCCGGTAACGGGTCGGCGCTATGTTCACCCTGCGCAAGCACGAGATCGGGTGATCCGATTCCGGCCATGTCATGGCGGGCGTGAGATTGCGCCCACACTCCAACGACGAGATATCCCATGACGACCAAGCACACGATGCTTAAGGGCGCGGCCCGCTGCGCGCTTCCCCTTCTCCTTGCTGGCGCGGCGCTGCCCGCCGCCGCTGGCTCCCTGATCAACACGAACGCCTACGTGGCGAATCAGAACGACAACACGGTCTCGGTGATTGATACCACCCGCAACTCGGTCTCGGCCACCATTCCCGTCGGTAACACGCCGCTGGGCGTTGCCGTAAGTCCCGATGGCGCCAAGGTCTATGTGACCAACGCCAGCGACAACACCGTCTCGGTCATCAAGGCTTCCACCAATACGGTCGTCGCCTCGATCCCGGTGGGTGGTTTCCCCTACGGCGTGACCATCAGCCCGGATGGGCGCTCCGCCTATGTGGCCAATGCCAACGACGGCACGGTGTCCGTCATCGACACTCGCAGCTACACCGTCGTCGATTCGCTGTCGGTCGGTACCCTGCCGTTCGCCGTCGCCACAGGCCCGACCGGCGCTTTCCTGTATACCGCCAACTTTGCCGACAACACGGTCTCGGTCGTCAACACCCGGACGAAGCAACTCGTAAGCACCGTACCGGTCGGCAGCAATCCGACGGGTCTGGATGTCGGCCCCTTCGGCGCCCGCGTTTACGTGGCGAACCAGGGTACGAACAACGTGTCGATCATCGATACCTCGAGCAACCAGGTGAAGGACACGATCGCCACCGGCAACAGCTCGGATGCCGTGGCCGCCAGCATGCTCGGCACCCGCGCCTACGTGTCCAACCTTGCCGACGCCACGGTGTCGGTGATCGACGCGACCAGCAAGAGCGTCATCGCCACCGTGCCGGTGGGCACCGCACCGGGCCCGATCGCCGTCAGCATCCCGCTCGGCCGCGTCTATGTCACGAACTCGGTTTCGAACACGGTCTCGGTGATCAATCCGATCACCAACAAGGTCGTCGCCACCGTCAACGTCGGTAATTTCCCGTCGGCGGTCGCCACGCAGCCTGTTCTATAAAGCTGTATAACGGCTGATCCATGGATTGGTGAAAACGGCCGCCCATCGGGCGGCCGTTTTCACAGAAAATCCCGGTCAGTGGCGGGCTCCCGCTTTTGCGCGCAGAATCGACGGACGGCCATGTCCGCGGCCGCTCGTCCAACAGCCAAGGAGAGTCGTTGTGCGCACATTGATCGTTGCCGGCTTGCTTTGCCTGGGTTGCCCACTCATCGCTTCGGCGCAAGAGGCAGTGGCCCCCAACTCCCCGCTCAAGAGCTTCAGCACCACACGCACCCCGTCGGAATTCGCCCAGTGCCTGATGCCGGTCGTGCAGAAGGATTTTCCACGGAGCTACTCCGGGACCAGGAATGACGGCCTGGATCTGCGGGTGGTTGGTACGAATCCGGCCGGCGATCCGGCGGTCGTAGCCGTCGTACAAGTCCTTAACGCTGGGCGAGTCAGTTCTTTGGTGTTAATCCACACCGAGTCACCCGAAGCCAAACCGGGTCGCGACATCATCAAGGCGGCACGCAACTGCAGCTAGACAAAAACGCCAGTGACATCGGGCGGCAAGGGCCGTCCGATGCTCACCGTGGCCTGCGTGCCTTACTGCCCCGCCGGCGGCTCCCATAGCTCCACCTTGTTGCCTTCCGGATCCATGACCCAGGCAAACTTGCCATAGTCGGATTCGTCGACGTTACCGACCACCTCGCAGCCCTCTTCGCGGAGCACCTTCACCAGGGCGTGTACGTCGTGGACACGGTAGTTGATGGTGAACGCCCTGCCCTCCGGCACCTGCCCGTCGGTCCCCGACGATACCGACCAGATCGTCGTTCCACCGACCGGATTGCCTTCACCATCGTCCCAGGTGAAAGCAGCGCCACCCCAGGCCTGCACATCGATCCCGAGGTGCGTTTTGTACCACTCGCGCAGGGCGGGGGCGTCTTTGGCTTTGAAGAAGATGCCGCCTATGCCGGTGACTCGTTTCATGGGACCTCCAACATCGCGGGAAGAAAGGCGAGAGTAGCCTAAGACCGGCAGATACGGCTCATTTCGGATACATTCCAGAACCAGCGGCCAGCCGGCCAGATGACGGGGGAATGGGGTGAGGAAAGCATTGATGGTCTCGGCCGCGCTTTCGGTCCTGGGGACGTACGCGCCGATCTCGCAGGGCGCGGAAAACAAAGCGGCAACCGGGCACGCCCGCGTCGCGCTGGACGCCGCCTGCAAGGGTAAGCCAGGCAAAGTCGATAGTGCCGAGTTCGTGCGCATCGGCGGCATCGAGCAATGGGTCACCGCCAAAGGCGATAACTGCGCCAACCCCATCATTCTTTTCATCAGCGGTGGCCCCGGTAACCCGCTCAGCCCTCTGTCCGAGTCGATGTACGGCAGCTGGTCCAGGGATTTCATCGTGGTCCAGTGGGACCAGCGCGGCGCGGGCATGACCTACGGCCGCAGCCCGCCCGCCGAAGGCGAGACGCTGACGATCGAACGCATGGCGCAGGACGGCAACGAACTCGCCACATACCTTGCCCAGCGTTACGGCAAACGCAAGGTAATTCTATGGGGCAGTTCCTGGGGATCGATCCTGGGCGTCTACATGGCGAAGTCCCGACCGGACCTGTTCTACGCGTATGTCGGCACCTCGCAGGTCGTGAACTCGCTGGATAACCAGGCCGAGAGCTATAAAAAACTCGTGGCCCTGGCTCTGGCGGCGAATGACCAGCCGTCGCTCGATGTTCTCAAGCAGGTGGGAACACCGCCCTGGACCGATCCGCGCAGCTTCGGCAAGGTTCGCCGGATCATCCGGGCATACGAGGCGAAGGTCACTACGCCGCCACCGACAACGTGGCACGCGGCGCCGGAATACACTACGCCGAAGGCCACCGAGGACTACACGAACGGTGAGGATTATTCCTTCATCAACTTCGTGGGCATGCACGGCGACGGGATGCTCGCGCACGCCAATCTGCCCGCGCTCGGCACGGATTTCGCGATCCCGGTGTTCCTGATCGAAGGCAAGCAGGACCTGCTGGCGACCCCGGATGTGGCGCGCCGATACTACGACCAGATCAAGGCGCCGCAGAAAGGCTGGGTGCTGCTTGAGCACTCTGGCCATGATCCGAATCAGGACGTGATCGATGCGGAGTACAAGGTTCTCCGTGAGAAGGTCCTACCGCTCACCCACGAAAAATAGCGGATTGGCTTCGGACATGGATGCCCCGGGCCTTAAGCCAGGTCACCCCACATCGGGCGATAACGCGCTTTCTGCGACATGGCGCAAGGTCTGGGTGATCTGCCGCAACGTGCTGGAACGCACGCTCGCGCACTGCCAATACAGCGGCACGTAAAGCATGCGCCCTGCATCGATGATCTCGACCTCTCCCGCGTCCAGCGCGGGCCGGGCGAGCAGGTCGGGGGCGAGGCACCAGCCCAGCCCCTTCCCGGCCGCTTCGACGAAACCCGTGGACGTCGGCAGGTAGTGGATCGGCGGTGTCACCTTCGCCCGGGTCACCCGGCGCACATAACGCGCCTGCAATTCATCCTTGCGGTTGAACACGATCATTGGCGCGCCAGCAAGTGATGAAGCGTCCATGCCATGCGGAAAGTGTCGGCGCACAAACCCTGGCGACGCGATGGCGTGGTAGCGCATGCGGCCCAGGGGAAAGACATTGCAGCCCTGAAGGGGTTTCCGTTCCGACGTGATCGCGCCTAGCACCGCACCTTCACGTAGATGGTCGAGCGTGTGGTCCTGGTCATCCACGCGCACATCGAAGAAATAGCCGTGCTGTTCGTGCAGCGCGGCGAGCGCCGTGACGACCCAGGTATGCAATGAGTCGTCATTCACGGCGATGCCGATCGGGCGCGACTGCGACGGCCTCACTTCCTCGGGCAGGAAATCCGCCATCGCCTCTGCTTCCAGCGCTTGCATGGGGCGGAGTCTCAGGAGCAGGCGTTCGCCGGCTGAGGTCGGCTTGCAAGGCACCTGGCGGACGACCAGTACCTGTCCCAGGCGGTCTTCCAGCGCCTTGATCCGCTGCGATATCGCTGAGGGGGTGACAGCCAGGCGCCGCGCGGCGCCTTCGAAGCTACCTTCTTCGATGATCGCGGCGAAAGCGGCGAGTTGGGGATGCAGGAGGTCCATAGGCTCAGATTAGCAATTCTTATGCGCACAAAGAATCCTTAGTTTGTCTAAACCAAGAGGCACCTTCATCATGGGTCCATACCTTCGGTGGAACCTCCCATGATCCTGACAACCGCTCTCGCTGGCTTCGCCGCCAGCGCCGGGCTCATCATGGCCATCGGCGCCCAGAATGCGTTCGTGTTGAGGCAAGGCCTCCAGCGCTCGCATGTGGGCCTCGTCGTGGCCATCTGTGCCTTCAGTGACCTCCTGCTCATCCTCCTCGGCGTCGCCGGCATCGGTGCCCTTGTGCAGCACGCACCATGGCTGCTCGAGGCCCTGCGCTTTGGTGGCGCGGCGTTCCTCGCCGTTTACGGCCTGATGGCCGCCGCCCGCGCCTGGCGCGGCGGTGGTGGGCTAGCGCCCTCCGGCGCCAGCCAGCCGGCTTGGTACAAGGCCGCCCTTGCCTGCCTGGCCTTCACCTTCCTCAATCCGCATGTGTACCTGGATACCATGATCCTGCTCGGCAGCTTGTCGACCGGCTACCCCGGCATGCTGCGCTGGGTATTCGCGACCGGCGCGTGCGCAGCGAGCATCGCGTGGTTCCTCACCCTGGGTTACGGCGCACAGCTGCTCACGCCCGTCTTCAGGAACCCGACGGCATGGCGCATCATGGATGGATCGGTCGCGTTGTTCATGCTGCTTCTTTGCGTGTTCCTGTTAGTACGGCCGCTGCACTGATCGCCTCCCCACCCGAGTACTGAAGCCCGCCATGTACGTACCCGACCTGTTCGCTGAAACCGACACGACCCTGCTTTTCGCGCTGCTCCGCGAGTTTCCGCTCGGCATGCTCGTAACGCATACATCCGGCGGGCTCGATGCGAATCACGTGCCATTCCTTCTGGATGAAGATCGTGGCGCCGCTGGCACGCTGGTAGCCCACGTCGCGCGGGCAAACCCGTTGTGGCAAGAGGCGGTCGATGGCGACGAGGTGCTGGTGGTCTTCCGCGGCGCACAGGGCTACATCTCGCCGAACTGGTATCCCAGCAAGCAGGAAACCCACCGCCATGTGCCAACGTGGAACTACGAGGTGGTGCACGTGCATGGGTGCGTCCGCATCATCGACGACGAGAAATATGTACGCGGCGTGGTAGCGCGACTGACACGTGAGCATGAGAGCCGGCTACCCGAGCCATGGCGGATGAGCGACGCACCTGCCGACTACCTTGCCGAGCAACTTGCCCATATCGTCGGTATCGAAATCGACATCACGCGGATCGAAGGCAAGCTGAAGCTCAGCCAGAATCGCACGCCTTCCGATTTCGAAGGCACGGTGCGTGGGGTCGAAGGTAGTGGGAATGTTGCCCTGGCGGCGGCGATGCGGCGGGTTAACGAGCGTTCCCGCGGCGGGTGATCGCGCGCAAGCGCGCTCCTACAATTTCTTGGCGAGCGGCTTCCTGGGCGCTGTCTTCTTCGTTGCGTTGAGTGTAGCTGCGGCTTTCACCAGCGCCTTGAACTTCGTGGCATCCACTTTCACGCCTTCGCCAATATCCAGTGCGCGGCGCATGTTGCCGTCGAGGCTCGAGTTGAACAGCTTGCCGGGATCGGGAAGTGATGCACCCTTGGCGAAGGTCAGCTTGATCTTGTCCTTGTAGCTCTCGCCTGTACAGATGATGCCGTTGTGCTCCCACACCGGCGTACCCATCCACTTCCAGGTTTCGACGACATCGGGCAAGGCGTCGTGGATGAGCTTGCGCATGCGCGCCAGGGTGTCCCCGCGCCAGTCATCAAGGCTCTCGATGCGGGCGTCGATTAATGCAGAAGCATCGAGGTTCGCATGTGGTTCCCTGGTCGCTTTCATGACATCTCCGTTCTTAACGCTGGAATGGTTCGATATGGGTGCCAATGCGCCACAGCACGCCGGTAGGATCGGCGAGTACAAAGTCCCTGATCGCCCACGGTCGGTCCGCGGGCGGATCGGCACGCACCCCATACTTAGCGGCCAGCCCAGCATCTTCAACGTGACGCCACCACGCATCCACGTCCTTCACCAGCATGTGCATCATGAAATTAGCCGCATGCTCCTTCACATAAAACGCCTGGAGCAGGAACGCGCACTCCCCGGCCTTCAGGTAAGCCAGATCCTCGGATGAAAAGGCCACCTCGAAACCGAGGTCGGTGTAGAAGGACTTGGAAAGCTCAAAGTCCCGGGCCGGGACGAACGCCTTGATCTCAACGGTTTCCATACTCATGCCAACGATTTCCTTGAGGGAGAAAGCGGACCCACCGCAGCGTACCTTCGGAACGCCCCGCAAGCCACGCCCCACCCAAGCTCGGTCTCTCTGCCGGCACCTGTCAAGCCCTGCCGGTCGCTGCAGATGAGACCCGGAGGCACTAGAATGCGCGGCCGCCCGTCTGCCATCGCGCTCCTATTCCATGCATATCGTCGTCAACGAAGAACTCAAGGCCTACATCGATCCGCTCACCCCGGACGAGCACGAATCCCTGGAGCGCAGCCTGCTGGCTGAGGGCTGCCGGGATGCGCTGGTGCTGTGGGGCGATACGCTGGTCGATGGCCACAACCGCTACGGCATCTGCCGCAAGCACGATATTCCCTTCAAGACCGTGCAGCACGAGCGCTTCCAGTCCATCGACGACGTCCACCTGTGGATGATCGAGCAACACCTGGGCCGGCGTAGCGTCTCCGATTTCCAGCGGGGTGTGCTGGCCCTGCGCAAGCGCGAGATCCTGGCCCAGCGCCGTGAGGCCGAGGCCCCCGCGAAGGACGAGAACGACCTGCCGTTCGATGCCAACGGCTCGGAGCCGGCGCGCCCCAAGGCGGCACGGCCGAACCCGAACGACGACCGCAAGGAAATCGCCCGCGAGGCCCGGATCAGCGCCAACGCCGTGGGCATGATCGAAAAAATCCGCAAGGAAGCCGCCCCCGAAGTGGTGGCGGCGGTGAAATCCGGCACTTTGTCGATCAGCGCGGGCGCCGCCGTGGCCTCGCTGCCGGAGGATGAGCAGCGGGCGGCGGCCTCGGCAGGTGACCAGGAACTCAAGGACGCCGCCAAGCGGGTCCGGGAATCGAAGCGCAAGCCGCGCGAGAAGCCGTCGGGCGACGTGGTAGCCCTGCGCGAGCAGGTCGCCGAACTGGAGGCCGAGAACCGCAACCTGCGCCGTGAAATCGATGCCCTGCGCGCCCGCCTGGGCGAGCCACCCCTGAGCGAGCCCGAAGAGGCATGATAGAGGCTGTGCCGGGCGCGCTCGCGCGTGATCCGGCGCATGCGGGGAACTCCCCACTGAACGGGCGTTCCAACCCCCGTACACCGGACGCTACCTGAGGCGTTCAATGGCAGGTCCCCCGGAGCGCTCCATGAAGTCCATCCTCGCCCTCACCACCCTTTCCCTGCTGGCTGGCGCCGCCATGGCGCAGGATGCCGCCCGGCAGCCGCTCAACCTGAACCTCCCACCGAATTATGTGCCGGCCGCGTCAAGCACGGCCCCTGCCCCGGCATCCGCCTCGTCGGTGGCCGCCACCGGCTCGAAGAACGGCAAGGAAAGCGTCGCGGTCACCCCGGCGCACCCCAAGGATCCGCCGGGCACGTACTACGGCGATACCAGCGGCCAGATCGCCGGGGCCGATGTCGAGGACGACGGCCCGCGCTGTGATGACGCCACTTACAACAAGCCCCAGGTGCATGGCAGTGTCAGCACCGGGGTCGTCAGCGCCAGCCATGGGGGTAGCGGCAGCTATCAAGGTGGCGCGGTGAGTCTGTCGCAGGCGTTTGGCAGCTGTGAGCACCCGACCGGTGGCGTCAGCATTTCGGTGGGTGGAACGACGGGGCGGTTTCACGGGCGGTGAGGCTATCGCGCGCAAGCGCGCTCCTACAGATTCGCGTAGATGACTACGCGGTCGTGGGCTTCTGGGTTGGGATCTGCGCTGCGGAGCCAGGGCTGGCGGGCGAAGGTGCGGGTGCATGGGCCTAGCGCGATGACGCGAAGCGGACGCTTGCGGGCTTCCGCTTCGATGCGTGCCGTGACGTCGCGCAGAACGGGGCCAATGAACGGCGTGAACAGGTAGAACACGTTCGCCACCGAATAATCGGCGTCGCGGGCGTCAGCGCATGCGAAGGCGATGTCGGCTAATCCGAGCGATGCCGCAGCACTGCGTGCACTGGCGACGTAGGCAGGCTCACGCTCCACCCCGCTCACGGTGGCGCCGCTGAGAATGCGTGCGAGCAGGGGCACATGGCCGAGACCCGAACCCAGGTCGAGGACATGGTCTTCCGGTGAAAGCCCCGTGCGGCGGACAGCATCGACGATATGGCGTGCCGGCGTCGGCTGGTAGAAGACCATATCGGTCGGTGGCCGGGGATCCTCTGGCATCGGCTCTTCGATCGCGAATACACCTGCCAGCAAGGTGTCGAACGCGTCGTAGTGGGCACCCACCGGCTCGCCGATGTCCAGCCAGGGCATGAGCGCGGCCCTGCCCTCGCCGGCGCGGATCGCGTCACGCAGGGTTCCAAACAAGACTTCATCCACCGCGGCCATGCCATCCAGCAACGCATCGGCGCGTTGGCGCTGTGCCTCGTCGCTCATCGCCAGCATCAAGAGGTCTAGCCGATCGAGCGCGTCCGCACGCCAGCGAAAGGCGCCTGGTTCACGCCACGTGGCATCGGATTCCAACAGATCAAGGAAGTCGCAAGGGACATCGGTCATGCCCGCCATGGTAACGGGCGTTTGCCTTGACGCGGTTCTCACGCGCGTCGCGTCTTCCTTGATCGCCTGCGCAACGCTGTGGAATGCTCGGCGACCCGGTAGGTCCCAACCAGGAATTCGCATGAAGACGTCGCACCGCCTCGCCGCCACCCTCGCCGCCCTGGTGGCCATGCCCGCGTTCGCCGCGCCGCCGCTGGCCACCGTGGTCTTCCGTGAGGGCGGGCGCCCTGTGCTCACCGTCACCGATCCACAGGGCCAGGCACTGGTCGACGCCACGCTCGGCCTGCGCACCTCGGGCAGCGACCTGACCCACGGCCTTCGCCTGATCGGGACGACCCAGCGTAACCTCAGTGAGAACTACCGGATGACCACCGGCAAGCGCCTCGTCCGTAGCGCGAATCTCGCGGAGACACGCTATGCGTTGCAGAACGACAAGGGTGAGAAACTCGATGTCGTCGTGCGCGTGGCCAACGATGGCGTCGCGTTCCGATATGAGTTGCCCGGCACCACGCAAACCACGGTCATCGGCGAGGCCACACGCTACGCGCTACCGCCGGACGCCCGTGCGTGGCTGCTTCCCTACGATGCAAGCAACGAGAAGGAACGTCTCGAGACCACGGCCATCGCCGCCCCGAAAGGCGACTACGGCTACCCCGCCCTGTTCCGCACGGGCCAGCGCTATGTCTTGATCACGGAAGCCAACGCCGACGGCCGCTACGACGGTAGCCGGCTGGTCCACGTCGCGAACACGCCGACGTACGGCCTAACGCTGGCCGACAGCCGCGTTGACAGCACGGGCACCACACCCTGGCGCACCATCATCGCGGGCGATCTCGCCACGGTCACCGAATCGACCCTCGTGGATGACCTCGCCGATCCGTCGAAGTTAGCCGATACCACGTGGATTCGTCCCGGCCGCGTCGCCTGGTCGTGGCTCAGTGAGCACGACAGCCCGAAAAGCTTCGACAGGCAAAAGGCGTTCGTGGACTTCGCCGCGGCCAACCGCATGCCCTATGTCCTGCTTGACGAAGGCTGGAGCGAAACCTGGGTGCCCCAGCTCATCCGCTATGCCAATGCGAAGCACGTGGACGTGCTGATGTGGTTTCCCTGGACGACGCTGGATACTCCGGCGAAGCGCCAGGCGTGGCTCACTCGTGTCAAAGGCTGGGGCGCAAAGGGGGTCAAGATCGACTTCATGGGCTCGGATAGCCAGGCACGTTTTCGCTGGTACGACGAGACCCTGGCCGACACAGCGCGCCTGCAGCTCATGGTCAACTTCCATGGCGGCACCATCCCGCATGGGCTCGCGCGCACCTGGCCGCACCTGATGACGATGGAAGGCGTGCGCGGCGCCGAGAACGACCCGCCGGCGGTAGGCAATACGATCCAGCCGTTCACGCGTAATGTGGTCGGCTCCATGGATTACACGCCGGTTGCCTTCGATGCTGGCCGTAAGGAGGCAAGCATCGCGCATGAAGTCGCGCTGCCCATCGTGTTCGAATCCGGCTGGACCCATCTGGCGGATAGCCCGGAAGCGTACCAACGGCGACCGAACGCGCTTGCGTTCCTGGACCAGATCCCCACGACGTGGGATGAAACGAAGTTGATCTCGGGTACGCCGGGCGAGGACGCGATCTTCGCGCGGCGCAACGGTGATCGCTGGTTCATCGGCGCGATCGCCGCGGGACCGGCGCGCCAGCTTAGTGTGCCGCTGGCGTCGCTCGGCGTGGGCCCGTGGCATGCGGATATCGTGCGCGACGGCCGCGGCCGTGGTGACGTCACGCGCTCCGCGCAGAACGTGACCGCCGATGGCGCGCTTATCCTCGATGTCCCTGCGAATGGTGGATTCGCCGCCATCCTGTGCCCGGTCGCCAAAGGCCAGTTCGCCGACGGCTGCTATCGCTAGGCACCCGGAATCCAGCGCCGCCACCACGCAGGTAGCGGCATCACCCGGGAAATCGGCACGCGTACGACCACGTGCGTGCCGCCGCCCAGTGATGAAGTAATCGACGCCTTGCCGCCGATGTTCTCGGCGCGCTCATGTATGCCACGCAATCCCCAATGGCCCGGCCGGCCCGCGGCGAGGATCCCCGGACCGATGCCCTGCCCGTCGTCATAGACGCCAAGCACCACCTCCGCGCCCTCACGATGCAGGCTTACGTCGATCCGGCTCGCGTGGGCATGTGCCACCGCGTTGTGCACGGCTTCGCGAGCGATTCCGTAGAGTTCGTCGCGCGCGAGCGGATCCATGCCATGCCACACCGGGGGTGCGTCGACGGTCACGGGTACGGCATGCTCATCGGCATAGGCGCGAGCTAGTTCGACCAGCCCCATATCCAGCGCGACGGTATCACCGAGGTGGTCGCGCAGGTCGCGAACGCGATCCCGCGCCTCTACCAGCGCCAGCTCCGCACGATCCAGGGCACTCTCCATGGAGGCACGCAAGGGCTCGCCATGTGGCACGCGATTGGCGACAGCCTGGAAGCGCATCATCAGGCCCTGGATGCTTTGTAGCAGTGTGTCGTGCAGTTCACGCGCAATTCGCTCACGTTCGGCGTGGCGCTCATGCAGGCGCTCGCGCAGTTGCGTCTCCACCCGACGGACGCGCATCAGCACCAGCGCCCAGACCACTGCAGCGCCGATGATCGCCAGGATCGCCGCGAACCAGGCTGTCTGGTAGAAGGCTGGCGCCACGTCGATCCCGATGGATGCGCCCTGTTCGTTCCACACGCCATCTTCGTTGGCGGCGGTGACGCGGAAGACGTAGTGGCCAGGTGGCGGATCCGTGTAGACCGCCTCGCGATCCGTCCCTGCATCGCGCCAGTGCTTATCGATGCCATCCATGCGGTAACGAAAACGCACGCGCTCCGGCATGGAAAGGCTCGTGGCGGTGTACTCGATACGAAGGCGCGCACTCTTCGCCGGTAATTCGACGCGCCCTGCCGTTTCAAACCAACCCATGTCCGTCGCGATACCGCGAATGGTGACCGGCGGTGGCAGCGTATTCCGGGGTACATCCGCTGGATCGATCGAGACCACGCCACTCGTCGTGGCAAACCATAGCCGCCCATTGTCGCTGGCCACGGCGGTCGGCAACGGCCGGAACTGCGCGGGCGTTCCAGGCAAGCCATCCAGCGAATCAAACAGGGTGACGGGAACGCTGAACCCCGCATCGCGCCGCGCGTGAGCCACATCGCTACCGCGGATACGCACGATGCCCTGCGATGCATTTGCCCAGTAGTCACCCTGCTGATCACGCACGATGCCCGAGATACCACGCAGGTCCATTTGCAGCGCCAGTACGTGTACGTGGCCGCCATCGATGATATTGATTCCACGCTCACCCCCGACCCACGTCACGTCGTTGTCCGGGAGCAGGGCCGTGACATTACCGACCTCGAGGCCATCACGCGCACCGATCACCGTATCGTGCCCGGCTTCATCGCGAACGATGATCGTATCGCGCGCGAAGCCCATCCACAGGCGGTTGGTGCGATCGCGCACCAGCACCAGCGGCGAGGGATCGTTGGCGACAGCCGGCAAGAGTTCACGGTGCCAGTCACCCTGGCTGTAGTGGTAGACACCGGGTCGGTTGATCGAGACCCATACGCCGCCATGGCCGTCGCCGGTAATCGCCTGCACGCCAGTGAAGTCTTCGACCGGCAACGAGGCGAACAACGCCGGCGCATCACCTTCCATCGTCCACACGCCGCCAGGGCCTGCCAGCCAGGTTGTACGGTCGTCACGCGCGGCAGCGGTTATGGCCTGCGGGAAATCCACGGTGGACGCGCCCAAGGCATCGACACGCATCAGCGGCCGGTTCTTCGTGCCGATCCAGATACCGCGCGAGGCAGCCGGCGCGATCGCAAAATCGGTAGCGCCCGAGGGGGTCGGCGCGGGCAACAAGCGACTGGCACGGAAGCGATCAAGGCCGCGACTACCGCCCACCCAGATATTGCCTTCGCGGTCCTGGATGATCGCGCTGATGTAATCGGACGTGAGCCCATCACGCTCGACGAAGCGCTGCGCGGCACTGCCCTCGGCTTCGATGGCCTGACGAGCAAGATCATGGACACGCGGCACGCGGCGCAGGCCATCGCCCATCGCCGCGACCCATAGCGCACCATCCCTGTCGAACAGCATCCCCGACGACGACACACGCAGGCTCGGGCCCACCGCGGCCGGATCGCCAGTGTCATGCCACAGCGGCAGTACACCGCGATCCACGTCAGCCACCCAAACGCTGCCGTCAGGTGCTTCACTGATACGGTTGATCTTGCCTACGTCGCGCGTGGCGACGACAAATCGATCGCCGCCGGGAGGCAGCCAGGCGAGCGCAACGTCCGAGGCGACCCAAAGACGGCCCTCGCGATCGACGGTAAGGTTGCGTGCCCGGATCCCCGGCAGGCCCATCGCGGGCCCGACCACATGCCAGCGGTTATCGCGCAACGCCACGAGTCCGTTGAAGGTGGCGCCCCACACACGGCCATCGGGCGTACCCGCCATCGCATAAATCGTGGCCGTCGGCAGGCCGGAGCTGGCCCCGTAGTGCGTTGCCTTGTCGCCATCGATATAGCTGGCGAAGCCATAGCGGAAACCTACCCATAGGCCGCCATCGGGCGGGGCGTAGAGGGAGGCGACACTGGAAGCCGGGAAATCGCCGCCCGTACGTGGCCGGTAACGCTCGAAGCGCACGCCATCGAACCGGTAAAGGCCGGTCTGCGTACCCAGCCAAAGGAAGCCATCCGCGGTCTGGACAAGTGCCGTCACCTGGCCGGGCGCGCCTTCGCGCACGGTCCAGGCTGTATGGTAGAACTGGTCGATACTGCGGTCGCGGGTATCCATGCCCAGCGCGACGCCCGCAAGCGCCACCCAGCCAGCCAGGGCCAACATTACCGCCCGTATCGCGGCGATCGCCCGTTCGAACCGCATCCCCACCCCATGCTGCCAAGGCTGCAACGATAGCGGTTCCGCGTGGCCGCGTCGCTTCGACCTATGGCCGATGCGCAGTGGCGCAAAGACCATGTTCGTCCAGGAAGGCTCGCGCATCGGCCAGCACGCGTGAGGCGGCCGGCGAGCGATTCGGGTTAGCCAGCACATGGGCGGCGTGGTCGTAAGCGATGAAGCGCCGTTGCTCGGGCGGCGTGCCCAGCCAGCTGAATGCCTCGCGCATCGCGGCGACCGATGTCAGCGTGTCGCTATCGCCCGGGCCGCCATCCCATGCGCCGACGAGGACGGGGCAACGGACCTGGGCAAGGTTGCCAGGCTGCATGCGCTCAATGAACAACCGGGCGATCGCACGGTATGCGTCGGAGTGGACCACCGATGACCAGTACTGCCGCTGGTACGGCGTGCGATCACCCGGCGGCACCACGGGCCCCTTCAGCAGCGTGGCTGCACGCAGCTGCTCCTCGTCGAAGACACGGATCCCGGGCGACCAGGTGATAAGCGCCGCCACGCAGTCGGGATAGGCGGCAGCGAGATCCAGCGCGAGTGAGCCGCCCATGGATGTGCTGACCAGAACGATACGCTCGCCCAGGGCGAGCCCGACCCGGAAAGCCGCGTCCGCATCATCGCGCCACGCCTGCGGGGATGCCCCGGCCATGGCCTCGGGTGCGTCCGTACCGTGGTCGTGCAGGCGATTCAGGTAAAGGTGCGCCCCGCAGGCCGCGGCCAGTGCGCGGTGCGCCGGCTCGCCTTCGGCCTGGCTGGCCGTGAAGCCATGCAGGTAGACGAGCGCAAGTGGCCGTCGAACGCGGGGTGCTCCCTCAAGGAACACGATGCGCGCCTCGTTATCGGGCTTCAGCCCGGGCATACCGCGTTCGCGTCGCTCAATCTCGTCCGCCAGCGCCTCCAGAGTGGTCACGCGGCGCTACCTGTGGGCGCGCTCGCGTGGCGGCGTTGCAAGGTAACGTAGTGGCCCACCGAACGGCACAACGCATCGAGTTCCGCCACGGCCGTATGCATATCGCCGCCGGCATCGATCAACACACCCAGGTCGTCGCAGACGCGGCTGGCACCGGGCACGCCAAGGTTACCGAGGACGTTGCGCAACGCATGCAACGATTCCGATGCCGCGGCGATATCGCGTTCGAGCATCGCCTCGCGCAAGGCATCGACGTGGCCATCGGAGGCCACCGAGCACAGATCGAGGAAGCTGGCGAACTCCGCGGGGCTGGCCAGCGCGCGCATCTCGTCGAGCGGCGTGGTGTGCCCGTGGCGCGTTTCGATCCCGGGGAGCTCGGGTTGCCACGCCCTCGCGGCGGTCGCCAGCGAGTGTTCGGCGGCGATCGTCTCGATGATATCGAGCAGGCGCTGGGCCGCGATCGGCTTGGTCAGGTAGGCGCGCGCGCCGGCCTTGAAGGCAATGCGCACGGCATCCTGGCTGGAATCGGCACTCAGCATCACGATAGGAGGCATCGCCTGGGTGCGCCGCAGGACTTCGATCCGTCCAAGCACATCCCAACCCGAGCTGCCCGGCATGTGCAGGTCCATGAAAATCAGATCAAACCCGCCCTGGCCAAGACGGGCCAGAGCTTCATCGCCACTGGCGCTGAAGACGCAATGGTGACCTGCCCGCTCCAGGATCCGTCCGACGATTTCCCGGTTGGCCGCATTGTCGTCCACCACCAGACATGTCTGCGGCACCACGCGGGCACGGTGCGCATCAAGGAGATCGACCAGCGGCACATCGGCCATGCTGCGCGCACCATGCGCCGCCCGGGGTATCGGGAAGCGCCAGGTGAAGATCGAACCACCCAGGGGGTTGTCGGTCACCTCGAGATGCCCGTTCATCTGCCCGGAGACATTCCGCACGATGTACAGGCCGAGCCCGACACCCTCCTGGCGCCGGCTCTCACCCACACTGACCTGTTGGAATGGATCGAAGATGCGCTGCTTGTCTGCATCCGCGATGCCAATGCCGGTATCGGCCACGGTGCAGGTAATGATCGGATCGCGACCACCGATGCCTTCGCTTAGCTCCACGCGCACATCGACCGTACCGCCGGGTGGTGTGAACTTCAACGCATTCGACGCCAGGTTGGATAGCACTTGCTCGATCCGCCCCGGATCGCCGGTGAACACCCCTTCCACCGACGCATCGCGGGATACGCTGAACCCGATGCGCCGCTCAGCGGCGGATGGGCGGCAGACCGCGCCAACCGTCGTGAGGACTTCGTCGAAGGCGAAGGCCTGCTGCCGAAGACTGAAACTGCCCCCGGCGAACGAGGCCACATCGAGCACGGCGTTCACGCGGTGCAGGAGCGCGTTGGCACTGGTCGAAAGCAAGGCGACGAGGCGGCGCTGGTCATCGCTCATCGCCGACGTATCGATGAGCGAGGCCGCGTGGATCACCGTACTGAGCGGCGTACGCATCTCGTGGCTCATCATGGAGATGAAACGATGCTGGGCCTCGCGTGAGGCGATCGCCTCCGCCGAGACTTCACGCAACGCATCGATCATGCGGTACAAGGTCATCGGCAGGACGACCGTGAGCGCCAGCGCGTAGAGCGCATAGGCCGGTCGGTTGACCCAATAGCCATCGGGCGCCACCACGGCGAGGATCGCCACCGAAGCGACGACGCTGGCGGCGAATGCGCGCCGGCTGTAACGCATGCCCACAGCCACGGAAAGGAACGGCAGCACCGCGGTCACGGTGATGACGAGCATGAAGCCCGCCTTGAGCAGCAGGGCCGCCATGGCAAAGTTCGCCACCTGCCCGACCGCATCGAGCTTGGGCGTGACCTTCAACCAGCCCGCGCGCAAGAACAGCATCCAGAAGGTGCTGGCGACAAACAAGGCAAGGGCGATGGGGAAGGCACCGTGGGACTCGCGTGCCATAGGCAACGGGCCATCGAGCCAGGCCGCGGTCCAGACCACGATGAAGCCGAGCAACACGGTGCGCACGAGCGATACGTGATGCTCGCGGAAGCTCGCCACGATGCGGTCGATGCGCGGATTGCGCAACCGCTCGGCGACCTCGCTGAGCATCACCGGCCCGGCACGCTTGCCGCTACCGCGATCGATCTTCATGCCAGCCTTGCTTCCACCACGTCCCCCGATACCCGCCTAGTCTATGTTCTGCGGCGAGACTGGCAAGTGGCACAGGCTGTTCGCTTTCGAATCTGACGAAATCAGTTACGTATGGCTTCGCCTGGCCGAATACCACGAACGACCGGCTTTCGAATGGTTTACCGGGTGCCGCTTTCACGGAACCCAGACCCATTTTCTGCAGTGACCTCCGGTGAAAGTGTAGCTTTTACCCGGGTCAAATAGACGAGTCGCAGGAACATTGAGAATTAGCACGATCCAAATGTGCATGAAACGTGAGTGAAACGAGGCATGTGAAGGGGCGTGTTCGAAAATTTCTTGCGGCTTTTCGTGGGCTATATGTAAACGTTTACATAATTCGACCAAGTCAGCATGAATTTACACAAATACCCATAGTTACTCGATTTTCTGCTGCGACGCAGCAATGCGTTCAGACGGCTATACGGCTATGCGTCGGTGTCTGAAAGACGCTAGACATCACCGCGGCCCTGATGTACATCTTCCCTGCAATTCATTTGGATCGAGGCAAATGGATTAGTTGCGACGGAGCGCGGGGAGGGCCTGCACTTGGCTCCAGCAAACGAAAGCGGCGGGCATGCACCCGCTGCTTCGGCCCCGTGTTGCCGTCAATTTCGGTATTAACCATTCGGGGAAGGCATGAAGCACCAGTTTCTCAATCGCAGGACCGCCCTGGCACTCGCCCTGGCTACCTGCCTTGGCGGTGTCGGCACCGCCTACGCGCAGTCGACCACCGGTAACCTCAACGGTTCCGTGCCGGCCAACGGCAACCAGACCATCGTCGTCGAGAGCACCAACGGCCTCCACCGCGAGACCAGCGTGGATGACCGCGGCCGCTACTCGCTGACCCAGCTGCCGCTGGGTACTTACACCGTCACGCTGATGCGTGATGGCACCGTGGTCGACACGCGCAAGAACGTCCAGTTGCGCGTCGGCGCCAGCACCGACGTATCGTTCGCCGCACCGGTAGCCGCCACCGCGACCGATGCAACCGCGCTGAGCGGCGTCACCGTGACCGGCACGGCCATGCCGCCGATCGACGTGACGTCGGTCGACTCGCGCACCGTGATCACCTCCGAACAGCTTGCGAAGCTGCCGCTCGGCCGCAGCGCCGAAGCCGTGGCTCGCCTCGCGCCGGGCGTCGTCAACAACGGCGGCGGCTTCACCAGCGATACCGGCCGTCCGCTCGCCAGCTTTGGCGGCGCGGCGTCCAACGAGAACGCGTACTACGTCAACGGTTTCAACACCACCGATCCGCTGAATGCGGCCGGCGGCCTGCAGCTGCCGTACGGCGCCATCGACCAGCAGGAGGTCTATACGGGCGGTTATAGCGCCAAGTACGGTCGTTCCGACGGCGGCGTGATCAACCAGGTGGGTAAGCGCGGCACCAATGAGTGGCACTTTGGTGCGCAGATCCTGTGGGAGCCGAATTGGGCGCGCGCCTCCGGCCCGAACATCCACTACGTGAATACGCCGTCCTCGGCACCGGCCGGTGACCTGTACCAGCCGAAGAGTCAGAACGACAAGTGGTCGACCACGGTCAGCGCTTACGCTGGCGGCCCGCTGATCAAGGACAAGCTGTTCTTCTTCGTCGCCACCGAGTTCGAGAAGCAGGGCTACCGCAACGTCAACGCCGTCGACAACAGCACGCCGGCCTCGACCAACACGTACAAGAACCCGCGCTGGTACGCCAAGCTCGACTGGAACATCAACGACAGCAACATCCTCGAATTCACGGATGTCGGTGACAAGCGCTCGGGTAGCGGCACGCGCTACGGCTACAACTACGTCGACATGTCGCGCACCAACACCATCGGCCCGGTGAACGACACCAAGGTCGGTGGCGATTTCTGGAATGCGAAGTACACCGGCTATATCACCGATAACCTGACCATCAGCGCTCAGTACGGCAAGATGTCGGTGAAGAACTACGACCAGGCCGGCAACTACGATCCGACGCTGGCCCGCGTCGATGGTTCGGGCAACCAGAATCCCGCACTCAACGGTGGTTCGGCGATCAAGAACACCCAGGTCGCTGACATCAGCTCGCCGGGCCGTGGCAACAAGTCGAACAACCTTCGTTTCGACGTGCAGTACGTGCTGGGCGACCACACGCTGTCCGCCGGTATCGATAACGTCAAGTCGCAGGTGCTTGATTTTGGTTCGATCAGCCCGGGCCCGGGTTACAGCTGGAGCTATGGCTTTTCGAAGGATCCGAACGAAGAGATCAATAGCACTCCGGGCCGCAACTTCGTCCCGGCACCCGCGCAGTTCGCCAACGGCCAGACCGGCTACTGGGTGAACAAGAGCGTCGTCTACAACCTGGTCAACGTGCGTTCCGACCAGAAGGCGCAGTACATCGAGGACAAGTGGCAGATCAGCGACCGCTGGCTGCTGTCGGCCGGCCTGCGCAACGATCAGTTCACTGACTACAACCAGTTCAGCCAGCCGTTCATCAAACAGACGCGTCCGCAGTGGGCTCCCCGCCTCGGTGCGGCCTGGGACGTGAATGGCGATGGCAGCTTCAAGGTCTATGCCAACGCAGGCCGGTACTATCTCGGCCTGCCGCTAAACCCGGCGACGGGTGCGGCCGCCGGCTACATCGCGACCCAGCAGTACTACACGTACTCGGGTATCGCCGCCGACGGCACGCCGCAGGGCCTGACCCAGATGAGCGGCGTGGTGTCGGGCAACAACTCGTACGGCATCCCGCCTGACCCGCGCACCGTGGCCGGCAAGAACCTGAAAGCGGAGAACCAGGACGAATACATCCTCGGCTTCGACAAGACGCTTGGGGATAACTGGACCTACGGTACGAAACTGACCTACCGCAAGCTCAACGCCGTCATCGATGACTTCTGCGATATCGACCTCGTCAAGAACAAGGCCGAAGCGGAAGGCCACACGGTGGGTTCGACCAACAGCTGCTACCTGGTCAATGGTGGTCATTCCAACACGTTCACCCTGCTCGACCCGGCCGGCAATGCGTTCACCACCGACCTGTCGCGCAAGGAAATGGGCATGCCGGCCACGCGCCGCAAGTACTACAGCGTCGAGCTCTTCATGGAGCACCAGTTCGATGGCGTGTGGTACGGCAAGTTCGACTACGTGTACTCGCGCTCGTACGGTAATACCGAGGGCCAGTCGCGTACCGACTCGCGCCAGAACGGCGCCGCCGGCAGCATGGACTGGGATAACAGCTATGTCATGAACTACGCCAACGGCCCGCTGGGTAACGACCACCCGCACGTGTTCAAGGCTTATGGTTACTGGCAGTTCGCGCCGGAATGGCAGCTGTCGAGCAACTTCCAGATCGCCTCGGGCGCCCCGGAAGTCTGCCTCGGCTACTACGGCCCGGGCCAGACCGATCCGGCCCTGTACGGCAGCGCCTACCACTGGTGTGATGGCCAGCCGTCGCCCCCGGGTGACAAGGGCCGCCTGCCGTGGACCTACCAGTGGGATCTGGGCCTGACCTACCGCCCGACCTGGGGTGGCGATCGCCTGGCCTTCTCGGCCAACGTGTTCAACGTGACCAACCAGCAGCGCGCCGTCTTCCGTTACCCGACGGAATGGCAGTCGCGTGGCACGCCGCACCCGCTGTACCGCGCACCGCTCATCACGCAAGACCCGCGTTATGGCCGCCTGTCGGTCACGTACGACTTCTAAGCTCGCTTAAAACGATCCCTGTGTGACGCTTGCGCCCACCTCTCGAAACCAGCACCTCCCCTGCTGGTTTCGAGAGGATAGGGCGCTTTTTTTTATGGACTCGCCGTCACGACGGGCTTGCCGTCCTTCAGCTCGAAGCGGAAGGCGTAGTCGCGGCTGAAGGGGGCGTTGGTGCGGGTCTGGGTGATGTTGCCGTGGTTACCTTCGCGTTCCTGCACCATCGTCATCGGCGTGTAGGTCCAGCGCATGGCAGCCTCGCGCGTGGCCGCGAAGAAGGCCTTGTGTGCGGCATCCGTTGCGCTGTCGAGATCGCGGACCTCACTGACCTTGCCTTCCCCATCGACGATCACCTTGGCGCGGACCACGCTGGCCGGCAGGTTCGAGGCGATCAGTGCGGCTGGATAGGCCGGCGGATCATTGGTGAGCGGCTGCGCGCCAAAGGCGCTCTGTCCTGACTTCATCTGATATTCCCCCGCCTTATCGGAGGGGATGGCCGAATAGCTGACTTTGCCGTCGCGCGACGGCTCTGCGGGTTTCACCGGCTCGTTCGGCGGTGCGTGGGCACAGGCGGCGAGCGATAAGGAAATGAGCAAGGAAAGAACGCGGTGTTTCATCAGACTTCTCCAGAGGCGGCGACGACCATTTCGATGTAGCTCAGGATCCCGGTGACCGGGATGTCGAATAAGCCGGCGTCGCCGTTGTCGTACGCCTGGCGCCACACGGCATAGCCATCCATCCAGCTTTCGTCATCATCGCCGTCCCCGGTGTACTCGAGCAGGCTGTTGTCCAGGGTCGCGCGCGCCACCGCCGCATGATGCATGGCCGGCTGGATACCGCCGGGCATCCGGTGGTTACGCAGCTTCACGCCCAGGATCGAGATGTGGAAAACCTCGCCGTCTTCTGCCTCGATGTCCTTCTTGCGGATGACGATCCGTGAGGCTTCCTCACCCGGGCGAGTGCGATAGGTCCAGGCCTGGCCCGGTGTGAACTCGGGTCGTGTCATGCGGAGGGCTTCCTAGGGAGGGAACGGCCCGATCTTAGACCAGGCCGAGACCGAGCGCGCCACCCAGGCGGCGGGAGCGATCCCAATGCCGTATCCTTATACGCCTGAGCCCGCACCCACCCCACGGGGGAGCGGCGCCACGCGCCAGGCAGCGCGGCCCGCGGGTCGCTTCCCCAGCTGATTCCAAGGCTTGCCGCGCGGGGCGCGGTGGCTTCGTCCCTATTTGTTCAGAGGCAACGCACACCATGGTGGCACTGGCGACCGAGCACGTCATCGACGTACATCACTGGAACGATTCGCTTTTCAGCTTCCGTACCACACGCGATCCCGGGTTCCGCTTTGAAAGCGGGCACTTCGTGATGATCGGCCTGGAAGTGGATGGCCGCCCGCTCATGCGCGCGTATTCCATCGCGAGTGCGCATTACGAGGAGCACCTGGAGTTCTTCAGCATCAAGGTGCAGGACGGTCCGCTGACCTCGCGCCTGCAGCACCTGAAGCCGGGCGATCCGCTGATCGTGAGCCGCAAGCCGACCGGCACCCTGGTCCTCAACGATCTAAAGCCGGGCAAGCGCCTTTACCTGCTCGGCACCGGCACGGGCCTGGCCCCCTTCCTGTCGATCATCCGCGATCCGGAAACGTACGAGCGTTTCGACAAGATCATCCTGGCCCATGGCGTGCGCCGTGTGAACGACCTGGCCTACTCGGATTACATCGAAAACGAGCTGCCGAAGCATGAATACCTCGGCGATCTGGTCCGCGAGAAGCTCATCTACTACCCGACGGTCACGCGCGAAGAGTTCAGCAACCGCGGCCGCATCACCGACGCGATCGCCGATGGCGAGATGGCCCGCGCCACCGGCCTGCCACAGCTGAATCCGGCGGAAGACCGGGTGATGCTGTGCGGCAGCCCCTCGATGCTCGACGACATCTGCGTCCTGCTCGATGGCGAAGGCTTCCAGGCATCCCCGCGCACCCGCGAACCGGGTGATTACGTGATCGAGCGCGCGTTCGTCGAAAAATAGCCCGACCCTGTAGGAGCGCGCTTGCGCGCGATGGGGCTTGCCGTTAGCCCCATCGCGCGCAAGCGCGCTCTTACATTATTTGCGGATGCGGCCCTGGCCTTCGTTGTCCCAGTAGCCGAACAGGCGGCGGGCGATGAGCTTGTAGAGCCGCTTGCCGGTGGCGCGCCACAGCCGCGAATGCGGCGCCGGCTGGGCCAGGATGCCGCGTTGCCGCACGCTAAGACGGTCTGCCGCGTAGGTGCGTTTGTGCTTCAAGAGATGGCGCAGGTCTTCGCGCGCCAGCAGGCGGAACAGCGCGCCGCGCCGCCCGCGCGTCCAAGCAATCTGGAAATCCACCAGCCCGGGGCTACCGTCTTCCCTCACCAGCCAGTTCGGCTCCTTGGCCAGGTCGTTGTGGACGATACCGCGGCGGTGCAGCACTGCCAGCAGGCGCAGGGCATCGCGGTAGTACGCCGGATCCAGCGGGCGCCCGACCTGCATGGGCTCGCCCGCCATGTAGCTGCGCTCGAGCACACGGCCATTCCACGCCAGCAGCTGCGGGACACCGTCGATACCCTCCAGCTTCGCCAGCGCCCGGGCCTCGCGGGCTGCGGCGCGCCGCGCGAACCAGCGCGCCCACCAGCGCGCCGCGGCGATATCACGGCGAATGAGTACGACGCCGTCGCGCTCCACGCGTTCAATCCGGCCGAGTTCATCGGCCTTGAGCAGGGTGACGCTTTCGCTCATCGCGTTGTGCACGCTGTTCCTTCGATACGTTGACGCTCTCTGCGCCATGCGGTGTCTACGCTAAGATGCGAACCTCGCAGGGAGAGAATGCCGAAATGCTGGTGCGACACATCCTGTCGCTGGTCATCGCCACCGCCGGGCTCACCGCCTGCCGCGACAGCGCCAACCAGACGAACGACGGGCAGACGCCACCGCCCACGCAGGCGAGTGCCGATAAGGATAACCGTTCCGGCCAGGAGGGCCTCTATACGATGGAGTTTTCACTCCCCACCCTGCCCACCCAGGCGGGTCCGCTGCGCCATGCCATCGATCGCTACGTCGACCGGCAAAAGCGCGCTTTCCTCGATAGCCTGGATGCGCCGGGCGCCCGCGCGCGTGCCCGGGAGATCCCATGGGATCTCAACCTCGATATCGCCGTATCGGCCCGCACCGATCGCTTCATCAACGTGCAGGTCGATGGCCAGGCCTTCACCGGGGGTGCGCACCCGGCACCCATCGTCGATAGCTTCACCTTCGACAAGGAGACGGACCGGGTGGTCAACATCCGTGAACTCTTCGCCGACCCGGATGCCGCGGAACACGTCTTTGCCTCCGAGGCCCGCCGCCAGCTCATCACCCAGCTGGACGACCAGGACGAACCCCTGGCCTCGGATACCCAGCTGATCGAGGAAGGCACCGCTCCCGGCAAGGATCACTACCGCGTCTTCAGCCTGCTGACCGGGCCCGACGACAAGGTGCATGGCCTTACCTTCATCTTCCCGCCCTACCAGGTCGCCGCCTATGTGGCCGGCCCCCAGGCCGTGGATGTGCCGAGCGGCGCCTTCGTCGCCTACCTCAAGCCGGAGTACCGCGAGGCCTTCCGCTGATGGACCTGGCCCTGTACCTGCTCTCCGCCGTGCTTATCGTCGGCGGTGTGGCGGGCGCGATCCTTCCGGTGCTGCCCGGCATTCCCATGATCTTCGGCGGCATCTGGCTCGCCGCCGCGGTGGACGCGTACCAGCACCTCGGCTGGGGCTGGCTGATCGCCATCGGGATCATCGGCGCGGTCGGGGTAGCCCTGGATTTCATCTCCGCCTCGCTGGGCGCCAAGAAGATCGGCGCGACGCCAAGAGCCTTGTGGGGTGCGGGCGTCGGCACCACCGTCGGCATGTTTTTCGGTATCCCCGGGCTCATCATCGGCCCCTTCGCCGGTGCCGTGGTCGGCGAGCTGTCGTCGGGCAAAAGCATCCTGCGCTCGGCGCATGTCGGCGTGAGCACCTGGGTCGGCATGCTCGTCGGCATGCTGGCCAAGGTGGTCATCTCGTTCCTGATGCTGGGCATGGCCGGGGTGGCCCTGCTGCTCGCCTGACCCATCCGTTGGCACATGGCAGCCCTGCGCGCGCCGGGCTAGTCTCCGGGCACTACCCGGGGAGATGCCCATGTTCCGACGCCTGACCCTTGCTGCCGCGATCACATTCGCGGTGGGCAGCCTGCACGCCGAAGCCGCACAGCCCGCCTGGATCGCGCGCAGCAACGCCGATGCCCAGCCACTGCTCGACCTCACCGCTCGCTTCAGCCCGGAATCCGCCACCGACATCGGCGTGAAGGGCTACGACGAGAAGACCGCCGACCTCGGCCCCGACATGGACAAGCGTCAGCGCGCGGCCCTCGTCGAGGTACGCGAGAAGCTGCAAAAGCGCCTCGCCGAAGAAAAGGATCCCAATGTCCATCAGGACCTGCAGATCCTCATCAAGCAGATCGATGGCAACATCAAGGGCATCGACCTCAACGACAAGTACATGCTGCCGTGGTTTGACGCCGGGCAGATGATCTTCAGCGGCGAGTTCTCGCTACTGAACGCCGAAAGCACGCCCGAGCAGAACAAGGCCGCGCTCGGTCGTCTGAAGTGCTACGTCGGCACCGCGCCGGGCTGCACGCCGCTGGTGGATCAGGCCAAGGCACGCACTACCGAGAAGCTCGGCGACAAGAAGCTGCTCGGCCCGGTCAAGGCCGATGTCGAGCAGAAGCTGGGCAACACCCAGCGCTACGTCGATGGCATCCGCAAGCTGTTCGCCGAGAAGAAGATCAGCGGTTCGGACGAGGCCATGGCCGCGCTCGACAAGCAGTTGAAGGATTACAACGCCTGGGTGAAGAAGACCGTACTGCCGCGCGCGCGTACGGACTTCCGCCTCCCGGAACCGATGTATGCCTACAACCTCGAACAGGTCGGCCTCGACATCGCCCCGCGTGACTTGATCGATCGAGCGGAACTGGAGTTCATGGAGACCTCGTACGCGCTGCAGCAGCTGGCGCCGATCGTGGCGAAGGCCGAAGGCCTGCCCGATGGCGATTACCGCGACGTGCTGAAAGCGCTAAAGAAGAAGCAGCTCGCAAAGGACCAGGTCGTTCCGACGTACCACACGGTGATCGGCAAGATCGAAGACACCATCCGCAAGCAGCGGATCGTCGAGCTGCCCAAGCGTGAGCTGGCCATGCGCCTGGCATCGGAAGCGGAAAACGCGCGCACGCCGGCGCCGCACATGGATCCGCCGCCCTTCATCAACAATACCGGGCAGCGCGGCACCTTCGTCCTTACCACCGGTAACCCGCCGACGAATGGCGACGCGTCGCAGATGTACGACGATTTCACCTTCGAGGCAGCCGCATGGACGCTGACCGCGCATGAAGGCCGCCCCGGCCACGAGCTGCAGTTCGCCGCGATGGTGGAACAGGGCGTGTCGCTGACCCGCAGCCTGTTCGCCTTCAACAGCGTGAACGTGGAAGGCTGGGCGCTGTACGCCGAAGCGGAAATGGTGCCGTACGAGCCGCCTGCAGGCCAGTTCATCGCCCTGCAGTTCCGCCTGTTGCGCGCGGCGCGTGCGTTCCTCGATCCGATGCTCAACCTGGGCATGGTCACCCGCGAGCGCGCGCACGACATCCTGGTGCACGACGTAGGTCTTTCCGAACCGATGGCACGGCAGGAACTGGATCGTTACACGCTGAACTCGCCAGGCCAGGCCACCGCGTATTTCTACGGCTACTCGCGGATCCTGCAGCTGCGTGCGGAGACGCAGGTGCAGCTCGGCGACAAGTTCGACCGCAAGGCGTTCAACGATTTCCTGATCGCCCAGGGCCTGCTCCCGCCCGAACTACTGGCCGAAGCCGTCCGCACGCGCTTCATCCCGGAACAGCAGAAAAAGAAGTGAACATGTAGGAGCGCGCTTGCGCGCGATGGGTCTTGTAGCAAGCCCCCATCGCGCGCAAGCGCGCTCCTACACGAGCTTTATTTTCCGGCGTCGGGGATGACGTAGAGAAGAATCGACAGGTAGTGCAGCACGCTGCCTGCCAGCACGAAAAGATGCCAGATCGCATGCCCGTAAGGCATGCGCCGCGAGATGTAGAACGGCACACCGGCGGTGTAAGCCACGCCGCCGGCGAACATCAGGACCAGGCCGCCGGTCCGGACGTTTTCACGCAAGGGTTCGATCGCCACGACGGCCACCCAGCCCATCAGCACGTACATCACCACCGCCGCCCTGCGATAACGCTTGAGCATGCCCAGCTCGGCCGCGCTGCCAATGATGGCCAGGCTCCAGATGGTGCCGAACAGGCCCCAGCCCCACGCACCCGGCAGCGCTAGCAGCGTGAACGGCGTATAGGTGCCGGCGATCAGCAGAAAGATCGCGATGTGGTCGAGCGTACGGAACACCTGCTTTGCCGGCCCGCTCGGCACCGAGTGGTACAGCGTGGACGCGGTGTATAGCAGGATCAGTGTCACGCCAAACACGGAACTGGCCGCTACGGCGCGCGTACCACCGCCATATAGCGCTGAGAACGCCACCAGGACCGCGAGGCCGGCAATGCTGAGCACGATGCCGAGGCCATGGATGACGCTGCTCGCGATTTCTTCGCGAAAGCCGTAGCGCGGATCGGCGCTTTCGAGGGTCATGGGGGGTTCCGCAGTGCACAAAACAGGTCTCCGAGGGTACCCGATGCCACGCCCTGATGCGAAACATTCGCAACTGGGGCTTGCCTCGGCGGAGCGGGCGGTGTTCCATGCGGGCATGACCCTCGAACTTCTCCTCAATGTTCCGCGCCTGCCTCTGCAGGGCGCTGGGCTGCGCGCGGCTCTCGCCATGGCCACCCGGATCGGCGCGCGGCTCGATGCCATGCATGTGGTCGACATGCCGGCCGCCGCCTTCACCGTGCCCGAAGCCGTGCCCATGCAACTGGATGCGGTGCGCCAGCGGGCGAGCGAGGCGCGTGCCGTGGCCGGCGACTGGGGCGACCTGCTTACCGCTCAGGGCCTCAAGGGCAAATGGCGCGTAGGCAACGGGGATACCGTCACCCTGCTCACCCACGCCTCTGCGGGTTACGACCTGGTCGTGATGGAGCGCTCGTCCACCATGCGCGGCGATGCACCGGTCGGCTTCGGCGTCGTTTCTCGCACGGTGTTTGGGGCCAGTCGCGGCGTGCTGGTGGTTCCCGATACGGCACCGGTCGAGACCCTCGGCGACAACGTCCTGGTCGCCTGGAGTGGTAGCCGCGAATCGGCGCTGGCGCTGCGTTCGGCGCTGCCGCTCCTGCGCAAGGCAGGCAAGGTGACGGTGATCGATGGCAGCCGTGATGAGGATATCGGCACCTGCGCCCTGCCCGACACGGACATCTGTGGCTGGCTGGATACGCATGGGGTGAAAGCCGAAGTGCGCAAGCTCGACGAGGCGGCCTTGTCGTCACCTGGCCCCGAATTGCTCAAGACGGCGCATGACGCAGGTGCCGACCTGATCGTGATGGGCGCCTGGGGGCGTTCGCGGTTGTCGGAACTGGTGCTGGGCGGGACCACCCGCTACCTGTTCATGCAGTCCGATATTCCGATGCTTGTCGCGCACTGAGCGGCGGATCGCGCGCAAGCGCGCTCCTACAGGAGTCTGCGCAGGTGTTGCGCGCAATCCGCCGCCCTGTGTAGGAGCGCGCTTGCGCGCGATCGGGTTGCCGATCGGTCAGGGCTGACCGAAATAGCCGTCTGAATGAAACTATTGCAAGTTTCTTCGAAGCCTGCCTAATCTGAACCCGGACCTGAACACGATCCCCGCCAGTCCCCACTGGCCGTGTTCCCGACCATGCAGCACGCAACTACTACGCAACACCTTCACCCACATTGAAGGAGGTGGCTCATGTCGTTCGCCCGTCCGCAGGCCCTGTCCGGCATTCATCCGGATACCGTCCGCATCGCCGCCATGAGCGCGGCGATCGCCCTCAACGCCGCCGCGCTCATCGCCGTCATGCGGCCGATGGTGGCCGAGATCGTCACGTTCACGCCCACACCCCGCAGCATCACGCTGATCGACCACCCGACCCCGCCCAAGCCGATACCGATCCCGGATATCGAACTGAAACCGCTGCCGAAGGCGGTGCCAAAAACGCCGGTCGTGCACCACGAAATGGCGCCACCGCCGCCGCAAGCGCCAGCGACGACCTCCGATGAAGGCATGCTCCAGGCGCCCCCCGTCGTGGCAGCGCCGGCAACGCCCGGCCCCGCCGTGGAAGCCGCCCCGGTGGAGATGTCGTTGGCTTACGTGGCCGCGCCGGCGCCGAAATACCCGCAGCAGGCGATCCGCGGCCACATGCAGGGCACGGTCACCCTGCGGGTACTCGTGGATGAAAGCGGCAAGCCGCTACAGGTGGTGGTCGAGAGCAGTAGCGGCCACCGTGTGCTGGATGACGCGGCCCGCAACCAGGTGCTCGGTAGCTGGCGCTTCCAGCCGGCCGTGCAGAACGGCCAGCACGTGAAGGCATGGGCGAGAATCCCCGTCACCTTCGACCTACGATCGATCTAAGCCTTTGTAGGAGCGCGCTGGGATTGCGCGTTTATCCCCTCTTCGGGGGCGATGGGGCTTGCCGCAAGAGCCATCGCGCGCAAGCGCGCTCCTACCTATCAAGGTTAGCGCGGGGCGGGCATGACCACGACATCGGGCTTGCGGGTGGCGCGGGCGATGAGCCACACCAGGCCGACCAGGAAGGCCACCGGGATCAACACCGGCAACAGGGCCAGCGCCACGACCGGGGCGATGGCCAGCATGAGCACGCCACCGACAAGGGCGCCCACGATGCTGGCAACAACATGGAAGACGCCGCCGATGATGCCGAATACCAGCTTGAGCATGGCGCCTACCAGCGCGAAGGCTAGCCAGAAACCAGCGAAGAGGACGACGAGCGAGGTCATGACGATCATGGTGGGTCTCCGTGCAACGGCCGCCAGGTGGGCGGTGCGATGGTTCGATGCTGGATTTTCTCAAAGGGTTTAAAGGCGGGCTGAAAGAAGGGGGTTACGCATGTTTAACAGGCGCCATGCTCCACTGGCGCCAGTCGATTTACCGGGGCGGCCCGTTCCATGGGTAAGCGTTCTTCCATCATCAAAACCTTGCGAGACATCGCGTTCGATCATTCGGATGCGCATGTTCCTGACCTCGCCTCCATGGGGCGCGAACTGGGCCGTGCCTTGCATGCCCGGCATGATGAGGTCATCGAGGCACTGGGCGCCCTGCGCGAGCGCCACCGCGGATTCGAACGGTGGATGATCGCCGAGCGGGCCAAGCCGGCGGTCAGTGTGCTGGTCATGGCCTGGCCACCCGGCTACGCCACGCCGGTGCATGACCATGGCGGCCTGTGGGGTCTGGAAGCCACCATCGCTGGCGCGCTTGAGGTTGAGTCCTTCCTCAAGGATGGCACCGACGAAACCTTGCGCAGCACCGGCCGTACCTGGCTGGGCCCCGGCGATGCCACCTGGTTCGAAGGCGCCGAGGAGCACGTGCACCGCTGCCGCAATTTGTCGCGGCATGACACGGCGCTCACGCTTCACGTGTACGGTGGTGATCTGGCACAGTACCTCGCGTATGAGCAGCCCGGTCCCTCTGGACACTGGATCGCACGACCGAGGCAATCGATCATTGCGGGACGCCTGACGGCCTGACGGTCTCACGGCCCTCCACCCCAACCCACGGGCGAAGGACCAGTACACATGTTTCAAAAAGTCGCCATCATCGGCGGTGGCGCGGCAGCGGCGACGCTGGTGAGCGAGCTCCTCGAACGCAGGACGCCGAAGCCACTGCACCTCACGTGGTTCGCCGGCAGCGCTCAGCCGGGCCGCGGGGTCGCCTATGGCACGCCTTCCGACCGCCATCTTCTCAATGTGCGTGCCGCATCCATGGGCATGTTCGTCAGCAAGCCGGGCGGCTTCCTTGAGTACGCCCAGGCCCTCGATCCCAGCGTCAAGGGTTCGGATTTCCTTCCGCGTCGCCAGTACGGCAATTTCCTGCAGACGCGCATCGATGCCGCTATCGGGAACGCCGGCCAGTTCGGCCACGACATCAACCGGATTCCGTTCGCCGCTGAATCGCTGGTGCCGTCAAGCGAAGGTGTCACGGTCGGCTATGGCGAGGAAGAAGCGCACGCCGAAGCCGCGGTGCTAGCGATCGGCTCGCTGCCGCCGCGCCCGCTCGTCGGGGTGGATGACGCCGCACTGGCCAGTGGCCGCTATGTCACCGATCCGTGGCCCTACCTGGCGGCCGCCGAACCGGACGACCGCCCTTTGCGCGTCCTCGTCATCGGCCTTGGCCTGACCGCGGTCGACGTGATGCTTGAGCTATCGGCGCGCTGGCCGAATGCGAGCTTCACCGCGCTTTCCCGGCACGGCCACCTGCCCGAGCCACATCTCGCCGCGGCGTCTGCGCCGGGCGATGATGGTAACGAGCTTGCCGAGCAGATGCTCGACGATCCGAACATCCGCGGCTGGCTGCATCAACTACGCGATGCCGCGACGAATGCCGATGATTGGCGCACCGTGGTCGACGGCATGCGCCCCCATACGCAAGGCCTGTGGCAGTCGCTGCCCGACGCCGAGCGGGCACGCTTCCTCCGCCACGCGCGCTGGGCCTGGGAGCGTGCGCGCCATCGCATGCCGCCACAGGTGCACAAGAAGGTGCACGCGCTCGAGGCTGCCGGCAAGCTGCACCGCCTGCGCGGCCGCATGCAGTCGGTCGCGTCGCGCATGGATGGCAATCTCGACGTCGTCCGCCGCATCACCGGGTCCGACGACACGCTGACGGAAACCTACGACATCGTCATCCAGACCGTGGGCCTCAACACCGATACGGTTCGCACCGATCACACGTTGATGCGCCAGTTGGTCATCGATGGCCTGGTGACGCCCGATCGCATGGGCCTGGGTCTCGCCGCCCAACCCGATGGCCACCTGCTCGATGGCAACGGCAAGCCACGCGGCAACCTGTTCGCGATCGGCAGCCTGTTGCGCGGGGCACTGTGGGAATCCACGGCCATCCCCGAGATCCGCAAACAAGCCCAGTCCCTGGCTACCCTGCTAACCGCCAAATAGCCCACACCCCTGTAGGAGCACGCTTGCGCGCGATAGCCCTTCGCGAAAGAGCGCCAGGACCGGTTGCCACGTCGCGAAAAGCCATCGCGCGCAAGCGCGCTCCTACAAGAGGTGTTAGAAACCTTCGAGCACCACTTTGCCGATGCTCGCGCCGCTTTCCACGAGCTGGTGCGCGCGGCGCACGTTGACCGCGTTGATCACACCAAGGTGCTCACGCAATGTGCTGCGGATGACGCCCGCGTCGACCAGGTTCGCCACCTCATCCAGCAGGTGTCCTTGCTCGCCCATGTCATCCGTGTGGAATGCGGAACGCGTGAACATGGATTCCCAATGCAACGCAATGCTCTTGACCTTGAGCAGCCGCACGTCGATCGGCTCGGCCGGATCATCGATAAGGCCGATGGCGCCCTGCGGCTTCATCAGCTTGGGGAACGCGGCGAAATGCTGTTCGGTCTTCGTGAGGCTCAGCACGTAGTCCACACCTTCCGGTGCCACCGCCAACACCTCGGCATCCAGTGGCTTCGCATGATCGACAACATGGTGGGCGCCCATCGCCTTCACCCATGCACGCGTCGCATCGCGCGAGGCCGTACCGATGACGGTAAGCCCGGTGAGGCGGCGCGCCAGTTGCACGGCCATCGAGCCGACGCCGCCCGCCGCACCCACGACCAGCAAGGTCGCTGGCTTGCCCTGCGTGCCGCGCGGCATACGCAGGCGATCAAACATGAGTTCCCAGGCCGTAATGGTGGTAAGCGGCATAGCCGCGGCCTCCGCCATGCCCAGGCTGGAAGGTTTGCGACCGACCAGGCGCTCATCGACGAGATGGAATTCCGCGTTGGCGCCGCTGCGGTTACGATCGCCTGCATACCACACGGCGTCACCCACCTTGAACCGGCGCACCTCAGGGCCGACCGCTGTCACGGTGCCGGCGACATCCCAGCCCAATACGTTCGTCTCACCGTTCGGATCCACTCTCTGACGGACCTTGGTGTCCACGGGGTTCACCGAGATGGCCGCGACCTGCACCAGCAGGTCGCGGCCCGTGGCGGCGGGCATGGGCAGGTCGGTATCGACAAGGCTCTGCGGATCGTCGATGGGCAATGAATGACGGTAAGCGACGGCTTTCATGGGCGCGGCTCCGGGAGAGGAATCAGACGCACTCGGCAGCGAGGCGCGCAGGGCGGCGGCGCTCCAGTGCAACACTGGCCATCGTAGCAAGCAGGCCGGCCACGGTGACAGCCGCACCAGCCAGGCTCACCACTGGCATGCCGAAGCCCGCTGCGATCACCGCACCGCCCAGCCATGCCCCACCCGCATTGCCCAGGTTGAATGCTGCAATGTTCAGGGTCGACGCCAGGTTCGGCGCATCACCGGCCACGTGCACCACCCGGGATTGCAGCGGCGCTACGGTCGCGAACGACGCGATGCCCCACACGAACACCGTGATGATCGAGGCAACCGTGCTGTGCATGGTCCATGCGAAGGCAGCCATGAGCAGCGCCAGCACCACCAGGATGCCCATCAACGAGGGCATGAGACGCCAGTCGGCCAGGCGCCCACCCAGCATGTTGCCAATCGTGGTGCCGAGGCCAAACAGCACGAGCACCGCGCCGGTCCAGTGCGGGCTCACGTGTGACACCTCCTGCAGGATCGGGGCGATATAGGTGAACACGGTAAACACACCACCGAAGCCGAGCACGGTCATGCCCAGGGCGATCAGCACCTGCGGCTCACGCAGCACGCGCATCTCGGTGGCCATGTGTGGCGCTTTCAGGTTTGGCAGCGCCGGCACGAAGCGCGCCACGGCCGCGGCGGCCACGACACCCAGGACCGTCACCGCCCAGAACGTGGAGCGCCAGCCCGCCCACTGGCCAAGGAACGTACCGAACGGCACACCGAGCACATTGGCCAGGGTGAGGCCGGCGAACATCAAGGCGATCGCGCGGGCACGCTGGTTGGCAGGTACGAGGTGCGCCGCCACGACGGCACCGATGCCGAAGAACGAACCATGGCAGAACGCGGCGACGACGCGGGCCATCATCAAGACTTCGTAGTTTGCCGCGACGGCGCATAAGGCGTTGCCGATGATGAACAAGCCCATCAGCAACAGCAGCGCGCGCTTGCGCTCCAGCTTCGCGGTCAGTGCGGCCAGCAAGGGCGCGCCGACGGCCACACCCAGCGCATAACCAGAGACCAGCATCCCCGCCGCCGGGATGCCGACATGCAGGTCAGCGGCCACCTCGGGCAACAGGCCCATGATGACGAATTCGGTGGTACCAATCGCAAACGCGGCCACGGCCAGCGCGAGCAAGGGCAGACGGGAAGAAGACGAACCCATAGGATAGGCTCCGAAGAAGGAGAGGATGCGTGCATTTTCCGGTTAAGCCCGCTCGGCAAAAACGCCCCGGCGCGACAAAGACTCTTGCCGCAAACGTGAATATCGGAGCGCTCCAGGCATGATCACCACCCTGATCGCGGTTGCGGCCCTGGCCTTGCATGCCGCAGGCGTCATGGCCGCCATGCACGCGGTGATGAACACCCGGACCGCCCAGGGGGCCTTCGCGTGGGTGCTGGGGCTCGTCCTGGTGCCTTATGTCACCCTGGTCCCCTACCTGTTCCTGGGCGCCAGCCGCTTCGGCGGCTACGTGGACTTGCACCGCCAGCGCCAGGCGCGCTTCTTCATGCTGCATGCCGAAGCCGAGCACCCCGCCCAGCCCGGCGTAGCCCCGCTCCCCCAGGCCGTGCACGACCCACGCTACAGCGCGATCGGCCACATGCTGAAGACAGCGATGCACGCGGGCAACAACCTGTCGCTGCACATCGATGGCGATGCCGCGTTCGAGGCGATGTTCGCCGCCATGTCGCGGGCCAATCACTATGTCCTCGTGCAGTTCTTCATCATCCACGATGACGGGCTCGGTGGGCGCCTGCGTGACGCATTGCTGGCCTGTGCCGAACGCGGCATCCACGTATGCCTGCTCTACGACAGCATCGGCAGCCATGCGCTGCCCGACACTTATGTGGAGTCCCTGCGCAAAGGCGGCGTCGATGTGCGCCGCTTCGCCACCCGCCGTTTTCGCAATCGCTTCCAGCTGAATTTCCGCAACCACCGCAAGGTGGTCGTTGTCGATGGCGAGCGTGGCTTCGTCGGCGGCCTCAACGCTGGCGATGAATACCTCGGCCTCAAACCGCCACTCGCCCCCTGGCGCGACACCCACATGCAGATCGAAGGTCCCGCGGTGGCCGACCTTCAACGCGTGTTCTCTGAGGACTGGTACTGGGTGACCGGCGAGCGGCCGCCGCTGATGCCACCGCCCGAGCGCTGTGGCCGGGCCAGCACGATGATCGTCGCGACCGGCCCCGCCGATCGCCAGGAAAGCTGCTCGCTGTTCTTCACCCAGGCGATCCACGCGGCAAAGAAGCGGGTGTGGATCACCAGCCCGTACTTCGTACCCGACCAGGCGGTGTTTGGCGCGCTGCGCCTCGCCGTCTTCCGCGGCGTGGACGTGCGCATCCTCATACCCTCGCGCCCCGACCACCGCACGGTCTACATGGCCACCACACTCTACGCGCACGAAGCCAGCGTCGCCGGCATCCGGATGTTCCGTTACCTGCCCGGCTTCGTGCACCAGAAGGTCATGCTGATCGACCACGACACCGCCGTCGTCGGCAGCATGAACCTCGACAACCGCAGCTTCCGCCTGAACTTCGAGATCTCCGCGCTGAACATCGACCCGGTCTTCGCCATGGAAGTGGAGACCATGCTGAAGGATGACTTCGCCCAGGCGGACGAGGTCAACCCGAACGACTACCGGCGCCTACCCTACCTGCGCCGGGTGGCCCTGCACGTAGCGCGGCTGTTCGACCCGGTCCTCTGACATCTTGCCGTAACGCAGTTACTGCGCTTCACTCCCGTAGGAGCGCGCTTGCGCGCGACATCTTTCGCCTCGACGTCGCAGGGCCTTTGGCGGTTTCGCGGAGAGCTATCGCGCGCAAGCGCGCTCCTACATCGACCTCAGGAGATCCCCGCGTATGCTCCGCACCCTCGCCTTCCTTACTGCCGCCGTCCTGGCCGGTACCGCCAGCGCCGCGCCCGCGCAATTCGCCGAACGCTCGGTCGATGTGCACGGCAAGACCTACCGCTACCAGGTCTTCATTCCCGCCGATATCAAGACGCACCCGGCCGTGGTGCTCTTCCTGCACGGTAGCGGCGAGCGCGGCAACGACAACCAGAAACAGATGAGCCAGGGCCTGCCGCCGTGGCTCAAGGAACACATGGATTTCCCCGCGGTCGTGGTGATTCCCCAGGCACCGGATGACACCGAGTGGACCGATCCGGCTGACGCGAACATGGCCCTGGCCGCCCTCGAGCAGAGTGTGAAGGAGTTCGCCGGCGACCGTAAGCGCCTGTACCTGACCGGCCTGTCGATGGGCGGCTATGGCTCGTGGCAGCTGGCCGTCGACCACCCGGACATGTTCGCCGCCGCGGCGATCATTTGCGGCGGCATCACCGCCCTGCCAGACCCGGAAGGCCGCAACCTGTTCGTCCACGGCGCGCCCAAGGGCAGCGATCCGTTCGAATGGGCCGCGCAAAAGATCGGCAAGACGCCTGTGTGGATCTTCCACGGCGGCGACGACGACGTCGTGCCTACCGAACAGTCGCGGAAGATGAACGCAGCGCTGGTCAAGCGCGGCGCCGAAGTGAAGTACAGCGAATTCCCCGGCGTAAACCACGGCTCATGGATGAAGGCCTACGCCACGCCCGATCTGTGGACCTGGATGTTCCAGCACCACCGGTGAGGCGAATCGCGCGCAAGCGCGCTCCTACAAAAAGCACGCAGATCCTATGTAGGAGCGCGCTTGCGCGCGATGCCCCCACGACCGCTACCCCTGTAGGAGCGCGCTTGCGCGCGATGCTCCTAAGGATTGCGCAGGTGCCCGATCAGATCCTTAAATCCACCAGAAAACACAGCCCAGCCAATGCTCGTGCCCACCAGCGCACCCAGCATTTCGAACAGCACGCGCAAACCCATCGAATCCGGGTCATGCACCGCGGCCAGTTTCACCCGCAGCAACAGCGGCGACTGGATCGGCACGAAGTTGAAGTAGAACGAATTCCAGATGTCCTCGCCACCGACGAGGACGAACGCCGCGATCACGGTGATCGTGAGTTCGATACCAAGGTTCCAGCCGTTCGCCTTCGCGGCCAGGTGCACCAGCAGGTAAAGCACGATGCCGGCCAGCAGCGCGATGCCACCGACCTGCAAGGCACCGTCGATGCCGTAACCCATCCAGCTGCGATCAAAAGGCATGGTGCCGACTCGTGGGGATCAGGCGGGCATTATGCCCGCGCGTCGGCGGTTTCGCTGCGTAGCGGACGGCCATGGCGCACATACAGCACAAAGGACAGTGCTGCGGCCGCCAACGTCGTGGCACTGGCCACCAGGAAAATCGCGGGGTAATCGTAAAGTCCCGCGACCCAGCCCCCTACCGGGCCGGTAAGGCCAAGGGCCACGTCAAGGAAGACCGAGTACGCGCCGAGCGCCGCACCGCGGTTGTGGTTGCTGACGCGGCTCACCGCCTCGACACCCAACGCCGGGAAGACCAGGGCGAAGCCTGAGCCGGTCAGCGCCGCACCAGCGAGCGCCGCGTGCGGGGTCGTGCCGTACCACATCAGCAGAAGGCCCAGGCATTCGACCACCAGCGAAATGATCGCCACCCGGTAACCACCGAACGTGTTGATCGCGTTGGCAAAGACCAGGCGAATGCCGATGAAGCAGCCACCGAACACGGAAAGCGACAACGCGGCGTCCTGCCAGCCGCGGCTGGCGTAGTACAAGGCCACGAACGTGGACAGCGCGCCGAAGCCGATGGACCCGAGGGCCAGGCCGGCGCCATAGGCATACACGCGCGATAGCACGCTCTTGAACGGCAGGCGTTCACCGTGAGTAGGAGGCACGTGGGCCTTCAGCAACGCGAGCGGCAACGCCATCGCGCCCAGCGCGAAGCCAACGACGCCAAGCGAGATCAGGCCGAACTTTTGCGACAGCGCGACGCCGAGCGGCGCACCCAGCGCAATGCCGCCGTAGGTCGCGATGCCATTCCACGAAATCACCCGTGCCGTGTGCTCGCCGCCGATACCGGCGATACCCCAGGTGATTGCCCCAGTGCCAATCCAGCTTTCAGCAAAGCCGAGGCCGAGGCGACTCATGAGGATCAGGGCCAGCGAGAGCACCGGCATGCCGGGCGCGAGACCACCGAGGGCCAGGAAGAGACCGGCGAGCGCCAGCACGATCAAGCCCGCGGTCACGGCCCGTTTCGGCCCCATCGCATCGGCCATGCGCCCCGCATAGGGCCGGCTCAACAAGGTCGCAATGTATTGCGTGCTAACCGCCAGGCCGGCAATGACCGTGGAATAGCCCAGATCGTTGTGCACGTAACCCGGCAGCACCGCCAGCGGAATGCCGATGCTCAAGTAGCAAAGGAAGGTGAAAACGACCGCGGAAAGGATCCGGGCGGTGACGGCGAAGCGCCGTCCGCGATGGGGGACAAGAGAGGGTAAGGGCATGGCGACTTCATTATAGAGGCTTATGCTGCGCTGCGACATCGCGCCGCATGAAGCCTTTTTCATCAACGCCCCAACCCCTGTAGGAGCGCGCTTGCGCGCGATCGGGCGTGCCGCGAGCACCCATCGCGCGCAAACGCGCTCCTACCGTTACGTCAGGACAACGGGTACCCCGGTTTGCTGGGACTCGCGCAGGGCGACCGCGATGCGGGTGGCTTCGACCGCATCGTCCATGGTCAGGTCGAAAGGGGTGTCGTCGAGTACCGCATCCACGAAATGCCGGGCCTGGGTCACGAAGGCGGGGGCGAAGCGTTCGTAGAACGAGGGAAGGACGGTGTTGCGCACGCCGGCGGCGTCCGCGATTTCCACGCGATCGGCGCGCGGGTTGCGGCCAATGCTTACCTTGCCGGCGGTGCCGGTAATGTCGGTGTGCGTGTCGTGGCCGTGGGCCTGCGTGCGTGAGGCATAGAACATCGCCATCTGGCCGCCTTCGAACTCGACGATGGCGATGCCGTTGTCGACATCCTTGATCGCATCGAGCGGGGGGTACATCGCAACGGTACCCGTGGCGTAGACCTTCTTTGCCTTCGGGCGGCCGAGCAACCAGCGGGCGAGGTCCACATCGTGCACGCTGCAATCGAGGAAGATGCCGCCGCTGGTCGGCGCAAACTTAAGGAACGCGCCGGTTGGATCGGCGAGGTCGGTAGTTTGCGAGTACACCAGGAACGGCCTGCCGATGCCGCCCGCCTCGATATGCATGAACGCATGCCGATAGCTTTCATCGAAGCGGCGGACGAAACCGACCATCGCCCGCTTCGACGATTGCGCCGCATGCGCGGCGGCACGGCGGCAGTCTTCGAGCTCGAGCGAGAGTGGCTTCTCGCAGAACACATGTTTACCAGCATCCAGCGCCTGCTCGATCTGCGCGGCGTGCAGCGAGGTCGGCGTGACCAACACCACCGCGTCGATACCCGGATCGGCCAGCATCTGCTCATAGGTTTCATGGAGGGTCGGCACACCCAGCGTATCGCGCGCCCACGCGCGCTCGCTTTCCACCGGGCTGCACACCGCCACGAGTTTCGCCCGCGGCACGGCCCGGGCGAGATTTTCAGCGTACCGCTGGCCTAGCCGGCCGAGGCCGGCCAGGCCGATACGAAGTTGGGTCATGACTTGCGACTCCGTCAGATGTTCACTGCCACGGCCTGCCCTTCGCGCCACGAACGTGCGGCGGCCTCAGCCAGTTCCAGCGCCTTGATGCCGTCGGCGATCGTGGTGCGCACGGGCGAACCCGACGACAACGCATCGAAGAAGTGGGCGATCTCGGCGGCGTACGCCTCGCGGTAGCGCTCCAGGAAGAAGTGCTCAGGCAGGTCGTGGGCGATGTTCGCCGCGGTATGCGATACCACCTGGGTCGGCGCGACGTTGCCCGCCTGGAGCATGCCCTTGCTGCCAAGCACTTCAAAACGCTGGTCGTAGCCATAAGCGGCGCGACGCGAGGTGTTGATCTGGCAGAGCTTGCCGCTCTTCGTGCGGATGGTGACCGCGGTCGTATCGATATCGCCGGCGCCTTCGATCGCTGGATCGGTCAGGCAGCTGCCCGCGGCATGCACGCTCACGGCTTCATCGGCGAGGATCCAGCGGAAGATGTCGAAATCGTGGATCAGCATGTCCTTGAACACACCGCCCGAGCTCTTGATGTAGTTAACCGGCGGGGCACCCGGATCACGGCTGGTGACGATGAGCACTTCCGGCGTACCCACTTCCCCCTCATCAAGGCGTTTTTTCAGCGATGAGAACGTCGGATCGAAGCGACGCTGGAACGCGATCATGCAGACCACGCCCGCCTTCTCAACGGCAGCCTGGCAGGAACGCGCGCGCTCCACGTCCAGATCCACCGGCTTCTCGCAGAAGATCGCCTTGCCTGCCGCAGCGGCACGGTGGATGAGGTCGGCATGGGTATCCGTGCTGGAACCGATGACGACGGCGCCCACCGCCGGATCATTCAGTGCCTCGTCGACGCTGGCGACCTTCGCACCGTGCTTGTCCGCCAGCTCCCGGGCCGAGGGCTCGTGCACATCGACCACGTAACGCAGGCGCGCCTGCGGATGGCGGGCGACATTGGCTGCGTGGATCTTGCCGATGCGACCGGCACCAAAGACAGCGACTTCAATCATCGTATTCTCCTCGGGGAAGCGTTTCTTCGACGGTTAGTTCAAGTTTGTAAGCGAGCGCGACAAACAGCGCCTGGCACAGACACATGGTGCTGGTGAGGCCGCGGAAGGCGAATGCACTGCCCTCCTTCACCTTCAGCAGCACATCGGAGTGCCGTGCTAGCGGCCCCAGGTCGCTTTCGGTGATCGCCAGCACCTTGGCCTGGTGTTGCTGCGCGTAACGCATGGCGTAAAGCGTTTCCTTGCCGAACGGCGGGAAACTGATCGCAATGAGCGCGTCGCCCTTGCCGATGCTGCGCAGCTGCTCGCGGAACATGCCGCCCAGACCGCTCACCAGGTGCACGCGTTTCTGCGTGTGCTGCAAGGCGTAAGCGATGTAGGTGGCGATCGCGAACGAGCGGCGCACGCCGATCACGTAGATGTTTTCGGCTCCCGCGAGCGCGTCCACTGCTTTCTGAAAGCGCGTTTCGTCAATCTCCGCGGCAAGTTCATCCAGGCCCATGCGGCTGGCATCGATGAAGCGCGAGGCGATCTCCACGGCCGGTACGACACCGGTGCGGTTCTCGATAACGGTGCGGATGCGCTGCTTATAGCTGCGCGAGGGTGAGGCCTGGGCGGTGAACGCATCGCGGAACACGGCCTGCATCTCGCTGAAGCCGGTATAGCCAAAGCGCTGGGCGAAACGGACCACCGCCGACGCATGCACGCCAGCGCCCTCGGCAATCTCACCGACGCGCTGGACCATGATCGAACTGCGATGTTCCTCAAGGTACCGGGCGACCCCCTGCAACTGGCGCGGGAGCGCCTCGAATTCCTCGGCGATGCGGTTCATCAGGGCATCGGCTTCGCTGCGTTTAGCCATCGGTGGCTCCAGGAGGGGTCCGCCGGCATTGAAGCACCCGTGGAACATATTTTCCATTTATTTCGATGTTGCAATGCAAGTTGCAACACTGGAACAGCCGGTCCATGCTCGGTCCGCTTTCGGCAAAACAGCGGCTGTAAGGCCGTTATCGCTCCGACCGTCACCCATCCCGACCGGCAAGGCCGGTCACAAGTGGAGGCAATATGCGATTCAAACCGTTCCAGGCCACGTTGGCCGCCGCCCTCGCCCTTGGCCTCGGGCTGGCCGCTCCCGCCTCCCGGGCGGCCCCCGGCGACCGCTACGTTCTCGTTACCCACGCCGCCGATTCCGACTCCTGGTGGAACACCATCAAGAACTCGATCAAGCAAGCCGGCGATGACTTCGGCGTCGCCGTCGATTACCGCGGCTCGGGCAACGGCGACCTCGCCGAAATGGCCCGCCAGCTCGAATCGGCCGCCGCCCGCAACTACAAGGGCGTCGCGTTCGACATCGCCAACTTCGATCAGTTGAAAGGCCCGGCGGCGAAAATTTCTGCGAAGGGCATCCCCATCGTCACGATCAACTCGGGTACGCCCGAGGAGAGCACGAAGATCGGCGCGATCATGCACGTCGGCCAGGGCGAGTACGACGCGGGCAAGGCAGCTGGTGACCGGGCCAAGGCCGCGGGGATCAAGAGCTTCGTCTGCGTTAATCACTACGCCACCAACAACGCCTCGTTCGAGCGCTGCCAGGGCTATGCCGACGCGATCGGCGTGAAGGACTGGCGTTCCAGCTCCATGATCGATACCGGCATGGATCCGACCGTGGTCTCGGCCAAGCTCACCGCCTACCTGCGCGCGCATCCGAAGACCCAGGCCATCCTGGCGCTCGGTCCGAACGCCGCCGAGCCAGCCATCAAAGTCGTCGAAGACCTGCACCTGAAAGGCGCGATCAACTTCGGCACCTTCGACCTGTCGCCCGCGATCATCGCTGGCATCAAGTCCGGGACCATCCAGTACGCGATCGACCAACAGCCTTATCTGCAGGGCTACATGGGCATCGCCGCGCTGGTCATCGCGCACGACAAGAACACCAAGGACCCGGCGACGATCATTGCCGCCCTGAAGGCCAACCCGAAGTTCCAGGCACGCCTGAAGGAGTACGACCTCAAGCCCATCTACACCGCCAACGGCGTGAGCTCGGGCCCGGCCTTCGTCACGAAGGATAACGTCGCCACCGTCGAGAAGTACGCCGGCCAGTACCGCTGACCGTCGGGAGCAACCATGAGCGCCATCAACGAGAGCGTCACTCACATGATCCAGCGTCAGCGCACGAATGCGCAGGAAGCAGCAAAACCCACGGATGAACGCGTACGGAAGATTTCCCCGTGGCGCGTACTGCTCGATCGGCCCGAACTGGGCTCCATCGCCGGCACCGTGCTGGTCTTTGTCTTCTTCGCCATCACCGCCGGCGACTCGGGCATGTTCGCCCTCGATGGCGTCATCAACTGGGCGAAGGTCGCGGGCTACCTGGGCATCCTTGCCGTCGGTGCCTGCCTGCTGATGATCGCCGGCGAATTCGATCTTTCCATCGGCTCCATGATCGGCTTCGCCGGCGTCGTCGTCGCTATTCCCCCCATGTACCTGGGCTGGCCCTTGTGGGCCTCGGTGATCGCGGCCTTCCTCGTCTGCATGGCGCTGGGCTGGCTTAACGGCTACCTGGTCATGCGCACGAAGCTGCCGTCCTTCATCGTCACCCTGGCCTTCATGTTCATCCTGCGCGGGCTTACCCTCGTGCTCTCCACCACGTTCGCGAACAGCACCATCGTGAGCGGCGTAGGCAGCAAGTTCGACGAGTCACCGCTGGTCTCGGGCCTGTTCTCCGGCACGACCTTCCACGGCCTGTTCAGCTTCCTCGCCTCGCACGGGATCATCGAATCGTTCCCGAACGGCGAACCCGTCGTCGGTGGTATCCCCAAGGTGCTGCTGTGGTGGATTGGGCTTGCCGTGGTCGCCGGCTTCGTCCTCGCCCGCACCCGCTTCGGCAACTGGATCTACACCGTGGGCGGCGACGCCAACGCGGCGAAGAACGTTGGCGTGCCGGTGCGCCGCGTGAAGATCTCCCTGTTCGTCTTCACCGCGTTCTGCGCCTGCCTGTTCGGCGTGCTCCAGGTCGCCGAATTCGGCTCCGCCGCTTCCGATCGCGGCTTGCAGAAGGAATTCGAAGCGATCATCGCCGTGGTCATCGGCGGCACCCTGCTCACCGGCGGCTTCGGCTCGGTGATCGGTGCGTGCTTCGGCGCCATCATCTTTGGCGTCGTGCAGATCGGCATCTCCTACACCAACATCGATTCGGATTGGTACCGCGTTTTCCTCGGCGGCATGCTGCTGATCGCGGTGCTTTTCAACCATTACATCCGCAGCCGCGCTGCGAGCACGAAGTGAGGGGCGCCCCCATGGCCGACGATTACATCCTCGAACTCGACGACGTCAGCAAGTTCTTCGGCACGGTGATCGCCCTGCAGGGGGTCACGCTGAAGCTGAAGCGCGGCGAGGTTCACTGCCTGCTCGGCGATAACGGTGCGGGCAAGTCCACCCTGATCAAGACCCTGGCCGGCGTACACCAGCCGAGCAGCGGCGATTACCGCGTCGACGGACAGTCGGTGCGCTTCAAGTCCCCGCGCGAAGCGCTCGATCGCGGCATCGCCACGGTCTACCAGGATCTCGCCCTGGTGCCACTCATGAGCGTGGCGCGCAATTTCTTCGCCGGCCGCGAGCCACGCCGCCGTGTGCTCGGCGTGTTGAACGTGCTGGACATGAAGTATGCGAACGAAACGGCACGCGACAAGCTGGCCGAAATGGGCATCCATGTTCGCGACGCCAGCCAGCCGGTCGGCACGATGTCCGGTGGCGAACGCCAGTGCCTGGCGATCGCCCGCGCCATCCATTTCGGCGCCAAGGTGCTGATCCTCGATGAGCCCACCGCGGCGCTCGGCGTGAAGCAAAGCTGCAACGTGTTGAAGCTGATACACAAGGCCCGCGAACGCGGTATCTCCGTCATCTTCATCACCCATAACGTGCACCACGCTTACCCGATCGCGGACAGCTTCACGCTGCTCAACCGCGGCCAATCCATGGGCACCTTCGCCAAGACCGATATCACGAAGGAAGAAGTGCTCGACATGATGGCCGGCGGCACCGAGATCCAGAGCCTGGTCGATGAACTGGAAGGCCGCGCGGCCTGAAGAACCTATATACCTATGCGTAGTCCTCTCCCCCGCGACACCTCCCGCCCCATCGACGTCGCCTGCCTCGGCCGGCTCGCGGTGGATCTTTATGCGCAGCAGATCGGTGCGCGGCTCGAAGACGTCACCAGCTTCGCCAAGTACCTCGGTGGCTCATCGGCCAATGTCGCCTTCGGCACGGCGCGGCTCGGCCTGCGCTCCGCCATGCTCTCGCGCGTGGGCGCCGACCAGATGGGTACCTTCCTGCTCGAAACGCTGGCCAACGAGGGCTGCGACGTCAGCCAGGTGAAGGCCGACCCGGAACGGCTCACCGCGCTCGCCATCCTCGGGATCAAGGACAGCACCCGCTTCCCGCTGCTGTTCTATCGCGAGAACTGCGCGGACATGGCGTTGCAACCAGGCGATATCGATGAGAGTTTCATCACCCGCTGCCGTGCGCTTGCGATCACTGGCACGCACCTGTCGCAGCCTGGCGTCCTCGCCGCGAGCCAGCGCGCCCTTGAACTCGCACGCAAACACGATGTGCGCACGGTGCTCGATATCGATTACCGCCCGGTGCTGTGGGGCCTGACCGGCCGCGGCGAAGGTGAACAGCGTTTTGTCGCCGCCGAGCACGTGACCAAGGATCTCCAGGCCATCCTGCCCGCCTTCGATCTCATCGTCGGCACGGAAGAAGAATTCCACATCGCGGGTGGCAGTGAAGACCTGCTCACGGCGCTGCGCGCCGTCCGCGCGGTCTCTGCGGCCACACTGATCGTGAAGCGCGGCCCCTTAGGCTGCTCGGTCGTCGAAGGACCCATCCCGGCCGCCATCGACGATGCACCGACCTACCGTGGCGCGCGTGTCGAGGTGCTCAATGTGCTCGGCGCCGGCGATGCCTTCCTTTCCGGCTTCCTCGCAGGCTGGCTAGGCGGTGAAACGGTCGAGCGGGCGTGCGCATGGGCGAATGCGAGTGGTGCCATCGTCGTCTCCCGCCACGCCTGCGCACCGGCGATGCCCAGCCGGGCGGAACTTGACACCTTCCTTTCTCGAGAAGGTGGCATCGCGCGGCCCGATCTCGATGCAGAACTCTCGCACCTGCATCGCACCACCGTGCCGCGCAAGGCATGGAACGAGCTTTACGTGTTTGCGTTCGACCACCGCACGCCGTTCTTTGAACTGGCGCGCGAAGCCGGTGCGGATGAATCACACCTGCCGAAACTGAAGACCCTGCTCGTTGAGGCTGTCGCCGCCACCGAGAAGGCCAACAACCTCAAGGGTCATATCGGCCTGCTCATCGATGATCGCTACGGCCAGGATGCGTTGAATGCGGCAACCGGTCGCGGTTGGTGGATCGGCCGCCCGGTAGAAGTGCCAGGCTCTAACCCGCTTGAGTTTGAGCGCGGCCGCTCGATCGGCAGCCAACTGGTGAGCTGGCCACGCGAACACGTGATCAAGTGCCTCGTGCAGTTCGATCCGGATGCCGAGCCGCTGCACCGCGTGGAACAGGAGACCCAGTTGCTCGCGCTATACGACGCCGCGAAACTGAGTGGCCACGAGCTGCTGCTCGAAGTGATCCCGCCCGGCTGCACCAGCCACGCGCAGCGTGATGAACGCGTGCTGCGTTCGATGAAACGCATCTACAACCTGGGTATCCGGCCTGACTGGTGGAAGCTCTGCCCCCCGCGCCACGAGGCGTGGGCGGCGATCGATGCGTTGATCGCCGAGCGCGATCCGTTCTGCCGCGGCGTGCTGCTGCTTGGCCTCAACGCGCCGGCGGAATCCCTCGCCGCCGGGTTCGCGGAAGCGGCCAGTAGCAGCACGTGCCGTGGTTTCGCGGTCGGCCGCACGTTATTTAGCGAACCGGCGAAGGCCTGGCTGGCCGGACAGATCGACGATGCCGCACTGATCGCACAGGCGCGCACCGCGTTTGAAGCCATGATCCGCGCGTGGCGGCAGGGTGCGCGCCACGATACCCCGAACCCGATCACGGAAGGCGCGACCGCATGAGCGAGACCATCCGTCTCACCACCGCCCAGGCGCTGGTGCGTTACCTTCAGGCTTTGTACGCCCGCGACGCCGATGCGGAAGAGGCCGAACCGCTTTTCGGCGGCGTGTTCGCCATCTTCGGCCATGGCAACGTGGCCGGCATCGGTGAAGCGCTGTACGAAGTGCGCGATAGCTTCCCGACCTTCCGCGCGCATAACGAGCAGGCGATGGCGCACGCCGCCATCGCTTACGCGAAAGCCAGCATGCGCCGCCGGATGATGGCCGTGACCACCTCGATCGGCCCCGGTGCCACCAACCTGGTGACCGCCGCCGCGCTCGCCCACGTCAATCGCCTGCCGGTCCTGCTCCTGCCGGGCGACATCTTCGTTTCCCGCGCGCCCGACCCGGTGCTGCAGCAGCTGGAGGACTTCAGCGATGGCACGGTCTCGGTCAACGACTGTTTCCGCCCGGTGTCGCGTTACTTCGACCGGATCATGCGCCCCGAGCAACTGCTCACCGCCCTGCCGCGGGCCGTACGCGCACTCACCGATCCCGCCCTGTGCGGCCCGGTCACGCTCGCGTTACCGCAGGATGTGCAGACCGAGGCATACGACTTCCCCTTGTCGTTCTTCGAACCGCGCGAAATCGTGTTCCGCGCGCCGCAGCCCACCGACGATGAACTGATGGTCGCTCTCGATGCGATCGAAGCGTCGGAGCGCCCGGTGATCATCGCAGGTGGCGGTGCGCTGTATGCCAAGGCGACCCCGGAACTACTGGCCTTTGCCGACAAGCACGGTGTACCCGTGTGCGAGACCCAGGCGGGCAAGGGCGCGATGCCCTGGAATCACCCGCTCCAGCTCGGTCCTGCGGGCGTGTGCGGGTCCACCGCTGCGAACGCCTTGCTTCGCGAGGCAGATCTGATCATCGCCGTGGGCACTCGCCTGCAGGATTTTACGACCGGATCAAATGCGCTGTTCCGGCACGTCCCTATCCTCTCGGTCAACGTCAACAGCTTTGACGCGCTCAAGGGCGATGGCCTGGAAGTGATCGGCGATGCCGCCCAGGTGCTCGATGACCTGAGTTTCGGCCTGGAAGACTGGGCGGCTCCGGAAAGCTGGACGCAACGCGCCAACGATGCCGCTCTCGGCTGGGTGGATATCGTGTCGCAGATCACCAGCCAGCGTGCACCGCCGCCGGGCCGCCTGCCCTACGACGGCGAAGTGATCGGTGCCGTGCAGCGTTCATCCGCCACCTCGGCCATGAGCGACATCGTCGTGTGCGCCGCGGGCACGCTGCCGGCCGAACTGGAAAAACTGTGGCGCACCGAGACACCGGGCGGCTACCACATGGAGTACGGCTACTCCTGCATGGGCTATGAGATCGCTGGCGGCCTCGGGGTAAAGATGGCCGAGCCCGACCGCGAGGTCATCGTCATGGTCGGCGACGGCAGCTACCTCATGATGAACTCGGAGATCGCCACGTCGGTGATGCTCGACGCCAAACTGATCATCGTGCTGCTCGATAACCGCGGCTATGGCTGCATCAATCGACTGCAGCAGGCCACCGGTGGCGCGCCGTTCAACAATATGTTCGACAACTGCCTGCAGGGCCCGCACGGCGCACCGCCCATCGATTTCGCCGCGCACGCCCGTTCGCTGGGAGCGATCGCCGAACACGTCGCGGATATCGCTGGCCTCGAAGCCGCACTACAACGTGCCCGCGCCGCGGATCGCACCTACCTCATCAGCATCGATACCGATCACACGCGCACCACCGACGAGGGCGGCGTATGGTGGGAAGTGGCGGTGCCGGAAGTCTCCACGCGGGATGCCGTGCGCGATGCGCGCAGCGGCTACGAAACCGCCACCGTGGGCCGCAAGGCCAGGAACACGCCAGCATGAAGAACGATCCCATTCGCATCGGCATCAACCCGATCTCGTGGAGTAACGACGACCTGCCTTCGCTAGGTGGCGAAACGCCTTTGTCCACCGCGCTCAGCGAAGGCAAAGCCATCGGCTACGAGGGCTTCGAACTCGGTAACAAGTTCCCGAAGGAGCCCACCGCACTGCGTGAACTCATGGCTGGCTACGGCCTCGATGTCGTGAGTGGCTGGTACTCGGGACGCGCCGCGGTACGGCCAGCGAAAGAAGAAATGGTTGCCGTCGGCAAGCATCTGAACCTGCTGGCCGAGAATGGCTGCAAGGTCATGGTGTACGGCGAAGTCGCCAACGCCATTCAGGGTGAGCCGCAGCCGCTGCACAAGCGCCCGCGCTTTCGCACGGCCGAGGAGTGGAAGCGCTACGGCGAAAACCTCACCGAGTTCGCGAAATTCACGCTCTCCCACGGGGTGCGCCTGGCCTACCACCATCACATGGGTGCCTATGTCGAATCGGCAGACGATGTCGACCAGCTCATGGCCCACACCGGTGACGATGTCGGCCTGCTGTTCGACAGCGGTCACACCTACTTCGGCGGCGGCGATCCGGTCGCTGTCCTTGAGAAGCACATTGGGCGCATCTGCCACGTGCATTGCAAGGATGTACGCCCCGGCGTCATCCGGCTCGCTCGCAATCGCCACTGGACCTTCCTCGAGTCGGTCCTCAACGGTGCGTTCACCGTGCCGGGCGATGGTGTCACCGACTTCGCTGGCATCGTTGACCGGCTGAAGGCGCACGGCTACCAGGGTTGGCTCGTCGTCGAGGCCGAGCAGGATCCGACCGTCGCGCCGAGCTACGCCTATGCCGAGAAGGGCTACCAGACCTTGCGCACGCTGCTCGACCGGCAGCCGGTGAAGGAGGTCGCATGAGCCTGCTCGTCAAATCGGCCGCCCAGGGCGAAACCATCGTCACGGTGACCCCGGAATCCGCGCACTGGAAACACGTGGGCTTCGACGCCCGGCGAGTGAACGCGGGCGAGACGCTGGCACTCACGTTGCCCGCCGATCGTGAAGGTTGCCTGGTCGTCCTCACCGGTAACGTCGACGTACGCATCGGCGAGCACGCGTTCGCCAACCTCGGCGGCCGCGCCAGCGTGTTCGAGGATCGCTCACCGCACGCCATTTACGCACCGCCCTCCTCCGTGTTCACTATCACCGCGAACAGCGATGCCGAGCTGGCCCTTGCCAGTGCCCCGGCCACAGGCCGCTTCGACGTGCGCCTGATCGAACCGCAGACGATGAAGCGTTCCGTGCGCGGCACCGGCGCGAACACCCGTTATGTCTGCGACATCCTCCCGGAAACCGAACAGGCCGAATCCCTGCTGGTGGTGGAAGTGCTCACCCCGGCCGGCCACTCCTCGAGCTACCCGCCGCACAAGCACGATACCGACAACCTGCCGGAAGAAAGCGTGCTCGAGGAAACCTACTACCACCGCATCGACCCGCCGCAGGGCTTCGCCTTCCAGCGCGTGTATACCGACGCGCGCGATATCGATGAATCGATGGCCGTGGGCAACCACGACGTGGTGATGGTGCCACGCGGTTACCACCCTGTCGTCATGCCGCACGGCTACCGCGGTTACTACCTCAATGTCATGGCCGGCCCACGCCGCGAATGGCATTTCCGCAATGACCCCGCCCACGAATGGATGATCGCGCGCTAAGCCGCGCGACCGGAGACGTACGAACCATGTCCGCCCAGCCTGAAAGCAGCACCCTGTATCGCATTGGCCACTTCATCGCCGGTGCAACCCATGCCGGTTCACCTGCGGGTACCGCGCCTGTCTACAACCCCGCCAGCGGTCGCGTCGCCGCCGAAGTCGATCTCGCGTCCGCGCAGGATATCGACACCGCCGTCCAGGCCGCGCACGCCGCCTTCCGCGCGTGGTCCGAGACACCGCCACTGAAGCGTGCACGCGTGATGTTTCGCTTCAAGGAGCTGATCGAACGCGACCTCGACAAGCTCGCGCGTGTCATCGTCGCCGAACACGGCAAGGTGCTTTCCGACGCGAAGGGCGAAATCATCCGCGGCCTCGAAGTCGTCGAGTACGCCTGCGGCATTCCTGAACTGCTCAAGGGTGAGTACACCGAACAGATCGCCAACGGCATCGATGCATGGACCATGCGTCAGGCCATCGGCGTGTGCGCAGGTATCACCCCATTCAACTTCCCCGCCATGGTGCCCATGTGGATGTTCCCCATGGCAATCGCCTGCGGCAATACCTTCGTGCTGAAGCCGTCCGAGCGCGATCCGTCGCTCGCCGTCGAACTCGCGATCCTTTTGAAGGAAGCCGGCCTCCCTGACGGCGTCTTCAACGTGGTGCACGGTGACAAAACCGCCGTGGATGCCTTGCTCGATCACCCGCTGGTGCAGGCCGTCAGCTTCGTCGGGTCCACACCCATCGCGGAGTACATCTATGCGCGCGGCACCGCCAAGGGCAAGCGCGTGCAAGCCTTGGGTGGGGCAAAGAATCATATGATTGTCATGCCCGATGCCGACCTCGACCGAACCACGGATGCGCTCATGGGCGCCGGCTACGGCGCCGCGGGTGAACGCTGCATGGCCATTTCCGTCGTCGTAGCGGTGGGCGATGCCACCGCCGATGCGCTCGTCGCCAGGCTCAAGCCGCGCGTGGAAGCGCTGCGTATCGGCCATGGCCTCGACGAGGGCGTGGAGATGGGCCCGGTGGTCACGGCAATCCATCGGGATCGCATCACCGGCTACATCGACGATGGTGAAGCGGCGGGTGCGGAGCTTGTCGTCGATGGCCGCGGCCACCAGGTGCCCGGCTGCGAGCAAGGCTTTTTTGTCGGTGGCACGCTGTTCGATCGAGTGACACCGACGATGCGAATCTACAAGGAGGAGATTTTTGGACCGGTGCTTTGTGTGGTGCGCGTCGCAGATTTCGCTACGGCGCTCAAACTTATCGATGAGCACGAATTTGGCAACGGCACGGCCATCTTCACGCGGGATGGACAGGTCGCACGCGAATTTGCGCACCGGGTGCAAGTCGGCATGATCGGCATCAACGTACCTATTCCCGTACCGATGGCGTTCCACAGTTTCGGTGGTTGGAAGAAAAGTCTCATGGGTGATCACCATGCGCACGGCCCGGAATCCGTGCGTTTTTACACCCGACAGAAGGCCGTTACACAGCGCTGGCTGAACCACGGTGAAAGCGCTGGCGCAGAATTCGCGATGCCCACGCATTAGTATGACAAAACGTATATATTGCGTCGGTTGTGTGCACTGAAAATGTTGTGCGCTGCAACTGAGATAAACAATAAGCAAGTACGAAAAAGCGTAATTTTTAGTTTTTGTTTTTTTAGTTTCAGGGAGAAAGGTTCATGCTTACGAATCTGATCAAACGGCCTCTCGCGGCCGTGATGCTGGCGGGCCTCGCGTTCGCCGGCGTCGCTCACGCCGACGATGTAACCACCAGCAAGTATCTCTTCGGCGACTGGGGTGGCGAGCGCACCCGTCTCGCCGACAAGGGCATCACGTTCGATCTTGGCTACGGTTTCGAAGCTGCGCACAACTACTCAGGCGGCGATCGCAACCTCACGCGCTACACCGACCAGTGGAAGCTCGGCACCGCGTTCGACCTGCAGAAGCTATGGGGTTGGGATGGCGCCAAGTTCACCATCATGGTCACCGACCGTAATGGCCGCAACCTCGGTGCCGACGCAAACATCGGCAACAACCAGCTGATCCAGGAAGTCTACGGCCGCGGCCAGACCTGGCACCTCACCATCTTTGCTCTCGAGCAAAAGTTCTTCGATGGCAGGCTCACGTGGAAGCTCGGCCGCCTTCCGGTCGGTGAAGACACCAACCAGTTCACGTGCGACTTCATGAACCTCTCGTTCTGCGGCGCACAGCCCGGCAACATCGTCGGCGATTACTGGGCGAACTGGCCGACCAGCCAGTGGGCCACCGTGGTCAAGTTCGCCACCACCAGCGATACCTGGGTGCAGTTGGCCGCGTATCAGATGAATCCCAAGTACGTCGATGATTCGTATTCACGGCGTAACGGCCTGAAACCCGGCTTCCCGAGCGGCACCACGGGTGCTCTCATCCCGCTGGAGTTCGGCTGGAAGCCCACGGTGAACGGCCTGCCGGGTTCGTACCGCGCTGGCGTCTGGTACAACACCTCGAAGGGTGATGACCTGTACCTCAACGCGGATCACCAGCCCCTCGCGGAGTTCGGCGGCACGCCGCTGCAGCACTCCTCACGCCAGGGCGCATGGATCACCTTCATGCAGCAGGTCACCGGCGAAGCCGGCGGCAAGGGCACCACGGTGTTCCTGAACATCACCGCGGCCGACCACGCCACCTCGGCGACGAACAACCAGATCGCGCTGGGCATGGAGTACAAGGGCATCTTCGATCGCCCGAACGACTTCGTCGGCGCAGCTCTCGCTGCCACGCACGCCAACGGGCTGTCGGCGCGCAACCAACGCCTGCTCAACGAACTGAACCCGGATAACCCGGGCATCGTGAACACGGGCCACGAAACGGTAGCTGAAGTGTTCTACAGCTGGTCGCCGATCCCGTCGATCGCCATTCGCCCGAACCTTCAGTACATCAAGGATCCGGGTGGCAGCAAGGATCGCGACGATGCGTTCATCCTCGGTCTGAAGACAAGCTTCGCGTTCTAAGCACTTCCTGTGGGAGCGCGCTTGCGCGCGATGGGTGCTTGCCGCAACCCCATCGCGCGCAAGCGCGCTCCTACAGTCAACCATCGTTTTCGGCGGTGGCGGTCAGGACGAAGGTGTCATCGCCTTCGTCCACGATGAGGCGCATCACGATCGGCCGGCAGCACACCTGGCAATCCTCGATGTAGGTCTGGCTGCCGCCCGAGGTATCCACGGCCACCTCGATGGTTTCCCCGCAGTACGGGCAAGCGATATCAGTGAATTCGTACATGGCGCTATGCTAGCGCGGTACGTTCCACGAGATACCCCCCATGATCGAACTGATCGGCTTTGACGGCGACGATACCCTCTGGCATAGCCAGGAGTTTTACGACAAGGCCCAGGATGCCTTCGAGGCCATCCTGGGCAAGTACATCGACCTGGATAGCGGCGGCCTGCGCGATAGCCTGCTGGCTACCGAACGCGGCAACATCGCCCTTTTCGGTTACGGCGCCAAGGGCATGACCCTGTCGATGATCGAATCCGCGATCGAGCTGACCGACGGCCGTATCGAAGCCCGGGACATCCACCGCATCGTGCGCCTGGGCAAGGAAGTACTAGCCCACCCCGTGGAGCTCCTCCCGGGCATCCGCGATGCCGTGGAGCGCGTGGCGACCAGCCACCGTGTGGTCCTGATTACCAAGGGCGACCTGTTCCACCAGGAATACAAGGTGGCTCGCTGCGGCCTGGCCGATGTCTTCCACCGGATTGAGATCGTCTCGGAGAAGGATCCGGCGGCCTATGAGCGCCTGTTCCGCGAGTTCGATATCACCCCCGCCCGCTTCGCCATGGTGGGCAACTCGCTGAAATCCGACATCGCGCCGGTCATCGAGCTGGGCGGCTGGGGCGTCTATATGCCTTATCACAGCACCTGGGCCCACGAGGTAGTGGCTGGGTTCAACATGACCGATCGGGTCATCGAAGTGCACGGGGCAGAAGGCATCCCGGCGGCGATCGAGCGGATGGACCTCGCGGCCTGAAACCGTTAGTCCACGTTTTTTTCGCGCGCCACCACCCACGCTGTTCCCGTCAACACGAAAGGAGCCACGGTGGACCACAGGATCAACCTCGGCTGGCGCGTGGTGAAGACGACCGCCAAAGGCTTCAGCGACGATGAGCTGATGACCCGCGCGGCGGCGCTCGCCTTCTATTCCGCACTGTCCTTCGCCCCGTTGCTGGTCCTGCTGCTTTGGGTGGTAGCCTCGCTCCGCCCCGAATGGCAGGCCCAGCTGATCAACAGCCTGAATGGCCTGGTCGGCCCACGCGCCTCCGGCGCCGTCGAACTGGTCATCGAAAACGCGAAACAACGGCCGAGCGTGGGCAGCATGGCCGGCCTGATTGGCCTGGGGGTAACCCTGGTAGGCGCCTCCGCCGTGTTCGCCCAGCTCCAGGGGGCATTGAACCGGGTGTGGAGCCTTCAGCCACGTCCCGGCAACACCAGCCACGCCATCCTGGGGTGGCTGCGCGCGCGCGTTCACGCGCTGGGGCTCCTGCTCTCCCTCGCCTTCCTGCTGGTCATCTCGTTCTCGGCCAGTGCGATGATCGCTGTGTTCGTCCGCGGCGGTACCGTCGGCTGGCACGTTCTGGAAATGGTGATCTCGTTCGGCGTCTTCATCCTGATCTTCGGCGCCATCTACAAGGTGCTGCCCGACGCGATCATCGCGTGGCGCGATGCGCTCATCGGCGCATCGCTGACCGCCCTGCTGTTCGCGATCGGCAAGTACGCCATTGGCATCTATCTCGAGCGCAGTAATGTCGGCGGCCCTTATGGGCCGGCGGGCGGCGTGGTGGTGCTCCTGGTCTGGGTGTATTACTCCGCGCTGATCCTGCTGCTGGGCGCCGAACTGACCGAGGCGGTGGCCGAAGAGCGCGGCACGCCGATTAAACCGCGGCCATACGCCATGTCGACCCGGCCGACGAATACGCTCCCTGTTGACCCCTCCATCACGACAGCGGCGGTATCCCTGAAATCCGTCGAATCGCCGTTACCAAAGGAGGATCCGTCATGAAGAAGCCTCTCATTGCGTTGGCCACGCTGGCTCTGGCGCTGGGCGCCGCTGCGCCCGCCATGGCCCGGCACCAGGTCTGCGAGGATGTCCAGACCAAGCACATCAATTCGAAGGATGACAATCGCCTGATCGGCACCGGTGTCGGCGCCGTCGCGGGCGGCTTGATCGGTCACCAGGTGGGCGGTGGCAAGGGTAAGACCCTGGCGACCGTGGGCGGTGCCGTGGCCGGTGGCGTCGTGGGTAACCAGGTGCAGAAGAGCCACCAGAACAAGAATGCGACCTATACGACGGAGCGGCAGTGTCGGTGGGTTGAGGACTGAGGGGATCGCGCGCAAGCGCGCTCCTACAAGTTAGGTAGGGCGCGCTGAGGGCATCCCGCGCAAGCGCGGGTCTCCGTGGAGCCGGCGGCTTGGAGGTCCGGGGTTGCCACACCCAGGGAGGTGTAAGGCCGGGGCGGGTTGGCCGGTCTGTGTGGGAAGGGTGCCGTTGGGCGCCCTTTCCTGCTTCCGGAGGTCTTATGCGCCGCACTGATCCTGATCGCCGTCGGTTCCTGGGGGTGTTCGCTGCCGCCGCGGCGGCATCGATCTCCCTTCCGTTCATCCTCAAGGGCACCCGGCCGGCCATGGCCGCCGACGCGCCCAAGCCCATCCAGCCTGGCAATGTGACCCTGGATTGCTTCGCGCCCGACAAGAAGCCGCTGGGAACCTGCGTCGAGGCAAAGGTGATTCTTACCGATGACCAGTGGAAGGCGAAGCTGGATTCGCGCTCGTACTATGTCACCCGCCACGAAGGCACCGAGCCGCCGTACACCGGGCCTGGCTGGAATCGCCACGACAACGGGCTGTACCGCTGCATCGGCTGCGACACCGCGTTGTTCGATTCGGCGACCAAGTTCGATTCAGGCACCGGCTGGCCGAGCTTCTGGCAACCGCTCTCGAAGCGGAACATCGCGCAGAAGGATGACAGGAGCCTGATGGAAGATCGTACGGAGGTGAGCTGCGCCCGTTGCGGCGCGCACCTGGGGCACGTCTTCGACGACGGCCCGGATCCGACCGGGTTGCGTTACTGCATGAATGCGGTGGCGATGCACTTCGTGCCGGTCCCCGGCGTGCACATCAACCTCTCCTAAAGCCATAGTGGTAGGAGCGCGCTTGCACGCGATGGGTGCTTGCCGCAACCCCATCGCCCGCAAGCGCGCTCCTACAAGGTTTAGTGCATGGCCTCGATCGGCGTCAGCTTGAATTCCTTCGGCGGGGTTTCACCCTTGAGGTAACGCACGAAGTAATCCCAGCGGCGGCGCGTCATGTACTGCGTAGCGGCGCCATAACCGTGGTGGGCGTTGGGGATCAGGACCAGGTCGAAATCCTTGTTGGCCTTGATCAGCGCATCGACCACCAGCAGGGTTTCATACGGCGGCACGTTATCGTCCGAGGTGCCGTGCGCCATCATCAGATGGCCCTTCAGGCCATCGACCCATTTCTGGTTCGCCTGGTCGTCGTAGTTGCTCTTGCCATCCTTGTCGGTGACCAGCAGGCCCTGCCACTTCTCCGCCCAGTCGTCTTCGTAGTTGCGGTTATCGTGGTTGCCCGATTCCGAGATACCGACCTTGAAGGTATCGGCGTAACGGAACATCGCTGTCGCCGTGGCATTGCCGCCACCGGAGTGGCCCCAGATGCCGACGCGATCGCCATCGAGCCACGCGTTCTGCTTCACCAGTTGCTTCACCGCCGCGACCTGGTCGGGCAGCGTGTTGTCGCCGATGTTCTGGAAGTAGGCATCGTGGAACGCCTTCGAGCGCAGCGGCGTGCCCATGCCATCGACCGCCACCACGACGAAGCCGAGTTCGGCCAGGGCCTGGTTATCGCCGTGCGATGGCACGAAGCTGCGCGTACGCACCGAACCCACCTGCGGGCCCGGGTAGATGTAGACGACCAGCGGGTACTTCTTTGCCGGATCGAACCTGGACGGCTTGAACATCTGGCCGTAGAGATCGGTCTTGCCATCGCGCGCCTTCACGGTGAACGAGGTCGGCGCGACCCAGCCAGCCGCCTTCAGGCGCGAGATATCGGCCTTGGCGATTTCCTTCACCACCGCGCCGGTATCGCTGCGGCGAACCACGGCCGTGGGTGGCGTATCGATCGTGCTGTACGAATCGAAGAAGTACGTGCCGTCCTTCGACATCGATACGGTGTGGTCAAGCTTCTCCGGGGTCAGCAGGGTGAGGTTCGAACCATCGAAATTCACCTTGTAGAACGACTGGTAGTAGGGATCCACGCCCTTCTCATGGCCGACGCCACGGAACCAGATCGTCTTGGTCTTCGGGTCGACATGGAGGACCTGGGTCACGTTCCAGTCACCCTTGGTGATCTGGTTGACGAGCTTGCCGGTCTTCAGGCTGTACAGGTACAGGTGGCCCCAGTTGCTGCGCTCGGAGAACCAGATGATCTGGTCGGTCTCGGGCACGTACTGCCAGTTCGCGTTCTCGAACCCACCTTCGAAATAGGTCTTGGCCTTTTCGTCGAACACGGTGCGCACATCACCGGTTTCCGGATTGGCGATGCGCACCCACTCCTGGGTGTGGTCGCGCGCGGTCGAAACGAAGGCGATGCTCTTGCCATCCGCCGACCAGCGCACGTCATCCCACACGCCCGGGCTGCACGAGACATCGTCGCAAACCGTCGAGCGGTGCTGGTCCGGTTGTATCTTGAAGCGGACCATCTTCTTGCTCGGCACGTCGATCACGACGCGCTCGATCATGGTCACGTCCTTGTCGCCCGGCAGCGGGTACTTCCACGTATCCACCTTGGGGTGGCCCACGTTGACGCTGACCAGGGTCATCTCGCCGGTCTTGCGCTGGTCCTGCTGGAACGTCGCGATCTTCGACGAATCCGGCGACCAGACGAGGATGGCTTCATCGGTGTGCTTCCAGCCCGCGTTATCGGTCGCGTAGCCGTAGTCCTTGATGCCATTCGTGGTCAGCTGCGTCTCGGCGCCGGTGGCGACATCACGCACCCACAGGTTCCAGTCGCGCACGAAGGCTGCCGACTTGCCATCCGGCGACTTCAGGCCCGGCTCTTCGCCATACGGCTTGCCATTCGGGTCCTTCTTCACCGCGGCAAGCTCGCACTTGCCCATGGCCTTGTCGCATACGTAGTGCTTGCCGCCCGAGGTGATGTCCAGGCCATCGTCCGGACGCACCACGAAATCGGTGACCGGCAGCTTGGCGGGATCGACCTTCTTGCCGGTGGATGCGGAAAGGGCCTTGGCGACCTGGTCGCGATCAAACGCGCGGGTGGCCTGACCGGTGCTGGCGTCCACGGTGATGAACTGGTCGCCATCCTTGTCGTGGTCGCGATACCAGAAATGAGTATCGTCGAGCCACTTCACGCGCTGGACGGAGTGGTCCACCAGCGGGCTGGTGTTGTTCGCCAGCATCGAGTCGGCGCGGCGGTAGTCGTCGACACTGGCGGACTGGGCGGAAGCGGCCCCGGCCAGGCCGAGGAGGATGGCACCGGCGAGCGCCGGGTAAGGCTTATACATGGGTAACCCCTTGGCGGAACGTGTCGGCGCGGAGGGCGCCGCGAACCGGACGAGGCTATCCCCCGGCATCGCGCCGGGCGTATGCCAGAGGTCATGGTCAGCCCTGGCGACCCGGTGTCACCTCCCCGTGCACCCGGAACCGGCGGCCCTGGCGCTCGGTCAGGGCCAGGCCCACCCGATCCGGCAATAGCTTGAAAAGCCCCTTGATGAAGCGGTTTACCCGCCCGTTGATGTAGACGGGCGTACCCGCGTCCACGGCGTCGACGCCCTGGCGGGCCACGGTCGCCGCATCCATCCACATGAATCCCGGCATCTTTGAGACCAGCGAGCGGGCGCCATTGACGTCATGGAATTCCGAATAGGTAAAACCGGGGCACAGGGCGGTGACATGCACACCGGTGCCCTTGGTTTCGAGCGCCAGCGACTGCGAGAACTTGATCAGATAGGCCTTGGAAGCGGCGTACAGAGTGTGTCCGGCCGAGCCGGGCACGTGGCCGGCCAGTGAAGCGACATTGATGATCCGGCCATAGCCTCGTGCCTTCATCCCGGGCAGCAACCGCCAGACCAGCTCGGTAGGCGCGGTCATGAGCACCTGGATAAAGGCTGCGTGCGCGGCCCAGGGCTGTTCGTCGAGGTAGCCGGTGAGGCCGTAGCCGGCATTGTTCACCAGCAGGTCGATGTGCAGGCCCTGCTCGTCCAGCGCGCCTACCAACGCTTCCGCCGCATCGGGCCTGGCGAGATCCAGCGGTGCGACGACCGCCTCGATGGCATGGCGCTCGCGCAATTCGGTCGCGAGGGCTTCTAGACGGTCAGCGCGTCTCGCGGTTAACACCAGGTCGAAGCCACGGCGTGCGAGCTCCCGCGCAAAAGCTTCACCGATCCCGGCGGATGCCCCGGTGACCAGGGCGCGACGATTGGATGCCATGGGTGCTATCTCCTTGCAACGAAACGTGACGACGCAGTATGCATGCCGCGAGCATGAACGAACGGTTTTTGTCATCGAGCGCCCGACGTTACGTTCACGAAATGCACTCGCCTGCAAACGCGATGCTGGCCCTCCCCACCAAGGAGCTGCGCCATGACTGCAACGACCGAACACGACATCAAGATCCTCAACAACCTGATCGAGACGACGATCGATAGCGCTGAGGGCTACGGTGAGGCCGCCAAGGATGCGAGCAGCACGCGCTATGCCGCCGCCTTCCAGCAGCGCGCGTCGGAGCGCCGCCAGGTCGCGCAGCGCCTGCAGCAGCAGGTCCGTTCGCTGGGCGGCAACCCCGAGGACGATGGCACGGTGCTCGCGAAAGCGCACCGCATGTTCGTCGAGCTGCGCGCCAAGATGAGTTCGAAGGATGACACCGCGATTGTTGACGAAGTCGAACGTGGCGAAGACCACATCAAGGCAAAGTACGAGGATGCGTTGAAGGATACCGACGTCACTGCGGGCACCCGTTCGCTGATCAACGAGTCGTATGTATCGGTGAAGAGCGGGCACGACCAGATGCGCGATCTGAAGCATGCGCTGCATGGCACGAACTGATCGTTACGTGATGAGATAAACAAAGGCCCCGGTCTCACGACCGGGGCCTTCCGCTTTTTGTAGGAGCGCGCTTGCGCGCGATCGATGATGCGGCGGGCCCCCATCGCGCGCAAGCGCGCTCCTACAGGCGGCCGGTTACTTTGCGGTGTCGTCTTCGCTCATCAGGCTGTTGATCTTGTCCTTGTGCGACTCATAGAACGCGACGTTCTTCTGGTTCACCTTGGATTGGTCGACGTATTGCGCCATCTGCGGATTGTTCTTCGCTTCCGAGGCGATCGCGGCGTTGGTCATGGCCAGGTTCGCGAGCATGAAGTCACGCGGGGTGAAGCCGTGCTTCTGGATCAGCGGCCCGATACGCGGATCGGAATCGGTGACCGTCTTGGCCAGATCATCGAGCGAGTGAATCTTCGAGAAATCGGTCTGTGCTTCCTTGGGCTTGATGCCCTGCTTCTTCGCATCCTGCGAGACGGCAACGAGGCGATTGAACACATCATCACTGAGGTTGTAGTTCTGGATCGCGGCGCGATCGGATGCCGGGATCTGCGAGGCCGGGTTGGCCGCGGGTGCTGGCTGGGCCGGTGCGGCCTGCTGGGCAAAGGCGCCAGGGGCGATCGAGGCGGTGGCCAGCAGCGCGGTAAGGATGTAACGAGACTTCACGGGCATCTCCTTGGGGTCGGTCCGTGGCTGGACGGTGCGCCAGCATAAAGGGCCAAATGTTAGCTATGTGTCTGCGTGGTCACGTTTTCTTCAGGAACCCGGGGCACGTTCCAGCCCATGAGGTTATAGAAGTGGTAACGCCACACGCCCACGTATTCGTGCAGCGCGAAATCCGCGAAGAACAGGTTTTCGGTGCCCGGAAGCCAGTCGTAACGGGCACGCACGTAATCGCCGCGCACCGCTTCGCCGCGGATGCCAAAGTGCGCGAAGTACAGCACCGCGCGCTTCAGGTGGACCGCGGATGAGACCAGCACGACCTTGTCAGCGTGGTAAGCATCGAGCAGCGGCTTGCTGTTTTGCGCATTCTGGAACGTATTCATGCTGCGCGATTCGAGGATCATGTCGCCGCGCGGCACGCCAAGGCGATCCAGCGTGATCGCGTACGTATCCGCTTCGGCGTGACCGTTATGGGCCGCATCGCCGCCACTGACTTCGAGCTTGCAATCGGCTTGCGTCGCCTTGCATGCGCGGTAGAGCTCCACGGAGCGCAGGATCCGTCCGTTGGCATACAAGCTCGGCTCTACGCCACCGTTACTGCTGCGCACCGTACCGGCGCCAAGCAGGATGATCACGTTGCGCTGTCCCCAGCCCGAGACATCCGGCGCGAAGCCCGATTGCAGGTTATCCAGCAGCAAGCCTGCCACCGGCCCACAGCCCACGCCAAACAGCCAGGCGCAAGCGAGGACGGCGAAGGTGCCGGCCGAACGCCGGCGACGGCGCCAGCCGAACAGCACGGCCAGGAGAAGGAGAATGAGGAACAGGCTTAGGATCATGGGGCCGGAGCGTATCAGACCCCGATGAAAACGACGCTACCGGATCGAAAGCGCACGCTCGAGGCAGGTCACCAGCGCATCCCCGGCAAACGGCTTGCCCAGGTAACAGAACGCGCCCGCTGCCATGACGCTATCGCGTACCGTCTCGTCCTGGAAGCCGGAGACGAAAACAATCGGGTAGGTGCGCCCGCGTGCAAGCAAACGGCGCTGCAGGTCAGTCCCATCCATGCCCGGCATGTGCACATCGGTGACAAGGCAATCCACGCCCTCATCGCTACCTGGGCGGAGAAAATCTTCGGCGGAGGCGAACCCCCGTGCGTCGTGTCCCAGCGAACGGACGAGACTCACGGTGGCCTGGCGCACCGCGTCGTCGTCGTCAACGATCGCCACAATCCTGTTCGCGGCCAAACCTGTGATCCTCGTCACGCGCCTGAGCGGTGTGGACCTACAGTGCGCTCCAACCCCCGGGTTGGGAATCATACGGAGGTTTACGGTGGGCCCGCCGTTCAGGCCTGGTCGCCCAGCGCCTCGGCATGGCGCACCAGGTCGGCCAGCGAACGCACGCCCATCTTGCGCATCACGTTACCGCGGTGGATTTTCACGGTGATCTCGGAAAGCCCGAGCAGCGCACCCACCTGCTTATTCATCAGGCCGGCCGTCACGTGGCGCATCACCTCGCGCTCGCGCGGCGTGAGCGAGGCATACGAGGTGCGCACGGCGGACAGGGCATCGGCATCGCGGCGGCTGGCCGCGTCGCGATCGATCGCCATGGATACGGCATCGAGCATGTCCTGGTCACGGAAGGGCTTCGCCAGGAAATCGAGGGCACCGGCCTTCATCGCCCGCACCGACATCGGGATATCGCCGTGGCCGGTCATGAAGACGATCGGAAGGCGGTTATCCATGCCCGAAAGCTGCGCCTGGAAATCCAGCCCGCTGACCCCAGGCAGGCGCACATCCAGCACCAGGCAGCCCGGCGCCTCGGCGTTATCGCGGGCCAGGAAATCCGCCGCGCTGCCAAAGGTGGCCACGCTCAGGCCGACCGAGCGAAACAGCGAGCCCAATGCCTCGCGCACGGCCTGGTCGTCATCGACGACACAGACGATCGGCGCCTGGACAACGGCGGGCATCGGACGATTCATGCACGGGCCTCCTCGACCACCGTGACCGGCAGCGTGAAATGGAAGGTCGCTCCCCCCTCAGGGCGATTGGTCGCCCAGAGGCGCCCGCCGTGAGATTCCACGGTCGAGCGGCAGATGGCAAGCCCCATGCCCATGCCACCGCCCCGGCTCGTCACAAACGCATCGAAGAGACTGGCGGCGATATCGTCGGGAATGCCCGTCCCCGTGTCCTCCACTTCGACCAGCAGGCTACCGCACGCCCCTTGCCGCGACCGCAGGGTCAGCTCCCTGCGTCCCGGCACGCTGCCCATCGCGCGGATCGCATTGCCCATCAGGTTCATCACCACTTGCTGCAACTGGACGCGGTCGCCGCGCGGCAGCGGCGCTTCACGTTCCATATCGATGGTCAGGCCGACCCGATGGCGAGCCATCTCGCCATCAAGCAGCCGTGCGCACTCGTCGGCGAGCGCACGCAGGTCAAAGCGCACGTGTTGACGCGGCTCCTTGCTGGCGAGGCTGCGCACGCGGTTGACGACTTCGCTCGCGCGACGTGCATCACGCACAAGGCGCTCGATGCCATCGCAGGCCTCGGCAAAATCCGGCTGGTCGCGGCGCAGCCAACGTAAGGCTGCCTCGCCCTGCGTGACGATGGCGGCGAGCGGCTGGTTCACTTCGTGCGCGATCGTCGCGCTCATTTCGCCCAGCGCGGTAACGCGCGCGGCCTGCGCCAGTTCGGCCTGCATTGCCATCAATGCGTGCTCGGCGCGCTTGCGGTCGGTGATATCGACGACGCTCACGAGTACCCGGTCGTAGCGTGATGCGCCTAGCGGCATGCTGATCGCGAAGAGGACGTTGAGCCGCTCGCCCTTCAGGTTCACCAGGTGGGTCTCGCCCTCTGCCGTGCCCGAGCCCTCGAACACGGTCAACAGCACCTGAGCGAAGGTGCGATCGCTACCGGGGAGGAAGCGATCGAGCGGTCCGAGCAGGTCTTCGCGGCGCTGCGCACCGAGCAGGCGTACCGTGGCTGCATTCACATCGGTAACCATGGTCAGCGAACACGCGTCACGGACGAAGGCAGGGTGCCTTGCCAGGTAAGCGGCCAGGTCGACCACGCCCTGCTGGCGCAGCACGGCGATGCGCTCCATGACCAGCGTGTAATCCTCTTCCCAGAATGAGAAGCGCGCGCTTTCGAAGATGGCGCGATAGCGGCGCTCGCTTTCGGCCAATGCCGCATCGGCCGCCCTGCGTGCCGTGATATCGGTGCCGGCTTCGAGGATCAGCTGCGCGCGGCCAGCGGCATCGCGCAGCAGGGCACAGCGCGCCTCGACGAGCACGATACGGCCATCCCGATGTTGCTGGATCAGTTCGCCTTCCCAGCGGCCTTCGGAAAACAACTGGGCATCCATGTCGGCACGGTAGCCAGCGAAAGCGGTTGCCAGCAACTCGCTGGCGCGGCGGCCAACCGCCTCGCGGGCGGTCCAGCCATACAGCGCCTCGGCACCACCGTTCCACTCCACGATCACGTCATCGGTGTCGCGCACGTAGATCGAATCGTGGGTGAGGTTGATCAGGCTGGCCTGGCGGATGATCGTAGCCATGCGTTCGCGGGCACGCAGCGAGAGGACCCCGGTGACGACGATCGCGGCCAGGCTGACGACACAACGCAATAGCGCGGCATCGGGTTCCGGCCAGCCGTGACCACGCAGGTACGATGCAAGGGTGAGCAGGCTGCAACCGGCGACGGCACCCAGGATGGCGGCACGGCTGCCGGTAGCGGCGACAAGCAGGACCACCACCAGGTAAACGACGGCGACCGCGCCCTGCAGGGCGGTGAAGGTATCCACGATGAATACGGCCACGGCAAGCAATGTACCTGCGGCCGACAGCCAGCCGGACGCGGCGCGGCGTGGACCGATCAAGGTCCCGGCAGGCGCGTGGCTGAAAAGTGTCGTTGCTGGCATCAGTGGCTCGCGCTGGGGCAGTCGTGTACAGATTCGGCCAGAATCGTGTCTAAACCCGTCATGGCAGTCTTGCACGCCGGTGATGGTTTTTGACCGTTACGGCACGACCGTTACAAGAAAGGTGTCAAAGGTCCAAATCATCCTTAGGTATGGGCCTCCAGAGCCCAACGTAGAATTCAGTTACCTCCGTATCGCGCATAGGCTGACACCATGGGCGCCGTGCCCATGTCCCCGCCCCCTCCGTGGAGCCAGACCATGCGCTACGAATCCAACGCCTATGCCACGCCCGGTCCCGCCGCCGATGCGTTGCACGCCCTCAACACCTTTGACGTGACCGCTCGTGCAGACGAGCCGACCGTCGCCCGCCTGCTCGAGCAGGCGCTCACGGCGGTGGAAACCGACCTGGCCACCACACGCGCCTGCGTGGCCCGCGTTGCCGCCATGCTGGAGCGGGTCGACACCCCTTCGCAGGCTGCGCCGGTCATGCCGCGCCGCCGCGTCGGTGCCGGCCTGGCCCCATGGCAAGCGCGCCGCGTCGCGGCCCATGTCGATGAGAACCTTGGCTTCGCTATCACCATCGACCACCTGTCCACCCTGGCCGGGCTATCGAGCAGCTACTTCTGCCGCGCATTCAAAGACACCTTCGGCGAGCCGCCGCATGCGTTCATCATGCGCAAGCGTGTAGAGCGGGCCCAGCAGCTCATGCTGCAGACCCGCGAACCGCTGAGCCAGATTGCCCTGGCCTGCGGCCTTTCCGACCAGGCCCACCTGTGCAATCTGTTCCGCCGGCTCGTGGGCCATAGCCCTAGCCACTGGCGTCGGTCGCAGTGGCAGGAAGCTTGAGCCGACCTCCCGGGGCGTGTCTTCCGGCACAAGCGATGAGCACGCCCGATGCCTACGCTGGCACAGGCATCAGGCGCGCCAGCCACCGTCCAGCAGAACGACCCCCGTTCGTCAGGGATGCGCTCGTCACTGAAAGGGTCAGGACAGGCGAGGTAGGCAGTTTGCTGTCTAAGCCATGTGTGGGCGCCACCCCGGGCGGCCACCACGTCGAGGTTACCCGTATGTCGTACGCCCCCGTCATCGATATCCGTTCCGCGACCCTCGCACCCGCGACCAAGGCGCATACCTGGCAAGTCCTGCGCGAGGCCTCGCGCATTGAGCCGGATGAATCCGCGCGCATCGCGTGGTACCGCGATGAGCCGATCGCCACGCTTGAGCGTTACACGGCTGAAACACTCGTCGCGATGGGTCGCTACGTCGAAGTCCTCGATTTCCTGCGCGGCGTCCGCCGGGACCTGGGTCTGGAAACGCCACACGGTTTCGGCGCGTTTTAGGTCTCGGCAGCGTGATCGCGCGCAAGCGCGCTCCTACAACCGATCTGCGCAGGCCATGTAGGAGCGCGCTTGCGCGCGATATCCCCACGGATCTGCGCAAGCCCCTGTAGGAGCGCGCTTGCGCGCGATGCACGGTGCGATATCCTGCGGGCACCTTGCGAGGCGCCATGCATCCGTGTCCATCGACGAAGCCCTGCTACCCGGTAGCGACGAACGCCTGAGCGCCGAGCGCGCTTATGAACTCTACTGGGCCGAACTGCTCGGCGAGGAGCCCCACTTCGCCTGCGTAGGCCGCGGCTGCGAGGCACGTCTTACCTGCGCCTGCCTGAAGAAGCCTGAGCAAACCCTGCTCATCCGCCCGTACTTTCGCTCGTATCGGCTTGAGGACCATGCGCCGGGTTGCGAGGTCGTACACGGCCACGCCGAGCCGAGGGCTGAAAAAAGTGCGGATGTCTTTGAATCGGAGCGCCCCGCGGATCACTTCAGCCGCAAGACCACCGCAACGGGCGTTGCGCGTCGCGCCGCCCCAGCCGGCGGTGGCGGCAACACCCGCCCTTCCCCAGCCCGCCCTAGCCACTACTACCGGCTCTCCTCGCTGGTGCAGAAGTTCCTTGAGCACCGGCGTGACCACGACCTTGGCGAGGCTCCCGTCACCATCGGCGGCGAGACCACGACATACGAAGCGCTGTTCCGCAATGTGTACCGGCAAAAGGTGGCCGATCACCTGCAGACCCGCGCGGTGTGGTGGGGCACCGCATCGTTGCGCGCCACGAAAGATGGGGGCTACTACCTGCGATTCGCGCGCGCGTTCCGCCACGGCGAGGATCTGCTGAAGCCCACGCTGACGCTCACCGCGAAAGACATCGATGCCTACCCCGTGCGCAAGCTGCTGCGCGCGCGTCTCGACAAGCTGATCGCGGAGCACGACGGCTATTGCGTCGTGTTCGTCTGGGCCCGGCCGTGGATGCCAAAAGATGCCGAAAAAGCCTTCGTAAGGTTTTACGTGGATAACCTCGACCATATCGACGTGCGCAGCCCCGAGATCCTCGAAGAGCTGAAGAACACCTCGCGGATCACCGCACCCGGCTGAGCCTTCGAAGCCCTGAAAAACAGCTAGATCGGGTCACCCGGGGAAATGTCCCGAGACAAAATGCAAGCGATTGCATCTTTCACGGCATCTCTACCTCTTTAGGGGGTAGTCGCAGATCCTTGCGTGCGCAATGCTTCGATCCTCATCCGATACCGAGAGGGGTCGGCCATGTACCGCGCCGAGACAGCCTGCTCCGTCAGATACCCGCAAACACCGACGCTGGTGATCGATCTTGCGCAGCGTTCGGCTGCGCTCGAACGGCCCTCCGAGGGCACCCATGTGCAGGCATTGCGTGATCGACTCGCGCTGACCGAAATTGTGCTGGGCCCCGACGATGGGGCGGACGATGACCTCTTGCTGGTGTACCGCACGGTTGGCGCTGCCGACCTGGGCGCTGGTGCCATCCTGTTCCGCCGGGCGCTGGATGCCGGTGACATCGTTCACCCGCCGGCGTTGCGCAGTCTGGCCCAGGTGCTGTTCGATACGCTGCGTACCGAGGAGCCCAACGCCCCGCTCATGGCCCATGTAGCCATGGCGCTCCGTGCGATCGTCCCCGGCCCGCTTCGGGATGACCCCGGCGCAGTGCGTGGTGGCCTGGCCAACTGGCAGGAGCGCCGGGCGCTCGCCTTCATGGAGCAGCGGCTGGACCAGAGCTTCCCAGTGTCCGATGTGGCCGACGTGTGCGGGCTGTCGGTCAACCATTTTTCACGCGCTTTCCGGCGCAGCCTGGGCAAGCCGCCGCATCGCTGGCTGCTGGACCGGCGGATCGACCGTGCTCGCGAACTGCTGCAGACGACCCCGCTACCGCTGGCGGACATCGCACTAGCCTGCGGTTTCGCCGAACAGAGCCACTTCACCCGGGTGTTCACCCGCCTGGTGGGCATGCCCCCGGGCGCCTGGCGCCGCGCGTCCGAGTAAAAATTACAAACGCGGCCAGTAATTTGCAAAGCCACCCGGTTTCAGTCAATTCCCTCTGCCCGCAGGCTGCGTATGATGGCCGCCATACCATCGGCAGGAAACACCACCCATGAGCATGGAAATCGCAATCCGATGAGCGGCGAGCCCGGCACACCCGCCGCCACCCTGCACCTGGGTCGGGACCTGATGCTTGCCGGTTCGCGCCTGCGCGATGCCGTGGGCCGGCGCGCCCAGCGCGAGTTCGGGATCACGGCGTTGCAGGGCGATATGCTCCTGCTGCTGGCTGCCCACGGCAGCATGATCTCCACGGAGCTGGCCACCACCTGCGGCGTCAATGCGAGCACCGTCACCCATGCGGTGGATGCAGGTATCGAGCGTGGGCTGATGAAACGCACACGCAACGATGCCGACCGCCGGCTGGTCGATATCGGGCTTACCCCGGCGGGCAAGCGCATGGCCGAGCGCGTGCGCGCGCTCATCGCCGATGTAGCCCGGAGTGCGCTTGAAGGCGTGGGCGCCCCGCACTTGATGGTCCTGGCGGAAAGCCTGGCCCAGGTCAGCAAGAACCTCGACCGCGACTAGACCGCGCGGCGGCCCAGGATCAGGTGCAGGCCGAACAGGGTGAAGATCGCCCCGGCCCCGCCATCGATCCAGCGGCTGGCGCGGACGTAGCCTCGGCGCATGGCGGGCAGCGCGAAAATGGCCGCCACGACCCCGAACCACAGGAACGTCTCCGCCGTGACCATGGCCCACAGGCCCCAGCGTGCACCGGCGGTCACGCCCTCGCCGATGAAGGCCGAGAAGATCGATGCGAAATAAATAGCGGCTTTGGGATTCGCCAGGTTGGTCAGCAGGCCGCGCACCAGGGCCCGGCCCGGGCTCGAGTCGCGGACATCGACGACGGGCACGGCCGCATCCGGCTTAGCCTTCCACGAGGCACGGAGCATCTGGATGCCCATCCAGCACAGGTAAGCGCCGCCAGCGATGGCGATACCCCGTTCCAGCCAGGCCAGCCGGTGCAGCAGCAGCTGCAGGCCCAGCAAGGCCAGGGCCGCCCAGACCGCTACGCCCAGGGCGATACCGACCACACCGGCGATGGCTTCGCGGCGCGAGCGGCTGGCCGCCAGCTGGCTGACAAAGAAGAAGTCGGGGCCGGGCGTCACAAGGGCTACCAGCTGGACGACGGCAATGGTCAGGAATACATGCGACATGGCTGGATTATGGAGCAGTGCGCCCGTGCGCGCACCCTCGGGGGAGGCCGATTCACCTACCCCACGCCGTCGTAGGAGCGCGCTTGCGCGCGATGCCCCCCGCGACAAGCCCCATCGCGCGCAAGCGCGCTCCTACAACGGTGCTGGTCACCGCCTTCACGCCTTTTTCGCGCTGCGCCTTGCCCCGGGGCGCCCCGTCCCGTAACCTCCCGTTTTTTAAGCGGTCACGGGGCTACCCCCGGGCTTCCAAGGGGTACGTCACGATGCTGGATCTGCTGGGCCACGTTCTGTTTGGCCTGTTCGGTTTGGCGATGCTCGTGGGCATCGCGTTCTGCTTCTCCAATAACAAGCGCTCGGTCGACTGGAAGCTCGTCGCCACCGGCATCACCCTGCAGATCGCGTTCGCCGCTATCGTGTTGAAGGTGCCCCTGGGCCGCGATGTGTTCGACGCGATCGCGACCGGCTTCGTGCGCCTGCTCGACTACGTCGAAGTGGGTTCGCGCTTCATCTTTGGCAGCCTGCTCGATACCAACAAGTTCGGTGTCATCTTCGCCGTGAAGGTGCTGCCCACCATCATCTTCTTTGCCTCCCTCACCGGTGTGCTGTACCACCTCGGCGTGATGCAGCAGATCGTGAAGGGCATGGCCTGGGTGATCACCAAGGTCATGCGCGTCTCGGGTGCGGAAACCACGAGCGTTTGCGCGAGTGTGTTCATCGGACAGACCGAAGCACCGCTCACCATCAAGCCGTACCTCGAGCGGATGACCCAGGCCGAGCTCATGACCGTCATGATCGGCGGCATGGCGCATATCGCCGGCTCGGTGATGGCTGCCTACGTGGCCATGCTGGGTGGCGATGACCCGGCCTCGCGCATGTTCTACGCGAAGCACCTGCTCACCGCTTCGGTCATGGCGGCTCCGGCCACCATGGTGTTGGCCAAGATCCTCGTCCCGGAAACCCAGGAGCCGCTGACCCGCGGCACGGTGCAGATCGAAGTCGAGAAGACCACCGCTAACGTCATCGATGCCGCCGCCACCGGCGCCGGCGATGGCCTGAAACTGGCCCTGAACGTCGGCGCCATGCTGCTCGCTTTCATCGCCCTCATCGCCCTCATCAACGGCCCGGTGCAGTGGATCGGCACGCTTGGCGGCGACCACAGCATCAACGCCTATCTCACCGCGAATGCCGGCCACACGGTCACCTTCAGCCTCGAGACCATTTTCGGCTGGGTACTCGCCCCGGTGGCCTGGCTGATCGGCGTGCCCTGGCACGATGCCACCATGGTCGGCAGCTTCATTGGCGAGAAGGTCGTCATCAACGAGTTCGTTGCCTATGCCGACCTCGCAAAGCACCTGCCTGACCTGATGCCGGAAAGCCGCCTGATCGCGACCTACGCGCTGTGTGGTTTCGCCAACTTCTCGTCCATCGCCATCCAGATCGGCGGCATCGGTGGCCTCGCCCCGAACCGTCGCGCGGACCTCGCCCGCCTCGGCCTGCGCGCCGTGCTCGGCGGTTCCATCGCTACCTTCATGACGGCGACCATCGCCGGCGTGCTCGAGCGATTCTGATCCACGACGAAAGGACACTGTAGGGGCGCGCTTGTGCGCGATCGGGGTTGCCGCGAGCACCCATCGCGCGCAAGCGCGCTCCTACAAGATCACGGCTTGATCTTGATCTCGTAGAGGCTGGACCAGCGTTTGCCGGTGATGAACAGGCGATCGGTCTTGGCATCGTAGGCGATGCCGTTGAGCACGGCGTCGGGGTCGTTGCCGACGTGTTGTTGCTTCACCAGTGGCGCGAGGTCGATCCAGTCGATGACGTGGCCGGTTTTCGGATCGATCCTTGCGATGCGGCTGGTCTGCCACACATTGGCATAGATCACCCCCTTCACCCATTCCAGCTCGTTGACCTGCTGCACCGGCACGCCATCGGCGGTCACGGTAATGCTCCCGGTCTGGCTGAACGTGTCGGGGTCGAGCACCCGGATCACCGGCGTGCCATCGCTCATGTACAGGTGCGTGGCATCGCGCGTCAGCGCCCAGCCCTCGCCGCTGTAACGTACGGTGCCTTTCAGTTCCCACGACGTACGGTCGTAAAGAAAGCCCACACCCTGCTGCCAGGTGAGCTGCAGCAGGTAGGGACCGGCGAAGATGATGCCCTCGCCGAAATACCCCTGCGGGACATCGCGTTGCTGGACGACCTTGCCGGTTTCCAGTTCTACCTTACGCACGCCGGCGCCTTCGTATTCGCCGGTGCTTTCGTAGAGGTAACCACCCTCGTAGAAAAGGCCTTCGGTGAAGGCCTTCGGGTCGTGCGGGTAGCGGTGCACTACCGTGTAGCCACGCACGGGCGTGGAATCCTTCGCGAAGGCGGGTAGTGCGGCAAGCGCCGCAAGGGAAAGTATCAGAGCTCTACGCATGGTTCGCCTGGCATGTAGGAGCACGCTTGCGCGCGATGGGGGGGGCGCGGCAAGACCCATCGCGCGCAAGCGCGCTCCTACAGGGGGTTGGGACCCCACCTTAGCGCATCAGCCGTTCTTCTTGATCCATGCATCCACGGCTGGCAGGCGCTGGTCGCGCACCATCATGCGGTACTGGATCGTGGTCACCGCGGTTTCGGCATCGCGACGCGAGCCTTCGGCGATGTACTTGGCCGAGAAAGCCTTCACCTTGTCGATCGTGCCGGCCTGGAGCGAGCTGCTGGCCAGGGTCGGGTAGTAACGCGCGGCGGAGGTCGAATCGACGAACGCGTCGATCTTGTCCTTGTGCGCCACGGCAAAATCGAACGCCAGCTCCGGGTGCAGGCGCGACACACCGCGGATCAGTGAGGCGCTGTTGGTCTCACCGGGCTCGCCGGTCAGCGACAGGTCCAGCGCACGCTTCGCCAGTGCTTCATCGCGAGCTGCCGAAAGCATGCCGTACAGGCGATCCTTCACCAGCGGGGTCTTCTCCGCCTTGGCCTGCTCATGCAACTTGTCCCAGGTGGCTGCATCGGCGTTCGTCGCGACCACGCCCAGGATCACCTTGCGCAGTTCGGCCGGCATGGTGTCCTTGGCGAAGCGATCGCGCGCTTCGGCCACGACCTTGGCGTCGCCAAGGAAGCCGAGCGTACCGATGAGGGTGGAACGCAGGATCGCCACGGGCGCTTCCTCGCCCTGCTTCGCTTCCCAGCCGATCTGATCGAGCTTCGGCGAGAGGCGGCCGATCGCGTACTTGCGGAAAGCCGCCTGGCGCTTGGCGTCGCCCTGGTAGTACGAATCGAGGCTGCCCAGGTCACCGGCGATCTCTTCCCACAGCTGCGGCGTGGCATCCAGCGGAGCGACCTTGATCAGGTCAAGCACATCGGAGGTCGGCTGCAAGCCCACCATGCCCTGCGCCCAGGTATCGCCCATCAGGCCGAGCTGGTCGATAGGCTCGAGCTTGGTGAATGCGCCCTGCAACTGCTTCATCTGCGCCGGTGCGTACAGCGTGCGGTAGTAGCCGGTCTGGCCCGCGTTGACCACGACCGGGCCGCAACCGGCCACGGTGAGCGTGCCCTTGCCGTCGAGCAAGATGGACGCCGCGGCACCACCGACGGTCTTCGCGATCACCGGCACATGCCAGCCCAGCGGCTTCTTGTCCGGGCGATCACGGGTGAACTCGCCCTGCGAAAGCGTCAGCGTCGTCGAGCCATTGGCGCAGGACACCGATTCCACCTTGACCAGCGGAATACCCGGCTGCAGGGTGAAGTCGTGGGCGATCTGGGTCACGGGCTTGCCGGCGGCGGTCTCGATCTCCTTCCACAGGTCATCCGATACCGTGTTGCCGTAAGCGTGTGCCTTGATATAAGCCTGCACGCCCTTGCGCCATGCATCCGGGCCCACATAGGCCTCGAGCATGCGAATCACGGATTCGCCCTTGGCATACGTGATCGCATCGAACGCCTGGCTGGCCTGCTCAACCGTCTCGACGTGCTGCACGACGGGGTGGGTGGTGGCGACCGCATCACGGCTCATCGCGCTGTCACGGATGTCTACCGCATCGAGGTTGGTGTGCCATTCCGGATGCAGGCGCTCGGTGGTCCGCGAGGCGAGCCAGGAGGCGAAGCCTTCGTTCAACCAAAGGTCATCCCACCAGCGCATGGTGACCAGGTCACCGAACCATTGGTGCGCCATTTCGTGCGCGGCGGTGTTGAACACTTCCTGCTTGTCGGCCTGCGTGGAGATGCTCGGATCGAGCAGCAGCGCGTATTCAAAGGTGTAGATCGCACCCCAGTTTTCCATGGCCGCGAAGAACTGGCTCTGGCCCGGGCTGGCGATGTTGTCGAGCTTGGGCAACGGGTACGGCACGCCGAAATACGCGTTGTATTCCTGCAGCACGGCCTTGCCGGAGTCCAGCGTGAACTGCGCCTGCGAGGTCAGCCCCTTCTGCGTGATGACGCCGATCTCGACACCTTCGCTCTTGGTGGTGATGCGATCGAACTCACCCGCACCGAAGAACACGAGATAGGTCGACATCTTCGGCGACTGGCCGAAGCTCCACTTCACCAGGCCATTGCCGAGATCCTTCTTCGATGCGGCCGGCATGTTGCTCACGGCCATGTCATCGGCGGGCACGGTGGCATCGAGCGTGAACGTCGCCTTGTAGTTCGGCTCATCCCACGACGGGATAAAACGGCGTGCGTCGGAATTCTCGAACTGCGTGTACAGCGCGCGCTTCTTGCCCGAGGCCTTGGTGTCGTAATCGATGGCGAACAGGCCGTTGGCCTGCGTACCGATCTTGCCGGTGTAGTCCATCGACAGGCGATAGGCACCCGTGGGCAGCGGCTTGGCGAAGGTGAAGGTAGCGGTCTGGTGTTCCGCATCGACGGAAACCTTCGGCGTGCCAAACGCGGACTTGCCCTTCGCGGCAGCGAGCTTCACGTTGGCGAAGGTCATGTCGATCGCGTTCAGGGTGATCGTCGCCGTGGGCTCGAGCACCTCGACGTCGATGGCAATCTTGCCATCGAAGGTGAGCTTGTCGGCGTGCGGCACGACCGAGACGTCGTAATGCGACGGGCGCACCGTGCGCGGAAGCTGGGTGGGCGCGTCGGCTGCGGCAGCGACGGTGGCGAAGCCGGCGAGCGCAAGAGCGATCGCGCTGACAAGTGTTTTACGCATGGGGAACCCCTGATGGTGGACCTGGCGATGGTCCAGCCACGCGGGGGAATTAGATAGCGCCGGAAGTCATGATCGCAGGAACCTGCGACCTGTAGGAGCGTGCTTGCGCGCGATCGGCGTGCGGCACCACCCATCGCGCGCAAGCGCGCTCCTACAGGGTTACCAGAGCCGCCACCATGCGCGTTTTTCGAGTTTTTTCAGAGCCTTGAGGTGCCCGCGGGATGCAGCTTTGCGGTACCAGGCGCGGGCGATGGCCGTGTTTTGCGGCACCCCACCCCCCTGGTCATGCAGCAGGCCCAGCTCGTACTGGGCATCGGGCAAGCCCTGCCCCGCGGCCATCCGCAGCAGGCGGAGGACTTCTTCGATGTTGCGCTGAACGCCGCGGCCGCCATCGATCATCCGGGCCAGCGCGTGCTGTGCCTGGGGGTGGCCTTTTTCCGCGGCCAGCGCCAGCCAGCGCGCGGCATCCGGATCGTTTCGGGCCACCCCGTCGCCCGTGGCCAGGCGCATGCCCAACTGGTACTGGCCCGCTGCGTCCTGTGGGCCACTGGCCGCCTGGCGAGCGGACACGGTGGCGGGCTCGTCGCCCTCCGCATCGAGTTCCGCCAGCCGCTGTTTCGCTTCGCTGTCGCCCTGATCCGCCGCCTGGCGAAACCAGTGGCGGGCCTGCTCACGATCGGCGGCCAGACCACTGGCCTCCAGGTACATCTTGCCCAGGGTGAACTGGGCGATGGTGTTGCCCAGCTCGGCGGCGCGGCGATAGTGGTACGCCCCCATCGCCGGGTCACGGGGAACCCCCACGCCATCCACATACATGTGCGCAACGCTGCACAGCGCATCGGCGTAACCCCGGCTCGTGGGATCGCCGCGCTCGATCGCCTTGCTGTAAAAAGCGAAGGCGAGCTCGGCGTCGCGGGGCACACCGCGGCCAAAGTAATGTGAGACCCCGAGGTTCACGCAGGCCTGGGCATGGCCCTGGTCGGCGGCCAATCCCCACCAGTGCAGCGCCTGCTGGCGATCGGCAGCTACCCCGTGGCCACGGGCGAAAGCGGTACCCAGCGCGCACTGTGCCTCGGCATGCCCGGCAGCGCCGGCACGGCGCAGCCATTCGGCCGCCTCGGCGGTGTCGCGAAGCACGCCATGGCCTTCGGCATACTGCATGGCCAGGCGGAACTGACCGTCGAGGTGACCTTGCTCGGCGGCACGGCGCATCCAGTGGGCGGAACGAGTACGGTCCCGTGCCACGTGCTCGCCCTCGAAATACATGACGCCGACGCGAAACTGCGCCTGCGCGTCGCCCAGCTGCGCATCTTTTTCCAGCCGGCCGAATTTCTGCAGCGCATCCATCTCGGCGACAAACCGATGGTCGCCAAGCGCGCCGCCCCGTGTACCTTCCGACATCCCGTTCCCCTGCAAAACGCCTGTCGTCGTTGTGCAAGCATCATAAGTGGTTGCGTCACTTTGGGATATCGGCAATTTCGGATAGCCCCGGGGGCTATCCGAGGATGCCGCGGACACGCTCCAGCAGGGTATCCACCTCGAACGGCTTCAACAGCAATTCCATGCCGGGGGCGAGGAAACGGGCTGGGTTCACGGCGTTTTCGGCGTAGCCCGTCATGAACAGCACGGGCAACGTCGGCCGCCATGCCCGTGCGATCTTCGCCAGCTCGCGCCCGTCCATCTCCGGCATGCCGACGTCGGTGAGCAGCAGGTCGATCGATTCGTCCCCGCGCAACAGGCGCAGGGCCTCGTCGATGCTACCCGTAGCGATGCAGTGGTAGCCTCCGTGCTGCAGGGCGGCGCAGGTGAGTTCGCGTAGCGAATCGGTGTCCTCGACGATCAGTACGCGCTCGCCGTTGCCTTTCTCGAGCCGGGCCGGGCGTGCCTTCACCGGCTCGATCTCGCCTTCGTCGACCGGGAGCCACAGCGACACATCGGTGCCTTTGCCGACTTCACTATCGATCCGTACTCCCCCACCGGACTGGCGGGCGAAGCCGTAGATCATCGAAAGGCCCAGGCCCGTCCCCTTGCCAAGCGGTTTGGTCGTAAAGAACGGCTCGAAGACCTTCTCGAGCAGACTGAGCTCGATACCGGTGCCGGTATCGGACACGGTGAGGACCACGAAGACCCCCGGCGGCAGGTCATCGCCGTCGACGATCGACTCCAGCCGGGTCGAAAGCGTGATCGTGCCACCCGATGGCATCGCATCGCGCGCGTTGATGACCAGGTTCAACACGGCATTGTCGAGCTGGTTACCATCCACGCTGGCGACCATCCGGCCGTAGGCGAGGTTGGCCTTCAGGTCCACGGCTTCGCCTAGCACACGTCGCGACATTTCTTCGACCGAGCGAACGCGCTCGTTCACATCCGTGGCCCTGGCATCCAATGGCTGCTGGCGCGCGAAGGCCAGCAAACGGTGGGTCAGCGACGCGGCGCGGCGGGCTGAACCTAGCACAGCATCGGCGAAGCGCTGCACGCCTTCTGGCTGGCCTGCTTCCACCTGGCGGTTGATCAGGTCGATGCCGGTGATGATGCTGGTGAGCAGATTATTGAAGTCGTGCGCGATACCACCGGTGAGTTTGCCAAGCGCATCCATCTTCTGCGCCTGAAGCAGCTGCGACTCGGTGCGTTCGCGCTCGGCGATCTCTACCGCGAGCTGGGACGTCGCCGTGTCGATCTGTTCGAGCTGGTCACGCTCGCGCCGACGCTGTTCGGTCACATCGTCGACAAAAACCAGGCCGGCACCATCGCGGTAGGGGGTGATACGCCACTCGGTTTCGCGCACACCACCGCCCACGCGCATACAGAGCACGCCGCGCCAGCGATGCGTGCCGCCCAGGGCCACGCGCATCGCCTCGATCACCGAGGACTGGCCCGGTTCGAACCATGCGGTGAGTGATCTCCCTTCCGCCCCCGAATCCACCAGCCGCGTGAAGGCCTCGTTGCTCTCCAGCACGCGTAGCTCGCCATCGACGACCGCCATGGGCGCACCGATCGTCGTGAAGATTTCGCGGACACGCGCTTCGGATTCGCGCAGGGCGCGCTCCGTGTCACGCACACGCAGCAAGGTGCGAATAGTCGCGAGCAGCACGCCGGGGTCGACCGGGTACGGGAGATAGGCATCCGCGCCGTTATCCAGGCCGGCGATCACGTCGGTGGTGTCGATCGTCGCGGCCGAGACATGCACCACCGGAAGCAGCTGCGTATCCGCATCCTCGCGCAGGCCGCGAACGATATCGAAGCCGCTCATGTCCGGCAGGTTCACGTCGAGCACCAGCGCATCGATGTCCTGGCTGGCCAGCAGTTGCAGACCCTCCGTGCCCGTGCCTGCTTCCAGCACCTTGAAGCCCGCGTGTTCGAGCGTATGCCGCAACGCATACCGAGCAGGTTCGTTGTCATCCACAACCAGCAGGGTTTCGCGCCGCGCCATCGGGAACCCCCTTGAAAACGCTATGATGCGGCGCACACTCATGTAATGGAATAGTGTGTATCCACGCATTTGCGTTGACGGTTCCTTCACGCCACCCACGCTATTTGCGTCGTCGATTTCCTGCGAAACCTGAGCCATGCCCACACGCCCCCTGGTCGTCCTCCTTGTCGAAGATGACGATGCCATCCGCGAAATTTCCGCCATGATCCTCGAAGGCGAGGGGCATACGGTGCACACCGCGCCCAATGGGGACGCAGCTGAACGCTGGCTGGAAGAAGGCGGTACCGCGGACATCCTGTTCACGGACGTGCGCATGCCGGGTTCGTTGTCGGGACAGGAACTCGCAACCCGCCACGCCGCCGGCATGCGTGTACTGGTCGCTTCGGGCGAGATGCGTGAGCAGCACGACTGGTTGTCGTCGCGCATGGAGTACCTGGCCAAACCGTACGATCGAAAGAGCCTGCTCGCCGCGGTTGAACGCCTGGCGAGCTGAGGTACTACGCGCGGTCGATCACCTTGCTGATCTTGCCGTCCGCGAAACCAAACTCGGTGGTGCCCTGCATCTCTATGATGGTGCCCGCACGTGGGCCTTCGGGAATGTCTTCGGCGATCTCGCCATGGAAATCGATGGTCGCGATGACGTCTTCGCCGCGCTCTTCAAGCGACACCACTTTTTGCTCGCGCGCGGCAAACAACTGGGCGCCGACCCGTGCAAGCTTCTTCAGTTCGACCTTTCCCTGGGTGGCGATGCTCAACTCACCGTCCTGGTGATGCTCGAAGCGTACTTCGTCGGTGAGCGCGGCCAGCATGGCCGGGATATCGAAATGGTTGTACGCGGCAAGGTAGATCTCGATCAGCTGCCGCCGTGCGGGGTCGATCATGGTGGTCTCCATGGGCGCTTATATGGCGTAGCACGAACGTAGGAAGTCGACGAACGGGATAGTACAGGCGGAACGCGCCCCTGGAAGGCCACTAGTCCGTTAGTACCGGTCGACCGCAGGCGGTAAACAAGTGTCCGGCCGGTGTCCGCGGCCGCCACCTGCAACCCCTGACCGGCTCATGTAGGAGCGCGCTTGCGCGCGATGGGTGCTCGTCGCAAGACCCGATCGCGCGCAAGCGCGCTCCTGCAGCGGATCAGCCAGGCGGCTGTGTTGGCTGCTGGTTTGCTGGAATGGCCCCAACGCGACTATGGTGCTGCCTTCCGTCCCATCCCGAGCCGCCGATGAACCATCCGCAGGAATCCACTCCCGACCACCTCAGGCGCAGCCTGTCCAACCGCCACCTGCAGCTCATTGCGATCGGCGGCGCCATCGGGACCGGGCTGTTCATGGGCTCGGGGAAGACGATCAGCCTGGCTGGGCCGTCGATCTTGTTCGTGTACCTGATCATCGGCGTGATGCTGTTCTTCGTGATGCGCGCGATGGGCGAACTGCTGCTGTCGAACCTGGACTACAAATCCTTCATTGATTTCTCGACCGACCTGCTCGGGCCGTGGGCAGGCTTCTTCTGTGGCTGGACGTACTGGTTCTGCTGGATCATCACCGCGATCGCGGATGTGATCGCGATCGCGAACTACGCGCAGTTCTGGCTCCCGACACTCGCACCCTGGATTCCCGCGGTGCTTTGCGTGCTGCTGTTGCTCGCGCTGAACCTGACCACGGTGCGCCTGTTTGGTGAGCTTGAGTTCTGGTTCGCACTGATCAAGATCATCGCGATCTGCGCGCTGGTCGTCACCGGTTTCGGCATGGTGGCCTGGGCATTCCGTTCCCCGGATGGGCACGTGGCCTCGCTTGCCAACCTGTGGAACGATGGCGGGATGTTCCCGATGGGGGTGGGTGGGTTCTTCGCCGGATTCCAGATCGCGGTGTTCGCCTTCGTCGGCATCGAACTGGTCGGTACCACGGCGGCGGAAACCGCCGATCCGGAACGCAACCTGCCCAAGGCGATCAATTCGATCCCGGTGCGCATCATCATTTTCTACGTGCTGGCACTGGTTGTGATCATGTCGGTGACGCCGTGGCGCCAGGTGCTGCCGGGCAAGAGCCCGTTCGTGGAACTGTTCGTGCTGGCCGGCATCCCGGCCGCAGCGAGCCTGATCAACTTCGTGGTGCTGACCTCGGCGACCTCGTCCGCGAACAGCGGCATCTTCTCGACCAGCCGCATGCTTTACGGCCTGGCCGAGGAAGACCACGCGCCATCGGCGTTCAAACGCCTGTCGAAGGCGGCCGTACCTTCACGCGGCCTGCTGTTTTCCTGCCTGTGCCTGCTGGCCGGCGCGATGCTCGTGTATGTCGTGCCGAACCTGGTGACCGCCTTCACCCTGGTCACCACGCTCTCAGCGATCCTCTTCATGTTCGTGTGGTCGCTGATCCTGTGCTCGTACATGGCCTACCGGAAGAAGCGTCCGGAGCTGCACGCGGTATCGTCGTACAAGATGCCCGGCGGCGTGATCATGTGCTGGGTGTGCCTGGCCTTCTTCGCCTTCGTGCTGGTGCTGCTCACACTCCAGCCCGACACCCGCCAGGCACTGATCGCCAGCCCGGTCTGGTTCGCGATCCTCGGCATCGCCTACGCTATCCGCCGCAAGCGCACCGCCTGAGTGTATTCCTGACCTCACCTGTAGAGCGCGCTTGCGCGCGATGGGAGCTTGCCTTACGCCCCATCGCGCGCAAGCGCGCTCCTACAGAAGCATTAGCGCCGGGTGCGGCTGGCCAGGGTGACGTTCAGCGCCTGGTGTACGGCGGGCAGGCTGGCGAGGTCATAGGTGAACTGAAAGAACGATGGCCCACGCATGTGCAGCACCGGGTGCGTCGCGAGCAGGCTTTCGAACGCGCGGCGCGTCGGTGTGCTGCGCGGCACGAAGGTAAAGGTGCCATTGATGCACTCGCGGCGGAAATTCAGACGCTGGCCTTCGATATCGAAAGTTGCGCTGCGGCCGATCGAGCCGGCGGCGCAGTTGGAACGCTGCGGTAGTTCGCGGAAGCCATACGAGACCCGGTGCGTCGGGCGATCCACATACGCGACGAGGCCGAGCAGCGCACCGTGCGCGTCGGGCAAGACGTAGACCCCACGTGACTGGTCCCAGCCCTGGGTTTCGGTGGCGAGCGACGCGCTGGCGAAGGTGCCAAGCGCGAGCGCGCCCGCGATGAGGCGGAACATCCGTGATGCACGTGCCATGGTGTCGGCTCCTGCCGGTGGGGATATTTCGTATATACCACCACCCCGCAAGTTCTTGTCACCTCGCCCCACTCAATTCGAGAGCACGGCGCCCTCACCCACCGCGGCGGCGATGAAGGCCTGCGGATCGTCGGGCGAGACCACCAGCTTGCGGCCGCCCGGCGGCTGGATGACCACGCCGTGGTCGCGATGGCGCGCCGCGACCTTGACCATGCCCAGGTGGCGCGAATAGAACAGCCCATCGAAGGCGAAGAAGCCGCCGTTGCCGAAGACGCGGATCATGCCCTTGAAGGCCTCGCTGTCCGCCCGGATGATCGCCCCGCGCAACTCCACGGTCGTCCGACCGACCTGGCGACGGATCACCAGACGGCCGCCACCCATTTCATAGCGCAACGGGGAGATCCCGTACGTCAGCGCGAGAGCCAGGGTGAGGATGCCGGCGAGCGGCACGCCCATCGTGGCCGGACCGTCGCGGTCCATCACGAAAGCGACGGCGATAACCACGATCACGACCGTAAAGATCCCGATCCAGCGCACGGAGTTCGACATGGTGGTGCTGAAGGTGTGCATGGCGCGCGTTGTCTCAGTGGCTCTCGGCTGGCGGCGCCGGGACCGGCGACGCCAGCAGCAGTTTGCCACGGTGGACGGCGAAGTACGCCGCGGCGACCGGTTCGGCCTTGCCATCCTTCAGGCGCCACGCGGCGACCATCCAGTCGTTGTTCACCCGCCAGCCGACATGGCCATGATCGATCAGGCCAAGCAGGGTCTCGCCGCGGAAAACCAGCGGGAAGACGTTCGCGTCACTACTGAATCCGGTCATCTTGCCGTTGGCTTCCAACAGCGGGAGTTCGGGTGGTTGGCCGTCCTTTTCCAACGGGCCGCCTGCTGCGTGCGCGGCTTTCAGCACGGCGGCATAAACGGCCTTGTCGTAGGTGTTAAACGCATGGTCCAGCGCACCTTTTTGTGGGCTGCGGTCATAGAGCATCGCCACGCTCATCGCTGTGGTTGCAAAGTCATCGCAAGCCGCCTTGCCGGGGGCACAGGCACTGGCTTCGGCCGTCAGCCCATGGTCGAAACGCAGGACCAGCCGCTGGCCCCTATCGAAGGCCTTGCCGTTCCACACCGAGGTATCCAGGCTCACTTCGTCCGCCGAGCCATCGCCCACCACGTAGGCCACGAAATGGGCGGCGATGCGCGCGATGCCGTGGCCGGTCATGCAATCGCCCTCGCCCCACACCGACGGTGCATCGACGGCGAGGGCTTGCTTGCCCTGGATGTGGAACGGCGCCTCGGTCCAGCAATGCGCGGTACCCCCGACCGACCACACCGAGCTGATCGGCGAGCCGGCCAGCTTGCGGTACCCCGTGGAGGCGCCCAGATCTTTCAGCGCTTCTTTAACGGCCGCATCCGGCTGCCAGGGGAAGGCAGCTGCCGTTTCAAGATTCACATCCTCGGCCAGCGCCATGTCGATACCGATCTTCGCGAGGTCCGCGGGGATCGTCGCGTCGGTCGCAGGCAGTTTCGCCAAGGCGGGGCGCAGCGCGTCGAGCGGCTGCGGCCACGGCTTCGTGTCGAGGCCTTTGAGGAAGGCGATACGTGCCATATAAAGCGCGGTGACGCTCCCTTCTGCCTCTTTCACCGATGGGTAAGCAGCGAGCGTCTCGTCGCGTGATGCCAGCCAGTGGCGCTGGTCGAGCTTCAACGCATCGCCCTGGTCGGGGTGGCTCTTGAGCGCCGCCTTGAAGGCATCACCGAGCTGCCCGTCCAGCACGGAGACCTTCGGCGAAGCGCAGATAGCCTTCTCCACCCCGGTACTTGCCCTCGCGCAGTTGAATCCCGCGCCATATGCCCACGGCGCGATCACTACCAGCGCCAACCCGAGCCCAGCCTTCCACTTCCTCACGCGTTTCTCCTTGTCGCCGGTCGGTGGCGAACGGGGGCATTGTACGAAGCCTGAGCTCGGCCGAGGCTTCATTTCACAGATTCGTCGCGCAAGCGGCCCGCGACGAGCCCTATGACCTTCAGGGCACTGGCGCGGCGCCTTCCGGCCACCTAGGATTCGCCGTGTCCGCGCCACCGTGGACTACAGGGGACAACACATGGATTTGCAGCGCGAGACAGCGCAGGACACGGATCGCCCAGCCGTCGGGCACCCGCGCGTGGGCCGCTTCCGGCGCGCCCGCACCGAACGGGCCCACGCCGAGCACAGCACGCCGCGCCGCCAGCGCCGCCTCTCCGCCAAAGTCCGTCGCTACCTCTGGTACACCGCGGCCGCCATCGGCCTATACCTGGCAAGCCTGGCCTACGCCCACCTGGACCAGGCCTCCCACGCCACCATCCAGGCCACCAACCCGACCCACTAACCGGCCCTTGTAGGAGCGCGCTTGCGCGCGATCCGAGGCCACCCCACCCTTTCATGCGAAAATCCCCCGCATGAACACCTTCTCCCAGCTCCCCCTCTCGCCCGCGCTCCTCGCGGCCATCGATACCATCGGCTACACCGAGATGACCCCGGTGCAGCACGAAAGCCTGCCGCCGATCCTGGCCGGCCGCGATGTGATGGCCGAGGCCCGCACCGGCAGCGGCAAGACCGCCGCCTTCGGCCTGGGCCTGCTGCAGCGTCTGGACCCCTCGGAGATCCGCCTGCAGGCACTGGTGCTCTGCCCCACCCGCGAGCTGGCAGATCAGGTCGCCAAGTCGATCCGCCGGCTCGCGGTGAACATTCCCAACGTGAAGCTGCTGACCCTGTGCGGCGGCATGCCGCTCGGCCCGCAGCTCGCGTCGCTGGAACATGATCCGCATATCGTGGTCGGCACGCCCGGCCGCGTGCAGGAACACCTGAAGCGCGGCAGCCTGCACGGCGGGGGCATCAACACGTTCGTGCTCGATGAAGCCGATCGCATGCTCGACATGGGCTTTGAAGAAGCCATCGACGACATCATCAAGCGCATCTCAAAGCACCACCAGACCCTGCTGTTCTCGGCCACATACCCCGATGAGATCCGCGCGGTGAGCGGCCGCGTGCAGAAGGATCCGGTCATCGTCACTATCGACGAACCGCATACGGAAAGCACGATCGAACAACGCCTGGTCGAAGTGGAGCCGGCGCTGAAGACCGACGTACTCGCGCGGATCCTCAACCACGAGAAGCCGGAATCGACCCTGGTGTTCTGCAACATGCGCAAAGACACCGACGAACTCGCCGCCGCGCTCGACCAGCTCGGCTTCAGTTCGCTAGCCCTGCACGGCGACCTCGAACAGCGCGATCGCGACGAAGCCCTCGTACGTTTCGCCAACCGTAGCTGCAACGTCCTCGTCGCCACCGACGTCGCCGCCCGCGGCCTCGACATCGCCGATCTCCCGCTGGTGGTCAGCTACGACGTCGCCCACGACCCCGACACCCACACCCACCGCAGTGGCCGTACCGGCCGCGCAGGCGCCAGCGGCCTCGCCATCACCCTGGCCAGCTCACGCGAGCTCAACAAGGTCCGCGCGATCGAAGAACGCATGGGCAAGCCCTTCCCGCGCTACCCCGCCAAACCGGGCGATGGCCGAAAGGTGCTGAACCTCGCGCCGATGAAGACCCTGGTGATCGACGCTGGCCGCAAGGACAAGCTACGTCCGGGTGACATTCTTGGTGCCCTAACGGGCGACGCTGGCCTCAATGCGAACGACATCGGCAAGATCGATGTGTATGCGACGCGGGCTTATGTCGCGATCAAGCGCGACCTTGCCAACAAGGCGCTCAATCGTCTGCGCGAGGGGAAGATCAAGGGACGGAACTTCCGCGTTCGCTCGATCTGATCACGCCACGCGTCTTCGCTTCGTTGGCTATCGCGCGCAAGCGCGCTCCTACAAAACCTGCGCAGCTCTTGTGTAGGAGCGCGCTTGCGCGCGATGCCAGGTCGCATCGTCATGCGGTGCCTCGTGAAGCTATCGCGCACAGGGTGCGCCCACGGGCGAGTCAGGCGTTAGCGAGGCGCTCGGCGGCTTCAAGCGATGCCTTGTCGCGGTTTAGGGTGGCTACGGCGAGTTCGCGGCCGTTTTTCTTGTAGCGGACTTCGGCATCCTTGTCGGCGATGGAGCCGAGGACTTCGATCTCGTCCCATTCCATCGCATGGCCGACGTAACGGATGCTGGTGTCGTAATGCATGCTCCAGAAGAACGGCGCTTCGTTGTAGATCTCGTCGAAGCCGAGCATCGCGGCGGCGGCGACCTGGCCATGGCGTTCGGCGACGACCCAATGTTCAACACGCTGACGCGAATCGTCCAGGCCGGGGAAACGGGCGATGTCGCCAGCCGCATAGATATCTTCGTTGGACGTACGCATGGTGGCGTCGACCAGTACACCCCCATCCATATCAAGGCCAGCTGCCTCCGCCAGCGAAATCCGTGGACGCACACCAAGGCCCAGGATGACCTTCGACGCCTTCACGGTGCTTCCATCATCGAGCGTCACTTCGCCATTCACGTAACCTGTCGCCTTCTTGCCAAGGTGAAAGGTGACACCGTGCGCTTCGTGCAGCTGGCGGATCATCGCGCCGAGTTCATCGCCCAGAACGCGCTTCAACGGAACCGCATCCGGCCCAATGACGTGCACCTCGACCTTCCGCTCGCGCAACGATGCAGCGACCTCCATACCGATGAAGCTGCTGCCCAGCACCGCGACGGGACCACGGGCTTCGAGCGCGGCGATGATCGACTGCGCATCCTCCATCGTACGCACGGTGAAGACGTTCGGATCATCGAAGCCGGGACCCTCAGGGCGGATAGGCTCGGCGCCCGTGCATAGCAACAGCGTGTCGTAATCGAGGCGCTCGCCGGAATCCAATGTCACCGTACAGTGCTCGGCGTTGACGTGATCCACGGTGACATCAAGCCGAAGCTCGATCCGGTTTTCCTTGTAGAACGCATCGTCCTTCAGCGGCATCCATTCAGGCTGTGCGGTACCGGCCAGGTAATCCTTGGAAACGTTCGGCCGATCGTAGGGCGCGTTGACGTCATCGCTGATCATCGTGATCGAGCCATCGAAGCCGAGGTCGCGCAGGCGCTGCGCGGCGGCGAACCCTGCCGCTCCGCCCCCGATGATGACGATTTTGCGATCAGGCGTATCGGTAGGTTCGGCGGGCTCATACGCCGGTAATTTCTCGGTGATGAACACTTTGCCGTCCCGCTCGTCCACCCGCCAGCGATCCACTGGCGCCAGCGCCGGTGCACGCAGGGCGCGACCCGTCGCCAGATCGAAACACGCGTGGTGCAGCGGACAGTGCACGGTGTCGCCGACACGCAGGCCTTCGCCCAGCGCGCCACCGTAATGGCTGCAGGTACCCGTAATCGCGGCGAAGCCTTGCGCGGTACGCGCGATGATCACCACCTCATCCCCTACGTGCCCTGCCAGCACCCCGTCGGCGGGCACCGATGCCAGCGGCACGCCCTGGCTGAAGTCAGGGCCAGAGGGCTTCTCGGAGGATTCGGACATGGCGGGCTCCAGGGGGCGTGGGGACGCTAGGGGCGGCGGGTGTCTAAAAAAGACGGCGCCGCCGAGTCTGGACGTTTCCGGGGCGCCGGGGATTGAAGGAATCCGGTATCGATCATGTCGCGAATCGCGTGTGCGAAGTGTTAGGGCACCCTTTTTGCTTACAGGACGATGCAGGTATTACGCCCAGCCCGCTTGGCCGCATAAAGGGCACGGTCCGCGCGGTCGAATGCCGTAGCGGCAAGTTCCTCGGCGCCGAAGCGGGTCAACCCGCCCGACATCGTGACCTTCACCCGCTTCTGGCTGGCATGGAACGCCAGGCCCTCCACGGTGGCGCAAAGCTCGCGGGCGATCACCAGCGCCGCATCGGTGCCAAGACCCGCGAAGACCACGGCGAACTCCTCGCCGCCATAGCGAGCCACGAAGGCCCGGCCGTCGAGCGTTGACGCCAGGGTGTGGCCGACAATCCGCAGCACTGCATCGCCTGCGGCATGACCGAAGCTATCGTTGATCGTCTTGAAGTGATCGATGTCGAACGCACCGATGCATGCCAGCGCCCTGCCCTCGCGCACATCGGTTTCCAATGCCGCCATGCGCTGCTCATAAGCGAGCCGGTTGGGCAAGCCGGTCAGTGGATCGGTGAGCGCGAGTTCGTGTTCGCGGCGCAGGGAATCCTGCAGCGAAGTGGCCTGGGTTTCGAGTTCTTCCACGCGATCGCGCATGCGCTCGGCACGCTCACGGTACGAAGCCGAACGGGCATCCTCGCGCACGCGGTAGTCACGAAAATGCTGGTCGATCACGGCCAACCGCGCGGTGACCTGTTCGCGCAATGCCGCGACATCGCCCACCTCCTGGGTGTGTTCGCTGAGCAGGCGCATCTGCTCGCTTACCTGGTCGCTGAGCACGCGTCCAGGATCGGACTCCGAGCTGGCATCTTCCAGCTCGGCGACGAGATAGCGGGTCATGTCACCCAGGCGCCCACTGACCTCCGCCAGCAGGTTTTGCAGCTTGGCGACGTCGGCCCGTAAGGTCGCGATCGCTTCGGCATCCTCGGATGCGCGCACGGGTTCCGCGGGAGCCACCTCGGCCTCGACGGGCGGAACGACCGTGGCGACCCCCGCTTCGACGCGCGGCTCCAGCGCAGCGACGGCTTCCGCCAGGCCATCAAGCAGGGGCTCGAGCTGCTCCGGCGTCCATGACTGGCGCAAGCCTTCACCCAACTGATCGAGCAGGCGATCGGCCGCATCGCTCTGGCCGCGGGCCAGCGCGGACAGGCGCAGGACGAGCCGGCGCAGGCTTTCCTCGATGGCGCGGAAGTCACGCTCGTCGCGCTCCATCCGCTCCAGCGCGAGGTTGTATTTGCGCTCCCAGATATCCAGCTCCACGCGATGCCCCAAAGATTGAACGATGTGGCGCGGGCGGGTGCCCGCTGGGCCACGATAGACGCTATGCGGTCAGTACAACAACCGCGCCAGCACCTGCACCTGATTGCCCCGCTCGCGCGGGCCCAACCCGAAATCCGAACGCCCCGCGCGGGTGGCGTCCACTCTCAGCCACTCGGCGCTCAGCCGAAGCCAGTCCAGCGGCCGCCAGTTCAATGCCGCGGTGAGTGCGTGACCATGCTCACCGTTAGCCCAGATGCGGAACGTCTCGTAGCGCAGCGTCGGCCGCCACGCCCCACGGTTCCAGCCGGCCAGCAGGAAAGCGGACTGGAAGCGATAGCGGAAACAGCGGATCGGCGGGCATGCCTCGGTATCGCCATCCATGTCCTGCGCGATCCACGTGACCGGGCCGGTTTCCAGCTCGGCACCCACGGACCAGAAATGCGTGCGCCAGGCATAGAGATGATCATCACCGTTGTACACGCGCGATGCGGTCGGCTCTCCGCGGTTGTCGTAGCGCAGGACGCGCAGCTTTAACCCCCGCTGGGAGGTCCAGCCACCATCGGCATACCAGCCCGTGCGACCGCCAACGGACTGGAACGGCGCGTAACGCTCGTGGCCACCCTGGTCGTCGGGCTCAGGCAGACGTCCTCCCACCCCCATCGTGACGTCGCTGAGCGACCAGCCGCGCGCCGCGAGCGCCTGGCCGGCCACGTCGTTGTGTCGCACCAGCCCGGCGCCGAAGGTGGCGGTACCGGTTTCGCCACGCCACTCTTCGCGTACCTCGGCACCGATGCCGCGGATCTCCTCGCCCACCCAGCTGTTCAAGGCAGAGGGCGTGATCGTCCACGGACTGGTCCAGCCGATGCCATCGTTTTCCAGCGAGATCGGCAGGAAGTACACACCGCCCTTCAGCGACAGGCGCCATGCGCTCAACGACATCGGCCGATAGCGAAGGTAAGCCTCGGGCACCTGCCAGTCGTTGCGGTCGGTACGCTGGACCTGCACGTCCGCCAGCGCGAACACCGACGGCGTCAGCTGTGCGGTGACCACCACGCCGGCGGCGCCAAAACGGAGGCCGTGCGCATCGCTGCCGTAGCGCGTGCGGCCCGGGCCACCGTTGATAAAGGTCGTGTCATCGGGCGCGTCGACCAGCCGGGCATCGGCGAACGCATGCACCTTTACCTCCTGCGCGTTGGCGAAGGAGGAAAGGCAACCGGCGATGGCTAGCGCGAACAGAAACCGCCGCGTCACGCCCCACCCGGGCCCGGCGCACCCAGGTGCGCCACGAAGGAAGCAAAATCCATCGGGCGGCCCACATGGTATCCCTGTGCGTGATCGCAGCCCACCGAAGCGAGGAAAGCCATGCTCTCGGCATCCTCCACGCCTTCGGCCGTCACCTGGTATCCCAGGCGATGGCCAAGTTCCACCAGCGAACGCACGATGGTCCGGTCGGTGGGATCCGTGGCTAGGGGCTGGACAAACATTTTGTCGATCTTCAGTTCGCGGACGGGCAGGCGGCGCAGGTAGGCGAACGAGGTCTGGCCGATGCCAAAGTCGTCGATCGCCATCTCAATACCCATATCGGCGAGCCGGCGGAGGACTTGAAGGGCGGCTTCGGGCTCGCCGATCACCGCGCTCTCGGTCACTTCCAGCGCGATCGCCGTGGGCGGCACGCCGTGCGCATGCAGGAGCTCGGCCACCCGGTCGGGCAAGCCCGGGTCGCTGATATCGCGGGCGCTAAGGTTCAGCGACACCCGTACGGGGCGACCGGCGTGGGCCAGCTCGGCGGCGTGGGCAATGCCATGGGCCAACACCCAGCGGGTCACGCGGCCGATGTTGCCGGTCTCCTCGGCCACGGTGATGAACAGTTCCGGCGGCACCATGCCGCGGCCGGGCCGGTGCCAGCGGATCAGCGCTTCGGCCGAGTCCACCCGGCCATCGTCGAGGCGCTGCTTCGGCTGGAACCAGAGTTCCAGTGCGTCGGCATCGATGGCAGCGCGCAATTCGCTCATCAGCGCAAGGCGTTCCGGCCGGTGTGGATCGGACTGGGGATCGTAGACATCGACGCCACGGGTAGAGCGCAGCGCCGCGAACTCCGCCACCTCGGCGTGCCGCAGCAAGGGGGCGGCACGCTCGCCATGGCCAGGCGCCAGCGCGATACCGACCGCCGGGCCCATGTCCATGCTGACATCGGCTTCCTGGTAAGGCTGGGCGAGCGCATCCAGCATGCGGAAGGCGGCGGCGATCGCCTCGGCGCGGTCGGCGCCACGCAACCACACGGCGAACTGGGTATCGGTGGCACGGCCGACGAACTGCTGGCCGGCCGCATGGCAGAGCCGCTGACCCGCATCACGCATGAGCCGGTCGGCCAGGGCGTGGCCCACGGTCTTCACGATATCGGGCAAGCGAGACACGCCGACGATCAACAACGCCCCCTGCCGGCCCGACGAGGCGGCAAGGTCGCTATCGATCACGTCTTCGGCCGCGGCGCGATTGGGCAGGCCCGTGACCTCGTCATGCAGCGCCTGGTGACGGATGCGCTGCTCGCGTTCGCGCACGGCATCGCCCATGGTGCGAAACGCCGTGGCGAGCTCGCCGATCTCGTCGCGACGACGCACGTCGGGCGCATCGTGATAATCGCCGCCCGCGATACGCCGTGCGGACTCGGCTAACGCTTCGACCGGGCGTGACACGCCGCGTGCGACCAGCCACGCCACGAGCAAACCGGCGACCAGTGCGAGAAGGAGCAAGGCGAGCCACGCGTTCCACACCGACTGGAACGGATGCAACGCGTTGTCGATCGAATAGCCCAGCACGGCATACACGGCACTTCCACCGCGCGGCTGGCTCAGCGGTTGCGCCAGCACGAGGTACTCGCGCCCGCTGATCCGTGCCAGGCTCGGTTCGGCGGGAAGGTGCTGGCCGGGCCCCTGATACTGCGCCGTCAGCTCCGAATGCGAGGTGCCACGTGCGATCACCGCATAGCCATCTTTCACCGGCGTCGCCAGCTCCACGTCGCGGGGCAACGCGGAGAGCTGTTGCATGTGGGCGATAAGCGCATCGTCGACCGGGATGCTCGCCGCCACGAGACCCACCGGCTGCGGGGCGTAGATCGGTACCACCACGATCCACGATGCCTTGCCATCCGCCACCGCGATCGCCGCCGTGCGCTCGTCATAGGCACGCGCAAGCAGGTCGGGCCATGCAAACGGCTTGCCTTCGTCCGTGCCGGCGGTATCCACCTGCACGCTACCGTCGAGGTGCAGCAGTTGCATGCGCGATGCGCCCACACGGCGGCCGTGGTTGCGCAGTACGGAAAGGATCGTATCGCGATCGCTGGCGGCGATCGCCGAGCGCAGGCCGTAGTCGAGCGACATGATCTGTACGCCGCCCGCGACGCTCGCCGAGAGGTCGTTCATCTGCGCCACGAACGCCCGCGCGTTGGCGGCCAGCTGGCGGCCGCCCTCCTGGACCAGTTCCCGGCGCGCCACGGTGTAGCCCAGCACGGCGGTGACGCCCTGGACGAGGATGAGGGTGGCGACGAAGAACAGCGCCAGCCGCGTGCGGAAGCCGAGCACGCGCATCAGCGGATCAGTACCCGATGTGCTCGCGATCCATCGGCCCGCGCGGATTTGGCAGCAGCGCGAGCACGAAACGCAAGGTGGTTGGCGAGCCTTCGACCACCGTCATGCCCTGCAGCGGCGGCACGATACCTGGCCGCAGTTGCGGATGCCACGCGTGCGCCTTGTACTGCCCGGCCGCCACGCCATCGATGCTTGCCCTGCCCTTCGCGTCGGTCACCGCCATCTCCTGGTCCTTCGTGACGTACAGGTACGTGAGCATGTAGTCGTGGATATTGCAGCCCACGGCCGCATTGCCAGGGTTCTTCATCAGCAATGGGGTCGAACTCTCGCCCGGCGCGAGCATGTATTCGAACTTCTCCAGTGCCGAAAAGGAGTACACGTGGTGGCGCGTGATGTCGCTGTTACGGAAGACCACGCTATCGCCCGCGCGCAACGCCGTGACGTGGGGAATGAAGGTCTCGTCTTTCTGGTCGACGTAACGTGTTTCCGCCGCCGGTGTACGCGTGGGCGTGCCAGGATTCGGGGTGAAAGTGACGACGGCATCGGGGATGGGCTTGCCCGCAGGGTCCACGACTTCGATCGCGACGCGGCCGGCGAACGCGGGAGCGGCACTGAGCATGGACAGCGTTGCGACGGTTAGCAGGCAGCGCATAGAGATTCCCCAGGTATCGGGGAGCAAGGTTAGCCCAGTTGGGCGCTCAACCTCTAACGGGCCGCAGCATCCGGCAAATGCCGGCGATCGGCCGGGATGGACCGCAGGGATCGCTATGCCAGGGATCGGGCCGGTGGCGTGCGGCGACGCTGTCGAACGAGGGCCGACCGAGGCCGCCGGCGCTGCCACCGGCCAGCGCGAGCGCCAGGCCCGCGAAGAGAATACTGATCGTACGCCTGGCTGCCATGTGGGCGGTCCCCCCGCTATCGTCGGCACCGACGTTAGGCCGGCCGGCGTGAAGGAACAATAGTCCGAATGGGAGGGATAGTCTCCACATTCGCCCGATCCCCGGTCACGCGGACGTGAACATCGGCCAGGGCCAGGACAGCGTCACGGTGCGACACCACCACGATCACGGCCGCCGGCAGGCTCGCCCGCACGCCCTGGAGCACGGTGAGTTCGGCCGCGGCATCCAGGGCGCTGGTCGCTTCATCCAGCACCGCCAGCACCGGCCGGCGCAGGATCACCTGGGCAAGCATCAACCGCTGCAGCTCACCGCCGGAGAGGCGGCTGCCCACGCCATGCACGGCGAGATCGAGACCTTCCGGCGATGCATCCACACGACGATCCAGGCCGACGCTGCGCAACGCATCATGCAGGGTCGCCTCCGACGCCTCCGGGTCGGCCCAGGCGAGCACCTCGCGCACGGTCCGCTGCCATGGACGCACACCCTGGCCGACATAGGCACCCCGGGCCACGTGGGCACGCCATGCCTCGAAAGCCAGCGGTCTGCCCTGGTGGCTGGCCTTGAACGTGTCAGGCGTGGCCATGCCCGAGAGCGCATCGACGAGACTGCTCTTGCCTATCCCGGAATCACCGCTGACGAGCACCAGCTCGCCGGGCCGCAGCACCAGGCCTTCAAGGACGATGCCCTCACGGGGTGGCTTCACGCGCATGGATTCGATGATGACTTCGCCTGCGGTGGCCGCCATCGTGGGCGGCTGTGTGCTGGTGTCCATCGCCATGTAACGCTGCCACATGACCAGCGCCGGCTCGGCGGAACGCAGTTGCTGGAAACCCTGCCGCGTTGAAATCAGGTATGGAAGCAGGCGACCGAGCAAGAGCCCGACCGCCACGAGCGCGGCGCCATCGACCCCATGCGAGCGATCGGCCAGCACGAACACCGCCGGGATGCCCACCGCGGCTCCGAGTTCGAGCACCAGCCGGCTCGATGCGACGAGTTCGAGCTGGCGCTTATAGCCCTGGCCGAGACGTTGGGACACGTCGCCATAGCTGGCACGCTCCGAGTCTTCCTTGCCGAACGAACGCACGTGGCGAAGCCGGCGCGGAAAATCCTCGCTGTGCCAGAACAGGTCGGTCATGTCGGCCACATAGCGCCGGCTAACCTCGCCGTGTTCGCGCCCCGTCACGCGTGACGTGAGCAGGATCGCGAGCAGTAACACGGGGATCGCCAGCATCAACACCGGCGAGATCCATAAGGCGAACGCGATGCTGACCAGGGATGTGAGCACGGCCACCGCGAGCTGCTGCATCGCGCCGAAACCCTGCACCAACAGCTCGCTGTTGAAGGTCAGCACGTTGGCGATTTCGGCGGAGCTGGCGCCTGCCAGCCCAGGCAAGCTCGCCTCGAGCAGGTGCGCATGGACACCTCCGCGCAGACGCATGGCGAAGCGAGCGACCTGGGCCGCACCGAGCCGCGCCGATTGCCAGCGCAACAGGGCGAACGCGATACCGCTGGCGGCGAACCCGGCCGCGTTGACCAGCACATGGCTGCTCGCGAAAGGCACCGCATGGCCCGGCTGCACGAGCGGTACCAGCAGCACCGCCGAAAGGCTGCCGCTGATCGCCGAGCCCACCGACAGCAACGCGTACGTAAGCAGCGACAGGCGCTCGGCGCGGGGCAACAACGCCAGCAGGCCACGCCATGCCGGTGACACGCGCATCCTCAGCCCACCGCTTCCTGTAGGGCGAGCCAGGGGGCCAGTGCTTCCAGTGTGGCGCGCGGACTGGCGCCGCGGCGCAGCACCCACGCGCCACGCATCAAGGCGGTATCCACGAAGCGGCGCCAGCCAGGTTGCCGTGCGGCGTAGGGCTGGTCGGCGGTAAGCCGGACGATCGCGTCATCGCGCGCCAGGGGTTCGAGTAACGGGCCATCCGTACGTTGCGCCGAAAGCAGGATCGTCGCGACGATTTCAAACGGCTCAGGTGCCGGATGCAGGCCACCGGTACGCAGGTCGATTTCAAACTTTTCCACGCCACTACGGCGACGGATGCGTGGCGAAGCCATCACGGCGCGGCGCGCCGCCGGGTCGAGCCAGACCAGGCTATCGTCGGTCACGTGCAGGTAGTTCGGCACACCGGTCGCGCGAAGGCGTTTCGGCTCGACGAACACGCCATCCTCGGCCATGACGTCATAGCCATCCAGCGCCGCCTGCAAGGTCAGCGTGGATTTGCCAGCGCCAGAGGGGCCCAACAACAACACCCCGCGCCCTTCGCCGCCAATGCACGCCGCGTGCAGCGAGACGAGATCCTGTCCACGCGCCGCCAGCAGATACACCGCGAACTCGATGAGCTCGTAGCGAACGTGGTACGGATAGGCGAGCCGATCCTCCGAGATCGTGATGACGGCACGCCGTTGTGCCGGCGCGACGATCACGTGGTTCGACGCGTCGACCATGCCCATGACCATCCCGCCGCCGGACGAGGTTTGTACGGGCGGTGGCTCACCCGTGCCGCCTGCCAAGGCCGGGACGAGGCGTAGCTCGATATGGAACACCGGGGGGACGGGCCCCAGGCGGTGGGCGGGAAGCCCTTCGTAGGCCGCGCCGGCGATGGCGAGCAGGGCCTCGCTATTGCTGGCGAAGACGAACGATGCGCCCAGCACGGGCCAGCTGCGGGCGTAGGCCAGGCGCATGCGCTCGCCAAACGGATCGGCGGCGAACTCGGGTATCTCGAAAGGTTCGGAGGTGGCCATCGTCGCAGTCGCCGGGATATCCGCCGTAGGTGCCCGGCCCTGGCGGGAAGGTTGTGCTTCCCGCGGCGGCAACCTGCTCCCGGCGCGGGGGCACTCACGCCTATCCCGCATGACGCGAAGGCGTTTCACCCATGCTGAACATCCTGGTTGGCCACTCCTACTTCCTGCGCTATGACCGCAAGCAGTGGGAGCGCGGCAAGCCCTATCCGCCGCTCGCCACCCTCCAGATCGCCGCCCTGCTGCAACGCATGGACCATGCGGTCGGCCTGTTCGACGCGATGCTGGCCGAGGGGGTCGAAGACTTCGCCCCCATCGTGCAGGCGCAGCACCCGTCCCTGGTTGTCTTCTACGAGGACAACTTCAACTTCCTCACCAAGATGTGCCTCGGCAACATGCGCGAGGCCGCCTGCCGGATGATCGCCGAGGCGAAAGCGGAGGGCGCCCGCGTCCTCGTCGCCGGGTCGGACGCCTCCGATCACCCCGAGGCCTTCCTGGCCGCAGGCGCGGATGCCGTGCTGACCGGCGAAGGCATCGGCGCGCTGATCGAACTGGCCAACCGGCTGGAGCGCGATCCCGCGATCGATCCCGAAGCGTGGACCGAAGGCGTGCCGGGCATCGCGACGCACTCACCCACGGGAACGCGTGTGACCCGCCTTGGCGTGGTACCGCCCGATCCACGCATCTCTGGCCTACCCGCCTGGGATCTCGTCGATATGCCGCGTTACCGCGCGTTCTGGATGGAACGGCACGGCTACTTCAGCCTGAACATGGCCGCATCGCGTGGCTGCCCGTTCCGTTGCAACTGGTGCGCGAAGCCGATCTGGGGCAACCACTACAACCAGCGTTCGCCGCAGGATGTGGCGGCGGAAATGACCTACCTGAAGCAGACCTTCGCACCGGACCACATCTGGATGGCCGATGATATCTTCGGCTTCCACATCGACTGGGTCAGTGCCTTCGCCGAGGCCTTGCAGGCCACCGATGGCTCGGTACCCTTCATGATCCAGACGCGCGCGGATCTTTCCAGCGAACGCATGGCCACCGCGCTTGCTGCGGCAGGTTGCGTCGAAGCATGGATCGGCGCTGAAAGCGGCAGCCAGCGCGTACTCGACCGGATGACCAAGGGCACCAAGGTGCCCGACCTGATCGCCGCACGGCGACGCCTCGGCGCCCACGACATCAAGGTCGGTTTCTTCATCCAGCTCGGTTATCTCGGCGAGGAACTCGAGGACCTGCTCGCCACGCGCACGCTGGTGCAGGCTGCGGCACCCGACGATATCGGCGTAAGCGTCTCGTACCCGCTGCCCGGTACGAAGTTCTATGACGAAGTTCGCGCGCAGCTTGGGCGCAAAACCCACTGGGACGATAGCGGCGACCTCGCCATGATGTTCCAGGGCGCTTACGACACCACCTTCTACCGCGAGGTGCGCAACCTGCTGCACCGCGAAGTAACCGACCCCGGTGCGGATCTCGATGAGGACTGGGCCGAGCTGCTTGCACGCGAACACCTGCACCGCCATGCCGAACCCACGCCTGCCGCGTGGGCGCGCCGCGCGACCAGCGCATGAGTATGTTGCCGCCCCTGCCGGTGCTGAAGCGCGGCCTCGCGCTGACCACCGAGACGCTGGCCACCGAGCTTGCACTCGGTCGACGCGGCACGGCGCAACCGGCGTGGAGCGCGCTTGAATGGCGCCTCGCGGGCGCGGCCGCCGTCGCGCACGGCATCTCGCCGCTGCTCGCCGGCTTCTCCACCTGGGCGCCTGACGGCTGGCAGGATTTCCTTGCCACCCAACGCGAACACGTGGAAATCCGCCAGCAACGCATTGCCAGCCTGCTTACCCAGATCGACGCAGGTGCCCGGCGCATGGCGTTGCCGCTGGTCGCGCTGAAGGGTTCGGCGTTGCATGGGCTCGGCATCTACGTCGCCGGCGAACGGCCGATGGCTGACATCGACCTGCTCGTGCGTCCGCGTGACCTGCCTGTCGTCCAGGCGCTGCTCGAAGAACTCGGCTACGACGAATCGTTCCGCCAGTGGAAACACAGCGTGTTCAAGCCGCGCGGCGGCATGGCTGTGCGCGGTCTGGGGGAACACCGCGATACACCGGTCAACATCGAAGTACACACGCGCATCCAGGAGCGGCTGCCGATTCGCACGGTGGATATCACCGAACGGGTGTGGCCCGAGGATGCACAACCCGGGATCAATCCCTACCCTTCGCGTGGCGCGTTGATGGCGCATCTTCTGCTGCATGCCGCCGGCAACATCTGCGGCCGCAGTTTCCGCCTGCTCCACCTGCACGACATCGCCCAACTCGCCCGGCGCATGCCGCGCGATGAGTGGGCTACCTTGTGGCAAGGCGACGAAGCGCCGTGGTGGGCGTGGCCGCCGCTGCGACTCGCTGCACGTTATTTCCCCGGCACCGTTCCGCATGACGTACTCGAGGCGGTGCGCCGCGAATGCCCACGCTTGCTCCGTATAGCCGCAAAGCGACAGACCATCACCAGCGTCTCCTGCTCGCAGCTCTGGCTCAACCTGCTCCCAGGCGCCGAATGGTCGCGCACCCCCGGCGACATCACCCGCCTGCTGCTCAACCGCATCCGCCCGACGCAAGAAAGCCGCGAAGAACGCGCCGACATGCTCCGCACGCAAGTATGGCTACAAGGCCAGACCTGGGTGCGCCGCAACCACCTCACCCGCCTCATCACCGGCCTGACCCGCCCCGTCCCACGCATGGACACGCTCTACGTCGTACGCGCCGCCCTAGGCGACCTCGCGTAACCCCTGTAGGAGCGCGCTTGCGCGCGACATCTTTCGCGGGAAAACCACAGCCCCCGGATGTGACCGAAAGATGGCGAGCAAAAGCTCAATCCCACCGCGCTCCTTCGCGCCGCTGCGAGCTCTTTCCGATTAATCTCATTCATCGACATCGCGTGCGCCCGCGATGGCGAGTACTACTTCCGCGCCTAAAATGAGAAAACCGGACAGCGATCACGTACTCCAATAACGCCAACGCAAGGATACGCCTCGTAACACCGTGAGAAAGCTCTCACTGCATCACGCAAATCTGCGCTCACACAAAATGCAGATGAAGACGAGCGGCCGCTGAATCCCTAGACTCCGCCGCCTTCGTCACAGCACATGGATTCTTCATGCCAAGGAAGTTAGCGCCCCTCGCGATCGCGTCCGCCATTGCGAGCGCCATCCCTGCCACCGCATTCGCCATCGATGTCGATCCATACTTCGAATTCGAGGTGAGGCGAAAGAACGGTCCCACAACCTATCTGACGGATGTAAACCAAGCAGCATCCGAGTTGATCGCCGTCGCTTGTGAAGAGAAGACGTCTGGCCTGCCAAACCCCGCGCGACCGAGCGATCCGTGCGGATGTGGTGACCAGCGATGAACCAGATGAAAACTGCTCAAGCTGACAAGCGAGACGTACTTTCCCCTAGCAAACTCGCAGCGATGCTGGTGGCCTTAGCCTCAGCCGCCTTTGGCACCCTGCCTGTATGGGTGATGCATATCGCTCTCCCAGAAGATGGTCTTCGTCCACGCATCGTCAGCGCCGCGTTCGCCCTCGCCTTCCTTACCGTCGCGACGCGGTCCGTCGAGTCGTTCTCGGCAAGACTGTGTAAGAGCGGTGCATCGCAGATCAAAATATCTATAAGGCGATTAGCTGTGGCGAGGCAACGCATTGGGTGGAACGAAGTCTCCAGCGCAGTCAGTGATGGCCGATACCTTTGGCTGAATTCACAAGGAGTCAGAATTCAGATCGACTCAGGCGTGTTCTGGCATACGGGCAATGTATTCGATCATGCAGAGAGGCACCTTCGCCCTTTCGGAGTAATCATCGCATTCATAGATAAGACGTGAATAAACCACCCCTTGTGGGCTGCACAGTGTTCGCAATGCCAAGGACGTTAGAGCCCCTCGCGATCGCGTCCGACATTGCGATCGCCTCTTCTTCGGAGCAACCGTCTCAGGCGCAGGGGCACTAATGGACTCTTCCGATTGCGGTTGCCAATGAGCAAAGTATCGACATACTCGATCAAACGGGAAATACGTCGACGCATAGATCCGATGCTTACGGGCATCGGATTTATCAGAACCGAGTTGCCGGCCGTCTACACGAATGATCCAAGGGCCGCCGATCTATGCACCTCGTACATGGGTGAGCGGTGGTTGAAGGTTTCGGATCACCAAACGCAGATAATTGAGATCGAGTTCGACGGTCGATCCCGCGCAACGTTCCATGTATATGGCGGCATTGTTCCCAGCGACGGTGTGATTATCCGAAGTAAACTTGTGGCAGCAAGCGAAGTCCTAGTCGTTCAGCTTGACGCTTACTACACCCTCTCCGCTCGCAGATTCACATATGAACCGTTCGGCCTGAATGGCAGAAACAGGTTCGACATCACAGATAAGCAAATCGTTGATGGCTTCCTTTCGAAATTGCATCGACTGGTCGACGCACTTACAACGGGACGAGGAGAGTCGGCATTCGTTAGATACACCGGAAGGCGATCCGGACTGATTTTTCTTGCACGAATCACGATTTCGTCGACCGCGTATTTCGCGACATTAGTGGCAGCAAGATACTGCAACGGCGACATATGCACGATTCTTCCAGCACACCTTCATGAATTTACCAATATCCTGGCTCCAGGGGCATTCGTAGTTACCTATGCAACGCTTCGCCTGCTCCACATCTAGACTCCGTGATTACAACGCGAGCGGTGATCGGCTGGCCCTGCACGCCCATGGGAGCACGGACAGCTACGCCTACCAGCCAGGCACCCACCGCCTCATCCGGGCGGATGGCAAGGCGCGGAAGTACGACGACGCGGGCGCTCCAAAGGATCCAATGCAAGACAATTGTGGCTGCGGCGACTAATTGATAAAGAACAATTCAACCATGCAGAACCCACCAAAGCCCAGCCGAGTACTTTTACTCCTTTCGATTCTTGTCCTCGCATGCCTCACTGCCACGCCCCTTTGGGCCGTGGCAACATCACCACCGGATACACCCATCATCCCCTACGCAATGGTCACGGCTCTCGCACGCACAATGTTGTGCGTTTCATTCTATGTGGTGGGTCACTTCACTGTCCGGCTCTCCTTCACATCGGCTTCGAAACTAAAAATTAAGTTGGGAGCCTACCCGCGCATTGGCGTTTGCCGTCTTCCTTGGACACGTGTCGAAGATATTTCCGTTGATGGCATTCTGATTGCTATCCGCGCAGGGGATGAGGTGATCTTCGTTAACACGGCCGTATTCGTGAATCCCGAGGAAGTCGCCAGATTCATTCATGAGCGCATGTCGGATGCGCGACTCTTATGAGAAAAGTGTGGATATACACCATACTCGCTTGCCCGTTGAGCTTCGCGAGTTACTGGCTTGAATATAAAATGGGCGCGGTCAAACTATTCGCTTTAGCGATCCCCTATCTGCTTCTTGGCCGCTGGGTTGCGGAGAAGTATGGAAAGTAGCCGATCGCGCGCAAGCGCGCTCCTACAGGAGACCTGCGTCTTGCTTTAGGGGTTCTCGTGGGGAGTGGTAGCTGGCGTATTGGTGGGTGAAGGCCGCGGCGGTGTGGTCGGCGTCTTCCATGGTTGCGCGGTGTTGGGCTTCGTGGGCGAGGCGTTGGCGTAGGGGTTCGTTGTTGGCGATCGTGGTGATCGCGTCTGCCAGGCCTTTAGCGTCGCCGGGTGGTGCGGTGAGTGCGGCGGTGGAGGACCACTCGGCGTAGTGGCCGACGACGGTGCCTACGGACGGGATGCCGAGGACGGCGGCTTCGAGGAGGACGAGGGGGCCGGCTTCGTGGCGGGAGGACATGACCAGGAGGTCGGCGTCTGCGAGTAGCGGACGTAGGGCGGCCTGGGTGCGGAAGCCGAGGAAGTGGACGTGATCGGCGATGCCGAAGTCGTGTGCCAGGGCCTGGATGGTGCCGTTGAGCGTGTCGACGCCGATGATGTTCATCTCATAAGCGGCGCCTTGTTGCGTGAGCAAGGCGAGTGCATGGAGCAAGGTGGTCTGGTCTTTGACCGGGTTGAGGCTGGCGACGTGGATGAGCTTTAGCGTTTCGCCGGTTCGTGGGCGGGGTGCTATCGCCGGCCAGCGGTCGAGGTCGACGCCGAGGGGGATGCGGGTGGCGCGAACGCCAATGGCGCACAGGGAATCGATGATGGGGGCGCTTGCGGCGGTGACGTTCGCGGCACCACGCAGGACCGCGGATTCGCTGATGCGGCTGCGTAAGCGGCGGCGGCCGCCGTAGCCGATGTCGTTGAGGGCGACGAGTTCGCCGCCGGCGATGTGGACGGCGTAGGGGATGCGCAGGAGGGTGGCGGCGATGGCGGCTACCTGGCCGCAGGAGCCGGAGAAGAGGGATTGCAGTACGTCGAAGGGGGCGATGCGGTGTTCGCGGAGGATGGCGAGGGTGGTGCGTACGCGGATCCAGCCGGTGCGGCTTCTACGCGTTGTTGGTTGATCGCGCGCAAGCGCGCTCCTACAAGGGTGCGCGTTGTTGGTATCAGAGCCGCGAGGATTCCAGTGGTCGCCTATGTTGTGGATGTGGGCGCCGCGGAGGGTCCAGCGGGCGGGGGTGGGTTCCTGGTGGAAGGCGAAGACGTGGACGTCGTGGTCACGGGCGAGGCGTTCGATGAGCGCGAGGAAGGCGGGGATGACGCGTTCTTCGCCGCTACGATCGACGCCGCCGGGGAGGATGATGCCGATTTTCATGCGCGCAGGCGCCGGGCGGTGTCGAGCTCGGCATACGCGGAGGCCCAGCGGCGACCCAGGGCGGGAAACGAGAGGCGTGCCTGGAAGTGCTCGCGCACGAGTTCGCGTGGCGTCGGGTGGCGCGAGACGGCGAATAACGCATCGGCGCAGCGTACCGCGTCGCCCACAGGGTAGAGCCGCCCTACGGCGCCGTTGCCAGTGAGTTCGCGGAAGGACGGAATGTCGGTGACTACCGGCGTCGCTCCGCACGCCATGGCTTCGAGCAAGGCGAAGCCGCAGCTTTCGGCGTGGCTTCCGCTGATGTACACATCGGCGGCACGCATCAGTGCTTCCACCTGCTCATGCGGCACCTTTCCGATCAACTGCACGCGATCGCGCAAGCGCTCATCAGCGGCGATGCGTCCGCGCACGGCCTGCAGCAGCGGCGTGCTACCAAAGACGCAGTAAAGCCTTGCCTTCGGCACGTCCACGGCAAACCGGGCAAACCCTTCCAGCACGGTCAAAGGATCCTTGTTCGCATTCAAATGCCCTACCCACACCACGGCAGGCGAGCCAGTGACACCGACCAAAGCACGCGCCGCCTCACGGCTACCCGGCGTGAAGCGACAACTGGATTCCGGGATCGAAAGCACCCGCATGGTCGAAGGAAACAACCCCGCGACCTCGTACCGATGCGCCAGGGGTGCGGCCGTAAACGCAACGGCATCCACGCTACGCATCCAGCGCCGCCAAGGTGTCCGCCGCCACCACGATGGCACACGGTCGGCATGGTCTTGCAGCACGATGGGCAGCGAAGGCAGCAGTTGGGCCATCGCGTGCGCTTCCTCTGCGCAAGCGAGGCTGTGGATATGCAGTACGTCGGGCAAGCGACCGCGTAACAGATCGGCGACGCGGCGACCACGGGCGCGCGCCGAAGCACACTCGCGCAGGTCGATGAAGTGGTAATCGATGCCGTTCCGGATGAAGCGCTTCTCGTGATCCGCCGCCTGCAGCACCGTCACCTGCGGACCGCCCGCGGCGACGGCTTCGGGAATATCGGCGAGCGACGGCCACTGGATGAATAGCTCCGCAGGCGATATGCCAGCGGGCGCGGGATGCAGGTTGAGCTGGGTCACGCGCATGGCCTGCCCCGCCTAGATGCCGGAGACCTGCGGCAGGCGCAGCTTCACCAGCCGGTTGGCAAGATTCAGCTCCCACGGCTTGTCATAACGACGACGCTGATAGCGCCATGCGGCCAGTGCACTGAGGCTGCGCTTGGCCCACGGCGGCGAGCGCGTGTCCTGCACGGTGGGGAAGCGGCAACGCAGCACCGTGACGAAGTCCTGGATATGTCGGCGCAGATCATCGGTAAGCCAGGGCGCGTCGGCGTGGCAGGCGTAATCGACCCAGCGTTTCTCGGTCCATTCTTCCGGCGACGACGGAAACACCATCGGTTCGCCGTTCAGATCAAGCAGCGGCATCGACGCGCGCTTGCCGCGATCCTTCTCGTGCTTACTGCTCTCCGGCAGCGGCGTGTAGATGTACACGATGATCTCGGAGGCCGGGTTGATCCGTTTCAGTTCGCGGATGAACTCGAAGGTGTGCTCGGTCTCTTCCTCGGTGTTTTCCGGCGGTGCGACCATGAACGAGAGCTCAGGGATCACACCATGCCGCCGGCACAACTCAGCGACCTCCAGGGTCTGGTCCGGGCGCGTACCCTTGCGGATCTCCTTCAGCATCGCGCCACTCGGCGACTCCGCGCCGATATACGCCATCTTCAGGCGGCTCTTGCGCACCAGCTTCCAGCTGCTCTCGGAAAGATTCAGCAGTGCATCCGAGCGCGCGTAGCACCACCACGGCAGTTCCATCTTCGCCATCACTTCCAGCAACGGAATCATTTCTTCCTCGCGGTCGAAGAAGTTGTGATCGAAGTACTGGATCGAGTCCGCGCCGAGATGGTGCTTCAGATAGGACAGATCGCGTTCCAGCCGCGCCGCGGCTGGTAACTGCGTCGTGCCGCCGAACATCGCAGCCACGCCACAGAACGTGCAGCGGAAGCGGCAGCCGATCGCGGCCTGGTGCGCGGCGGTACGCCGGCCGAGGAAGGTGCGCGCGAGGTAACGCCGCGGGTCGCCCAGCTTGTCGTACGGCAGGACGATGCCTGGGTCGGTCAAGTGGAACTTGCGGTTCGGGTTGTGCACCGGGTTGCCGCTGGTGTCTTTCCACGACATGCCGGCGATGCGCGATACGTCACGATCCGGCCGTGCCAGTGCGGCGATAAGGTCCGGCATGGTCTCCTCGCCCTGCCCGCGCACGGCGTAATCCACATACGGCGCGGAAAGCGTGGTGTCGGTATACAGCGTGGGGAAATACCCGCCCCAGATGATCGGAAGGTGCGGATGGTGGGCACGCACCGCCTTCGATACCTCGATCGAAGGCGCCATCTGCGGACCACCCATTACGCTGATGCCCACGGCATCCACGGGATTCGTGGCGATGGCACGCAATGTCGCGTCGACGATATCGCGGTCGACGTTGCCATCGACAATCGTCGTTTCGCCGTGGCGATCGAGCGCGGACGACAGGTTCAACAGGGCCAGGGGAAAGCGTGCGCCCTGGCGCGAGGTGATCGTCGGGTTGACCAGCAAGGTATGCGGCATGGTGTCTGTCGTTAGCTAGCAAGGCGGCGCAGGCGGAACACCAGCGCCACCGGGACCTCAAGGGCGATGGGATCGAAGTGGGCGCCGGGCGGGATATCCGCCGGGTCGAGCATCGGCTCGGCGACCGCATCGATGGCAAGACCTGCGCGAGCGCAGGCGGCGTGCCAGTGGCTGTAGTAGTGAGTAGCGTGGCGGACGGCATAACGTTGCCCTTCCGCGCGGAAATCGCGACGCCAGCCGAGCGCCGCACCCACGGGGTGGAAGTCGCTCACCACCAGGGTCGCGCCGGGCCGGGCGACCCGCGCAAATTCATGCAGGACAGCACCCAGGTCCGGCACATGACCCACGGCCAGGCCGCACAGCAGCACGTCGGCGCTGCCGTCAGGCAGGGGCAAGGCCGCCAGGTCGCCCTGGGCCAGGGCGATGCGCGCATCGGACGGGGCGTCATCGAACAATGCCGTGGCGCGGGCCAGCATCGGGCCGGAGAGGTCGACGCCGACCAGGGTCGTCGCGCCGCGTGCCATCGCATGGCGCAGGTAGCGGCCGCTGCCACAGCCTGCGTCGACGACCTGCTGGCCTTCCAGGCGGCCGGGCATCAGCGCGAGCATCGCGCGTTCTTCCGCATGCATCAGGGGGTTGTGTGCGTAGGCCGGATACGAGGCGGCCCAGAGCGCGTACGCGGGTGCGGGATCGAGGGTCGGCGTTTCCATGGCGTCCTCAGTGGGCCTTGCGTGAGACGCGTTCGAAGCCGGGCTCCAGGGCCATCAGGGCGGGGTCGGCTAACGAAGCAGCCACGAGCTTGGGCCGGCCATCCAGGGTGACCGCGACCGTGTCGACGCCGGCGGCATCGAACCAGGCGGCGAAGTCGGGATCGGCGATGCAGGGGCGGCCGTTGCGGATGACGGCACGCAAGTCGGCGCGGTGCAGGGTGTCGAGGAGGGAGGCGTGGTCGTGGGCGGTGTCGCGCGCAAGCGCGCTCCTACAGATCACGAAGTCTGCAAGGCTGCCGGGGTTGAGGGTGCCGCGGTCTTTGAGGTGGAAGATGCGGGCGGCGTCGGAGGTGACGAGGCCGAGTAGCACGGAGGCGGAAAGTTCGTCGCGTTCGCGTACGCCGCAGAGTTCGTCGAGGAGGTCGCGTGCGCCGGAGAGGCGTGAGTCGCTGCCTAGTGTCAGCCGCCCTGCTGCAGCGAGCGGTCGGGGATCCAGCGTGGTGCCGAGCAGGTTGCGATTGCTCGCCGGGCACCAGACCACGGCAGCGCCGCGTGCCACGACGCGCTGCATGCCTTCGGCACCGAGACCGACGCCGTGGACCAGGATGCTGTTCGCGCCCAGGCAACCCATCGCATCCAGTGCATCCAGCTCGTCACGCGCCGTGGCGTCGCTGCCTTCCGCCAGATGGATGATCCAGGGCGTTTCGGGTGGCGTCGCAAGATAGCTCTCGCGTACCGGGGGACCGAACGACGGTCCGCCCAACGCGTAACTCCAGCCATGGCCACGCAGCAATGCGACGGGGAAATCTTCGGTGTCGAGCACGTCGTGCCACGGATCGTGATGAACCACGCACGTCGTGCCCGCAAGCAGGTTCTTCAGCGCACCGTGACGCATCCGCAACGCCTTGGGAATGGCGAGCGAAGCCTGCACTTCAGGCGCTTCGAAATGCGCCTGGAACGCATCGATCCACGCGTAGCTGTTCGGAAACACGGCGCCGCCCGGCAAGGGCGGAACACAGTTCACCTGCAGGTGTTCATGCGCGTTGATGAGGCCGGGTAGCACCACGTGATCGCGCAGGTCGATCTCGACCGCACCGCGGGGGGGGCGCGACGCAAAGCGCGTACCGTCCACCGCCGGCGCATGGCGTGACATGCCATGCACCGTGATCGCGGCCGCACCACGCAGTACCGCACCACTGGCGCGTCGTGCGCTCAACGGCGATGCATCACGATGAGGAAGTGATCGCCCATGTCGCGCAGCAGCGGCAAGCCACCGAGACGATCATCCATGCGGCCGAGCCTTTCGTAGAAAGCCGGGCGCCGACGCACGCGATCGACCATATACGGCGGCGGCATGAACAGGCTCAGCGCGCGATAACGGCTGAGCGCGAAGTGCTCGGAGAACGCCGCGTAAAACTCGCGCGGCAGGTAATACCAGGTCCAGATGGTGTGCTTGTTCATGCCCACCGGGGTAACCCCGCGCGCACCGCGCACCATCGCGCGACGCAGGCGCCCGCGCATGGCGTAGTGGCCGACTTCCCACGGGACGATCCGCCCCATCACCGAAAACACCAGGCTGCCGCCGGGGCGGACCAGCCGCGCACATTCCGCGGCGACCTTCTCTAGATCAGGTGCACAGTTCAACGGCCCGAAATTGGAATAGATCCCATCGAACTCGCCCTCGATCTGATCGAGCTCCTGGATGCCGACATGGACCGCATCGAGGCGTGAGGCCACGCCTGCCTCCTCCGCCCGCTCGCGTGCGCGCTCCACCATCCGTGGCGACCAGTCGCTGGCCGTGACCCGAAAGCGGCTGCGCGCAAACTCGACGGCATCGATGCCGGTGCCGCAGCCCAGATCGAGCAGGCGCGAGCCTGCCGGCAGTTCTTCGCGCACGGTGGCCCACAAGGTGTGGCGCATGCGCTGGATCAGTTCGTTGTTGCCGCGCGGCCCGTCGTAATCGGCCGCTACGCTATCGAAGGCCTCCTGCGTCTCGCGCAGGCGGACATCAAGCGGCGTCGGCGTTGCCAGGTTGTGCCTCATAGTCATCACGTTCTCCGCCGTGCCGGTTAGCTGCCCAGTGAGTGCCGGGAACAGACCCGCGGGTTGAACGCCGTCGCGCATCCGCCGCAATCGCAGCGAGCACACCCACGAAGAGCCCACCCAGCACGCCCAGGCCGCCGATCAACGGGATCATGGGCGCGACCGGGTTCTCCGAGACGCGGACCGGCCAGGGCATGGAGGTCTCGAAGGTGTAATTCGCCTCAAGCCGGCTCCGGATCTCGGCGCGAGCCTGCTGCAGGTCGCGGATGCCGGCATCGGTACCGGCAAGTGAAAAACTGGCGAGTGCGCCCTCGGCGTGCGTGCCATCCGCTTCGCCGCGCAGGCGCGTGCGGTCGGTCATGGCTGCATCCAGCTCGCCATCAATCTCCAGGAGCCGCTGCCGGGCCGTCGTAAGCGGTACCGCACCGATTACCTGGTGAATCGCATGCAGGTGATCCACCGTGGCCAGGGCGAGCTGGCGGGCATCGCCGGGCGAGTACGCGCGGATCGTCACGTGCAGCAGGTTCGCGTACGGCTGCGGATCCAGCTTCATGCTGGCCCGGTACAGCCGTGCTTCGGGGCCCTTGAGCGGGATGCCGATGCCGCTGAGCACCTCGTCCTTGAAGGCGTCCGTTTTCAGGCGCTCCATCACGCGCAGCAGCGATTCCACCTTGGGATCCTGCCCCACCGGCGCCGCGCCCATCTGGCCAATCTGGATCCAGGCATCGACTTCCCATTGCCGCTTCGCGGTCGCGAGGTAGCCCCCGACCACGACGAGCACAAGGAGGAAGACGCCGAGGAACCACCAGCGCTGGCGGGCAAGAAGCCGCCACATGTCGATCAGATAGATCTCGTCCTGTTGCATGGAAGGGTGCCGTCGTCAGTAAGGGGAAGGAAGGAGCGCACGGCGGCTGGGCAGCCACGCCGCGATCAGTTGCAACACCAGGCACAGCCCGATGAAGCCGAAATTCATCCAGATGAAGGCCTGTGGCGCGAACGGTGCCATGAGGCAGACATAGGCCATGCGCAGGAAGATCAGCAGCGCGAACAGCGAGGTGGAGCCCGCGATACGCCGCACGCTCCACCGCATCAGCAGGTACAGCACCACCAACGCCGCCAACGCTCCCAGCGGTCCCCAGGCCAGCAGGAACGGCAGGAACTCGGTGCCGACGTTCACATTGGAGGCATCCAGGGGGATGCCGGTTCCGGCGGTGGCGATGGAGCCCTGCAAGGGCACGAGCTGGTTCATCAGGAAATCGCTGTTGCGATACCCCTTTGCGATCATCGAAGCGAAGTTGTAAGGGCCGGCGCTCACGTACAGCAGCAGCCACTGGACGCCCGCGGGCATCGCCTTGTAGAAATCACCGAAGGGCAAGGCGACCGTCGCCACCGAACCCGAGCGGAGCATGCCGAGCAAGGAGAACGCCGTGGCACCGACGATGCCGAGTCCCGCCACGGCACGCCACGGTAGCGGCCGCGCAGGATCACGGCGGAACACCGTGACCAGCGCAAGCGCCGTGACACCGGCGAAGATTCGGTTGCGGTCGATCACCAGTACGGGAAACAGCAGCCCCGCTGCGATCAACGCATAGCGCAATGGCCGGTTATGCGTGCACAGCACACCGATCACCGGCAGGATCCAGCAAAGATCGGCGATGCGACGAATGTGTTCGTGGCCGCCCTCCATGGCCGCGTAGGCCGAGGGGTCGTGGATGATCGCCACCGGGAACAGGGCGAGGTCGAGCCCGCAGAACAGCAGCACGCCAGCGGCGAAGGCCAGCCCGACGAAACCATCGCGGGTGTGCGCGTAGTCCCGTTCACGCAGCGCCTGCCACGCCGGCAGCCGGTCAAGGCCGATGAAATCCGCCGCGATGACCAATAGCGCACCGATCACAAGCAGGAGCAGGCCCGGGAGATAGCCCTCGGGCAGGTCGAAGATAGACGCCGTCACCGCGCAGGCCAGCAGCAGCGGCCACGCGATATACGTAGACGGCATGCGCAGCAGCGCTCTCATGCTTCCTCCGGGTGCGGATGCGCTGCCGCGGGGCGAATCGCCGCCCAGCAGCGCAGCAAGGCATAGCAGCCAAGACGAGCGGCCAGCCGGCCAGGCTTGCCCTGGAGGAACGCGACCTTGGCGCCGATGTAATGCACCTGGGCGCGCAACAGCGTTCGGCACGGCTCATCGAACAGGCACAGCCGGCGGATCGCGACGTCGCGGGATTCTTCCAGGTTCACGATGCGGGTCGCGCGGTGCCGCGTCTTGCTCAGGTTGGCGCCGTGCAGGCGATACGCACACACCGGGATATCGATGAAACCCAGCGCATCATTCGCGGCGAGGCGCAGGAACAGGTCCCAGTCGTCGATGCGCAGGCCTTCGGTCCAGCGCGCCACCGTCTCCAGCGCGCTGCGGCGCAGGAGCGCGACGGGGCCACCCACTGCCCAGCGGGTGATGACCGCCCGGCGAATGCCCTGGTCCGTTGAATACAAGCGCTTGTCCGCGCCATGCAGGTCGGCCATGCCACTGGCATGCAGACGTTCGCCGTCACGATCGACCACCACGGAGTCGCCGATGACCGCGCCCTTGCATGGGTGGCGCAGCAGGTAACCCACCTGTGCCTCCAGCCCACCCGGCAACAGGTAATCGTCGCTCGCACCAAGCCGGTAGAACTCGCCATGCGCACGCGCGGCCAGTTCATTCAGCGTGGCGGTGATGCCCTTGTTCTCGCGCTGGGCGAACTCAACCGGGACTTCGTGCCCATGCCGCGCGATCCAGGCCTGGATCCGTTCGCTGGTCTTGTCGGTCGAACCGTCATCGATGATGACGATTTCCTTGGCCGGATAGCCATCTTCGAGGACGCTATCCAGGCAGCGCTCCACGAAATCCTCATGGTTGTACGCAGGTATCAGGATGGAGACGAGCGGCAGGGTCACGTCGGTAGCCTCCCAAGGTAACGGCGCACGACGACCAGGTTGAACAACAGGTAGGCCAGGTAATTCAGCGCAAACGCGAACATGGCGCCAGGCAAGCCGAAGCGCGCGGTGAAGACATAGACCAGCACGAGGTAACTCGCGGCGAAAATACATTCCGAGACCACGAAAAGCCGGGTCATCGCCTTCGCCAGCATCAGGTACGAGCAGATGAATGCGGCGATCTTCACCACGTCGCCCGCGAGCTGGGGCGCATAGAGATCGTTGGCGGGCGCGAAATCGGTGCTGAAGAGCAGCCAGGTGACCCAGCCGCGCAAGACATAAATGATCGCCGCACTCACGGCCACCGCGGGAAGCAGTACGCGCGCCGCCGAGCGAAGCTCCGCCTCCAGCGCCGCCCGGTCGGTGATCGAGGCGAGCTTCGGCAGGTAGTAGATGTTGATCGCGGTGGTGAAGAACAACAGGTAGGCATCCGACACGCGCGTCACCGCCTGCCAGTAACCCACTTGCTCCCAACCGAACGCGCCCGCCAGGTGATCGCGCACGGCGATGTTCACCAGCGGCGGCAAGAGCGCCGAGGACAGACTCATCAGGGAGAACGCCGCCAGCCGCCGGGTCATCTCCGGATCGAAGCGCATGCTGAGCATGCCGCGCTGGAAGTACGGACTCCGCCACCACGCGGGCAAGCCAACCAGCAACCAGAACAGCTGGCCCAGAACCACCGCCAGCAAGGCACCGTACAGCGCGAACCAGCGCGCGAGGCAAAGCGCCAGGGCTACGCTGAGCAAGGAACCGAGCACCTGAACCAGCGCCAGCCGGCGTACATCCATGAAGCCGTTGATCACCGCCAGGACGTAGTTCACCAGGGCAATGCCGAGCTGTGCGATGGCCAGCACCCGGATAAGGCTGTCGTAGGAGGGATCGCCGAGCAGCCACGCCGCCAGCGGGCGTGCGAACAGCAACGCCGCGCAAGCCATGGTGCAGGACGCCGCCATGGCATAGCCGAGCGCCGAGGCAAGCAGGCGCGAGAGGCGTTCCGGGTCGTCGCGGTACTCAGCCACATATTTCACGACACCCGCGCTGATCCCACCGCCGGCGAGCACGGCGAGCAAGGACATGAGGCTCATGAACTGCCCGAGGCGGCCCACCCCGACCGGGCCGGCGAGCCACGCCACGAGTTTGACCAGCACCAGAGCGGCGCCGAGCCGCGCGGCCGTGCCCAGCGCCGACCATGCGCCCGCGCGGACGATATTCATGCAGCCTCCGCGTAGGCACGGCAGGCCGCGATGACGTGCGCGACCTGCGCGTCGGTGAGCACCGGACTCATCGGGAGGCTTAGTACCTCGTCATGCAGTTGCTCGGTCAGCGGAAGCGCCAGCCCAGCCAGTTCGGGATACGCCGCCTGCCGATGCGGAGGCACCGGGTAATGCACCTGGGTCTGCACGCCCAAGGCGCCCAGGTGCCGCTGGAGATCATCGCGCCAGGCGCAGCGCACGACGAACAGATGCCACGCGTGCGCTTCCTCGCTGGTCGCGGCCGGGAGGATGATCCCCGCGTTCGCGATACCCAGGCGATACGCCATGGCAATGTCGCGACGCCGTGCCGTATCGGCATCCAGGTAGCGCAGCTTCACCCGCAGCATGGCCGCATGGATCTCGTCCAGACGCGAATTGATCCCGCGCATCGGGTGGTCGTACTTCACTTCGGAGCCATAGTTGCGTAGCGCCGCAACGTAGGTTGCCAACTGGTCATCGTCGGTAACGACCGCACCGCCATCACCCAGCGCACCGAGGTTCTTGGTGGGGAAGAAGCTGAAGCCCGCGGCGTGGCCGAACGCGCCCGCGCGCGTCCCGGCGAGCCGGGCCCCATGCGCCTGCGCGGCATCCTCGAGCATCAGCAGACCGTGACGCCCGGCGATTTCAGCGAGCGAGGCCATGTCGGCCAGCTGGCCGTACAGGTGCACCGGCATGATGACCCGGGTACGCGGCCCGATCGCCGCTTCCACCCGCGCGGGGTCTAGCGTGAACGTGACCGGATCCGGCTCGACGGGCACGGGATGCAGGCCGTTCTCACTCACCGCCAGGAAACTGGCGATGAAGGTGTTCGCCGGTACGATAACCTCGTCACCATCGGTCAGCTCACCCATCTCTTTCCAGGCGCGCAGCACCAGCGAGAGGGCGTCGAGACCGTTACCCGTGCCGACCGCGTGGCGCACGCCGCAGTAAGCGGCGAACTCTTTCTCGAAGGCGGCCAGTTCGTCGCCCAGGATGTACCAGCCCGAATCGATGACTCGGGCGGCAGCAGCCTTCAGCTCGTCCGCATGGCGGGCGTTGACGTCGTGCAGGCTAAGGAAGGGTACGTCCATCACAGCAGCCACTCATAGTGATCGTGGACCACGGCGCGGGCGCCAAACGATTCCTTCTGTGCGACCAGCCCCGCGTTGAGCACCCTGCCCTCGTCTTCCGTGGATACACCGAAACTGAAGTGGCGACGTTGCGCGTAAACGCCGCCAACGAGGTCAGCCAGGAGCAGACTCAGCGCACCGCAGGCGCGACCCGCGGCGGATGCGGCGAGGTATTGCGTATGCACGGTATGGCCGAAGTCATAGGCCAGCACACCCGCCAGCAGCTCGTCGCCGCGGTGGGCCTCGTGCAATACGATCTCATCGGGAAAGCGCGAACGCAGCAGTTCCAGTTCGGCAAGGCTATGGGTGGGCACAGCCTCGTGGCGACGCAATACCTCGGCCAGCATGGCGTGGAACGGTGCCATGTCTACGCCCACGCGTGTGGCGACCCCGGCGGTGCGCGCTCGGGCAATGGCGCGGCGGCGCATCGTATTCGTGGCCGGCGATTCGTGCGGCGCCAGCACCGAGGAAAGGTCGCGACGCATGAGCGTCGCACCCAGACGATGCAGCGCGTAGAGATCCTCCTCGGCGGCCGTCACGTGGAATACGTGCGGTACCGGTTTGTAAACCAGCCGGCATACGCCCTCACGGCGGTAGTACGCGCCGATCTGTTCGAACGCCGCCAGCGTGCCTTCGGCGCGCAAACCACGCAGGGCGACAAGCCCCCCGTACGTGAGCCCGGCGTGGCTCGCCACCGTCTCGCCATCACGGTTCGCGGGAAGCACCGCGACGACATCGCCCTCGTCTTCTACAAGCAACGACGCATCGGTAAAGCGGTCGGCGTGGTAATCCATGTACGCGCGTCGGTGCAGGAAGTTGCCGTTGCGCGACTGCGCCACGACGGCATCCCAACGTGATTCGTCGGCGGCGACGTACGGCCTAACGGTGAGCATGCCGAGCCTCCGCCATGCCGAAGCCATCCACGCCCATATCGTTGCCGTTGTAGAACATCAGCGTCCTGTCGCCCTGCTCGAAGAGGGCCGGGTAACAGATCGTGCGCGAGTCCCAGCCCTGCTCCGACAGCGCAAGACCGAACAGCTCGTCGTGGCGCTCCCAGTGGATGCCATCGGCACTGGTCGCGCAGCCGGGGAAGTAACCCCCCTTCGTATCGCCGCGGGTGAAGTACATGATGTACCCCGTATCCGCCCGATACACCCGCGGCCTGCCGATCCGGTATTCGTGACCCTGCGGAAGCAGGCAGACCGCGTCTCGCGTCGGCGCGCGCTGCAGGTCATCCGTCTCCATGTAGCGGATGTGATAGCGCGGGTAAGGCTGCCCGCCGATCGTTTCCCAGCCATCGCCTGCCGCGTACCAGAGGCGCCAGCGCCCGTCTTCGTACAAGGCCGAGTGGATCGCTGCGATGCTGCTCCGGCCCGGCGCGCGATCGAGCACCGGGGTTTCCTGCAGCCGCGCGAAGGCCTGCCCACCGTCGGTGGAAAGGGCCACGCCGGAGAAGGCCAGGAACTTCGCTCGCGCTACGCGCTGGAAGCCGACGTAGAACAGGTGCAAGCCACCCGGCCCCTCGGCCAGATCGCCCAGGATCATGCCGTTATCGTCGAAACATCCACCGCGCCCCACGTCCAGTACCGGCGCCTGGCTGACACCTACGACGTGCTCAGGTTCGTTTGCCTGCAGGTCCACGTAGCCGATCCGACCCACGCCCTCGTCATCGCGAAAGCTCGCGTAGACGCGGATCGTCTCGCTATCGAGGCGCCACGGCGTCGGCGTCAGCGCGGAATGGCGCATCCAGCCGCCCACGCCCTGGCGCAAGGTATCGAACACGAGGCCACGCTTGGTCCAGGCGGTCATGCATGCGCCCTCAAAGCGGGATATCCAGGCTGCGCTTGCCCGGCAGCGGCTTCGCCGGCGAGCCGACGTAGACCAGGCCGGGCTCGGTATCGCGCACCACCAGCGCCCCCGAACCGATGATGTTGTCGGCAGCCACGCGCACCTTGTCGTTGAAGGTGCTGTTGACGCCGATGAAGCTGTTCTCGCCGATCTCGCAATAACCCGACACCACGGCGTGCGAGGCCATGAACACGTTGTCGCGGATTAATGTGCGGTGGCCGATGTGGTTGCCGCTCCACAGGATGCAGTTATCACCGATGGTGACGAACGGCTGTATGACGTTGTCTTCGAAAATAAAGCAGTTCTCACCAATGCTGGCGTTACGCCACACGAACGCGCGCGAACTGATGTAGCGGGCGAAGCGGTAGCCGCGCGCCTTGAGGTCACGGTAGAAGCGCGTGCGCAGGCGATTGAGGCCGCTGGCAGGAATAGCGACGAAGACATCGACCTCGTCCGGCGGGTAGATCGTTTCGATGTCTTCATAGGCGACGACGGGGGTGCCGTCGATCAGTTCATCCTTGAGCCACGCACGCTCCACGGCAAAGGCCGCGATGTCGCGGCCGGCATCGTGGGTGAAGTACTCGCGGGCGATGAGCGCAAACTCGCCCGCACCGACAAGGACTAGCGGCCGGGCCATGCGGTAGCGACCTCGGGGAACACAGCGGCGCTGGCTTCGCGCAGGAACTGGTCGTAGTCCGCGATGTAATCCGTGGGGTCGTAGACCTGATCGGCCAGCACCATGACGACGCAGTCGTCACTGAAATGGTGCAGTTCCCGCCAGACCATGGGCCCGATCAACACCCCGCTGGCAGGGTCGTCCAGGGTCACCTCGGCAGGCCCGGTGCCATCGTCCAGCAGGAACGTCACCGAGCCACGTACCGCGACCGCCATCTGGGTCAGGGTACGGTGCGCATGTTGGCCCCGGCGGACCGAGTCCTGGGTGGCGAAAATGTAGTAGACGCGGCGGATATCGAACGGCACATCGCGCATGCCCTCGAGCGCCACGAGCATGCCGCGGCTATCGCCGTGGATCTGGAAAGGTATGCGAGTTATGTCCATGGCGAATCCCGGCGTGCCGCGGTGGTCTCGAATGAGTGCAGGGCACGTGAGGAAAGGTTGCGCGAAGGACCAGCGCAACCTTTCCCCAGGTATGCAGGCACTCATGCCCATATGTCGCCCGGCGTTCGGGCGCCCTGGGGAATGCCCTGCATGGCCTGGAACACCCAAGACGATCGCCCGGTACCGTGGCCGCGCCCCCTGCGCGTGCTGCACTGGCTTACCGTGCTGTGCGTCGTATGCGCTGCAAGCCTGATCCTGCTCCGTGACGAGGTCTCCGGCCGTGCGCTACGCATGTGGCTACTGGAAGGCCATCGCCATTTCGGCTTGCTGGTGCTCGTGCTGTTCGCGGTGCGGGTGGTGCTGCGGATAAGGACGGCGCGCCTGCCGCCGATCCCGATGCCACGGGTGATGCACCTCGCCGCCGGTGCCACGCACATCGCGCTTTACCTGCTGTTGCTCGGCATGCCGCTGGTGGGCTGGGCGATGAGCAGCGCGGGCGACCACGACGTGCATTTCTTCGGCCTGACCCTGCCGCGCCTTGTCGCCCCCGACGACGACCTCGCCGATCGCCTTCAAGCCCTGCATATCGACGCAGCCTGGGTCTTGCTTGCCCTGGTCTGCCTGCATATCGGTGCCGCCCTTTTCCACCATTTCGGCCGCCGCGACGGCCTGCTGCACCGGATGTGGCCGCGCAAGGGCGCCTGAGCGCCCGCCCCCACCCGTCACCACAAGGAGTTCCACCCATGCCACCGTTACCGTTCCGACGTCGACCGCGCGCCTCCGGCCACGCTGGGTGGTGGGCGGCGCTTGCCCTCGTCCTCTCGCTGGTGAGCCATACGGCCCAGGCCATCCCCGCCTATGCGCGGCAGACCGGCGCCTCCTGCGCGGATTGCCACGCGGGTGCGTACGGCCCCGCGCTCACGCCGTTCGGCATGCGCTTCAAGCTCAACGGCTACACCGATACCGACGGCCAGGGCACCAAGATCCCCGTGGCCGCGCAGCTCACTGAAAGCTACGTCAACCCGAAGACGGGCCCGAGCGATACCACGCTTTCCCAGGGTGATCTCTACCTCGCCGGCCGCCTCACCGAAAACGTCGGTGGCTACATCAAGGTGGAAGCCGACCGTACGGGGCATGACACCTACAACACGCGGCTGAGCAACATCGATATCCGCTACGTGGCGAAGGAACTGAAGATCGGCGGGAAGGACACGACGATCGGCGTGACCGTGAACAACAGCCCAGGTTTCCAGGATCCGATCGGCGCGCTGCCGAATGCCTCGTTCCTTGCCCCGGGCGGCGTCACCGGCACGCTGTTGAACCCGGGCGCCCCGAATACCCTGAACAATCGCGTGATCGGCGCCAGCGTGTATGCGTTGTACGACAAGGATTGGTACGCCGAAGCCGGTACCTACCGCTCGCTGCAGCGGAATACGCAGGACGACCTCGGTTACAACCTGGGTGGCGATCCCGGCAAGCTAAGCGGGACCGGCTACTTCCGCTTCGCGTACATGAAAGACCTGCGCAGCCAGTTCTTCTCGGCCGGCGTGGTCGCGCTCACCACGAAGCGCGAACTGCCGCGTGGCGCGGCCAAGGACAACATCAACGATTTCGGCTACGACCTCACGTACCAGTACCTCGGTAACCGCGAGCACATCGTGCAAGCCAGCTACGTGAATATCTACGAGCGACGCAAATACGGCGAGGCGCTGATCAATCCGCTCGTGCCGGGATCGCTGCAATCGAACCGCGGCTCCGCGCGCGATCAGGTCGGTTCGGTGACCTACACCTTCAAGCAGACCTACAGCATCCAGGTCTCGCAGCTGAAGAGCACCGGCAGCGGCAACGATGTGCGCTACCCACCGTTTGGTGATCCGGATAGCACCATCAACCTGTTCACCCTCGCCTGGGCACCGTTCGGCAAGGACGATAGCTGGATCACCAAGGGCAACCTGAAGCTGGCGGCCTCGTGGTTCCGGGTCACCCGCTTCAATGGCCGCGGCTCCAACGTGTTTGCCGCGCCGCCGGGTGTCCGCGGTGTCGACGCCTCCGACCTCAACGCTTTCACGCTCTCCGCGAGCATCGCCTTCTAGCCGTATAGGAACGACAACGCGTGACTCCCCCAAACCTCCCCACCCTGCCCGCCCGCCTCGTCGCGGCGGGCCTCATCGCAGGCTGGCTGCTAGCACCGCTGCCAGCCGCCGCCGGTGACGCCAAGGCAGGCCAGGACGTCTTCAAGTCCGAATGTGCCGAATGCCACGCCGTGGCCCAGGGCCGCAACAAGAAAGGCCCCAGCCTGTTCGGTATCGTCGGACGCAAGTCCGGCAGCCTGCCGGACTACAACTATTCCGATGCCCTGAAGACCATCGGCTGGACCTGGACCCCGGACCAGTTGCACACGTACCTCTCGCAACCCGCGAAGCAGGCGAACCCAGGCACCAAGATGAAATACGATGGCCTCGACAACGCGAAGGATATCGACGACCTGTTGTCCTACCTGGCCACGCTGCACTAAGGAAGGCACAGACGCGGCGCCTGTCCGAAGGCCTGCGATACGCATGACGATGTGATGTCCGACAACCTGACCCCTCGCGAGCCAGGCATAGCCCCGGATCGCCGCGACGCCTCTGCGCCGCGGCGGCGGTTGTTTGCGGCCGTGTCGCTCCTGGCCGCCGGCGCCCTGCCCGCGCATGCCGGTGACTGGGGCGGTACCGTGGCGGTGAGTTCACAGCTGGTCGATCGTGGCGTGGCAGTGACCCGACCCGGGCCCATCGTGCAGGGCGCGGTCAACTGGGTGTCGCGTGATGGCTGGTCGCTGGGCGCATCCGCCAGCTACGAGACCCGCGACCCCGGCCGCGTTGTCGAGACGCTCGTCCAGGTAGCGAAATCGTGGTCCCTGTCCGATGACTGGCAAATGCAGGCGGGGCTGCTCGAATACCGCTATCCCGGCGGCGGTGCCTGGCGCCCATATGACCGTACCGAAGTGAGCACCAGCGCGATCTGGCGCGACGTCCTGACGGCCAGCATCTCTGCTATCAAGCTCGCCCACGGCAGCGGCGGCCCGCGAGGTGCGGCCGATGTAGCGTTCCGCTGGCCCGTCGCCTGGCACGTCTCAGTCACGGGTGGGATCGGCCTCGCCCAATACCTGGCGCCGTTGCCCCAGTACTATCCTTACCGCCCGGACCGCTACAGCTACGGCCATGGTGGCCTGGTCTGGCAGGAAGGCGGCTGGCGGGTCGAACTGGTCCACGTCTTCACGAACCGGGAGCGGAACCGTGGCGAACAGCGCGTTTCCCCGTGGACGGCAACCGTGGCCCGGACCTTCTGATGCCATGGCAACCATCCGGCCCCTCTAGCGCACTTACGGTCCAGGCACCCAACGTAACCGAACGCCATGACCCAGGCCGATACCGACGCTACTGACCGCCTGCTCCTGCAGCGGATGTCCGCGGGCGACCGCGCCGCGCTGACGGTGATGTACCGCGGCTACCACGGCCGGCTGACCCGGTTCCTGGCCCGCCTGACCCGCCGCTCCGACATCATCGAGGAAGTCATCAACGACACGTTCTGGATCGTCTGGCAGAAGGCAGCCAGCTTCCAGGGCGAATCGCGGGTCTCCACCTGGATCATGGGTATCGCCTACCGTTGTGGCCTGAAATCCCTGCGCCAGCACGGCAGCGAGCCGGTGGACGAGGACAGCATCCCGGAAGATCGTGTTCCCTCGCACGATCCGGGCGATGACCGCGAACTGCGCGACTGGCTGGGCCGGGGCATGGAACGCCTTTCGGCCGACCAGCGCGTGGTCGTGGAACTCGTCTACGGCATCGGCCACTCGCTCGACGACGTGGCGGCGATCATGCAATGCCCCGTCGGGACCGTGAAGGCGCGACTTTTCCATGCGCGCGTCAAGCTGCGCAACGTACTACCGGGCCTGGCCGGCGAAACGGCCCTGTCCAAGGAGAAACTGCCATGACCCGCCCCACCCCAGCCGGCAGGGACTGTGCCCGCGCCTGGGAAGCGATGCCCTGGATCCTCCAGGCCACTGCCAGCCGCGAACAGGAAACCTGGCTCGATAGCCATATGGCCACCTGCGACAACTGCCGCGCCGAATTCGAGCAGCAGCGGAAACTCGCGCGCGCCGTACAGCTGCCTTCCGATGTGAATCTCGATCCCGAACTGGGCCTGCAGCGCCTGTTCGCCCGCCTTGATGTGGATGACCCACAGCAGGCCGAGCCCGTGGTGCGCCAGGCCAGCCATGGCTGGCTGCTGCGCAGCCTTGCCGCCGCGGTGGTGTTGCAGGCCGTGGGCCTGGGCGCCCTGGGCCTGAAGCTGTGGTCGACCTCCGATGCCACGGCGCCCACGGCGTACCGCACGCTCAGCAACGACGCGCCGGCCGCACCGCAAGGTGCGATCCACGTGGTGCCGGACAAGACCCTGAGCATGTCGGACTGGAATGACCTGCTCCAGGCCCAGCACCTGCGCATCGTGGATGGTCCGAACAGTGTGGGCGCCTTTACGGTGCAGTCCGCCGATGCGGCGGTCACCGCGAAACAGGCCGCCGCTCGCCTGCGCGGCACGCACGGCATCCGTTTCGCGGAACCGGTCACCGGGACGCCATGAACAAAGCGTTGCTCCTGCTCGCCCTGGCCGTGGCCACGCTTTCGGGCTGCGCCAGCACGCGCCCGGCAGGCGCGGTTCTGACCACGCCCACGCCCGAACGTAGCGACGCGAGCGTGGCGGCAGGCATGGATAGTTCCCGCGACATCGTGCTTGCCGTTTCCAACCCGCTGGAACCCGCCGCGACCCACGCGGGTTCGAGCCTGCTCGGTTACGCGCCGGCACCCAATTACGGTGCGGGCCAACGCGCGCGTTCGCTGCTTTCCGACCTGCGCCGCCAGTACGGCTGGAATGAAGTCGGCGGCTGGCCAATCCGGGCGTTGGGCGTTTACTGCATCGTGCTTCGCCCGCCCTCCGGCATGGATCGCGATGCGCTGATCGCCGCGCTCGTGAAGGACCAACGTGTGGAACTGGCCCAGCCGCTGCAGGAATACGCGGTGTATTCGAGCCAGGACGAAGAACGCTACAACGACCCGTATACCGACCTTCAACGCGGCTTCGTCGAGACACACGCCGCGGAAGCACACACCGTGAGCCAGGGCGAAGGCGTGCAGGTCGCCGTCGTCGATACCGGCGTGGACACCGCGCATCCGGACCTGAAAGGCCACCTCGCCGGCGTCCGCGACGAGGTCGCCGACAACGACAAGGCCTTCGCCAGCGATCGCCACGGTACCGAAGTAGCAGGCATCATCGCCGCGGTCGGCAACAACCACCAGGGCATGGTGGGCATGGCACCGAAGGCGAAGGTCAGCGTGTACAAGGCCTGCTGGTACGTCGACGAAAAGAGCGGTGCGCGCTGCAATTCGTTCACCCTGGCCAAGGCACTCGCGGCGGTGAACGACACCGATGCACGCGTCATCAACCTGAGCCTCGGTGGGCCGGCGGATCCGCTGCTCGGCAGGCTGCTCGACCAGTTGCTCGCCCAGGGCCGTATCGTTATCGCCGCCTTGCCGCCAAATGGCGATGCACGCGGCTTCCCCGATAGTGCGCCCGGTGTGATTGTCGTTCGCAGCAGCACAAACGGTCCCGCACCAGCGGGCGTGGTGAGCGCCCCGGGCAATGACATCCTCACCACCCAGCCCGGTGGCGGTTACGACTTCACCTCCGGCTCGTCGATGGCTACCGCGCACGTCAGCGGCATCGTCGCCCTGCTGCTCTCGGTCGCGCCCGGCCTGGACGCCCAAAGCGTCCGCGACATCCTCCTGCGGACCAGCGCCCCGACCCACGGCCTGGTCCAGGTCGACGCGGCAGCCGCCGTCGACGCCATCCCCAAAAAAGCCCTCGCCAAGCGCTAAAGCCTGTGTAGGAGCGCGCTTGCGCGCGATGCGTGCTCGCCGCAACCCCCATCGCGCGCAAGCGCGCTCCTACAGGTAAAATGGCGGGATCATGCGCATCGGCCCCCACACCATCGCACCTGCCGTAGTCCTCGCGCCCATGGCCGGCGTCACCGACAAACCGTTCCGGCTCCTGTGCAAGCGCATGGGCGCCGGTCTCGCCGTGTCTGAGATGACTACGGCCGATCCGCGCCTGTGGAACACCCGCAAGTCGCTCCACCGCATGGACCATGACGGCGAACCCGAACCGGTCAGCGTGCAGATCGCCGGGTACGACCCGGGCATGCTGGCTGAGGCTGCCCGCTACAACGCGGACAACGGCGCGCAGATCGTCGACATCAACATGGGTTGCCCGGCCAAGAAGGTCTGCAACGTGTGGTCAGGTTCTGCGTTGCTGCAGGACGAACCGCTGGTCGGCCGCATTCTCGAGGCCGTGGTGAAGTCCGTCGACATCCCGGTCACGCTGAAAATCCGCACCGGCTGGAATCGCGATAATCGCAACGCCCTGACCATCGCGCGCATCGCCCAGGATGCCGGCATTGCCGCACTGGCTGTACACGGCCGCACGCGCGCCGACAAGTACGAAGGCGATGCCGAGTACGCAACGATCGCCGCGGTGAAAGCGAGTGTATCGATACCCGTGCTTGCCAACGGCGACATCACCACGCCCGACAAGGCGCGCGAAGTACTCGCCGCCACCGGTGCCGATGCGATCATGGTGGGCCGCGGCGCGCAGGGCCGCCCGTGGATCTTCCGCGAGATCGCCCACCACCTCGCCACCGGCGAGTACCTGGCCGAGCCCACGCCGCATGAAGTGCGCGACATCCTCGTCGGCCACCTCGAACATCTGTACGCGTTCTACGGCGAACTGATGGGCGTACGCATCGCCCGCAAGCACCTCGGCTGGTACGCAAAAGATCGCCCGGAAAACGCGGCGTTCCGTCACGTGGTGAACCGCGCCGAAGATGCCACCACCCAGCTCCGCCTCACCCGCGATTACTTCGACGCACTGGCCGCCGGCACCTCGCTGGCCGCCTGACAGCACCTTGTAGGAGCGCGCTTGCGCGCGATGGGTCTTTCCGCGAGCACTAATCGCGCGCAAGCGCGCTCCTACAAGGGATAGCCGGAGAGCCAGAGGGCGATGTTTTTTGCGTAGAGGCGGATGGAGCGTTGTGCTTCGGGGGAGCCGGCGAGGGCATGGCCGGGGGCTTCGCTGACGAAGCTCGGCGCGCCGAAGGCAGGATCCCAGTTGTAGTCGGCGAAATGGTGGAAGGTGGACGCAGCGATGGCCGGACCGATGTCGTCATGCGGCTCGAAGGCAACGGCGATATTGAAGTCGCGCCCGCTGAGCTTGCTCCGGCCGGTCGCGATCACGCGCGCGCTGTTGTCGTTCTCCGGCTGGCCTACCGCGCCCTCGTGCGGGTGTGATGGAAGAAACCGAAGCGCTCCATCCGCGGATGTCGCATCGCGCAGCACAGGATGCAGCGGCAGCGACGGCTCGATCTGCTGGAAATCGCCGTTAGCACCGGAGTGATAGTTTGGCCACGAGATGTCGCTGGTGATGGTGTCGTCTATCCGGCACCGGGTCGGATCAGGGTCCGGGTTCTTTGAGTGGAAGAAGTGCGCGGCACCGACGCCACCCAGCGTGCAGACCGAACTGCCCAGATCCATGTGGTCGCGGGCGACCATCAGGCCGCCACCCTGCCACCGAAAACGGCTGATCGCGCCGCAGTCGTCCGGCGTGAGACCGCTTCCGACATCGACGGCAAACAGCCAGAGCTCGTCATAATCGGAGGTGTCCAGCGTCGACAACACGCTATCCGGCGCACCAAGTGGGTCGCGGTCGCGCATGGTGACCTCGAACAGCGGGGCGCCGTCGCCGCCGCGCATGTCGGCAAGCGTGTCGCGTAACAAGCTGAAGCGCCCGATATGCCAGTCATCCGCATCGTAGGGAATCGTGGTCTGCATGAGGATTCGTTTCATCGCCTGTTCTCTTTACCAATTCGCTTTCGCGTATTCAGACCCTTGAAGCCACGTCGCAAACCCTACGGGACAGCGATGCGCGGCGTCACATGGCACGAGCGAGTGTTCCTCGAGCACCGCGCCGAAATAAGGTGCATGTTCATCAATCAGCACGTCGACAGGCGACTCCAGGTCATTGAGGAACCGCTTCACGATGTCCGACATACGCTCACGTTCCGGACCGGCCATCTCTAGCGTCGTGTTGCGTGGCGGATCCAGGGCGATCTGCACCATCGCTTCGGCCACGTCGGTGGAAGCGACGGGCTGGATGTATGCGGGCGACAGGCGCAAGGCCTGGCCCGAGACACCGCCCGCCTCAACAATCGCAAGAAGGAACTCATAGAACTGCGTCGCGTGCAGGATCGTGTAGGGAATCCCCGATGCACGAATCATGTCTTCTGCGGCGCCTTTGCCACGGAAATATGGGCTGTTGCGCAGCCGGTCGGTGCCGACCACGGAGATGGCGACGTGATGACGCACACCTGCGCGTGCTTCCGCGGCAAGTAGGTGGCGAGCGCCCTGCGAAAAGAAGTCGTAAGAGGGTTCACCGTAGGGCGCAGCGGAGTTGCTCGCATCCACGACCACGTCGGCACCTGCCAGGGCGGCGTCCAGGCCGGTACCCGACACGATATCCACGCCCGTCGCACGGGATGCCGCGACAGCCTCGTGCCCACGCTCGTTCAGCAGGGCCACGATCTGCCGCCCGACCAGCCCGTTCCCACCGATGACGACGATCTTCATGGGGCACCTCCACCTGGAGCATGGATTCCAGGCCTAAGCCTAGGCCGGCCACCCCAGGCGAGCTAGCCACGGGACGGTACATAGCGCGTTGCCTGCAGGGCGACAATGCCGGGCTACCGGGCCTGCGTTGCCCAACCTACCATGAGCCCACGCCGCCCGACTTGTAGGAGCGCGCTTGCGCGCGATGGGGCTTGTCGCGAGCACCCATCGCGCGCAAGCGCGCTCCTACAAGGGATATCAGCTCTTTTGTAAGGCGGCGGCCAGCTTGCTGCGGTCGAGTTCTTTTTCCCAGGCGCAGACGACGATGGCAGCGACGCCATTGCCGACGAGGTTGGTCATGGCCAGGCCGGTGCCGAGGAAGCGGTGAATGCCGAGGATGAGGACCATGCCAGCGACTGGAACGACCGGCACCACGCTGAGCGTCGAGGCGAGCATCACCAACGCCGCGCCGGCGACACCGGAGGCGCCTTTCGAGGTCAGCATGCCGACGATCGCCACGGTGATCTGCTGCTCCAGCGTCAGGTCGACATTCAGCGCCTGGGCGATGAACAGGATTGCCATCGTCAGGTAGATATTGGTGCCATCCAGGTTGAACGAGTAGCCCGTCGGCACGACGAGGCCGACGGTTTCCTTCGGGCAACCTGCCTCTTCCATCTTGCGCATCAGCGGCGCCAGCACCACTTCGGACGAGGAGGTGCCGAGCACGATCAACAGCTCATCCTTGATGTACCCGCAGAAGCGCAGGATGCTGAAGCCGCATAGCCGCCCGACGATACCAAGGATAAGCACCACGAAGATCACGCAGACCAGGTAGAAGCTGCCGATCAGCTCCATGAGCGGCACCAGCGCCACCACGCCGTACTTGCCGATGGTGAAGGCGATGGCGCCAAACGCGCCGATCGACGACACCGCCGTGATGTAGTGCACGATCTTGAAGAACACCTGGGCGCCGGCTTCGATCACGTCGTATACCGGCTTGCCCCGCTCGCCCGTGGCGGCCAGCGCGCAACCGAACAGCACCGAAATGAGCAAGATCGACAGCACGTCGCCCTTCGCGAACGCATTCACGAACGTCGTGGGGATGATGCCGAGCAGGAACTCGATCGACTCGATGTTGTGGCCCTGGGCGACGAACGAAGCGACCTCGTTGGACTTCAGAGTCGTCGGATCGACATTGAAGCCCGTGCCCGGGTGAAAGATGTGCCCAGCCACGAGGCCAAAGAACAACGCCACGGTCGAGATGACTTCGAAGTACAACAGCGCCTTTCCACCGACCCGGCCCACCTTGCGCATATCGCGCATGCCGGCAATGCCCGTCACCACCGTGCAGAAGATGATCGGCCCGATCACCATGCGGATCAGTGCGATGAAGGCGTCGCCGAGCGGCTTCATCGCCACGGCGTACTTCGGCGAGAGGTAGCCGAGAATGACGCCGAGGACTACCGCCACCAACACCTGCACGTAGAGCTGGCGATAGAACGGCTTGCGCGGACGCGCTGGCGGGAGGGTGGCGGTGTTGGGCATGGTCACGCTCTTCAGGCGAAGTCGTAAAGGCGCGCGGGATTATCCACGAGCAGGCGATGGCGCGAGGTCTCGTCGGGGCAGAAGCGGACCATCAGGTCCACGAGGCCGCCATCGTTCGGCATATCCTTCGAGATGTTCGGGTGCGGGAAGTCCGTACCCCAGAGCACGCGATCCGGCGCGCTCTCGATCAGGGCCTGGGCAAACGGGATCGCATCGTCGAACGGGCGCTTGCCCACCGAGACGCGTTCGGCGCCACAGACCTTCACCCAGGCCAGGGGATTGTCGCGCATCAGCGCCAGCAGCAGGCGGAATGGTTCCTGTTCCACGCCCTTCGCCGCCTGCACGCGGCCCATGTGATCGATGACGAAGGGAACGCGGATCTTCGCAAGGACGTCCTGCAGTTCGACGATATCCTGCGCATCCAGGTGCAGCACGACATGCCAGCCCATCTCGGCGACGCGATCGAGCACGCGCCAGAACACCTGCATGTCCGGACGGCCGCCCAGGTGCTGCACAAAGTTGAAGCGCACGGCACGCACGCCGCCGTCGTCCAGCGTGGCTAGGCCCTTCTCGTCGATACCGTCGTCCACGATCGCCACGCCGCGGTAGCGGCCGTTGCTGCGGGCGATAGCGTCTAGCATGGCCGTGTTATCGGTGCCATGGCAGCTCGCCTGCACGATCACGCCACGGTCCAAGCCGAGGAAGTCATGCAGCGCCACGAGGTGCTCGTACGGCGCGTCGGGTGGGGTATAGCTGCGGTCCGGCGCGTAAGGGAAGCGATCCGCCGGACCGAACACATGGCAATGCGCATCGCATGACCGAGGTGGCATGACCTGCAACGGCTTCGTCGGATTCGGATCGGGCGGCAGGCAGCTTTTGAGCGGGTTATTCATTCGGCAGGTCGTCCACATAACGCAGGCCGGCTTCTGCCAGGCGCGGGCGCATATCGTAAATATCCAGGCCAAGCTCACCCGCCGCGAGGCGTTCGCGCTTGGCTTCTTCATTCAGCACACGCTTGCGCGATGCCGCGATGGCGCTGTCGACCGCGGCATGCGGCACGACCACGACGCCATCGTCGTCCGCGACGATCGCGTCGCCTGCTTTCACGAGCTGGCCACCTATCACGACCGGCACGTTGACCGACCCGAGCGTCGCCTTGACCGTACCGCGCGCATGCACGGCCTTCGCCCACACGGGAAAGCCCATGCGGCGCAGCTCGGCGCTATCACGCACGCCGGCGTCGATGACCAGACCGACGACGCCGCGCGCCACCAGCGACGTGGCCAGCAGGTCGCCAAACATGCCATCGGTGTTCTCGGTGGTGCAGGCCACGACCAGCACATCGCCCGGACGGCACTGCTCCACCGCCACGTGCAGCATCCAGTTATCCCCCGGCTGGGCTAACACGGTGACCGCGGAGCCGGCGATGGCGCGATCCTGCTGGATCGGCTGGATCGGCGGCAGGAACAGGCCCACGCGCCCCTGGGCCTCGTGCAAGGTCGCGACGCCCATGGCGGCGAGCGTGTCGGCCTGGTCATGCGTGATGGAGGGACGGTTGCGGACCACGACGCCCATCATGCCAGCGTGCCCTGGGTCACGTGCGGGAAGACCCGCTGGAAAGCCTCGGCGTACTTGATCTTGAAATCGGAGTTACGCGTCGCCTGGGCACCGCGCTGCAGGCCGACGCGGGTGTAGTACTCCCACAGGTGTTCCTGCGCCCGCATGGTTTCGAACGCGGCCTGCTTCTTGTCCCACACCGAGGAAATGTCGAGGAACAGTTCCGGCTTCCATTCGCACTGCTCCGGCTGGTGCGGTTCGAATAGGAACACCGGCGGGGCGCCGATCACCGGCACCTCCGGATCATGTCCGTGCGCCTGGGCGACGACGCGCGCCTCCTGGGCCACGTGAGTCGCGAGCGGATGGTCGAAGTTATACGGATCCTTCAGCGAATGGCTGAGCACGAACGACGGGCGCCATTCGCGATAGACCTTGGCCAGGTGGAAGACCACGTTGAGGTCGGCGCGCATCGGGTAGTCGCCGATGTCGAGGAATTCGACGCTGGCACCGAGGATGCCTGCGGCCTCTTCGGCCTCGGCGCGACGGTCCGTCTTTACCTTGTCCATGGTCATGCCGGCCTGGCGCCACAGCTTCGCGGATTCACCGCGCTCGCCGAACGAGAGGCAGACGATGTGGACCTTCCAGCCCTGCGCGGCATGCAGGGCAATGGCGCCGCCGGCGCGCCAGACGAAATCGGCGGAATGGGCACTGACGATGAGTGCCGTCTTGTTCTCGGACATGGGGATCTCCGTGGGAGGGGGTTAGTCGGCGGGGCCCGACCAGATCGAAGGGGAAACCGGCACCGTGCCGCGCATCAGCAAGCGCGCGGTGCGCAGCAAGGCGGCGCGGACCACGCGGCCGTTCTCCAGGCCGAGCTCCACGCTGAATTCGCCGGTGGGGTGTTCGATCGACAGCCTGCGGGCATCGCCCTGCCCCGCCTCGGCGACGGCGGCGGCGACGGTTCCGGGCATCACCGCCGCGGTGGCGACGGTGACCGCGCCGAGCACGCCGATCGAGGTGTGGCAATCGTGCGGAATAAACGTGCGGGTACCGAGGGCACCGCCGTGGCGTGGCTTCGATACCAAGGTGATCTTCGGTACCGGCTTTGACGTCACATCGCCGAGGTTCATCAGCGGACCCGCTTTCAGGCGCAAGGCTTCGATGCGGGCTTTCAACGTGGTGTCTGCATCGAGCGCATCGGGGCGCTCCTCACCGGTGATGCCGAGGTCGGCGGCGGCGATCAGCATCACCGGCATGCCGTTATCGATCAGGGTGACTTCGATACCGTCGATCGTGTCGCGCAGGCGCCCGGTCGGCAGCAGCGAGCCTGCAAGCGAGCCTTCGGTATCGAGGAAGCCACAGGTCACCGGCGCGGAGGGGCGCGGCACGCCATCGATGCGTGCTTCGCCGTCGTACAGCGGGCGGCGGCCGGGGGTCTGGATGGTGATCTCGGCGATGACGCCGGTATTCACCGTGCGTACGCGCCGGGTCGTCGTGCCTTCGTCGGCCTCGATGAGGCCGGCTTCGATAGCAGCGGGCAGCGCGGCCGCGAGCATGTTGCCGCAGTTGGGCGTGGTATCGACCCAGGCGTCGGCGATGCCGACCTGGCCGAACAGGAAATCCAGGTCGGCGACCCCACCGATCGGCACCGAAAGGATGCCGGTCTTGCTGGTCAGCGGTTTCGCCCCACCGAGACCATCGATCTGGCGCTCATCGGGCGAGCCCATCGCCGCCAGGATCACCGCGTCGCGGGTAGCGACGTCGTCGGGGAGATCACTCGCGCGGAAAAACGGCCCCTTCGAGGTGCCGCCGCGCATGTACCAGCAGGGAATTTCGTGCGACATCGGGTTAGCGTCACGCTATGCGGGGAACCATGGCGATGGTCCCCACCCCCGCCGGTCCGAACAACGCAATCCGCCGCTTTTCTGCTATGCATGAATTGCATGTCTTTGCAGATGGCATGCAAATGCCGCATTGCACAATCTAGCGATCGGTATCCAGGCGGCCTTCGGCAATCAACTGGTCGACAATCTCCAGCGCCTTCTCGGTGATCGCGCTGGTCGGCCGCTGCGTGGGCGTGGCCACCACGAGCCGCGTGGTGATCTGCGGCATCACGATCGGCACGGCATGCAGGTCGTGCTCGCCGCGCCGGCTCAGCAGCGCATTGCGCGAGAGCACGCCATAGCCCACGCCGCGTTCGACCAGATCGAGCAGCGAGCGCACCGAATCGATCTCCAGGCGGATATCGAGTGCGACGCCATAGCGCGCGGCATCGGCTTCGATCAGCTGGCGCACCGAGTGCAGCGGCGACGGGATGATCAGCGGGTACTGGCCCAGCGTGGCCAGTGGCACCGTGTCTGGCAAGGTGCGCCCATCGCGCGTCGTGCCGATGAGGTTGAGTTCTTCGGAATGCACATGGCGGAAACGCATGTTCGCGTTCACCGCCGGGTTGTACAGCAACGCGCAGTCGAGCCGCCCCAGTTGCAACCATTCGAGCAGGCTCGCGCTCAACGCTTCCACCACGCTGATCTGCGCCTGCGGGTAGCGCTCGCGGAAGCGCATCACCAGTTCAACAGTGAGCGCGGAACCGACGCTCGGCGGCAAGCCGATCGCGAGCTTGCCGGCGTAGACACCGCGGCTCTGGCCGAGCGAAAGCCTTGCTACTTCCACCTGGCGGAGGATGCCGCGGCCGTGTTCAACCAGCTCCCGCCCCGCTTCAGTCGGCACGACGCCACGACCGTTACGCTCCAGCAGGTGCGTGCCCAGCTCGATTTCGAGCTGGCGGACCTGGCGGCTGAGCAGGGATTGCGAGACATCGAGCGTCGCCGCGGCACGCGTGAGGCTGCCGAACTCGACGATACGAATAAAGCTCTGCAGGTGTTTCAGGTCCAAGGTCACGGCGCGCGGCAGCCTGGGTGCGGTGATTATGGGGCTTTTACTGGCTGCCGGGGCCACCCATGTTCACCATGACACGCAGGCCGATCACGATGGCGTTGGCCGGTACCTTGCGCACGCCCACCGTGTTGCCCAGCACATCCGGGTGCACGATGTACTGCAGGTTCGGCACCAGGCTAACCACCGGGAACAGCTTGTAGCTGTAGTTGAGCTCGGTCATCAGCTCGTCGCGCTTGAAGTGGCCATCACCCTTGTTCTTGGTGATGAGATCATCCTCGAAGCCCACGGCCTTGCGGCTGAAGCGGAACCAGGTGGCCTGGAAGCCAAGCGAGTCGGTGGGCCGTGAGCGCGAAAGTCCCGTCCACAGCAGGCCCGCCGTGGACTGCAGCGTGTAGTTTTCCGCGTTATCCATGGGCCCGGTGGCAGAAGCGAAGACCGCGAGATTGCGCGTATCGCTGTTCGGATCGGGCTTCCACACCACCTTGTCGGCCAGCACGTAAAGGCCGTAGCGGCCACCCTGGTAATTGCGTGCCGTGCCGCCCAGCAGGGCGCGATGTTGGCCCTTGCTATTGAGTTCGGGGTCGGTGAACGGTGCGGAGTTATACCAGCCGCCGATCTTCAGGTGCCGCGGGTAAGGGTCGGTCGCGAAGCTTGTTTCGTAGCCGACTTCGACCGGAATCATCACGCCCGTGGCGTTGTTCAGGCCCCAGTTGATGCCGTTGTTATTGCGCCGGTCCGGGTTGATCTCGAACGCGCCGATCGAGAGGTAGCGCGCATCGGGCTGGTACTTCACCCGCGCACCCCAGTTCACGTACGGGAAACCGCTGAAACCGCCGGAGGTGTTAGTGAGCTGGTACGGGCAATCCGGTGCGCTGACAAAGCGGCAACCATACGTCGAACGGGCGAATTGCCAGGTGGCGTTCATGCGTCCGGCCAGCACGTTGATGTGACTGTCCTTGAACTGCTGTTCCCAGGTCAGCTGGGCCAGCTCCCACTGGCGCTTCGGATACCAGTAACCCTGGATCTTCTGCAGGACGCCGATGTCGTCCGCCGCCACGCTGTGGCCGTAGTAGCGCGCGAAAGTGATGTGCATCTTGCCACCTTCGATACCGGCGAGCTTGCCCATATCGAGATCGGCACCGCCGACCGCGCCGCCACCGTTGGTCGCGCCAAGACGCTCACCGCCACGCACGCTCGCTGCCCAGTCGTTGGCCCAGACGAAGCGCAGCGAAATGCCCTCGGCGCGCAGCTTGTCGACCGGGCCGCCCTTGTCTTTCGGCGTGGCGGGTGCCGTCTGGCGCGGCGCCTGGGCATCGGACGTGGCCTGTGCATCGGGCGTGGTCTGCGCGACGGCGCCCATGGCGACGAGCGCGGCAAGAAAGGCGAGCGTGGTACGGCGAAGCATCATCGGTTCAGATCCCCAGGGCCGATGTATCGGCGAAAGCGGAGGCGATGCTGGCCGCCCCAGCGCCTGGGAACAACGCGATGCTCAACGTATCAGGTATGCAATTCCTGCATGTTTGCGCTTACGCCATGCATTTTGTGCATTGCAGCACGGGATCTTGCGCCTCGGCAGCGCGGCGTAAATCGTCGGAAAGACCCAACGTGCCGTAGCGCACCACGTAGGCATCCAGCGTGCGAAGGAAGGCTTCGTCGAACGACCAGCGGCCATGCGAAGCACCTTCACGACCCTCGTCATAGACCTGGGCGAGCAACGCAGCGCATTCACCACGGTAGCCGAGCGCCAGGAAGGCAGCTGCGGCCCGGGCCACCTCGCCGAGCGGCGCGCGCGCGAACCCGGTGACACCCGGGGCATCGGCGTGGAAGCCCGCCTCACTGCAAGACAATTTCAGCGCAAGGGCCTCACGCAGCCGGGTATCGAAGTCGTCGCCCTTGTAGCGGCAACGGTCGCTCCACCAGGTCCAGTAATGGATGGTGTCGCCGAGTGCGTGCAGCGCCCCCGCCGCAAGGGCCGGGCCGCCCGTGATAGGCGCGTCACCGATCATGAAGGCGACGCTTTCTCCGGCGGCAAGGTGCACATCGACGGTAGCCTGATCGGCGCCCCAGGCGAGGGGTCGCGAGCAGGCGAGGTACCAGCCATCGGCTGCTTCCGCTTCGGTGTTCGCGGCCATCGCAAGGCGGGCTGCACAGACCAGCTGAAACGATCCTTCGCCCTCGGTGCAGGTCACGATGCGAATAAAGCGGCCCGCAGGCACGGCTTCCGTCTGGCCCGGGCGCCCCTCGGCGACGGCAAGGAAATCGACCACGCGCAGTTCGGCATCGGCAGCGCGGCCGACCGTCTCCAACACGTTGGTGCCGGGCACGTACGCGCTGAGCCAGTGCACCTCATCGTCCGTCTGCAGGCTAAGCAACGGATGTCCGGGGCGCGACGGATACAACGAACCGACCGTGCGATCCAACGCCAGCGACACCAGCGCAGCATCCGCGCTGATACGGGCATGCCCGCGCATGTCGCCGATGGCGAGGCCGAGCGGAGCCAGGCCATCCTCGTGGACGGCCGTGAGCCGGGAGTGTGGCAAAGACATAAAAAGATTCCGGGGGCGCCTGGGGAGGGACGCCGAGCGGCGCGGAGGTTGGGGGTTGCGGCGAAAAATCGACGTGAAACTTTTGTTCTTTGCTTACGCGTCTGTTTAATTCGCGGGCAAGGCCCGGCGTAGAATGGCGGCACGACAGAACTTCTTGCGAATCAGGCCCATGAGCGACAAACGCGTCCCCGGCATCGACGACTACGACAGCCCCGCCGGCGGCTGGGGCGCCCTGGGCGCCGTGGCCCGCGCCTTGAGCGGCCAGATGGCCATCGCGCGCGAATCGATCGCGCTGCACAAGGTGAACCAGCCGCACGGTTTCGACTGCCCCGGCTGTGCCTGGCCGGATCCGAAAGAAACCTCGTCGTTCGAATTCTGCGAGAACGGGGCCAAGGCCGTGTCCTGGGAGGCGACCGCCAAGCGGGTGCGCCCGGAGTTCTTCGCAAAGAACCCCGTGGCCGAGCTGTGGAAACTCAGCGACTACACCCTGGAGGGGCTGGGCCGCCTGACTCACCCCCTGGCCTACGATGCCGGCTCCGATACGTTCCAGCCTATCGCGTGGGACGAAGCCTTCCAGCGCATCGGCACCGCCCTGCGCGCCCTGCCCGATCCGAACATGGCCGAGTTCTACACCTCGGGCCGCGCCTCGAACGAAGCCGCCTTCCTTTACCAGCTGTTCGTCCGCGAGTTCGGCACCAACAATTTCCCCGACTGCTCGAACATGTGCCACGAAGCCACCAGCGTGGGCCTGCCGAAGTCGCTGGGCTCGGGCAAGGGCACGGTCCTGCTCGAGGACTTCGACCACTGCGACGCGATCTTCTGTATCGGCCACAACCCCGGCACCAACCACCCGCGTATGCTCTCGACGCTGCGAGAAGCCTCGCTACGCGGCGTGCCGATCGTGGTGATCAACCCCATGCCCGAGCGCGGCCTCGAGCGCTTCACGTCCCCACAGCATCCCGTTGAAATGATCACCGGTAAATCGGTGCGCATCGCTTCCACCTATTACAAGGTGAAGATCGGCGGCGATGTCGCCGTGCTCAAGGGGATGATGAAGTACCTGGTGGAAGAAGACGTCATCGCGCGCGAGGCCGGCCTTCCGCCGGTGATCGATCATGCGTTTATCGCGGAGAACACCGAGGGTTTCGAGGCGCTGGTCGACGACGTCAAGGCCACGCGCTGGGCCGATATCGAACGCAAGAGTGGACTCTCGCGCGGCGAGATCGAGTATGCCGCAGCGATCTATGCGAAAGCGAAAGCGGTGATCGTCTGCTATGGCATGGGTATCACCCAGCACCAGCACGGCACCGAGAACGTCCAGCAGATCGCCAACCTGCTACTCATGCGTGGCAACATCGGCCGCCAGGGCGCGGGCATCTGCCCCCTGCGCGGACACAGCAACGTGCAGGGCGATCGCACCGTCGGCATCACCGAGAAGCCGAACGCGGAGCTCAACGAGGGCATCCGCCGCACCTACGGCTTCGAGCCGCCGGTCGAGCATGGCCACGATGCCGTCGCGTCCATCATCGCGATCCGCCAAGGCCGCTCAAAAGCGATGATCGCGCTGGGTGGCAACCTCGCCGTGGCCATGCCCGATACCGAGGAAACCTTCCAGGCCATGCGCAAGCTCGACCTCGCCGTGCATGTGGCGACCAAGCTCAACCGCTCGCACCTGTTGCTGGCGAAGGAAACGCTGATCCTGCCTTGCCTGGGCCGCACTGAACTGGATGTGCAGGCCACGGGTCCACAAGCGGTGACCGTGGAAGATTCGATGTCGATGGTGCATGCCTCCGCCGGTACGCTCACGCCAGCCTCGGAGCACCTTCGGTCCGAGCCGTGGATCGTCGCCGGCATCGCCAAGGCCGCACTACCCGCGACACGGGTGAACTGGGATGCGCTGGTCGGTGACTACAACCTGATCCGCGACGACATCGAGAAGGTGTTCCCGATCTTCTTCGACTTCAACAGGCGGGTGAACGTGCCGGGCGGTTTCCGCCTGCGTGTCGCCGCCAGCGAGCGCGACTGGGCGACGCCCAGCAAGCGCGCGCAATTCCTGCTCGCCCGCGGCCTCGATGAAGACGACCAGCTGGAGGAAGGTGGGTTGATGCTGACCACCATCCGTTCGCATGATCAGTACAACACCACGATTTATGGCTTGAACGACCGCTACCGTGGTGTCACCGGCCGTCGCGATGTCGTGTTCATGCATGCCGGTGACCTGGCCGCGCGTGGCCTGAAACACGGTGACCGCATCGATATCTTCGCGACGGGGCGCAATGTCGCCGACGGCCGCCAGCGTGCGGTGCGCGGTTTTACCGCCGTGGCTTATGACATCGCCGAGGGCTCGGTGGCCATGTACTACCCGGAGGGCAATGCGCTCATTTCGCTGGAGAACCACGACAGCCAGTCGGGCACACCGACTTACAAGTCGGTGCCGGTACGTATCGTTGCCACGACCGAGCCTGCGCCGACGCGAAAGAAGGCAACGACCCATGCGGCATGAACATGCACCGCCCGCCGGTAGCGCGCGACGTACGGTCACGCGCTATGAGCGTGGCCGTGCCGTGGAAGACAACGACCGGCTCGCCGAGGAGGTACCGGTCGCGCTGCATTTCGACAGCAAGCCCTTTGCGGTGATGATGGCCTCACCCGTTGACCTCGAGGACTTCGCCCGCGGCTTCGCACTCACCGAGAACCGGGTCGAGGATGCACGCGATATCGAATCCATCGAAGTCCATGAGGTGCTCGAAGGCATCACGATCGATGTGCGTACGCGTGCCGCCGTGACTCAGGAGGCGCCAGATAGGTCACTGGCCTCCGTGCCATCGACGGCCTCCCTAACGGGGCACGACGAGAGCGACGAGCCTTCCTCCGCCTTCGGCACACGAGAAATGACCGGCCGTAGCGGCTGCGGTATCTGCGGCACGCGCGAGCTGGAAGATGTGATCCGCCGCCCGCGACCCGTCGCCGCCGGCACCAACGTCACGCCGGACGCGATCGAACGCGCGCTCGAAGCGTTGCGTGCCGAACAACCGATCAACGCCTTCACCGGTTCAGTGCATGCGGCCGCGTGGGCGCGCACCGATGGCTCACTCATGGTCGTGCGCGAAGATGTAGGCCGACATAACGCGCTGGATAAGCTGATCGGTGCGATGACCCGCCGTGGCATCGATCCACGCGAAGGATTCGCGGTGATCACCAGCCGCGCCAGCTACGAAATGGTAACAAAAGCCGCCGTCGCCGGTATCACCGTGCTGGTCGCCATCTCCGCTCCCACCGCGCTGGCGGTCTCGCTAGCGGCCGACTGCGGCCTGACCCTGGTCGGCTTCGCCCGCCCCGGCCGCTTCAACGTCTACAGCCGCCCCGAGCGCATCCAGAACGCGAGCCCGACCCTGTAGGAGCGCGCTTGCGCGCGATGGGTGCTCGCGGTGACCTCGATCGCGCGCAAGCGCGCTCCTACAAGAGCGGCGTTATCACGGGCGGCGGCGTTTAATGCTGTCTTTGACGTCGATGTCGAAAAGCACCGTCGTGGCAACCGTGTCCTGGCCGGGAATATCGAAGACCAGGCCATCCTTGCTCGGAAGGCGCGCTTTCAACGCCACCAGTTGCGTGCGCGGCACGGCGAGGCGCCATTCGTGCGCATTGCCTTCTAACGCACAGTGCGCCGCGTTCGTGGCATCTACGGCGTAGCGCATCGTGAAGGCCCGCCCAAACGCCGTGGAGCCGAGCAGAGCGACATCGTCGAGCAGCTCGGCCAGTTCATCCTCATCGATGCGGACACGGATCGTGTCGTTCTCCAGCTGCACTCTCATGCGTTCGCCTCGCGCCAGTCATCGGGGGTGTTGCAGTTCGCCAGGGCCTGGCTATCGACCCGGTCCAGCGATAGTGTCGCCACGCCGATGCGCGCCTGCAAGGCGGACACCGAGCACTCGCGGCCTTCCAAACCGATCAGCTCGGCAAGCGTCGCGCGGCTCGTCGTATCGAGGGTCAGTCGCATCGGCAACGGATGCCCCGCCCAGCGCGTGGCGCGCATGCGTCGCTCATCTCGCAGGGGCGCGAGCGTGACCGCGTCGAGCCTGGGCATGTCGACCGGCACCACGAGCAGTTCGCCATCGGCAAGCTCGCCCGCCACACTGGCGATGCCGCCGATCGGCCCTTTCATCGGCCAGCGGTCGGCGATGCCACCGTGGGCTTCGCCGCTGATCACCACGCGCTCCATGCCTGCTTCAAGCAGTATCGCGTGGGTACGTTCAAGCAACGTGCGGCCGTCGATACGCAACAGCGCCTTGTCTTCGCCCATGCGCGACGAACGGCCGCCGGCGAGGATGACACCGATCACGGCGCGCCCGCCGGATCTATCGGCCACGCATCCACCACCTCGCCGAACTCGCTCTCCGCGGTGAGCCATGTGTTCGCCAGGCTGAAGGGGACGATGCGGTAAGCCGCCTGGTTTCGCTGTGGTCGGGCCACCTGGCGCCCTTCGTTATCAGCCTCGAGCCGACCCAGCGCAAAGTGGTACAGGCCGGGACGCACGGCACTGCCTTCGACGAGGCGCACTCGTGAAGGCCGCTCGGGCGGTAACGCCGCCATCGCGCGCAGGACCGGCGCGACAAAGAAACGGTGGCCCACTGCCACGGCGATAGGGTTGCCAGGCAGGCCCAGGACCAGCGGGCCGCCATCGAAATGCGCAGCGAGGATCGGTTTCCCGGGGCGAATCGCCACCTTATGGAACAACTCGCGCGCACCCATGGCGGCCAGCGCAGACGGGACGAAATCGAAGCGTCCGGCGGACACGGCACCGGTAGTCACGATCAGGTCGGTGCCGGTCGCGCGCGCTTCTTCCACCGCCTGGTGGAAGGCATCTCCGGTATCGGGTACGCGACGACGCGTCAGCTGCTCGACGCCCCACGACGCCAACATCGCCTCGAGGAAGGGTCCGTTCGAATCGTGGATGCCGCCTTCAGGCAAGGGACCGCTGGCGTGCAGTTCGCTGCCGGTGTTGATGATGGCGATGCGTGGACGCCGCGCGACGCTCAGCGAATCGATGCCCAGCGCGGCGAGCAGCATGATCGCCGTGGCGTCGATACGCCGGCCCGCGGGCAAGGCTGCGGCATCGCGAGCGATGTCACCCCCCGCGTAACGGATGTTCTGTCCGCGCTTCTCGTCCTGGGTGATGCGCACGCGCTCACCCTCACGCTCGCAGCGTTCCACCGGCACGACCGTATCGAAGCCATCGGGGACGCGTGCGCCCGTGGCGATCTCGCAGGCTTCCCCACCGGGGTACGCGATGGTCCCATCGCCTGCGGCCTGCATGCCAGCGACCGTGTACCGGGTGCCGGCGGGTATGTCGCCAGCGCCCTGGCGAATGGCGTAACCATCCATGGCGGCGTTGTCGAACGAGGGAAGCGACAGCGGGCTGCTGACCGCTTCGGCCAGGACGCGCCCCATGGCAAGGGAAAGGCCCACCCGCTCGGTATCGAGCGGGCGGGCCTCTTTCAACAGGACGGCCAGGGCATCGGCATAAGTAAGCATGCGCCAAGCCTAACCCGTAGGAGCGCGCTTGCGCGCGATGGGGTCTATCGCGAGCACTCATCGCGCGCAAGCGCACTCCTACAACAGCAGCCTGTCAGGCTTGCTTCCTTGCTTCCTGCACCGTGGCCGGGCGGTAGGCGTGGAAGGCCACCGTGGCCGAGGCGCGGCCCTGGCTCAGGCTGCGTAGCGTGGTGCTGTACCCGTCGAGCTGGGCCAGTGGCACGTCGGCTTCGATCTCCGTGCGCTCCTGCTTGTCAGTCAGGTTCACGATCTGGCCGCCACGGCGCTGCAGGTCGCCCAGCACATCACCCACCGCCACGCCTGGCGCGGACACCGAGACCCGCATCACCGGCTCAAGCAACACCGTGCCGGTGGCCTCCAGGGCTGCCTTCACCGCGATCTGCGCGGCACGGTGGAACGCGGCCTCGTTCGAGTCCACGGCGTGCGCCTGACCATCGAGCACCACGATTTCCGTGCCGACCACCGGGAAGCCCCGCGGGCCATCCAGCAGCGCCTGCTCCGCACCCTTCTGCACGGCCGACTGGAACTGCTTGGGGATGACGCCACCGGTCGTACGGTCTTCGTAACGGTTCGCATCGCCTTCGATCGGCGACACGGACAACACCACGCGGGCGTACTGGCCGCTGCCACCGGTCTGCTTGGCGAGCTTGCCTTCGATCGGACCGGACGGCCGGGCCGGCGTTTCCTGGTAAGCCACTCGCGGCGAGCCGGTACGGACCTGCACGCCCCACTCGCGGCGCAGGCGTTCCACCATCACTTCCAGGTGGAGTTCACCCATGCCCCAGACCAGGGTTTCACCGGTTTCCGGATCGGTACTGACACGGAAGGACGGATCCTCCTGGGCCAGCCGAGCCAGGCCGTTGCCGAGCTTGAGCAGGTCAGCCGAACGTTCCGGCGAGAGCCGCCACGACAACACCGCCGGCTGCGCCTGGATGGTTTCCAGGCGCATTTCGTGGTGCGGATCGGACAGCGTTTCGCCAGTACCCACGTCCTTCCAGCCCATGATCGCCACGATGTCACCGGCCTCGGCGGCTTCCACCGCTTCGGTGTCATCGGCGCGGACCACGGCGAGGCGCCCGACGCGCTGCACGCGATCGGTACCGCTACGCCATACCGCGTCGCCGACGTTCAGGCGGCCCGAGTACACGCGCACGAATGCCAGCGGACCATGCGACTGGTTCACCACCTTGAAGACCAGGGCAGCGAGCGGTGCGTTCGCATCCGGCGCCACCTGCACGTCACCCTTGTCGGTATGCGCGACCACGGAGGGGCGATCCACCGGTGAAGGCAGATACGCGACCATGGCGTCGAGCAACGGCTCGATACCGACGTTGCGGAACGCCGAACCCGGCAATACCGGCTGGCCGATACCCGCGAGGGTGCCGCGGCGCAACGCCGCCGTAAGCGCAGCCGCGTCCACGGGCCGTTCCGCCAGCCACAGTTCGGCTAGCGCGTCGTCCTTGTCCGCCACGGCGGCGACGAGTTCCGCGCGCGCATTCGCATGCAACGCACGTTCGGCGTCGGTCCACGGCGTGATGCTGGGCGTGCCTTTGTCGTCGAACAACCAGGTGCGTTCACCGACGAGGTCATAGAGACCCACGATGTGTTCGCCCTCGATCACCGGCTGCGCCACGACCCACGGGTTCGCGCCGAGCTTCTCGCGCATCTGCACGAGGGTCGCGTCGAAGTCGGCGCCGGGGCGGTCCATCTTGTTGACGAACGCCATCAGCGGCACGCCATGCCGGCGCGCCTGGTGCCAGACGGTTTCAGACTGCGGCTGCACGCCGGCCACACCCGAGAACACCACCACGGCGCCATCGAGCACGCGCAGCGAACGTTCCACTTCGATCGCGAAATCGATGTGTCCCGGGGTATCGATCAGGGTAAGGCGATGCGGCTGGCCGCCTTCCGGCGTCCAGTTCGCGCGCACGGCCGCGGCGCCGATCGTGATGCCACGCTCGCGCTCGAGTTCCATGTGATCGGTGGTGGTCGCGCCATCGTGCACCTCACCGGTGCGATGGATCGTGCCGGTCTTATAGAGAAGGCGCTCGGTGAGCGTGGTTTTGCCCGCGTCGACGTGCGCGATGATGCCGAGGTTGCGCCAACGGCCGACGGGGATGGTGGTATCGCGGGTACTCATGGTTGAACAGTTCCAATCAGGGCGCCAGGGGCTCGACTTAGCGTCTTCGAGCGAGGCATTCCCCGAGGCTTAACCGTCGCCCCTGGCGTGGGTGGGACGGATCAGGATCGGGGATCGCGGCAGTTCTTCATGGCACGGTGCTCCGGCAATGGGCTTGGAAAATCAGGGTTAAGAAGATTTCGGGACAAAAAAAAGCACCCTTGCGGGTGCTTTTGGTATTCGTTCGAGGCCCGGCGCCTTACGGCGTGTGGCCTGCCATGGCGCGCGCGCACCCGCGACGCGCCCATGGGGCGTTCGTAGTCAGGTGGATCAATGCGTGCTTGCAGGCAGACATGACGAATCTCGGTGAATGAGCGGCGGATCGTACGCCTGCCCACGAAGGTGAGCAAGCGGCTGCCACCCAAAGTAAGGGCGCCCCCGAGCCTTTCAAGGGCCCCTGTAGGAGCGCGCTTGCGCGCGATGGGTCTGCCGCGAGCACCCATCGCGCG
>NZ_DASYCB010000061.1:0-5388 GCF_036500425.1 Luteibacter sp.
TAAAATCCGGCCGCGGTCCCCCTGTAGGAGCGCGCTTGCGCGCGATCCACCCCGCCGCATACCCCATCGCGCGCAAGCGCGCTCCTACAAGGGCGGTTGGCATTGCCTCACCACCCATCGCGCGCAAGCGCGCTCCTACAAATGGGCTACGATTAGCCTATGAATACGGATTTACGTCTCAACCGACGCCAGGAAGAACTCGTCGCTATCGTCCAGCGCGAGGGTTTCGTCGCCGTCGATGAGCTGGCCACACATTTCGACGTGGCCCCGCAAACCATTCGTCGCGATCTCAACCTCCTCGCCGATGGGGGCCTTATCCGCCGCTACCACGGCGGCGTCAGCGCACCTTCCAGTATCGAGAACGTTGCCTACGCCGCACGGCAGAGCCTGCAGGCCGCGGAGAAGGACCGCATCGCCCACGCGATCGCGCGCCACATTCCGGATGGCTCGTCCCTGTTCATCAACCTGGGGACGACCAACGAAGGCGTCGGCCGCGCGCTGCTCGAGCACCGCGACCTGCGCATCATCACCAACAACCTAAATATCGCCATCCTGCTCAGCGACAACCCGACCTTCGAGGTCATCGTCGCCGGCGGGGTCGTGCGTGGCCGCGACCATGGCGTGACCGGCGAAGCGACGATCGAGCTGATCCGCCAGTTCAAGGTGGACTACGGCATCATCGGAATCTCGGGCATCGAGCTCGACGGCACGCTGCTCGATTTCGACTTCCACGAAGTCCGCGTCGCACAGACCATCATCGATCATTCGCGCCAGGTCTTCCTGGGTGCGGACCACACCAAGATCGGCCGTAACGCCATGGTCCGGTTAGGCGACTTCTCCCACGTCGACGCTTGGTTCACCGACAAGACCCCACCCAAGGAACTGATCCCGGTCCTCGAAGCCGCCGGCACCCAAGTCCACATCGCCGACTAACACCCCCTGTTGGAGCGCGCTTGCGCGCGATCGGCGTTACGACAAGATCCACCGCGCGCAAGCGCGCTCCTACAACGCGTCGTGGGTTACCGCCAGGGCCATCGCGCGCAAGCGCGCTCCTACAGGGGCGCGGTACGCTGGGTGGAGCAGTGACGTTTTACGCTGCACTGCAGCGTGCGATGTTCGTTTGTGTTCGAATATGCTCATTTGACGCAGGTGAGTGACGGCTCGTCGTGTGGAATGTTCGTAAATGCGCAAGGAAGGCGCGTGAAATCGTAAAAACGAACGTACCCGAACGTATCGGGTGCCCATACCGCAGCCTTCACCACCCCCAGCCGAGCGGAGTGTGTGATGGTCGAGCAGGTCGATGTCCTGGTCATTGGTGGTGGCGTGAACGGCGTAGGTATCGCCCGCGACGCCGTAGGGCGTGGCCTGAGTGTCTGGCTGTGCGAGCGGGACGATCTGGCGTCGCACACCTCGAGCGCCGCCACGAAGCTGATCCATGGCGGCCTGCGCTATCTGGAGCAGTTCGAATTCGCCCTCGTCGGCAAGGCACTCGCCGAGCGTGAGGTCCTGCTGAAAGCCGCTCCCCACATCATCTGGCCGCTGCGCTTCGTGCTGCCACACCAGCCCCATCTGCGCCCCGCCTGGATGATCCGGATCGGGCTGTTCCTCTATGACCATCTCGGCCGCGGTCGCCGGACCCTGCCGGGCTCGCGCCGCGTGCGCTTCGGCAAGCATGTCACCGGCGAACCGCTACGTCAGGAGTTCACCCAGGGCTTCGTTTACTCCGATGCCTGGGTGCAGGACGCTCGCCTGGTTGTGCTGAATGCCATGGACGCCGTACACCGCGGCGCAAAGATCGAAACGCACACCCAGTGCATTAGCGCCCGGCGCGATGGCGATGGCTGGCTCGCCGAGCTGGAGAAGCGCGACGGTACCCGCCACTTCGTGCGTTCACGCGCCCTGGTCAACGCCGCTGGCCCGTGGGCCGCCAGCTTCCTCGATGACGTGGCGCACATAAAACATTCGCACACGCTGCGCCTGATCAAGGGCAGCCACATCGTGGTGCCGAAGATCTTTGAGCACCGCTATGCCTACATCTTCCAGCAGCCGGATCGCCGCATCGTTTTCGCGATCCCCTATGAACGCGATTTCACGCTGATCGGCACCACCGATATCGAGTACAAGGCCGATCCCTCGCACCCTGTGATCGATGCGGAAGAGACCCAGTACCTGTGCGAGGCAGTGAACCGCTACTTCAAGAAGCAGCTCACTCTGAAGGATGTCGTTTGGAGCTACAGCGGCGTACGCCCGCTCCTACAGGACGAATCGGGCAGCGCCTCCGAGGTCACGCGCGATTACCTGCTCGATATCGACCAGACCGGCGGCGCACCCTTGCTCAACGTGTTCGGCGGCAAGCTCACGACGTTCCGCAAACTATCGGAAGAGGCGATCGACAAGCTCGCCCCTCTGCTGGGTAACGACCAGCCCGCATGGACAGCGGATGCGCGGCCATTACCCGGCGGTGGCGAACGCGACATCGATGCGCTGACCGACGATATCCGCGCATCGCGTCCGTGGCTGCCGGAAACCTTCGCCTGGCGTCTCACCCACATGTACGGGACCCGCGCGCGCGACCTGCTAGGCGAGGCCAACGGTCTCGAGGCGCTGGGCACGCACTTTGGCTCGGACCTCTACCAGGCGGAGGTGGATTACCTCGTCCGCCACGAATGGGCCACGGAAGCCCAAGACATCCTGTGGCGACGGAGCAAGATCGGCCTGCGCGTCGGCCCCGACGATGTACGACGCCTCACCGAATACCTGGACCAACGCGTCCCGAAAGGGACCACGACCACCCCATAGCGCCCCCGCGCTACCACCACCACCATGAAACCGATGGAGAGACGGATCATGCGGCAAAACATAGGCGAGCTGATATCAGAAGCCGTCGCGATGTTCATCATCATTGCGTTCGGCGATTCCGTAGCGTGCATGTACGTGCTCTACGACCCCAGTCCCTACCTCAACGCCTACTGGGGCGTGTGTATCGCATGGGGCCTTGCTGTCACCATCGCGATCTACGCGACCGCATCGGTTTCCGGCACACACGCCAACCCGGCCGTGACACTGGCTTTGGCGGTGTTCCGCGACTTCTCGTGGAAGAAGGTGGTGCCGTACTGGATCGCCCAGGTCATCGGCGCCTTCCTCGGCGCGGCGATCGTCTATGCGCTGTTCGGGCCGGTCATCGATCACTTCAACGCAACGCATAACCTCACCCGCGAGGCGGGTGGTGCGGCCGGCGTGTTCTTCACGCACCCGGGCCTGGCGGTCACGCCCATGCACGCACTCTCCGATCAGATCATCCTGACCGCGTTCCTGCTGTTCGGTATCTTCGCGATTACCGAGCAGTACAACGAGACGGCGCCCGGTGCCAACAGCGGCGCGCTGATCATCGGCCTGCTGGTCGCCACCATCGGTGCCTCGATGGGTTATCTCGAAGCGTGGGCGATCAACCCCGCCCGTGACTTCGGCCCGCGCCTGTTCGCGTACTTCGCCGGTTGGGGCCCCTCGGCCCTGCCGTCGCCGGACAACTACTGGTGGGTGCCGATCGTCGGCCCGTTGATCGGTGGTGTCGTCGGCGGTGGCGCGTACCAGCTGCTCATCCATCCGTTCCTGCCGGCCCGCCAGCGTGCGCTTGAAGAAGCGCGCCAGGCCGCGCAGCGCAATACCTCCACTTCCAACCGTTAATACGAGGCCTGCCATGGACAAGAAGTACATCCTGGCGATCGACCAGGGCACGACCAGCTCGCGCACCATCCTGTTCGATCACGACGGCAACATCGCCGGCACCGCGCAGCGTGAGTTTCCGCAGATCTTCCCGCAGCCGGGCTGGGTCGAACACAACCCGCGCGAGATCATGACCAGCGTGCTGTCCACCATGACCGAGGTGATCAGCAGCTCCGGTATAGACGCGTCGTGTATCGAGGGTATCGGCATCACCAACCAGCGCGAAACCGCGGTGGTCTGGGACAAGGCCACCGGTCAACCGATCTACAACGCCATCGTGTGGCAGTCGCGGCAGACCGCTGACATCTGCGAGCGCCTGAAGAAGGAAGGCCACGACCAGATGGTCCGCGACAAGACCGGCCTGCTGATCGATGCCTACTTCGCCGGCACCAAGGTGCGCTGGATCCTCGACCATGTCGAAGGTGCGCAGGAGCGTGCGGAGAAGGGCGAACTGCTGTTCGGCACCATCGACACCTGGGTGATCTGGAACCTCACCGGCGGCAAGGTGCATGTCACCGATTACACCAACGCCTCGCGCACGCTCATGTACGACATCTACAAGCGTCAGTGGGACGATGAGCTGCTGAAGATGCTCAACGTGCCGAAGGCGATGCTGCCCGAGGTGAAGTCCTCCAGCGAGGTGTATGGAAAGACCCTGACGAAGCATTTCTTCGGCCGCGAAGTGCCCATCGCCGGTATCGCCGGTGACCAGCAGGCGGCGCTGTTCGGCCAGGCGTGTTTCGAGCCAGGCCTGGCGAAGAATACCTATGGCACCGGCTGCTTCATGCTGATGAACACCGGCGAGAAAGCGGTGCCGTCTAAGAACGGTCTTCTCACCACGATCGCATGGGGCTTGGACGGGAAGGTGGAATACGCGCTCGAAGGCAGTATCTTCGTCGCCGGTTCGGTCATCCAGTGGCTCCGCGATGGCCTGCGCATGCTCGGCAAGGCATCGGATTCGCAGCAGTACGCAGAACGTGCGAAAGACACCGATGGCGTGTACTTCGTGCCGGCGTTCGTGGGTCTCGGTGCACCGTACTGGAAGAGCGACGTGCGCGGCGCGGTGTTCGGCCTGAGCCGCGGCACGACGAAGGAGCAGTTCATTCGTGCGGCACTCGAATCGATGGCCTACCAGACCCGCGATGTGCTCGAAGCGATGCAGAGCGATTCAGGCATCGAGTTGAAGGAACTCCGCGCCGATGGTGGCGCGATCGCCAACGACTTCATGGCACAGTTCCAGGCCGACATCCTCGATGTCACCCTGCTGCGTCCGAAGGTGCAGGAAACCACCGCGCAAGGTGCGGCGTATCTCGCCGGCCTTGCCGTCGGATTCTGGAAAAGCAAGGAAGACATCACGAAAAGGTGGGCCGTCGACCGCGAGTTCAAGCCCACGATGACGAAAGAAACCCGTGACGATCTTTACGAGGGCTGGAAGCAGGCGGTGAGTGCGACGATGGGGTTCAAGCCCCGTAACTGAGGCAACCTCGATCGCGCGCAAGCGCGCTCCTGCGGGTAGAGAAAAATGGGTACGAAAAAGGGGCGACGCATGGCTGCGCCGCCCCTTTTTTCACAGGCTTTTTCAGGCCAGATCGGTACCGAACTGTTCCTTGTATTCCGCAGCGAACTGCTCGTACGTGAAGAACTGGTTCTGCGTGCCCGGGTGTT
>NZ_DASYCB010000062.1:0-5890 GCF_036500425.1 Luteibacter sp.
GTCGGATCATCGAACTCGGCTCCATGGTGAGCGCAGATGAAGTGGCGGCGCAACTAGGCGAAGTGATGAAGCACGACGTTAAGGCCGTTGCCGTCCCGCGGGCCGCTTGGTCGGAAACATTTGAGCAGTTCGGCATTCCGAAGGGTAAGTCTGCTCCGGGCGAGACCATGTATGAGGCCGTGAATGCCGGCGGGATGGATCTCGGGGTCGCGGGTACGGAACACGTCCCCGGCGTAACGTCGGCTCACGACGTTTTTGCGGCGGCTCAGAAGACCACTACAGCCTAAGACCGCGGATTCCGGCAGGAAGGCCGAAAGTGCCCAATGTCTTGCGGAGTGCGGCGTCCATATCGAACAAAGATCGAGATCGAATATGAAAGTTCTTGTTTTGGGTGCAACGGGCGGAACCGGACGGCTAATTGTCCGCGACTCCCTGGAGAAAGGGCATTCCGTCGTGGCGCTGGTTCGCTCGACCGTAGGGGCCGATCTGCCGGGAGCAGATTTGATCGAGGGCGATGCCCGCAATGAGATCATTCTCGAGCGCGCCCTGGACGGCTGTGATTCCGTCGTCAGTGCGTTAGGCACCGGCATGGGCTTCCGCAAGGTCACTCTGCTGGCTGAAGCGACACGTGCGTTGATTCTGGCGATGACGCGAAGCGGCGTGCGCCGCCTGGTCTGCATCTCCGCTCTGGGCGTGGGAGACAGCCGCGGCCATGGCGGCTTCGTCTTCGACCGACTCTTCCAGCCTTTACTGCTTAGCCAGGCATACAAGGACAAGGACCACCAGGAAGCCGCGATCCGTGCCAGCTCACTCGACTGGGTCATCGTCCGGCCCGGGATGCTCACCAACGACCCTGCTCGCGGAAGCATCAGAGCTATCGTCGGCCTCGCCGGCGTCAAAGGCGGAAAGATCTCACGCGTCGATGTCGCTCGGTTCGTGGTTGAGCAACTGGTGACGAACACCTGGTTGAAACAGACACCGTTACTCCTGTGGTGAGTATCAAAAGGCCGGACACATGCCAAAGATCTCCTGGCGCCAAGCTTTACCGTTAGTCCTCGCCATTTTCTTCGTCGTCGGTTCCCTGATCAACATCGTCGCTCCAGGATCGATCTACGAGGAATACCTGAAATGGGGATATCCGCCCTGGTTCCATTTCTTTACCGGAACGATGGAACTCACCGCCGCCATTCTGCTTGTTCGGAAACCGACGCGCCTGACAGGTGCGTTGCTTGGTGGCAGCGTCATGTTTGCCGCACTCGCGACCGTCGTCATCCGCGGCGAATACGCGCACGCGGTGCCGCCACTCGTCGCGGTGACGTTGTCACTCGTCGTTGGCTGGACAAGTGCTAGGCAAGAGGAATAACGCATGTCAACGATACCGAGGCTTGAAGGTCGAGCAATGCCGCTCTACGGTCGGCGAAGTGCGTTATTCCTCACGGCCATCATCGGGTTCCCACAGCCCCTGCTTGCGCTCGAATTGAGGCATGTTCCGCTGACCCCGGACCAATGGCAATCGAACGGAGATGTGTCATTTGAGCACGGTGCGGCCAAGCAGGATGTGCTCGTCGTCAATAAGGGCTATGCAGAGCTTAAGAACACTAACTTCAGCAATGGCACGCTTGAATTTGACACGAAATTCGTCGGCGAGCGAATTACCGGCATCACCTTCCGCCAGCATGATGACCAGGCAGACGCGTTGTATTTTCGACCCAGCGCGGACTGTGCTGTCTCGGACGAATGCATCCAGTACATGCCCACCGCGCATCATGTGTTCGAGTGGGACCTGTATGGGCAGTACCAGACGCACGCGCCCATTGACTCGAAGGGTTGGAACCACGTTAAGTTGGTGGTTTCCGGCGATCACATGAACGTTTTTATTAACGGTGCGCGCTCGCCAACGCTGACTGTCGGCACATTGGTTGGCGGATTTCCCGACGGCACGATCAGACTGCACGGACCTGCCTCCTACGCCCACCTGAGCATCGCGCCCAATGTCGTTGACGGGCTTCCTGCGGTGGCGTCGAGCGATCCTGCGGAGGTTGATCTCCGATACGTTCGCCATTGGCTAGCATCGAAGCCGTTCGTCATGCCCAGCCGAATGGATGCCACGTTCCAGGAGAACACCGGCGTCGACCCGGCCTATTCGTCGATGCCAAGCGCGACGGCACCGTGGAAGCCGATTGCGCTCGATCCAGGTGGCCTTATCAATCTCACACGATGGTATGGCGACGCGCAGACCGGGCTGACCATCACCGGCATTTGGTTGAAAACCACGATCCACGCCGATCATGACCAAATCAAACATGTGGATATGGGGTGGACCCGAGAAGTCTGGCTCTTCGTGAACGGCAAGCTCGTATTCCAGGGTAAGAATCTGTACGGCATCAAGGGCGCGAGCAAGGAGCCAGGCGGCCGCTTGTCCCTGACCAACGGATCATTCGACCTGCCGCTGAAAAAAGGCGCCAATCAAGTCGTCGTGGCCATCGACGATAACTTCGCCGGTGGCCAGCAGCATTGGGGATGGGGGTTGGAGATGCGCCTGGCAAATACCGATGGTATTCGTCCGTGACCTGCTTGAAGACAACGATGGCGCTGGTGGCGTCGCTCGCCGCGGCCGACTGCCTCGCTGCAAACGAGGCGACTGGTGGTTGGCCGCTTCCGCAGGCGACACCGGCGCCCATGCCGGTCGCGCCCCCTCTAGATGTCGCCTATCCCGGCACCCCTTCGCCTCGAAGTGGACGCCACCGACGCCATGCGTGACCAAGCAGACCCGCGGTGGGTTCCCGAGTGGACGCACACACCGCTCCTTGCCCTCGCGGGCGGTTCACCGCGACCTTAAATGGAGAAAGTTGCATTCCCATAGTCAGTGCAGATGCCTCGACTATGGGAATCCGTTCACGACCCTAGGAATCTCTCCAGTTGCACCGCAACAAAACCCGCCCTAGATTGGTGCAATGCATGCACCCGATCAGGCTGAACTCCTAACCCTCCTCGGCACCGGCCTGGCGGTCGTTGGCGCCGACTTGCGCGTCGCCTGGATCAACCCGGCCCTGGGCGAGATGCTCGATGTAGGCCCCCGCACAGCGGTAGGCCAGCCTCTAGGCCAGCTCCTGCGCGAGCCCAGCCTGGCCAGCCAACTAGCCAGAACCACCGCCGAAGGCCGCGGCTTCAACCTCCGCGATGCCACCTTCGGCACCGCCCGCGGCCGTGACATCACCGCCGACCTGGCTCTCCAGCCCATCGGCGATGGCCGCGTCCTGGTCGAAGTCCACCCCCTGGCCCCCGACCTAAGCGCGAGCGACACCCCCCTCTCGGCCACCCTGCGTGGCTTCGCCCACGAAGTGAAGAACCCGCTGGCCGGTCTGCGTGGTGCGGCGCAACTGCTTCAGCGCCGCGTGGCGGATGACGACCTCCGCCAGCTGGCCGCCATGGTGATCGCCGAGGCCGACCGCCTCGCCGCGCTGGCTGATGGTTTGCTGCGTCACGGCGGCGCTGCCCGGATCGGCCCGGTGAACATCCACGAATTGCTTGAACGCCTGGAAGGCTTGGTGTCGGCCGAAGCCGAAGCCCCCCGCGTGCGCCATGACTACGACCCCAGCCTCCCTGACGTCATCGGCGACAACGACCGCCTCTTGCAGGTGCTGCTCAACCTCACCCGTAACGCGGGCGAAGCCGGTGCCCGTTCGATCACCCTGCGGACCCGCATCGAACACGGTGCCCGCCTCGGCGAGCGTACGGTGCGCGCCGCCTTGCGCGTCGATGTGATGGATGACGGCCCCGGTGTGGCGGACGAACTACGTGACGTGTTGTTCCTTCCCCTGGTGAGCGGCCGCCCCGATGGCACGGGCCTCGGCCTGGCGCTCTCCCGCGAGATCGCCCTGGAGCACGGCGGTGACCTGCGCTATGTCAGCCGCCCGGGTGACACGGTGTTCTCCCTCTACCTCCCCATGGAGCGCACACATGAGTGAGATCTGGATCGCCGACGATGATCGCGGCGTGCGCTTTGTCCTGGCCGAGGCCTTGCGCGATGCCGGCCACACGGTACGTGAGTTCAGCGCAGGTGATGCGGTGCGTGCGGCATTGGAAGAAAGCCGCCCCGCCTTGCTCGTTACCGATGTGCGCATGCCGGGCGAGAACGGCCTGCGCCTGCTCGAAGACCTGACCCGGCGCAATATCGGCCCGGTGATCGTCATGAGCGCCTTCACCGATGTGGCGACGACCGCCGCGGCGTATCGCGCGGGCGCAGCGGATTACCTCGCCAAACCGTTCGACCTCGACCTCGCCGTCGAGACGGTCGAACGCGCACTCGCCGCAGCGAACGAAGAGATCAGCATCCCGCCGCCGCGCAGCGATGCCCATGCGTTGATCGGCGAGAGCGCCGCCATGCGCGAGGTGTTCCGCCTGATTGGTCGCGTGGCGGCCAGTGACCTCAACGTGTTGATCACTGGCGATACAGGGACCGGTAAGGAACTGGTCGCCCGCGCCTTGCATGAGGAAAGCGCACGCGCGGGCAAGCCATATGTCGCGTTGAACACAGCAGCGATCCCGTCTGAGCTGTTGGAAAGCGAACTCTTCGGCCACGAAGCCGGTGCGTTCACCGGCGCCACTCGACGCGTGGCCGGTCGCTTCGAACAAGCCGACGGCGGCACCCTGTTCCTCGACGAAATCGGCGACATGCCGCTCGGCCTCCAGACACGCCTGCTGCGTGTGCTGGCCGGGGGTGAGTTCTACCGTGTGGGTGGGCGGGAGCTGATGCATGGCAACGTGCGGATCATCGCCGCTACGCACCAGGATCTTGAAGCCCGTGTCGCGCAGGGCCTGTTCCGCGCAGACCTGAAACACCGCCTCGACGTCGTACGTATCGCGCTGCCTTCGCTACGCGAGCGCCGCGGCGACGTGCCGCTACTAGCAAAGCACTTCCTGACCCAGGCCGCCGCCGAGCTCAACCTTCCCGCGAAGCGCTTCTCGCGCGGCGCGATGAAACTGATCGAACAACGCGACTACCCCGGCAATGTGCGCGAACTGGAAAACCTCTGCCGCCGCCTGGCGGTGATTTCGCCTGGCGTGGAGATCCAGGCCGCCGATCTCGGCGCGCTGCCTGCACGCGGTACGCGAACGGGCGAATGGACGGATGCGCTACGTGCCTGGGCACAGGACGCGCTGGCCCAGGGCGAATCGGATATCCACGCCCGGGCGCGCGAAGCCATGGACAAGACCCTGCTTCAGGCTGCACTGGTCGCGAACGACGGTCACCGCCAGCAGGCGGCCATCGCCCTGGGCGTTGGCCGAAATACGCTTACACGCAAACTCGGCGCGTCGCGCAAGCGGCGGCCATCATCGGATAGCTCACATGACGCTTGAAGTACGCCGCGCTGCGGTGAATGACGCGGACCACATCGCCCGCTGGAATATCGCCATGGCTTGGGAAACCGAGCAGAAGCGATTGGATCCCGAGACCATCGGCCGCGGCGTGCGCGCGGTGTTTGATGAGCCCCGGCGCGGGTTTTACCTCGTGGCCGAACTCGATGGTGCTGCCGTGGGTTGCCTGCTCGTGACGTACGAGTGGAGCGATTGGCGTTGCGGGGATTTCTGGTGGGTGCAGAGTGTGTACGTAGCGCAGGAGGCGCGCAGGCATGGCGTGTTCAAGGCCATGTATCACCATGTGAAGGCGATGGCGGAAGGTGCGGGTGCCGTCGGCCTTCGCCTGTATGTCGAGACGGAGAATGAGCGGGCTCAGGCGACGTATGGTGGGTTGGGAATGGAGCGGTGTCACTATTTTATGTATGAGGCTGCTTTGATTCGGTAGCGTGTTGCGGCTGGGGATCGCGCGCAAGCGCGCTCCTACAGGAGAGCTGCCTTGCTTTTGTAGGAGCACGCTTGCGCGCGATCC
>NZ_DASYCB010000063.1:0-34361 GCF_036500425.1 Luteibacter sp.
GAGCGCGCTTGCGCGCGATCGGGTCTGCCGCGAGCACCCATCGCGCGCAAGCGCGCTCCTGCAAGATTAGTGGGTTAGGGCAGCGGGGTAGGTGGGCGTTGGGGGACGATAAGGCTGCACGCTGCGGCCCAGGTTGGTGCCCATGCGTTGGCCTAGGGCCGCGGCGTTGTACAGGCCGAGGCGGTTGCTCGGCACCTTGCGCACGTCATTCGTATCCAGCGGCGACGGCATGCCCGGCGGGGTCGCCAGTTGCTGGTTGAGACAGTCGTAGGAGAGCGTTGTGCTCCCCCCGTGCGTGGGCTGTACGCAGGTCGTCGATGCGCTTGCGTGCACGCCCGGAAGGTCCACCACGGATTGCGAATGCACGCTCGTGAGGGCGGACAATCCGACAAGCAGAAGACAATAGTGCCGAATATGCATAGCCCTTTCCCATAGGGACAGGCGCGTTGGATAACACGTCGTGTGCCGGTTGGGGAAGCACGTCACGCTTGTCATCGTGTTGTCATCAATGCTGTCACCAAACCGGCGTCTGTGTGTCATCTGCGCTGCCTAGCCTTCGCGTTGATCACCCGTGATGTATGGGCCACCGCGAGGACGGAAAGTGACGCGTTGTGCCCTCGCGCTATTGGCCTGCGCGCTGTGCTTCGGCACGGCACAGGCGATGCCACGGGCAGGGGACGCCACGCCAGGGATAACGCATGGAACGACGCGCTTTGATATCGATGCCCAGCCGTTGGCCGGCGCGTTGCGTGCGTTCAGCGAGCGCACCGGCATCGCGGTGTTGTTCGACGATGCCGTGGTCTCCGGGCGTGACTCGCCCGGACTGCATGGTGAGGCGGCGCCGCGCGATGCCTTGCGCATCCTGCTGGTTGGCACCGACCTCAGCGCGCACTTCAGTTCAATGAACGCGTTCACTGTCAACGCTACCCCCGCCGAGGCCGGCGAAGCCGCGGGCGTCGCGCCGCCGGTGCCGGTGGATCTCGCGGACGATGACGCCGCCGAGTTGCAGCGCGCCGTGGAGAAGGTGTTATGCGTGCGCCGGGATACCCGCCCCGGCACGTTCCGTCTTGCGCTACAAATTTGGATCGATGCGAGCGGGCATGTCGCCGACGTGGTTGCGCTCGCGCCGTCCGATGATGACCAGCGCGATGCGCGCGTCGTGACCGCGTTGCGCAGCGCCCGCGTGCCCGCCCGGCTCGCCGTGGCCAGCCCCTTCACCGTGCTGCTCGCGCCGTCGCGCCGTGACGCCTGCGGGGCCGCGTGAGCGCTGACGCCACCCTGCTGGGTCTGTTCCTTGATAACTACGAGGACTTCCGTCGCCGCCTGCGTCGCCGCCTGCGTTCGGATGACCTCGCTGACGACGTGATGCAGGAAACCTACCTGCGCGTGGAAAAGCTGGCGATGCCGGAAGGCCACGCCACGCACCCCACCAGCTACCTGTTCCGCATGGCGCTGAACATGGCCGCCGACCACCACCGCTCGCAGGGCCGCCTGCTCACGGGCGAAGAGGTGGATGAGTTGTTGCATTCGGTGGACGACATCATGGAGCCCTCGACCATCCTGGCGTCACAACAGGACATCGCGGCGCTCAGCATCGCCCTGGATGCCCTGCCGCGCCGGCAGCGCGAGATCCTCATCGCGGCCCGGGTCGATGAGCTTCCGCAGGCCGATATTGCGGCCCGCCATGGCATTTCCGTGCGCATGGTGGGCAAGGAACTAAAGAAGGCACTTGAGACCTGTGCCACGAAAACCGGCCGCCGTTCGGTCCAACGGTTCGGTCCTGGGGCGCGGGAAACGTCTTGACCGGTATGGATGCTTCCCACCGCTACGATCGCCGCACCGAAGCCCACGACTGGCTGGTGCACCTGACCTCCGGCACCGCCACCTACGAGGATGGCGAGGCCTTCCGTCGTTGGTGCGCCGCAAGCGATGAAAACGCCCTGGCCTTCGTCGAGGCGCGCGCGCTGTGGGAGGCCCTGGGCCCCGCCGCCGCGCTGCGCCAGCATGGCACGCGGGGCAGGGTGCGCGGTACGGCGCGTGGCCTGCATAACGTCCGGCTGACCCGTCGCGCGTTCCTCGGTGGTGCCGTGGCGGCATCGTTCGCCGCGCTGCTCATGGCACGTAGTGACATGTTTAGCCAAGGTTCCCTGCCAGATGGTCGTGGCCTGCGTACGCGCGTAGGTGAGCAGAAAAACGTTGTCGTGGCGCCGGGCGTTTCACTCGAAATGAATACCGATACGGACATCTCCGTGCGTGAGCACGGCGGTATCGTCACCGGCATGCATCTGCGTCGTGGCGAAGCCGTGGTCCGTATCGACACCACGCGCAAAGACCCGTTCGTGGTGGAAGTGGCGGATGGCCGGCTGTTCTCCACGCCAGGCGCGGCCTTTGCCGTGCGTTGCGCGGACGATGCCGCCACGGTGACCTGCCTCGACGGCCAGGCCGTCCTCAATCGTGATGGCACGAACATGGCGGTTAAGCCGTCGCAGCAGGTGGCCTTCGATGCCAGCGGTATCGGCACGGCAGTCGCAGTGAATCTCGATACCGCCCTGGCCTGGCGCAACCGCGTGCTCATTTACGACAACCAGCCACTGGCCGACGTCGTCGCGGATATCAATCGCTACCGTCCCGGCCGCATCGTCATTACCGATCGTGCGCTGGGCGAGCGCCGGGTACATGCACGTTTCACCCTCGACCAGATGGGTGAAGTCGCCACGCTGATCCAGGACGCCTACGGCGCCCACGCCACGAACCTGCCCGGCGGCTGGGTGCTGCTGAGCTGATACGCGAGGGCCGGCACCCGCGGCCGCATGAATTTTTCGTGACACCGGTTCAGTGCGACGACAGCCCACGCGTCTAAGGGGCAAACGGAACACAGGGGATTTTCCGCGTGGGTACACGAGCACTACGGGTGAACGCATGAAGCGTGCCGCGAACCCACTGGCGAAGGCCCTGGCCGCCGCCATCGCATGGGGCCTTACCGCCCATGCCGCCGCGCAGGATGCGCCGCAGTCATTTGAGGTGAATGAGTACGTCGTGGATGGCAACTCCACGCTCCAGTCGCTGGATATCGAAACCGCCGTGTACCCGTTCCTGGGCCCGGGCAAGTCGATGACCGATGTGACCGGTGCGCGCGATGCCCTGCAGAAGGCATACCAGGCCCACGGCTATCAGTCGGTGGTGGTGGACATCCCACCGCAGCAGGTGAAAGACGGTGTCGTGCGCCTGCAGGTCACCGAGAACACGATCGGCCATGTGCGTGTCGAAGGCGCCACGTACCGTTCGCCGAAGGATATCCGCGAAGGCGTGCCCGCACTGAAGGAAGGCGATGTGCCGGACTTCTCCGCCGCGCAGGCCCAGCTCACCGACGTGAATCGTCGCGCAGGGGCACAGGTGGTGCCGGTACTGACTCCGGGCAAGCTGCCGAACACCATGGACGTGACCTTGAAGGTCACCGACAACAAGCCGCTCAGCGCGAGCCTGGAAGTCAACAACGACCATAGCGTGAACACGCCCGAGCTGCGCATGGTGGCCAGCGTGCGCGATGACAACCTGTTCCAGAAGGGCCAGGCGGCATCGCTGACCTACATCGTCGCGCCGCAGGACCGGAAGAGCTCCGAAGTGTGGGCGGGTTCGTACCTGGTGCCGTTCAACGGCGACTGGAGCATGCTGGCCTCGGGCTACAAATCCAACAGCAACGCCAACGCCGTCGGTGGTACCACCGTGCTCGGCAAGGGCAACGCCTTCGGCTTCACCTTCGTGCGTAACCTGCCCACGCACGGCGAGTTCTCGCAGTCGCTGTCGCTCGGCGTCAGCCGCAAGCACTTCGACCAGGACCTCGTTCTCGGCGACGACACGTCAAAAGCGCCGATCACCTATATCCCGGTGAGCGTGACCTACCAGGGCCAGCGCATGGGCGAGAAATCCATGAGCACGATGTCGCTGGGTGCGGTCGGGGGGGTCCGTGCGGGCGGCAGCAGCGCGGCGGAGTTCGATAACCAGCGCTACAAGTCGCGACAGAACTTCTTCTACATAAAGGCGGAAGGCGGCCATACGCGCAACTTCGATAGTGGCTGGAGCCTGCTCGGCCGGCTCGCCCTGCAGGTGTCAACGTCGTCGCTGGTGTCCAGCGAGCAGTTCGCCGCCGGTGGCGAGAGCACCGTGCGCGGTTACCTGGAAGCCGAGGAAACCGCCGACCACGGCGTCATCGGTTCGCTTGAGCTGCGCACACCGTCGATCGCGGCGCACGTCGGGAGCTGGATGAACGACTGGCGCTTCCTGGCCTTCGCCGATGGTGCCCACCTGCAGCTGATGAACGCGCTACCGCAGTTGATCGACCAGGATCATCCGGATGCCGGCAGCCGCACCGTGAAGACCTACGACCTCTCCAGCGTGGGCCTTGGCACGCGCTTCCAACTGTTCAATTTCGCCACCGGTGCTTTCGAGATCGCTTACCCGTTCAACGACGGGCAGGCCACGAAGGCCCACGACACCCGCATCCATTTTTCTCTCAAGGCCGAGCTCTGACCGGGCACTAGGGCAACCACCCAGGGGTACCACCGTGAAACGACTTCTGTTCCTCGCCTCCATGCTGATCGGCCTCGCGCCCGCGGCCCACGCCGCCGATGCGTCGTGGTGGAACCAGGACTTCGCCTTCCGCAAGGCGATCACCATCGACACCACGGCGAAGGGCGGCAACATCAGCACCGCCGCCGGTCGCGTGCCGATGCTGGTCCGTCTGCACTCGGGCAACTTCACCTTCGATGGTGTCAACGAATCCGGTGCGGATATCCGTTTCGTCGCTGCCGATGACAAGACGCCGTTGAACTTCCAGGTCGAGACCTTCGATCCGGTGCTGGGCGTAGCCCTGGTCTGGGTGGACGTGCCGCAAGTTGGCGCGGATGCGCAGCAGCAGGTCTGGATGTACTACGGCAACCCGAAGGCGCAGGGCGCGGACAAGGGCAGCGCCACGTTCGATGCCGACTACGCCGCGGTCTATCACTTTGAAGACGCCGCGGGCAGCGCACCGCGCGACGCCACGGCGTATGCCAACAACGCGGCGGGCTCGCTCGCCACGGTCGACGGCATCATTGGCAAGGCGGCGCGTTTCGATGGCAAGCAGGGCCTGAAGCTGCCGGGCGCGGTCTCGATGGCCATGGGCCAGGGCGGCGCGTTTACCTTCAGCGCCTGGGTCAAGCCGGATGCGGTCACGGACGGGAAGGTCACCCTGTATGCGCGCCACCAAGGCACGCAGGAACTCGTGATCGGCCTGCAGAACGGCGCGCCGTTCGTCCAGGTGGGCGAGGGCGATGCCGCACCGGTCAGCACCGTCGGTGAGCCGCTGAAGGCGGCTACCTGGGCACATATCGCGGTGACCGCCGCCGAGGGCAACCTGCAGCTTTACGTGGACGGCAAGCCGTATGCGACGCTGGCCGGCGCACTGCCGGCGATGAATACGGAAGCTACGCTCGGTAGCGACAGCGCCGATGCGACGAACGCGGGTGCTCCCTTCGCCGGCCTCATGGATGAAGTGCGCCTGTCGCGCATCGCCCGCCCCGCGGTGCTGATCGCCATGGACGCGCAGGCCCAGGGCGCCGAGTCGAAGCTGGTGGCTTACGGCACCGACGAGAAGCAGGCCGGTGTGGGCTTCGGCTACTTCGGCATCATCGTGAAGTCGGTCACGACCGATGCGTGGGTGGTGATCGGCATCCTGTTGATCATGGCCGCCATCTCGTGGGTCGTGATGTGGCAGCGCACCGCGTACGTGAACCTGGTCAGCCGCGCCAACGATGATTTCCTCGAGGCCTTCCGCAAGCAGGGCCGCAACATCCTCGCGCTCTCGCGCGATCCTGCCGCGAATCGCCTGGCCGATTCCTCGCTGTTCCGCCTGTACAAGGTTGGCGCCGCCGAAGTGTGGGGCCGCCGCGATGCGGATGGGCATGACCACATCGCGCCGGAATCGATCGAAGCGATCCGCGCGACCATGGACTCGACCATGGTGCGTGAAAACCAGCGCCTGGCGAAGTCGATGGTGATGCTCACCATCGCGATCTCCGGTGGCCCGTTCCTCGGCCTGCTCGGTACGGTCGTCGGCGTCATGATCACCTTCGCCGCGATCGCCGCGGCGGGCGATGTGAACGTCAACGCCATCGCCCCGGGTATCGCCGCCGCGCTGCTCGCCACCATCGCCGGCCTGTTCGTCGCGATCCCGGCGCTGTTTGGCTACAACTACCTGCTCATCCGCAACAAGAACGTCACCGCGAACATGCAGGTGTTCGTCGATGAGTTCGTGACCCGCCTGGCCGAACAGCAGCGCGTCGTGGCTTCGGCCGCGGTCGCCGCGTAAGGACCCGCCGCCATGCGCGCCCAGGACGACGACAAGCCGTATGACGATATCAACATCACGCCGATGCTCGACCTGGCGTATGTGTTGCTCGTCATCTTCATCATCATGACCACCGCGTCGGTACAGGGCATCAAGGTGAACCTGCCCAAGGCCTCCGCCGCGGTGAGCATGGCCAAGCCGCAGACCAAGGCCATCACCGTTTCGGAAACCGGCCAGGTATTCCTCGATGCCTACCCGGTCACGCTCACCGAACTGGAGCAGCGCCTGCGCTCGCTCAAGGCGCTGAACCCGGATTTCCCGGTGGTGGTGAAGGGTGATTCGACGGTGCAGTACCAGAAGGTCATGGACATCCTGGACTTGCTGCGCCGGGTGGACCTGCCGCAGGTCGGCCTGGTGACCGGCAAGGCGCCGAAGGATTGATGGCGTGGACGCTTTCGAACCACGCCGTCGCCCCCCACGCCGCTGGCTCGGCCCGGCGGTCGCCGCGGCCGTGTTCCTGGGCCTGTGCGCGCTGGTCTGGCATTTCGCCGCGAGCACCGTGGGTGTGCGCCGCGAGGCGCCGCGCATAGCGACGATCACGCCGTTACCGCCGCCGCCGCCGCCGCCGAAGGAAAAACCGCCCGAGCCCAAACCGGAGGAAAAAATCAAGCCGGTAGAGGACAAGCCGCTCGACCAGCCGCAGAAGCCGATCGATGCGCCGAAGTCCACGCCGGACGTGGCGAAGCAGATCACCATGAACACGGATGCGCAGGCCGGTAGCGACAGCTTCAACATCGGCGCGGGCGCCGGTGGCGGCATGGTCGGCTCCAACGGCGGCACCGGCACGGGCACCGGCAGTTACGACCAGTACCTCGGCTATGCGATCCAGCAGGCGATCCAGCGCAACGACAAGGTCAACCGCCTCTCGTTCGAGGTACAGGCCAACGTGTGGCTGGATCCTGATGGTCGCCTGGTCCGTGCGGAGCTTGCGAACTCCAGCGGCAACAAGACCACCGATGACGCGCTGATCGACGCGCTGCGCGCGATGCCGCGCATCGATGTCGCACCGCCCGCGTCGTTGCACTTCCCCGTGCGCGTGTCCATTCGCGGGAAACGTCCCGCATGAACGCCTTCCTTCCTTTCAAGCCCTTTGTTTCCCGGAGATTCCGCATGACCCACGGAAAGGCACGCCAGCGACCCGCGCGCGCCCTGCTGGCCGCCGCTATCGGCCTGGCCATCTGCGCCACAGGCGTTCACGCCCAGTCCGCGCCGTCGGAAAACGCCACCATCAACCTCGTGCGCCTGCTGGTGAAGCGCGGCGTGCTGACCCAGGCCGATGCCGATGGCCTCATCGCCCAGGCCAACGCGGATGCCGCGTCAGCACAAAAGGCTGCGGGCACCGCCAACGCCGTACCCGCGGTGCCGGGGCAGGTGCGCGTGACCTACGTGCCCGAAGTGGTGCGTAACCAGATCAAGGATGAGCTGCGCCAGGAAGTGGTGGCGCAGGCAAAGCAGGAACGCTGGGCCGAACCGGGCAAGTTGCCGGAGTGGCTGGATCGCATCGCCTGGACCGGCGATATGCGCGTGCGCGACGAGTTCCATTACTACGACAAGGGCAATGCGGGCCAGCAGGTCGATTTCGCCTCGCTTAACCGCACGGGCCCCTACGATCTGAATGGTGTCGTGCCGCCGCCGCAGCTCAACACGCTGGAAAACCGCACCAACTCGCTGCGTATCCGTGCCCGCCTGGGCGTGGATGTGAACCTGGGCGATGGCGTGACCGCGGGTATCCGCATCGGTACCGGCAACGACAACAACCCGGTCTCCACCACGCAGAACCTCGGCGGCGGCCTGGCGAAGAAAAACATCTGGCTCGACCAGGCCTGGATCGCCTGGCGCCCGACCGATTGGGTGAAGGTGACCGGCGGCCGCATGCCCAACCCGTTCCTCAGCACCAATCTGGTCTATGCCGACGACCTCAACTTCGACGGCATCGCCAGCCACTTCGATGTGCCGGCCAGCGATGACGTAAGCACGTTCGCCACCGTCGGCATGTTCCCGATCGAATACCAGTCGGATGATTTCCCGTCGCAGTCGGGCACCAAGGAAGCAAGCCGCGACAAGTGGATGGCCGGCGCGCAGGTGGGTGCATCGTGGAAGTTCGCTGATGACGCGGAATGGAAGTTCGCGCTGGCGTACTACCGCTTCGACCACATGCAGGGACAGCTCTCCGATCCGTGCCCGATCTACCTGGGCGTGACCTACTGCAGCACGGACGCCACGCGCCCGACCTTCATGCAGAAGGGCAACTCGCTGTTCCTGCTGCGCGACATCATCCCCGATCCGAACTCGCCCAGCAGCTACGCGCAGCCGCAGTTCGTTGGCCTGGTCTACGACTACCACGTTGCTAACGCCACCACGCGCCTGGATATGAAGGTTGCGGATACGCCGCTGCGCCTGGAAGGCGATTACATCCGCAACCTGGCCTACCACCGCAAGGATGCCTTCGCGCCCGACGTGGGCCTGAATCGCCTGGTCAACAACTTCGGCGCGGGTGATTTCTCCGAGAACACCTACAAGAGCGGCCCGGTCGGCTGGATGTTCCGCGCCACGCTGGGCAACCCGGATCCGCATGCGGTCGGCGACTGGAACGTCAGCCTGGCTTACAAGTACCTGCAGCCCGACGCCACGCTCGATGGCCTGAACGATCCGGATTTCCATCTGGGTGGCACCAATGCCAAGGGCTTCATCCTCGGCGGCAGCTACGGCATCTCGAAGTACTCGTGGCTGAGCCTGCGCTACTTCAACGCGAAGGAAGTGTTTGGCCCGCCGCTCTCCATCGACGTCTTCCAGCTCGAAATGAACGCCAGGTTCTAAAGGAGGCGACATGAAACGCTTGCTCATCGTCATCGCGCTGGCCACCGCCGCACCTGCGGTGTTCGCGCAACAGGCCAGCCTGGAAAGCCGCATCCGCACCCAGCTGAGCGAAACGCGCAGCCAGTTGCAGGACCTGCAGGCACAGCAGGCCAGCTGGGCGGCCGAGAAGGCCCAGCTGGAGAAGGAGCGCGACGCCGCCAAGGCGGATGCCGACGCGGCGCGTGCGGAAGGGAAAAAGGGCGCGACGGTCTCCCCGGAGACGACCCGCGCCCTCGCTGCGGAAAAACAGCGCCGTGAGGCCGCGGAAGCCTCGGCGCAGAAGGGCAAAGCCGATGCGGATTCGGCCGCGGTCGCGCTGCGCACGGCGGAAACCGAACGCGCGCGGCTGGCCAAGGCCCTGGATGCGGCGAACAGCCAGGTCGATGTGTGCACCGCGCGCAACGTGCAGATGTACCGCGTCGGCCAGGACGTGATCGCCGCCTACGAAAACCTCGACATGAGCGACGTGATCGCTTCGCGCCAGCCGTTCGCGGCGAAGGCGCGGGTGAAGCTGGAAACGGCGGCGCAGGCGTTCGGCGACAAGCTGTACGACCAGCGCTTCGACCCACGCACGAGCCAGGCCACGGCCAGCCCATGATCAAGGACCCGTCAACCCCGCGGTGGGTCGCCATGGATGACACAGGAACCCGCGATGGACAGGGACGTCCCCATATTGAGGTGCGCATGAGCAGCCTGCATGCCCTTGCCGAAATGCTTCGCCAGCTTTACACGGCGCGCCAGGCAAAGGCAGCCGACATCCTGCTCGATCGCGTTCCGCGCGAGGCGCTGGAGCACTTGCTCAGCGAATCGTCGGCCTTCCTCGGCGCACGCGTGCGCTATGCGGTGGAAGACACCCTGCGCCATCGCAAGCGCGCAGCAGACGACCCGACCCACACCACGCTGCGTGCCATCGGTGCCGTGCTCAACGCATGGCTGCACGACGGGCGCCGCCTGGCGATCCGCGCCGTACTCCGCGAATGCACGGTGGCCGAGCTGCATGAGCTCGCCCACCTCCCCGATATCCACGATGAAGTGGCGTCGATGACCAGCGATTTCACGGGCGGGATCGCCCCGTCATCCGACGCCCAGACCTAACGCGCTCCACGAGGCCTTTGCCATGATCGTTCGCCACCAGCCTGCCAACTCCCGCCGCCCGGCACCGACGCCGCGGCCGACCTTGCGCCGCCGTGCGATGTGCCAGCTCATCGCCGTCGCGCTCTTCGGTGGCGGTGCGGCCCACGCCGCTACGCCCCCGGCATTCAGCCCGGCATGGTTCGCGGCCAAGCAGCAGCAAGGCACCACGGCACCCTCGCAACCCGCCGGTGGCGGTGGCAACACGGTGAGCTACACGCCGGGCAATGCGCTACAGCAGCAGCGCGTGCAGCAATCGATCACCAACCTCAACAATGCGGCAGCCGCGCTGGCGGCGCAGATGCAGCAGCAGAAGGATGCGCAGGCCGCGGCGGCCCAACTGGTATCGACGGTGCCCAACGGCCTGGGCGACGGGGCGCTCAAGCCGGCTTCAGGCATCGCCACCGATCCGACGCTTTGGCAGAACGCGTTGAAGCCGAAGGACACCGTAGCCGCCGATGGCAAGCATACGGTGGAGGTGCGGCAGACGGCGAAGAAGGCCATCCTTACCTGGGATAGCTTTAACGTCGGCCGCGATACGACGCTCTACTTCAACCAGACCGCGGGCAACCTCTCTGGCGGCGGCAACGACTGGATCGCGCTGAACCGGGTCAACGATCCCTCGGCGAAACCGAGCCAGATCCTCGGCGCGATGAAGGCCGAGGGCACGGTCTACGTGCTGAACCGGAACGGCGTGATCTTTGGCCAGGGCGCACAGGTGAATACGCGCTCGCTGCTCGCGAGCTCCATGGATCTGTTCTCGAACGACCTGAAGACGAGCAACAGCGTCTTCCTGAACTCGGGTATCTCGGATCCGGCGCTTTTTAACCAGCCGGTGCTTATCCCGAATGCCTCGGGCACGCCCGGCGGTGACGTTGTGGTGGAGAAAGGTGCATCCCTCAATGGCAGTGCGAACGGCTTTGTCATCCTTGCTGCGCCGCACGTCGCGAACCATGGTGCGATCGTCGCGGATGATGGTCGGGTGCTACTGGCTTCCAGTCCAACGTTGATCGCGCAAAGCACCGATGGCTCAGTGAATCTCGCACCCTTCAATAGTGATGAGCCGTCCGTTTCCGATGGTATCGACAACACCGGGCTGATCCAGGCTCGCCGCGGCGCCATCACCCTGTTCGGCCCGTCCATTCACCAGGATGGCGTGGTCGTCACCTCCACGAGCATCACCCGTCCAGGCAGCATCACCATCGGCGAGCGAGTAGACAACGCTTACTACCCCGTCGAGTTCGGCGCTGGCTCGGTGACCGCCGTGCTGCCTGAGAAGGATGGAGCTACCACCACGTCAAGCACGGATGCCGACAAGGTGTTCGTACCCGGAAGCATCAATGTGACCGGGCTGAACGTCACGCTGAATGGGGGAGCGTTGATCGAAGCGCCGGGCGGCAAGGTGTCGCTTACCGCCGCATCCAATGTCCAGCGTGGCGTTGTTGGGCGGATATACATCGACAGCGGTGCGATCATTGATGTATCGGGTCTCGCCGATGTTGAACTTCCGATGTCGGCGCTGCTCGTCAGCATACCCCGTATCGGCCAGAATGAGCTCGCCGACTCACCTCTCCTACGTAACAGCTTTCTCTATACCCAGAAGAACGTGCTGCTGGATAGCACAGCGTCAGGTACTCGCGCCGACGGACTGGACTGGATCGGCAGCCCCATCCTGAACGCGAAGGGCTATGTGGAGAACATGCCGCGCGATATCAGCCAGATGTTGACGGGCGGCGGTTCGGTTACCCTCGATGGTTTTGATGTGATCGCGCGGAGCGGATCGCGCATCGCCCTGGACGGAGGCTATCTGGCCTACCAGTCGGGGTGGATCAACACACCGAACCTGCTGGGCGCAGATGGCTTGATACATAACATCACGTCGGCGGATCCCGATGTGGCCTATGTCGGCTTTGCCGGGCAGTACACCAGCACGCATGCCCGCTGGGGCGTGAGCCAGACGTATAACTCCCCGCTGCTGGGCGGTGCGAACCGCTATCAGGAAGGCTTCATCAAGGGCGCGGACGCAGGCACGATGACGGTGCATGCGACCGTCGGCCTGGCATTAGATGGTGATATCAGTGCGCAAGCCACGGCGGGGACGCGGCAGACGGGCGATGGTACCCAGCCGGACGGTGGCACGTTCTATCTGGACCAGGTGACCTCGGTTCCGGGTGTGCCAGGGCGGGGTGTCCGCGTGCAGCAGACGTCGCAACCTGTTGAATCGCTCGTGCCTGGCTTTGATCGTGACACGCAATGGAGCGATGTCGACGTGGCTGCCGGTATCGACCCACCATGGATGGTCGTGAGTGCCGATACCCTCGGAAAGGCCGGCTTTCACACGCTCACTTTTTCCATTCCTGATATGCCGTTCGAAGAAGCGTCAGGTACGCATCTTTCGGTGACCCCGGGTGGAAGCATTTCGATCAAGGCCGTCGGTGCAAACATCTACGGAACCGTCGAAGCGCCTGCCGGGTCCATCTCGATCGCAACCGCGACAAGCGGTGAGAACATCGGCAGCGGCGTTGATACGAATATCACGCTGCATGATGGTGCACTCCTAAGTGCGCGCGGTAACTGGGTGAATGACACCGGCGCAACCGACGAGTCCGCTCAGGGAGACCGATGGATCAACGGCGGGTCTGTTTCGCTCTCGACGCAAATGCTCACGTTCGCCGATGGAAAGGATGCTACTGGATCGATCGATCTAGAAGCAGGCAGCACGATCGACGTAGGTGGTGGCGGTTATGTGGATACCTCCGGGCGTGTGAGCCTGGACCACGGCGTGCCTGCCGGACGAGGCGGAGATGTATCCCTGCAGGTTTATGTTCCGAAGGCGGTCACCTGGACGAAAGCGCCATCAGTGGTCGATCACGCCAGTATCATGGCGAACGGTTCGATCTTCGGTGAGGGGTTTGCCGGGGGCGGTAGCCTCACGTTGCGGGCAGCGGACATCCAGATCGGCGGGGACCCGGCAAAGCTCGCCTCCCCGAACGGTCTTTGGCTGCCAGCGGACTATTTCAGCGGGCAGGGGTTCAGCCGCTATAACCTCGACAGCATGACCGACTTGACGGTGTCGGACGACACCCATGTTGCCGTGACACAGACGAACCTCGTCGGTGATCTCGATGCGCTGCGCTTCCTCCCGACCGGAGCCGACCTGTCGAAGACCACCGCCGTTTCAAGCGGTGGCCATCTCGATGCCTGGCAGCGTTGGGCCATGCGGGGCACCACCGACGACACCGCGCCGGGCATCAGCCTGGTGGCAGGTGAGTATCTCAACTGGTATTCGGGTGCTCAGGGTACGCCGGCGCCTCACATCGCCAACGTGACCGGAACGCTCCTTGTCGGCAACGGAGCGTCCATCGACGTTGATGCAGGTGGCGTCATTGGACTTTCCGCCTACCATGATGTGCTGGTGGATGGCAGCCTTACCGCACACGGCGGATCGATCCATCTGACATCCGAAGTGCCGCTCACTAACGTGCCGAACACCTCACGCGTGCGCGTGGGCGAAGGCGCATTGCTAGATGCCAGCGGTATCGCGCTGGTGGATTTCCAGGCCGCTCCAGTCAACAGTGCCGAGGGACGCGTCGTGCCACGCACGGGAGACGTGCTCGCCGGCGGCTCGGTGAGTCTATCTGGCGAAAACCAGACGTTTATTGTCGCTGACGAGGGTGCGCGTATCGATGTATCCGGCGCCGCCGATACCTTCGACGTGCCGGTCGCGTCGCGCCGTCTCATTGGCGTGACGAACGATATTGCGCCCACCGCTGTGTGGAGCGATGCCGGAAGTATTTTCCTCGGAGCCTCCGCGGGCCTCTATCTGGGTGCCACGTTGAATGCCCATGGTGGCGCAGGCGACGCCGAGGGCGGTTCGCTGCAGGTAGTGGGGCTTCGCGATGAGTCGACGTTGTCGACGATCCACCCCAGGGGCATTCTCGTTCGTCAGTCAAGCAGTGAAAGGCCTTTATTCGCTGACATCGATGGTGGCGATGGCGATGCGGATGGCACGCTCGAGTTCGATGCCGATGTCCTCAACGGTTCGGGCATCAGCACGCTCCAGCTTGGATCAACGGCTGGGTCTGGCATCGGCAGCCAGCCGATCTTGCCCGTGGCCTTTGCCGGCGATGTGAACCTGAGCCTTGGACGCCAGGTCATCATCAACGCAGATGGCATCGCCGCGCTCGGCCCGGATGCGACCCGGATGGATATCCCCGCCGGCTACGTTGGGGACGCAGGCCACGTAAGTATCACGGCGCCCTATGTACATATCACGGGGGCATCCGCCTCGCCGCACGCGGTCGCCGGCGACGGCATCCTGGATATCGCCGCATCCACTATCGACATGGGCGGCATGGTGAACCTGCAGGGTTGGAAGCAGGCGAGCTTCAACGCGAGCGATGATCTTCGCTTCACGCTGCCGTCGTTTCTCGCCACCGATGGCACCAAGGTCCTTCCCGGCATGTTGTTCTCGACGGGCGACCTGCGGTTCACGGCGGCCCAGGTCTATCCCACGAGCGACTACCGCTTCGCGATCAACGCGAATGCGTCGGGCCTGCCGGATGCCGATGGCCAGGCGCGGGAAACGACGGTGACCTTCCTGCCGTCGGGCACCGCGGCGTCGGCGCCGCTGTCGGCCGGTGGCGCGCTGCTGGTGAGCGCGGATCATATCGAGCAGCAGGGAACAATCCGCGCGCCCTCGGGCACGCTGGTGCTCGGTACCACGGATCCTTCCGGCGATGCGTCCGACTTCGGCCTGGCTTCCGGCCTGCCGGCGCTGGCGACGACGAAGAGCGTGCATCTGGCGCCGGGTAGCGTGACCTCCGTGTCGCTCAACGACCTGACCGTGCCGTTTGGCAACACGATCGATGGCGTGGACTGGCGTTATGCGTTGAAGACGGCCATTTCGGCGCCGGTGGTTTCCGCGCCGCCGGCAAAGCAGATTGAAGTGCAGGGCGGGAGCGTATCGCTGGATGACGGTGCGACGATCGACCTGAGCGGCGGTGGCGCGTTGCAGGCCTCTGAGTTCGTCCCCGGTACCGGCGGTACGCGCGACCTGCTCTCCACGGCGCCGAACGGCGCGACCGTCTACGCGATCCTGCCCGGCCACCAGGGTAACCTGGCTGCCACGGATATGGCCATGGATGCGAACGGCGTTGCCCAGCCGGGCGTCGGCCGCCAGGTCTATCTGAGCGGTGTTCCGGGTCTGGCCGCGGGCTATTACACCTTGCTGCCGTCGCAGTACGCGACGCTGCCCGGTGCCATGCGGATTTATCAAGACACCAGCTCGCGCGATGCCATTGTCGGCCGCGCGGCCGCGTTCGCGGATGGCGGTTACGCGGTGGGTGGCTACTACGGCGATGCCTTGACCGGCGCGCACGATGCCCGAACCACCACCTTTGTCGTGCAATCGGCAGCGGCGTGGCAGCAGTATTCGCAATATCGCGTGACGGATGCCGATACGTTCTTCAGCGCCGCGGCGAGCAAGGCGGGGCAGGTGGCACCGCCGTTAGCGGTAGACGCGGGCCGCCTGCAGATCGGCGCGGGCCAGTCGTTGACCCTCGGTGCCACGCTGGATGCCGCACCCGGAAAGGGCGGCCGCACTTCGCAGGTCGATATTGCCGGCGAGGCCATCCAGGTGCTCGGTGCCGGTGACACCGCACGCGATGGCTACCTCGGCATCTCGGCGGATGGGCTCACCGCGCTCGGTGCGGGCAGCCTCCTGCTCGGTGGTACGCGCCGCAGTGATACCGATGGCGACCACGTTGACGTTTCGGCGCAAAGCCTGTTGCTCTCCAACGACGCGGCGCATCCTCTCGCCGGGCAGGAGATCCTGCTGGTCGCGGGCGCGGAGGGTGATGGCATCACCCTCGAGGATGGCAGCGTCCTGACTGCCCGCGGTGACGGTAACGCCGTGGCCGGCCAGCCGCTGGTCTTTGGCCGCAACGCCGGCACGGATGCGAGCGGCAAACCCCTCTCGGCTATCGACGGCAGCGGTGCACTGTTACGCGTCTCGCAGAATGGCGCGGCACCCATCACGCGCCTGGGGCTGTCGGATGATTCGACAGGGGGTATGCTGACCATCGGCGCGGGTGCAACGGTTGCCGGTGGCAGCGCGTTGACGCTTGATGCCACGGGGCGTGTGAGCGTTGATGACAAGGCGTTGCTTTCGGGCAAGGACATCGACGCCACGGCCAATCGCATCGCCTTTGTCGGCGCCGGTGCCACGGCACCGGATGACGGCCTGGTCATTGGCAGTGCAACCCTGGCCCAGTGGCGCGGTTCCGATACCGTGACCCTGCGCAGCCGCGGCGATATCGATTTTCTCGGGGCCCAGGATGTGGTCGTCGACCACGCGCTGGTACTGAGCGCGGGTGCATTGAACAGCGACGGCAGCGACGTAAGCATCCATGCGGATACCGTGACCTTCGCCAACCTTCTCGGCGCGGCCGCGGGTGACGCGCTGGCCGGCAACGGCACGTTGCGCGTCGATGCCAGTGAGATCGATTTTGGCCAGGGTACCGCGACGTTGCGTGGCTTCGGCACCTTTGATGGTACGGCGGCGGCAGGTTTTGTCGCGGCAGCGCAAGGTGGTGTCGACTTTGGCGCGGCCAACGTGAACCTGACGGCGCCGGTCTTCGTGGCGGATGGCGGGGCGTCGACCACCCTGAAGACGACGGGCGCCATGCGCCTGCAGGGCGCCGCGGGAACGGCCGCTGATCGCGATGGCCTCGGCGGTGCGATCACGTTGCAGGCCGCCAGCATCGACGATGGGATGAACCTGAAAGCTGTAGCGGGCGGTTTGACCCTCGATGCCACCCAGGGCGGCGTGCATGTCGGCGCAGGTGCGAGCCTCGATGTCTCCGGCGTGGTCAAGCAGTTCTTCGATACCGCCGCCTATTCGCCCGGCGGTCGGATCACGCTGAGCGCAACGGGGGACATCGCGATCGATGGCGGCTCCGCCATCCGTTATGCGGGCGCTTCCACCGCGGGCGACGCGGGCTCCTTCGACGCCGAAGCGGGTGGCAACCTGCTGCTCGGCCGCAGCTTCGATGGCCACGCGGCACAAGGCTATCGCGGCGGTTATTTCACGATCGGCACAGGGACGGCGCTGGATCTGAACGCCGTCGCCGGCCTGATCACGGCCAGCGGTTCGACCGGCCTGGTCGATATCTCAAGCGGGCAGGGCGATCTGGCGCTATCCGCTGGCCAGACCTTGACCGCGCAGAAGGTGTATCTCTACGCCAACGGCGGAACGGCGCGCATCGACGGTAACGTCGACGCCAGCTCGCCGGCGGGCAGCCGCATCGAAGTGTGGGGTCGCAAGGGCGTAGATATCAACGGCACGCTCGATGCCCACGTGACAACGCCAGAGCAGCGCGGCGGCGACGTGGTACTTGGCACGACGGGCACGTCCGATGGCACGGTCGACCCCACCTATGGTTACGAAGCGGTCCAGCGCGCCGATGCCGGTTATGTCCACATCGGCGCGGGCGCGGTGATCAACGTCGCGGGCGGCGCGGACACCGCGTTTGCCGGCGGTAGGGTGAGCGTGCGCGCGCCGTTGCTCGCGGATGGCGACGTGCCCATCACGATCGACAACCCAGGCTCGATCAGGGGTGCCCGCGATGTCACGATCGAACCGTATGCCGTCTGGAGCACCACGGACAGCTCGGCCGGAGCACAGCATTTCGATGGCGTGATCGACCCGGCGGGCTGGTTCAAGGCCGATGGCACCACGATGGTGTCGGGCACCTGGACTGACGAGAAGGGTAATGCCCTGGCGCCGCCGGCTGACCTCACCCAGCAGGCCGATTACCTCAGCCGGTACTACTTCACCCCCGATGCGGCGAATGCGGACCACACGGGTTTCTTCGGCTACAAGGGCGATGATGCGGCAAGCGGCCCGGGCACCTTGATGGGCTTCGTCCAGCAGCCGGGCTTCGCCTTCGGCGATCGTTTCGCCGGTATCACCAACCTCAATGTTCGTCCGGGCATCGAGTTGCGCAACCCAGCGGCGAATACGAACGGTGGCGACATCCAGGTCGTGACCAACTGGAACCTTGGCGCGGGTGTGACCGACGCAAGCGGTACGCCCCAGCTCGCTTATCGCTATAACGGCGAGGCGCCCATCCTTACCATCCGCGCCAGCGGCAACGTGGATATCAAGGCCAGCATCACCGATGGCTTCTACCAGCAGAACGATGGTGCCGCACTGAACGATCCGCCGACGGATGGTGGGGGTGACGATGATCCGCGCTATGACGCTGCATTGGCGAGCTACCAGACGTACCAGGCCTACCTTGACGCAAACAACGCCTGGAACGGAACGATCAACATCGGCGATGGCAGCCCTGCCGATGGCCTGGTGCCGGGTGGCCGCGTCGACGATATTACGAAGGATCCGTTCTACCAGCCGATCGCGGCCCCCGCGAAGAATCAGGTAGACGACTACTACCTCAACTACAACAAATACATCAACGAGGTGGGCGACGATAACACCGGTAACTGGGCGTTCTACTTCGTTACACAGAACAGCGGTCCCGGGGTAGTTTACGCGCCAGGTTTCATGGTGGTTGATCCAACGACGTTGGTAGCGCCGCAGCCCGGCGGCTTCAGCCGCTATTCCGATTACGCCGACGCCTATACCAACTGGCTCAATCAGTACTTCGCCGGGACGGGTCGTACCGACACGCCTTCACCCGTCCTGTTGCCCGTTGAGGCTGACTACACCGCGTATACGGCGGATTACGAAACCTACATCAACACGCACTTCAACTACTTCGCGACGGTCATGAGTGCCACGGGGACGGGCGCGGCACCTGCGCTGTTCTATGCGCCGTTCGCGCCCCGGCAGTCACCCAAGATCACCGACCCACGATATGCTGCGGCACTGGCGAGCTATCAGACCTACCAGGCGTACCTCGATGCGAACAATGCCTGGAATGGAACGATCAACATCGGCGATGGCAGTCCTGCCGATGGCCTGGTGCCGGGTGGCCGCGTCGACGATATAACGAAGGATCCGTTCTACCAGCCGATCGTGGCACCGGTTGCTCACCAGACCGACGACTACTACGTCAACTACAACAAATATATCAACGAGGTGGGCGACGATAACACCGGTAACTGGGCGTTCTACTTCGTTACACAGAACAGCGGTCCCGGGGTGGTCTATGCGCCAGGTTTCATGGTGGTTGATCCAACGACGTTGGTAGCGCCGCAGCCCGGCAGCTTCGGCCGCTATTCCGATTACGCCGACGCCTATACCAACTGGCTCAATCAGTACTTCGCCGGCACGGGTCGTACCGACACGCCTTCGCCCGTCCTGTTGCCCGTTGAGGCTGACTACACCGCGTATACGGCGGATTACGAAACCTACATCAACACGCACTTCAACTACTTCGCGACGGTCATGAGTGCCACGGGGACGGGCGCGGCACCTGCACTGTTCTATGCGCCGTTCGCGCCGCGTAACGACGCGGATCCGTCGTCGGTGCCGGCGGTCCCGTTCGGAAAGCCAGCTGCAAACAATTCGCCATCCAACATGCCGTCGTATGGCAACGCGGCCTCGCTGGCCTCGGCCACGTTGCTCGGCGGATCAAGTACCTCGTACCGCATCGTTGCCGGTGCCGACGCGAGCGGCGCCGATCCGCTGGCTACGCTGGCGTCAGCGGGCGACGTGACGCTCGATGGGCACTTCGCTGTTAAGGACACGGTGACCGACCCCGCGGTCGTGACGCCGTCCAGTTCCCTGGCCGGCAAGACGTTGCTCATGCCGACCACCATTCGCACAGGCACGGGCGATATCGATATCGCGTCGGCGGGTGATATTCGCTGGCTGGATGCGGCGGCACCGGCCACTATCTACACGGCAGGTGCACCTGCAGAGGGCACGACGGCAGGTGTCGGGGTTGACGTCGTTCGCCCCAGCGAGCTGATCCAGGGGGTGGGGCAGAATCAGCCCGACATGCTGGTGAACGGTTTGGTGAATCCTGATCACGCGGGCGATATCAGCCTGCACGCGGGCGGTGACATCGATGGCATCCAGCAGGTGATCGACACTGCGGGCCTGCAGACCAAGCTCCCGGGTAGCTCGGTATCGCAATACTGGTGGCAGTGGATGCAGGTCGGCAACGCGGCGGACGGCTCCCGTTCGTCGATCGATTTCTCGAATTTCCACCAGGGTGTGATGAGCATCGGCGGTAACGTCGATGTGGCCTCGGGCGGCGATATCAGCGAGCTTTCGGTTTCACTGCCGACCACGTGGTACGTGAACGCCGATGGAAAGTCCGTGACCACCGTGGGCGGTGGTGATCTTTCGGTGCACGCGGGTGGCGATATTCGTAGCGGCACTTATTTCGTGGCGAAGGGCACCGGCGATATCCACGCGGATGGCGTCATCGGGGTCTCGCCATCGCTGGCTAACATCGACACGGGGTATTCCGCGGGCGGGGTCGACACGACCATGGCGGCATCTACCCTGTTTGGCCTGCAGGATGCGCAACTGAAGGTGGATGCGAACCGGGGCCTCGACATTGGCGGCGTTTTTGATCCGTCGTACTACGTCATAGCTCCGACCATGCTTGCCTTGTACCCCGCCCAGCATCCGGATAGCCAGGGCTATTCAACGACATCGTCGTTCACGGGCTCCTCCACGTCGGGCAATGTGATCTTCGGGAGCCTGCTATCGCCGTCTGACCTGTTTGCGGCTTCCCAGGCACTTGGCACAGGCGGACGAGCTGTGCCGATACTTCCCGCGACCGTGAACCTGGTTGCGCCGGGTGGTGATGTGGATATCCGCTCAGGTGGGGAGTTGTTCCCGTCTGCCTACGGGAATCTTAGCGTGCTTGCCGCCGGCAACGTTGACTTGACGAATCTTGCCTACGACAGTACTGCTAATCATCTTGGCCTGATCGATTCGGCGCCTGAAGACATGCCGTCGCCACTGGACCCGTTACAAAGTAGCTTCACGAATCTGATCGGCTTTTCTACCTTGCGAGCGCAGGACAATGCTGTATTCCATGACCCGGACCTGCTGCATGCGGATGACACGACGCCGGTGCGGATCTATGCGCTCAACGGTGACATTACCAATGGCCAGGTCTCGGCCACGGGCTTCTCGTTTAATTTGTTGACTCTGTTCACGGACAAACAGGCGAATATCCGCGCGGGACGCGATATCGTGAACCTTTCGCTTGTTGGGCAGCACACTCGGCGCAATGACATCACGCGAGTGTCGGCCGGCCGGGATATTTACGATACGCCTTACCCTTCGGGCATCCTCGTTCTTCCCACGCCGTGGTCGACCATCATCGCGCCCTCGCTTGTCCTGGGCGGCCCTGGCACCTTCGTCGTGGATGCCGGCCGGGATATCGGTCCGTTCGTGAGCCAGGCAGACGTTTCCCAGCTGGCGTCAGGCAGCGCTTACCCGACGGGTATACAGGCCATCGGTAACTCGTACAACCCGTACTTACCGCACGAGAGCGCAAATATCCTGGTGAACTTCGGCGTGGCTCCGGGTACTGATATCGCAGGATTCCTGGCGCGCTACATGGATGGTGGCGACGGCTTGCCGAGCCTCGTTCCCGACCTCGTGTCGTTCATGCAGAAGCGCATCGCCGGTCAGGGCACCGCGACAGGCCATGAAACCGACGATGAGGTGGCGCCGCTGTCTGACGACGAAGCGCGCGCCTTGTTTGCCCAGCAACCGGAGATCGCGCAACGCATCTTCGCGCAGACTGAACTGTTCAAGCTGCTCGCCCAGGTGGGCGCCGACTACAACGATGCGTCCAGCCCTTACGCTGGCCAGTACGCCCGTGGTTACGACGCCTTGAGTGCGCTGTTCCCGAGTTCGCTGGGGTATACGGCGAACGGTGCTGGGCAGGGTGGCCTCAACGGAGCCGCCGCAACGGTCTACACAGGCAATCTCGATATCCGCAGCTCCACCATCCAGACGCAACAGGGCGGCGACGTTACGTTGCTTGGCCCGGGTGGTCAGGCTCTCATCGGCAGTACGGGGGCTCCCGCCCAGTACGTCAACGGAGCGGGCACGGTGCTCGCTGGCCCGAACTCCATGGGTCTGCTTACGCTCGAGAAGGGGAACATCAACGTATTCACTGATCGCAGCCTCTTGCTTGCGCAGAGCCGTGTGTTCACCGAACAGGGCGGCGACGTCACCATCTGGAGCTCGAATGGCGATATCAATGCCGGGCAGGGCGCGAAGACGAACAGTGAAGTGCCGCCGCCCAGATATCTCTGCGATATCGACGCATGGTGTCGCCTGGATGCACGCGGGCAGGTCAGCGGCGCCGGTATTGCGACGTTGCAGACGGTCGAGGGTGCGGAGCCAGGTAACGCGTTCCTGATCGCACCGCGCGGTACGGTCGACGCGGGCGATGCAGGCATCCGTGTCTCGGGCAACCTGGTGATCGCCGCCGCGCGCGTGGCCAACGCGGATAACATCCAGGTGAAGGGTGATGCTATCGGTATCCCGGTGACCGCAGCGGTGAATGTGGGCGCCCTCAACGCTGCCAGTGCCGCCGCCACCGCCGCATCGCAGGCGGCTGAAGATGTGGCGCGCAAGCAGCAAAGCGATGCGCGCGACAAGATGCCGTCCGAGATCTCGGTACGCGTGCTGCGCGATGGCGACAACACATCAAGCATCATGCCGAAGGCAGGCTACGACAACGCTTCGCCCGTACAGGTGCTCAGCAGGAACGACGCCAACGCACAGCTAACCGACGCCGAACGCAAAGCCCTCCACCGCATGTAACCGATACACCTGTAGGAGCGACCTTGGTCGCGACAGCTTTTCGCCGAACGCAACAGGCTCTGTTGCTCATCGCGAAGAGCCATCGCGCCCAAGGTCGCTCCTACATTTTTTGGTTCATGACAGTCGAGATGTCGATTCGGAAACAAGTGTGATGCAGGCCCGTTTCCGCATTTGCCGAAGTCATCAAGTGATCATATTGATGGACACCGCACTGGCATGTTCGCGAAACGCAGCAGGGGGATGCTTGCAAGGCCTCCACTTGGGGGGCTTCTATGCAAGGGGATACACCATGCGTTGCGATTTTTCGATGGGAAACACCCGCATGAAGATTGTTGCGGGCGCTGTGCTCTTCAGCCTCGCTTCTGTTGCTGCCGCTTCTAACTTTGTGGGCGGCGGCGCCACCCTGCCGGCGTTCGGTTACGTCGGTGCCTCCAGCTCGTCCGCCTCGCTCGGCAACCCGCTGGTTCCGACGGCCGGTACCCTGTTCGGCGTCTACGCCGCCAATAGCGGCAACACCGTGACCTATTGCCCGACGGGCAGCGGCGCTGGCAAGCGCATCCTCGCTGGCAACGCCCCGACCGTCGAAGCGGCCAACGGTCTGTGCCTCGATACCGCCCCGAACGTCGCCGGCTTCCGTGCCACCTCTGGTGCCGCGATCACCCAGGCCGCGTTTGCCGGTTCGGATGCCCCGATGTCGCTGGCCGAAGTGGCCAATTACAAGACCGGTCATGCCTCCCTGCCGGAGCAGTTCCCGGCCGTCGCCGGTGCGATTGCCATTGCCTTCAACAAGTCGGGCGTCAGCTCCCTCTCGCTGAGCGAAGCCAAGATCTGCGCCGTGTTTTCTGGCCAGATCACCACGTGGGACGAACTGACCGCCGGCGCCGCCACCGGCCCGATCCACATTGTCTATCGCGGCGATGGCAGCGGCACGTCGTTCTCGTTCCTGAACCACCTCTCCGCAGTCTGTGGTCTCTCGAGCAACGTGCTCGCGGGCAAGACGGCCGCCACGCTGTTCAAGACCAACCAGACCTTTGCGACCGGCGTGAGCTTTTCGAACGGCGTGGATCCGACCTACTTCAGCAAGTACAACGCGCCGGTGAGCCAGAGCGGTAACGGTGGCGTGTCCGACTACATCAAGGCCAATGATGGCACGCTGGGCTACGCCGAAGCGGCGTACTCGATCCCGACCCCGGGTAAGTTCGCCTCGGTGGTAAACACCGTCGCTGGCGGCTCGGCCATCAATCCGTCGCTCGGCTTTGGTACCAACGCCGTGAAGGTGCAGGTCCAGTTCAGCAAGGCCATCGCTGATACGGTCGACACCAACGGCCGTCCCACCCTGGTCGCCCTGCCGACCGCCAACGCGACGGACTGCGTGGCCGTGGTTGATCCGTCGGATTATGCCAACCCGGCGACGGGCTACCCGATCCTGGCCGTGACCTACCTGCTCGGCAACCAGGCCGGCAACGGCTCGGACGCCGCTGCGATCCGCACGCTGCTGGGTTCGCCGTACTCGAACGCGCCTAACCGTGGGTCGGTGACGAAGATTGGTCGTATCGCCACGGGCTACGCCTGGCTCGCCGATACCGTCGCTAACACCGTCCTCGACAGCACCAATGCCACCACCGGTGTCCAGGCTCGCATCAACAGCTGCATCAACTGATCCACGTTTTCCATCCAGGACGGATGGGTGAAGGGGCGGCCTCCGGGCCGCTCCTTCAATCGTTGCGTGACACCAGGGGACTTCTCACTCGCCAGGGAGACATACCATGCGTTGCGAAGCTTCTAAGGGGAATACGCTTATCCGGTGGACTCGCCACAGGGTATGCCTGGTTGAGCGAGGCGAGCGTTCTGGATAGCGCCAACGCGACGACCGGTATCCAGGCGCGCATCAACAGCTGCATCAACTGATACGACTCGCGCTTGAAACAATGCGGTGCAAGCCTCGCAGACCATGGCTAACGTGAGTCACACGCACCCGGGCAAGCAGGCTGGTTTCAGCCTGCTTGAAACCATCGCCGCCATCCTTCTGCTGGCGCTGGCGTTCGGTGCGGTCATGCATGTGGCGGGGGCGGCGACGGAACTGACCGGGCGCGCCAAGGCGTTGAACCGGGTGTCGATGCTCGCGGATACGACACTGGATGCGGCTGGGAGGCTGGAGCCATTGCGGGAAGGCATACGTGAGGGTTGGTACGACAAACGCTACCGCTGGCGCACGGTGGTCACCGCACAGCCGCCAGCGCCGGGCCAGACCGCCGATCTGCACGTATACCGTATCGACCTGGAGGTGATGTGGCGCGACGGACGCACCGATCGCCGCGCCCACTTCGCCACGCTGCGCTTGCAGGACGAACCGAAGCCGCCGGCCGCGAACACGGTGGCGGGATCATGAGGCGCGCGGTGGGCTTCAGTTTGCTGGAAGTGCTCGCGGCGCTGGCCTTGCTCGCGATCCTCCTGCTCGGTGTTTACTCGGGCGTGCGCTCCACCACCCTGGCGACAGGGCATGGCTCCGCGGCGATCGCGCGCCTGGACGAAGTGCGCGGCGCCCGGGAATTCCTCCGTCGCCAGCTCGCGTCGGCCACCGCCTTGCCGTGGACCTTCGTGGGTCCGTCCGTACCGCTCGTGTTTGAAGGGGATGCCCGGCACATGCGTTTCGTCTCGACCCTGCCGGGCTACCTGGGAAAACTCGGTCCGCAGGTGATCGAAGTGGTGCTTGCGGATGCGGAAGGCGAGGGTCAGGAACTCCAGGCACGCTTCGAGCCGTTGCCGAACAGCCAGTCGAAGGTGACGGAGGGTGCGCAGGACGTGCTGCTTTCACGCGTGCACGCCTTGCGTCTTCGCTACGCCGCCCGTGGTTCCGCCACGTGGCAGGATCGCTGGACCGAGCCGATGGTGTTGCCGGGTACGGTGGAGATCAGTCTCGTGCCGGAAGAGGGCGAGACGGCATGGCCGCCGCTGGTCGTCGCCGTGCGCCAGGACGCTGAGGCCGTGAACGTCCGCGCTGCCGCGCGCCGCCTGCCGGATCCGGCGCGATGAAAACCGCGCAGCGAGGTATCGCGTTGCTGGTGGTGCTATGGGCTTGCACCTTGCTGGCCATCCTGGTCGGAGGATTTGCGAGCATCGCGCGCGTCGAAGCGCTGCAGACGCAGTTCTCGCTGGGCCAGCAACGCGCGCGGTATGCCGCCGAGGCGGGCGTCAGCCAGGCCATCGCTACCATCGAAGCGCGCCGCCACCAGGCCCTGCTGGACCAGATGGGCGACGGTGCGTCGGCGACCCGGGGTATGCCGGGCGACGGGCGCGCACTGGCCTTCGCGTTCGATGGCCTGCAGGTCGCCGTCGGCATCCAGGACGAGAGTGGCAAGGTCGATATCAACCGCGCGGATAGGCGTACGCTGAAAGCGTTGTTTGGCGCCGCGGGTTGTGATGAAGCGCGGACGGAGGCGCTAACCGCCGGCGTGGAGGCGTGGCGTGGCCCGGTGGCAGGCCCGGTCGGGGACGACGGCGCGGCCGTGGCTTCGGCGCTCAGCGCGGCCAGTGGGGTCGGTCCACGAAAGTACGTTCCCTTCATCGCCATCGAAGAACTGCAATCGCTGCCTGGCATGGACCCGGCGCTCTACGCTGCCCTGGAGCCCGCGATCACCGTGCTGTCGGGGCAGTCCTCCCCGCAACCGCAATTCGCCCCCTTGCTGGCCATGGCGACGCTGCGCGGCCTGGACCTCGCCAAGGCTCGCGAGGTGATCGCCATGCGTGATGGCGCACCGCCCGGAACGATCCTTCGCGGCCTGCCCGGCGGGCTGACCTTTGGCGATTCGCTTCCCAGCGATGCCATGACCTTCCGGGTCACGGCGGACGATGGCCATGGCTCGCGTGCCGTGGTGGAAGCGACCGTGCGTTTTGAGACCGCGACCCCGGATCGCGATCCGCGCGTGCCGCTCTATACCATCATCCGCTGGCGCGACGGCCCCCCGAGCTAGTGCACCACGCTTAGGAGCGCGCTCGCGCGCGACAGCTCTTGCCGACTTTGCGTATCGCTTGCTGCCCGACGCGCAGATAAACGTCATTGCACACACCCGCATCACGACGCGGGTCGCAGATTGACCGAGAGCAAAGCAGTAGGGGGTGGATGTGATCCAGGACCTTGCCGGATGGTCAAAAGTACTGGAGTTAATGCCCACGGCGATGTTTGTGCGGGATGCCGCACACCGCTGGGTCTTCGTTAACCGGATCGGCTGCGAGTACTTCGGCATCCAGCCGGGTGACGTGGTGGGCAAAAAAGATGCGGACCTGTTTCCGCCGGATCAGGCCGCACGCTTTGGCCGGGGCGATGATGCGGTGCTGCGCGGGCACGAGATCATCGAGAGCGAGGAAGCCGTCTACGACCTGCTCGGTCGTTCGCGCACCTTGCTGACCCGCAAGACCTGCATCGAACTCGACGGCGACCCGCATGTGCTGGCCTCGGTCACTGACATCACCGAGTTACGCGAATCCGAGGCGCATGTGCGCTGGCTGGCCTGCCACGACGCGCTCACCGGCCTGTCGAACCGCACGGCGCTTTTCAGCCGCCTCGACGCGACCGTGGGCCGCGCGGGCGAAGGCACCGGCGGGGCGGTGCTGTATTACCTCGACCTGGATGGCTTCAAGAAGATCAACGACACGTACGGCCACCTGGTGGGCGACGAACTGTTGGTTCAGTTCGGCCAGCGGCTGCGCCATGCGGTGAGTGTGAATGATGTGGTCGCCCGGATTGGCGGTGACGAGTTTGCCGTGCTGGTCGAAGACGGCGGTGACCTGGACCTGGATGGGGTCGCCGAAGCGATGCTGACCCTGGCGGCCACGCCGTTTGACGTGATGGCGGCCAAGGCGTTTATCGGTACATCGATCGGCGTGGTACGGATCGATAAGGAGGCGGTGTCCTCCGGCGAAATGGCGCGCAAAGCGGATAGCGCGCTTTATGAGGCGAAGAAGGCGCGCAACCGGTATACCGTTTACACCGATGCGCTGGATGCCTCACTGGCGCATCGTCGCGAGGTAGAGCAGGCGCTCGAAGAAGCGATGCGTACCGGCGAGGGCCTGAGCTGCCACTACCAGCCGTTGGTGCGCGCCACCGATGGCAAGGTCGTCGGCCTGGAAGCCCTGGCCCGCTGGCGCCACCCGAAGCTGGGCGTGGTGCCACCCGTGCAGTTCGTGGCGGTGGCGGAGGAAACCGGCCTGATCGGGCGGTTGGGCGAGTGGGTGTTACGCACGGCGTGCTCGCGGATGCAGGGCATGGATGACCTGTACATCGCGGTGAACGTCAGCGCGGTGCAGCTGCGCGACGATCGCTTCGCCGATACGGTGTTCGCGATCCTCGCGGAAACCCACCTGCCGCCGCGGCGGCTCGAACTGGAAATTACCGAAACGGCGATCGTTCATGCCGATGGCGCGGCCACCCGCCTGTTGAAGCGGCTGCGCCGGGCTGGCGTTCGCATCTCCCTGGATGACTTCGGCACGGGCTATTCCAGCCTCACCCTGCTGAAGGACCTGGATGTCGACAAGGTCAAGATCGATCGCTCCTTCGTGCAGATGGCCCCGCTGGCGGAAGATTCGGCGGCGATCGTCCGCGCCGTGGCCAACCTGGGTTCGGCGCTAGGCTTGTGCGTGGTGGCCGAAGGCGTGGAAACCGAAGCCCAGCGGCAATTCCTCCGCGACGCCGGCTGCGATGAACTGCAGGGTTACCTGTTCTCGGCGGCGGTGCCGGAGGATCGGATCGAGCGGGTGGCCGGCATCCTGCCTCCACCGCTGTTGGTTCACTCGGCCGGGTAAGCGCTGGCCGGCATCGGCCAGGTGCGGCGGAGGTCGGGCATGCCGGGCATCGAGGTGGGCTGCGGCAAGGGCAGGGGCAACTGCGCACCCGCCACGCCGCCCGTGGCATCGCCGACGATGGCGATGACGCAGCCACCGCTTTCCTGCGAGGTGCCGAACGAGAGCCGGCCCCAGGGCATCTGCATCATGGTGTAGCGGTTAGGCAGCATCGACGGTGCGCTGGGCAGGTTCGCCTCCGAGCTGGCCACATGGAAATGCTCGGCGATGTCCTGGCGGGTGAAGCAGGGGCGCTGTTCGAGCTGGATCGAGGTGAAGCGGGCCATGGAGACGTCGCCGCCCTCGTTGAAGCCACGCACTTCCAGCGCCGAGACGCGGAAGCCGTCCCGGGTAACGAACGGTACGCTGCGGACGATCTGCGCCGGGGCATCCGGGGTCGAATGCAATCCACCGGGCACCTTGGCGGCCAGTTGGTCCACGGCATTGGGCAGGGTGCCCATCGTGCCGTCGATCAGCTCCACGAGCGTCTTGTCGCTACGCGGCGGCACGGCCGCGCCCGCCGGAACGGCAGCCAGCGCGGCAAACAGGGCAGCGGCGACGGTAGGCAGGCGCATGCGGGCCAGGGTCAAAGGTTCGGGGGCGCTAGTGTGCACGTTTTCGCAATTTCATGGTGGCCTCGTTCCCCTGTAGGAGCGCGCTTGCGCGCGATGGGTGCTCGCGGCAAGCCCCGATCGCGCGCAAGCACGCTCCTACAGGGGTTGTCGCGACGCCGTGCCGCCCGGATATAAGTATCAACGCCCAAGCCCCCACCCCGATGACAGACCTCCGCTTCGACAACGCCTTTACCCACGAGTTGCCCGCCGACCCCGATACCCGCCTGGCCCCGCGCCAGGTGACGGGTGCCGCCTTCTCCTGGGTCGAGCCTACCCCCGTGGCGGCGCCGCACATCGTGGCCGTATCGGGCGAGGTCGCGGCGATGCTCGGTATCGATCCGGCACGGCCGGATTTCGCGGAGATCTTCGCGGGGAACGCCAGCATCCCGGGCATGACCGGCTACGCCATGGCCTACGGCGGCCACCAGTTCGGCCACTGGGCCGGGCAATTGGGCGATGGTCGCGCCATCGGCCTGGGTGAAGTCCTGACTGCCCACGATGGCCGGCAGGAACTCCAGCTGAAGGGGGCGGGGCGCACGCCTTACTCGCGTGGGGCGGATGGGCGCGCCGTGCTGCGTTCGTCGATCCGCGAGTTCCTGTGCAGCGAAGCCATGCATCATCTAGGGGTGCCGACGACGCGGGCGCTTTCCGTGGTCGCTACGGGCGACCTCGTGGTGCGCGATGTCATGTACGACGGCAACCCGGCGCCCGAGCCGGGCGCTATCGTCTGCCGTGTCGCGCCGAGTTTCCTGCGCTTTGGGAATTATGAGTTGCCGGCCTCGCGTGGCGATACGGCGTTGCTTCGCCAACTGGTCGACTTCACGATCCGGGTTCATTTCCCGGCGGTGGCAGCGCTGCCCGAAAACGAACGCTATGCGGCATTCTTCCGTGAAGTCGCCGCGCGTACCGCGCGACTGATGGCCGAATGGATGCGCGTGGGTTTCGTCCACGGGGTGATGAATACCGACAACCTGTCGATCCTTGGGCTCACCATCGATTACGGCCCCTATGGCTGGGTGGATGACTTCAACCCCGACTGGACGCCCAACACCACGGACCGGCAGCACCGCCGGTACCGCTTTGGCCACCAGCCGCGGATCGGCTACTGGAACCTGCAGGCGTTGGCACAGGCGTTGTCGCCGCTGTTTGATGGCGCGGAAGCCTTGCAGGCAGGCCTTGATCATTACGTCGAGGTGTTCGAGACCACCGATGCCGCGTATTCCGCGGCGAAGCTCGGCCTGTTGCGCGCGCGCGAAGGCGATGACGAACTCGTCGCGGACTTGCGCGGCGTGCTCACCGCGGGCGGCATGGATATGACGATCTTCTATCGTGATCTCGCGTTGCTGGACGTGCAGGCGCCGCATGCCGGTGTCGTGGGCGCGGCGTTCTATTCGGAAGAACAACGCGTGGGCGTGGGTGAGGCGCTCGATGCGTGGTTGAAGCAGTACGCGCAGCGCGTGCGCGACGACGAAGCGAGCGAAGGCGAGCGTCTGGCCTTGATGCACGCGAGCAACCCGCGCTATGTGCTGCGCAACTACCTTGCCCAGCAAGCGATCGACAAGGCGGAGCAGGGCGATAACAGCGGCGTGCTCGAATTGCTCGAGACGCTGCGTTATCCGTACGAAGAACAACCCGGGCGCGATCATCTGGCTGGCCGGCGCCCCGAGTGGGCGCGCGACCGCGTCGGTTGCTCGATGCTCTCCTGCAGCAGCTAGCCCTTTCGCGGCGTGAATCGCGTGCAAGCACGCTCCTACAACAACCTGTAGGAGCGCGCTTGCGCGCGATGGGTGTTGCGGAAACGTTCATCGCGTGCAAGCCCCCCCCCAACCGCTGTAGGAGCGCGCTTGCGCGCGATGGGTCCGCGATAACGTCCGGCCTTAGCCCCGCGCAAACGCCAGCAGATCGGCGTTGAATGTGTCCTGCTCGGTGGTCACCAAACCATGCGGGGCGCCGGGGTATTCCTTCAGCGTGCCGTTCTTCAGGCGCTTCACGCCCAGGCGGGCGGCGGCGTCGATCGGCACGATCTGGTCGTCGGTACCGTGGATCAGCAGCACCGGTACGTCGATCTTGTCGAGGTCGGGGCCGTAATCGACTTCCGAGAACTCGCGGATGCAATCGTACTGGCCCTTCAGGCCACCCATCATGCCCTGCAGCCAGAACGACTCACGCGCGCCTTCGGAGACCTTGGCGCCTTCGCGGTTGTAGCCGTAGAACGGCAGGCTGAGGTCGCGGTAGAACTGCGAGCGGTCGTTCCACACGCCGTCGCGGATCCCGTCGAATACGGCCTTCGGCAGGCCCTGCGGGTTGGCCTCGGTCTTGATCATCTGCGGCGGCACGGCGCCGACGAGTAGCGCACGCGCCACGCGCTTCGTGCCGTGGCGGCCCATGTAGTGCGCCACTTCGCCACCGCCGGTGGAGTGGCCAACCATGATGATGTCCTTCAGGTCCAGCGCCTCGATCAGCGCGTGCAGGTCATCGGCGTACGTATCCATATCGTTGCCGTCGAAGGTCTGCGTCGAGCGGCCGTGGCTGCGACGATCGTGTGCGATCGTGCGGAAGCCGTTGTTCGACATGAACATCATCTGTGCATCCCACGCATCGGCACTGAGCGGCCATCCGTGCGAAAACACGACCGGCTGGCCGTTGCCAAAGTCCTTGTAGAAGATTTCGGTGCCGTCTTTGACCTTGATGTAAGGCATGGGGGTGCTTCTCCAGGGGAATTGGGGAAGGCAGAGTCTGGCGGCACGCCCCTGGGCGTTATTGGACAAAACTGCGGGTGGCGTACAAACGATAGAATGGCAGGTCCAAGACCTCACGAGATGTCCGCCGTGTCTGCCGGTACCGCCTCCGATGCCGCGCTGGAAGCGCTGTTCGTTCCCTTCGCCACCGGCGAGCTCACGCTGCCGGCACAAGGCGGCGTGCTCATGCTCCGCGCCCGCGAAGGCGTCGCCCTGCGCGAACACATCCGCGCTGGCTGGGTGCTCCAGCAATCCTTCGCGCCCGCCGCCGACGCCCTGGCCCGCCACCACTACACCGTCATCCCCGATCCCCTGTCGGTAATCGATGCCCCTGCAGGAGCGCGCTTGCGCGCGACCACCCCCGCCGAACGCTACGACATCATCCTCGTGCTACCCACCCGCCAACGCGAAGAAACCCGCCTGCTCTTCGCCCAGGCCCTGAGCCTCGTGTCCCCGGCCGGCATCGTCGTCGCCAGCGTCGCCAACAGCGAAGGCGCGAAAACTGCCGAAGCCGACCTCGCACGCCTGGCTGGCAGTGTCGGCCAACTCTCCAAACACAAGTGCCGCGTCTTCTGGACCCAGCCCGGCGCGACGCCAGATGTCGCGTTGCGCGACGAATGGCTGGCACTCGATGCCCCCGAGCCGATCGCCGGGGGGCGCTTCATCAGCCGCCGTGGCCTGTTCGCCTGGGATCGCATCGACAGCGCATCCGCCTTGCTCGCCAGCGTCCTGCCGGATGACCTGCGCGGCCGCGTCGCCGACCTCGGGGCCGGCTTCGGCTACCTTGCCTGCGAAGTCGTCGAGCGCTGCAAGAAGATCACGTCGGTCGACCTGTTCGAAGCCGAAGGCCGCGCGATCGAACCAGCGCGCAGCAACATCGCCGACGCCGTGGTACGCAGCGGTCGCGAGATCGCCACGCGCGTCGTATGGGGCGATGTCACCCACGGTATTGACGGCCGTTACGACACCATCGTCTCCAACCCGCCTTTCCACCAGGGCCGCGCCGACCAGCCTGACCTCGGCCGCGCCTTCATCGTTACCGCTGCCCGCGCGCTGGCGCCGGGCGGCCGCTTCTGGATGGTCGCCAACCGCCACCTCGCGTACGAAGCCACGCTGGCCAGCTGCTTTGGCCAGGTGCGCACCGTGGTCGAACGCGATGGCTTCAAGGTGATCGAAGCCAAGGAACCCCGCTCATGAAACTCGTACGACTCCTCGCCAACCTCGGTTACGGCAGCCGCAAGCAGGTCGCGCAGCTGTTCCGCGAAGGCGCTGTCACGGATGTAAACGGTGACGTGCTTTACGCCGACGACAAGGTCGAGCACGCCGATGTCCGCTTCGAAGGCGAGCCGCTCGATCCGCCGCAGGGCATGCTGGTGATGCTCAACAAACCCACCGGTTACACCTGCTCGCGCAAGGATGTCGGCCGCCTCGTCTACGATCTGCTGCCGCCGCGCTTCGGTGTGCGCAACCCGGTGCTTTCCACGGTCGGCCGGCTCGATCGCGATACCTCGGGCCTGTTGCTGTTCACCGACGATGGGCAATTGCTGCATAAGATCATTTCGCCGAAGAGCGCACTGGGTAAGGTGTACGAAGCGACCCTGGCTGACGACCTGAAGGGCAACGAGGGTGCGATCTTCGCCGCCGGCACGCTGATGCTGGAAGGTGAGACCGATCCGCTCGACCCGGCGGTCCTTGACGTGCTTGGCCCCCGCCACGTGCGCCTGACGCTCACCGAAGGCCGCTACCACCAGGTCCGCCGGATGTTCGCCGCGGTCGGCAACCACGTGGAAACCCTCGAGCGCACTGCCCTGGGCGGCCTGACCCTCGGCGGCCTCGAATCCGGCAGGTGGCGCCTCCTCACCGAAGCCGACACCCAACAAATCTTCAGCTGACATGTAGGAGCGCGCTTGCGCGCGATGGGTCTTGCCGCGAGCACCCATCGCGCGCAAGCGCGCTCCCACAGTGCGGTGCTACTCGCCGAAGGCGCAAAGATCGACGCAATCGGTACCCATGAATGCGCGATCGAT
>NZ_DASYCB010000064.1:0-8184 GCF_036500425.1 Luteibacter sp.
GGACACCGAGGGCTCTCCTGCGACCACGTCCGAGCGCCGCCGCGATGGCGAAGCCGAGCCCCCCGCGCAGCCGAAGGCGAGCCCGACCGATGAAGACATGCATTCGCGTCAGCGAATGAACCGATCACGACGCGCGAGGCAACCGACAACCCTGGAAATGCGCGAAGAACTTTTTTGTGCCTCAGGCGGCGAACACGCGCTCGCCGCCGATCCAGGTTTCCGCAACGTGATGGGTGTCGTCCATCACGGCAAAGTCGGCGCGGTACCCGGCTGAGATGTGGCCGTGGGTGGCGCCCAGGCCGAGGAAGGCGGCCGGGTAGGTCGAGGCCATGCGAGCGGCTTCGTCGTACGGCACGCCGACCATGTCGATGGTGTTGCGAACGGCTGCGGCCATGTCGAGCGCCGACCCGGCGAGCGTGCCATCCGCGGTTTGGCAGACGCCATCGCGCGCCGTGATCGTCTCGCCCTTCAGCACGAAGTTCGGGTTATCCGAGCCCACCGGCGGCATCGCATCGGTCACCAGCATCATCTTGGTCGGCGCCTTGGCCGCGATGGCGACGCGCAGCGAGGCCGGGTGCACGTGGTGGCCATCGACGATCAGGCCGCACCAGCTGTGGTGGTCTTCCAGCGCCGCGCCGACCACGCCGGGTTCGCGGCTGGTGAACGGGGTCATGGCGTTGAACAGGTGAGTGAAGCCACGCACACCCATCGCGAGCGCGTGATGGGTGGCCGCGTAGTCGGCACCGGTATGGCCGGCGCAGACGATCACGCCGTTGGCGATGAGCTGGGCCAGCACGTCATCGCTGGCGCGTTCCGGTGCCAGGGTCAGAAGGGTGACGCCGCCGTGGCGGCGGGCCACCATCGCGATGTCATCGGCGCCTGCGATGCGGAACTTCGCCGCGTCGTGCACGCCCTTGCGTTCCGGCGCGATGAACGGGCCTTCCAGGTGCACACCGAGCACGCCCGGCACGCCCTGCTCCACCGCATCGTTCACCGCATCGATGGCACGCGACATGACCGCGGCATCATCGCTGATCAGCGTGGGCAGGAAGCCCGTGGTACCGTACTTCGCATGGGCCACGCCGATCGCGCGGATGGCATCGACGGTCGGCTCGTCATTGAAAAGCACGCCGCCACCGCCGTTGACCTGGCAATCGATGAAGCCAGGCAGCAGCGTGCGGCCGCCCAGGTCGTGCTTCTCCGCGGCGCGCACGCGCGGGTCCGAGGGCAACGCGAGCGCAGTGATCTTTCCGTCGTCCACCAGCACGGCAAGGCCGGACTGGAAGCCGTTATCGGTGAGCACGCGGCCGTTGACGAAGGCGAGGGTCATGGCAAGGTCCTTCGGTTCGAATCAGGGATCAGACGGTTTCCGTCACCTTGTTCAGGTGCGGCGGGATATCGGGGTTGAAGCCGCGCTTGAGCGCGAGCGCAGCCGTGGCGCGGTAGAAGCTCTGCACGGTGACCAGCGGCGCCGAGATCGGCGCGGTCGCCACCAGCGGCAGCACGCCTTCGCCCTCGGCTCCCGGCGCGGCCACCCACACGCGCGCACCGCGCTTGCGGAATTCAGCGGCAACATCGAGCACGCCCGGGAGCGTGTCGTCGTTCTGGGCGAAGAACAGCACCGGGAAGTCCGGGCCGACCAGGGCCATGGGGCCGTGTTTCACTTCGGCCGCGCTGAAGGCCTCGGCGTGGAGGCCGCAGGTTTCCTTGAATTTCAATGCCGCTTCCAGCGCACCGGCGAAGCCGAAGCCACGGCCGACGACGAACAGGTTGTGCGCATCGACCAGGCCTTCGGTGAGCGACGACCAGTCGGCGTCCCAGCCCTGGCGCAGCTGTGCAGGCAGCGCGGTCAGTGCTTCGGCGATTTCCTGCTTGCCGCTCCAGCGCGCGGCGATATGCAGGATCGCGAACAGTGCGCCGAGGTAGCTCTTGGTCGCGGCGACACTGGTCTCCGGGCCGGCGCGCAGCGGCACGACGACATCGGCGACCGCGGCGAGCGGTGAATCGACCACATTGACCAGCGCGACCACGTAGGCGCCTGAGCGCTTCGCAGCTTCGGCGTTGCGGACCAGGTCCGGGCTCTTGCCCGACTGCGACACGGCGACGTACAGCGCGCCATCGAGATGCTGCGAGGCGTGGTAGATCGACGTCACCGAGGGCGAGGCCGAGGCGGTGACCACGCCAAGCTGGGTCTCGAAGACGTATTTGGCGTACATCGCCGCGTGGTCCGAACTGCCGCGGGCGCAGGTGATCACCATGCGCGGCGGGTGCGCACGCAAGCGCTCGGCCAGGGCCGCGATCACCGGCTCGTTATGGGCAAGCTGGCGCTCGACGACCTCGGCGGTCTCGTGCGCTTCGCGGAACATCAGGGTGTCTTGCGGCTGGATGGTCATGGTGGCGGTCGGCTCGTTAATCGCTTTGCAGTTCCGCCACGAAATCGTAGATATCGCCGCGGTACCAGGAGTTGGTGAATTCGACGATGCGCCCGTCGTCGAGGAAGCTGCGCCGTTCGATGTTCAGGCCAGCACTGCCGGCCGGCAGGCGCAGCAGGCGCAGTTGGGCAGGACCGAGCACGACGGCGCGCAGGCGCTGCAGGGCACGGGTCGGGCGGTTGCCCAGTTGGTCCAGCGCCTCGTACAGCGAATCCACGACCAGGCCCGGGTCGGGCAGCAGGGATAGCGGCACGGCACTGCGCTCGATCGCCAGCGGTTCATCGCCGGCGTAGCGCAGGCGATGCAGGCGGACGACCTGGGTGCCCGGCGAGAGGTTCATCGCCATGGCCTCCTCGGGATTCACTTCGCCGATCGCCTTCTCGAAAAACTCCGAGCGTGGGTTGAGGCCGCGGGCGCGCAGGTCCTCGGTGAAGCTGGTCATCCGCGAGAGCGGCTTCACGATGCGTTCGGAGACGAAGGTACCGGCGCCGTGACGCTGGGTAAGGAGGCCATCCTCGACCAGGCCGCCGATCGCCTTGCGCACCGTGACCCGGGACAGGGTGAGGGCCCTGGCCAGGTCACGTTCGCTCGGCAAGGCATGGCCCACCTGGACCTCGCCGTTCTCGATCACGTTCCGGATGGCCCGGCGCAGGCGCATGTACGCCAGCGGCAGGCGGGCTGCCGGGTCGTGCTGCAGGCGCTGGTACTCGGTAACGAGGGCGGTTTCCATCGGGCGAAGATACCAATACCTGACCACTGGGGCAAGGCGGTCCGGTCACCCGTGGACCGCAGGTTTGACCGAACGGTTGTTTGCACGATCTAAATCACCGTGAAAACGTTTCCGTTGTGTGATCACGAGGTTAGGTGGAAGGTAAGGTGCCGATCAGTGGTACGGGGCTGGTACGCCGTGGTATGTCACTGGTACGATCGAGCGGAACCCCTCCGCGAACCCTTAAGAGGCCATGTCGTGAGCGCTCCCTCCCTGCCGGTCGAACCGTTCGACCTGGTCATTTTCGGCGGCACCGGCGATCTTGCCGTGCGCAAACTCCTCCCCGCGATGTACCACCGGTTCATCGATGGCCAGATCCAGCCGCGCAGCCGGATCATCGGCGTGGCGCGCGAAGGACTGGACGATGCCGGCTACCGCGAGCAGGTTCGCGCGGCGGTCGAGAAGGGTGTCAGCCACGTCGCCCCGGCCCAGCTGGATGCGTTTATCCAGATGATCGGTTACCGCTCGCTGGATGCCCGCAAGGCGGATGGCTGGGACGAATTCGCCGCGCTGATGGCCGAGCACAAGGAGCACATCCGTGTGTTCTACCTATCGACCTCGCCGGAAATCTTCACCGATATCTGCCAGCGCCTGGGCAGCCTCGGCCTGAATGGCGAGGGCTCGCGCGTCGTGCTGGAGAAGCCGATCGGCCGCGACCTGCAGAGTGCCAACGCCATTAACGATGCCGTGGCCCGGGTCTTCACCGAATCGCAGACCTACCGCATCGACCATTACCTCGGTAAGGAGACGGTGCAGAACCTGCTCGCGTTGCGCTTCGGCAACGCGCTGTTCGAGCCGCTGTGGAATGCGCAGCATATCGACCATGTGCAGATCACCGTGGCCGAAACCGTGGGCGTCGGCCACCGCGCCGGTTACTACGACCGTGCCGGCGCGCTGCGCGACATGGTCCAGAACCACATCCTGCAGCTCCTGTGCATGCTCGCCATGGAGCCGCCGTCGTCGCTGGCACCGGATGCCGTGCGCGATGAAAAACTCAAGGTGCTGCGTTCGCTGCGTCCGATCAACAGCAGCAACGCGGCCCAGCTCACCGTGCGCGGCCAGTACCGCGCCGGTGCGGCGGAAGGCCAGGGCGTCCCGGGTTACTTCGAAGAACTCGGCAGCGACCAGTCGAAAACCGAAACCTTCGTCGCCCTCAAGGCGGAGATCGGTAACTGGCGCTGGGCCGGCGTGCCGTTCTACCTGCGCACCGGCAAGCGCCTTCCCAATCGCGTCTCGGAGATCGTGGTGACGTTCCGCGCGTTGCCGCATTCGATCTTCGATCCCGCGAGCGGCCCGCTCCTGCCCAACCGCCTCACGCTGCGCCTGCAGCCGGACGAGGGCGTGAAGCTGTGGCTGACCATCAAGCATCCGGGTCCGGGCGGCCTGCGCCTGCGCCACGTGCCGCTCGACATGAGCTTCGCGGCGGCGTTCGGCGTGCAGCAGCCCGATGCTTACGAGCGGCTCATCCTCGATGTCGTGCGTGGCAACCCGACCCTGTTCATGCGCCGCGATGAAGTGGAAGCGGCGTGGAACTGGGCCGGCCCCATCCTCGACGCGTGGGAGGCAAGCGGCGATACGCCGAAGCCGTATACCGCGGGTACCTGGGGTCCGAGCGCCGCCGTGGCGCTCATCGAACGTGATGGCCGCACCTGGGCCGAGGACGCCGCATGAACGCAAAGATCATCCGCAACGAATTCGCCGACAAACTCACGCTGGCCGATAAGCTGGCACGCGACATCGCAGCGAAGCTGGACGCTGCCATCAAGGCGCGCGGCAAGGCGACGCTCGCTGTGTCCGGCGGTGGTACGCCGAAGCAGATGTTCGCCGTGCTGTGCGAACAGGAAATCGACTGGTCCAAGGTGACGATCACCCTGGTCGATGAGCGCTGGGTCGACACCGACAGCGACCGCAGCAATGCGAAGCTGGTGGCCGATCACCTGCTGCATCACGAAGCGCACACCGCGACCTTCCTGCCCCTGTTCGACAAGGCGCACAAGGATGACGTAGATGCCGCACTCGCCGATGTCGGCAAACGCATCGATGCCCTCGGCCAGCCGCTCGATGTCGTGATCCTTGGCATGGGCCCGGATGGCCACACCGCCTCGTTCTTCCCGGGCGGCGATAACCTTGCCGAAGCACTGGATCCGAACGGCAGGAAAGCCGTGATCTCCATGCGCGCCGGTGGCGCCGGCGAGCCGCGGATCACGCTCACGCTGCCGCGTGTGCTCGATGCCGGCACGCTTTACCTGCACATCGAAGGTGCCGACAAGAAAGAGCTGCTCGCGAAGGCCGAGGCCGGTGAGGACGTACCCGTCCGCGCCGTGCTTACCCAGGATCGCGTGCCCATCCACGTCTTCTGGGCGCCCTGACAGCGCCCGCTTCATCTGGTCAAAGCCCGAGAACACACGCCATGACCCTGCATCCCGTCCTCGCCGAGGTGACCCAGCGCATTGTCGAGCGCAGCCGCGCCTCCCGCGCGGCCTACCTCGCCAAGATCGACCCCGCGCGCGGTAACGGCGCGAAGCGTCACCACCTGTCGTGCGGCAACCTTGCGCATGGCTTTGCCGCTTCGTGCGAAACCGACAAGGATGCGTTGCGTAACGGCCACGCCGCGAACATCGCTATCGTCACCGCATACAACGACATGCTCTCGGCGCACCAGCCGTACGAGGGTTACCCGGAGCGCATCCGCACCATCGCCCGCCGTTATGGCGCGACCGCGCAGGTCGCTGGTGGCGTGCCGGCCATGTGCGATGGTGTGACCCAGGGCCGCCCGGGCATGGAGCTGTCATTGTTCTCGCGCGATCTCATCGCGATGGCCACGGCGGTGTCGCTCTCCCACGATATGTACGAAGGCGCGTTGTACCTTGGCATCTGCGACAAGATCGTGCCGGGCATGTTGATTGGCGCGCTTTCGTTCGGCCACCTCGCCAGCGCGTTCGTGCCCTCGGGTCCGATGCCGTCGGGTATTCCGAACGAAGAGAAGTCGAAGGTGCGCCAGGCCTTCGCCGCCGGCAAGGCGACGCGCGCGGAACTGCTCGAAGCCGAGGCGCGCTCGTACCACGGTGCGGGTACCTGCACGTTCTACGGCACGGCCAATTCGAACCAGATGCTGATGGAGATCATGGGCGTGCATCTTCCGGGTTCGAGCTTCGAGCTGCCGGATACGCCGCTACGCCATGCGCTGACCGAAGCCACCGTGGAACGCGTGCTCGCCAGTGACTGCATGGGCGAGCACTACATGCCGATCGGTCGCATCATCGATGAGCGCGCGATCGTCAATGGTGTCGTCGGCCTGCATGCGACAGGCGGCTCGACGAATCACCTGCTGCATCTGGTCGCTATCGCGCGTGCTGCCGGCATCGAGCTGCGTTGGGATGACTTCGATGCGCTCTCGTCGGTGGTGCCGCTGCTCGCTCGCGTGTACCCGAACGGCTATGCCGACGTGAACCACTTCCACGACGCAGGTGGCATGGGCTTCCTCATGGACCAGCTGCTCAGCGCTGGCCTGCTGCACAACGACGTGAACACGATCATGGGCCACGGCCTCGAGGCGTATCGGCACAAGCCGGTGCTCGAGGACGGGAAGCTCGGCTGGGTACCCGTGTCGAAGGAAAGCGGCAACCGCGGCGTGCTGCGCGCGATCAGCGAACCGTTCCGCGCCGATGGCGGCCTGCGCATGCTCAAGGGCAACATCGGTCGCGGCGTCATCAAGGTGTCGTCGGTGCCGGATGACCGCATGGTCATCGAAGCCCCCGCCATCGTGTTCGACGAACAGGATGATGTGAAGCACGCCTTCGACCGGGGCGAGCTGAATCGCGATTTCATCGCGGTGGTGCGCTTCCAGGGCCCACGTGCGCGCGGCATGCCCGAGCTGCACAAGCTCACTCCGACCCTGAGCCTGCTGCAGGATCGCGGCTACCGCGTGGCGCTGGTCACCGATGGCCGCATGTCCGGCGCATCGGGCCGTGTGCCCGCGGCCATCCACGTGACGCCCGAAGCCGAAGCGGGTGGTCCCATCGCGCGCATCCGTACCGGTGACATGATTCGCCTGGATGCCGTGGCAGGGACGGTCGAAGTCCTGGTCGACGCCGACGAGTGGAATAGCCGCGTCCCCGACAACGTGGACCTCGGTGTGCACCACACCGGCATGGGCCGCGAACTTTTCGCCATGTTCCGCCAGTCGGCCGTCGCGGCCGACCTCGGCGCGGGCGTGTTCTGAGCAACGGAGTAACGATGAGCAATGAAGCAAAGCAGGCCAAGGTCGCATCCACCCTGGCACTGGCACCCGTAGTTCCCGTCGTCATCATCGAGGACGCCTCGAAAGCCGTAGGCATGGCGCGTGCGCTGGTCGCCGGTGGCATCCCGGCGATCGAAGTCACGTTGCGCACGCCGGCCGCGCTGGACGCGGTACGTGCGATCGCCGCCGAAGTGGAAGGCGCGTTCATTGGCGTGGGTACCGTGCTCACGGCGAAGGACCTGGAGCACGCCTTGAAGGCGGGTGCGAAATTCGCGGTCTCGCCGGGCAGTAGCCCACGCCTGCTCGATGCAGCTGATGATTCCGAGCTGCCGCTGCTCCCGGGCGCCGCGACCTCGAGCGAAGCCATGGAACTGCTCGAACGCGGCTACCGCTTCCAGAAGTTCTTCCCGGCGGTGCCCGCTGGCGGCGCCAAGCTGATCGGTGCGTGGGCCTCCCCGCTGCCGCAGATCACTTTCTGCCCCACCGGCGGCATCAGCCTCGCCAACGCCAATGAGTTTCTCTCACTGCCGAACGTTGCCTGTGTCGGTGGTTCCTGGCTCACCCCCGCCGCCCTCCTTGCAGCCGGTGACTACGCCGCGATCGAAACCCTGGCCCGCGAAGCCGCCCAGCTAAAACGCAGCCGATGAATCGTGTCGCGGCGCCGATCGGCGATCCGCGGCCCCTGTAGGAGCGCGCTTGCGCGCGATGGGTGCTCGTGGCAAGGCCCATCGCGCGCAAGCGCG
>NZ_DASYCB010000065.1:0-3136 GCF_036500425.1 Luteibacter sp.
CGCGCTTGCGCGCGATGGGCCTTGCGACAAGCACCCATCGCGCGCAAGCGCGCTCCTACAGGTGGGACAGAAACGCCGTGTCGGGTTAGGATCGGGGTTTGTCGTACAAATGGGTGGGGAGATCGGGATGGGGATTCGCAAGGCTCTTGGGTTTGCGCTGCTGGGCGCGCTGGCATCCACTGCGGCATGTGCAACACCACCGCCGGGCCACTCGGGTAACCCCGTGTTTCCAGGCTGGTACGCCGACCCGGAAGCGGCGATCTTCGACGATACCTACTGGATCTATCCCACCACCTCGCTTGAATACGCGAAGCAGACCGGCTTCGATGCCTTCTCCTCGCCCGACATGGTCCACTGGACCAGGCACGCCAATGTACTGGCCATCGGTGACATCCCCTGGGCGAAGAAGGCCCTGTGGGCGCCTTCGGTCGTGAAGAACAACGGCAAGTACTATTTCTTCTTCGCTGCGAACGATATCCAGAGCGACAAGGAGCTCGGTGGCATCGGCGTGGCCGTGGCCGACAAGCCGGACGGTCCGTTCAAGGATCTGCTAGGCAAGCCGTTGATCGGCGCCTTCCACAACGGCGCGCAGCCGATCGACCAGTTCGCGTTCCACGATGACGACGGCACCTGGTACATGATCTACGGTGGCTGGAAGCACGCGAACATCGCGAAGCTGAAACCGGATTTCACCGCGATCGAGCCGATGGCCGATGGCACCGTGTACAAAGAGATCACCCCGGACCAATACGTCGAAGGTCCGCTGATGTTCAAGCGCAACGGCAAGTACTACTTCATGTGGTCCGAGGGCGGCTGGACCGGCCCGAACTATTCCGTGGCCTATGCCATCGGCGATTCGCCGATGGGTCCGTTCAAGCGTATCGGCACGATCCTGAAAACCGATCCGAAGATCGGCACAGGCGCGGGACATCATTCGGTGTTCCACGTCGCCAAGGATGACAGTTGGTACATCGTGTACCACCGCCATCCCCTTGGCGACACGAATGGAAACCACCGCGAAACCTGCATCGACCGGATGGTGTTCAATGCCGACGGCACCATCCAGCCGGTGAAGATGACCTTCGAAGGCGTGACCGCCAAGCCGCTGCGTTAGGCCCCGTTTACGTCGTCGATGATCTCGACATCGGGGAAGGCCTTGCGTACGCACCGGACGTAATCGCCCTCTTTCAATGCGGAGAACGCGGTCTGGTAGTTCACCAGTTTGCAACCGGGGTCAGTCGTCCAGTTGTTCTCCCAGTAGATGGGAAGCGCGGCGGCGCTGGCCTCGGTGAACTCTTTCATATTCCGGCAGCCCAGCTTTTCGCTTTCGTCCACCGGGACCCCAAGCGTCGCAGCGAAGCCCCTGTAGTAGCTGATCCGGTTGGCGGATGCCGCGTGTTCCGGCCCCGTGCCGCCGCACTCGACCCCACCGTTGATCACCATGGTCGTCACGCCAAAGCCAGGCAGGCGACCGTCGGCGATATCGGCGGCGTTCGGCTGCCAGGTGCCATCAATGATATGCAGCATCGACGGCTTGGGCGGCTGGGGGTAAACGTAGAAGAACGTTGCGCTGGCCAGGTTCAGCCAGGTATCCGCGACACGCTCGGGGGCATCGAGCAGCACCTTCACGTCGCCGAACATGGCGTCGGAGAACGGTCCGTAGTTGAAGTGGTAGGAGAGCTGCTTTGCGCCCCGGCCAAAGTAGCTCTTGAAACGACCGTCAGCCCACTTGCCGCACGGCCAGGCCTCGGTCGCCCAGTTCACATCACCACAACCGCCGTTGTAACTGTCGGACTGTTCGACCATGCCCATCTCGCGCACGTAGAACAGACCCTGGCGGTACTCGGGCTCCGGGCGCCAGGATTCATGCGCACCGGTTTCTTGTGCGAAGTGGGCGAACATGGTGGCCAGGGTCTTGCGGCAAACCGTTTCCGGTTCATTCGGCGTGGCTACCTCACCGCATACAGCCGGGAACTTGGCCACCGCCTTCAGGAAGCCTTCGTAGCTGTACTCCGGCGCGCGTAGCGGAAACAGGTAGTCAAACTTCACGGCGTCGACCATGTCTTCAACGCGGCGCACGTTGGCCGGATTCTGTTCGCGGCCGGGCTGCACGGCTTCGACCGCGGCGTTATCCAGCGTGCGGATGGACTCGCGCACCGGACCCATCATGGGAAATGCTGCGGCGAGTGCCTGCTCATCGGCGAGCAACTTGCTAAGCAGTACGTCGCGCGGGTTGCCGGGGTCACCCTGGCCCGGATCGGGGGGAATGGGCTGCTCACCGCTGCAGCCGGTGGGCGTTCCCTGAGCGACGCGCTCCCAGGAGGTGTCCCAGGGATCGTCGGCATGATCGACCTCGGCAGGGGTGTGGCCGGGGCCAGTCCACCATCTAGCCTTGAATACCTCGTTCTTCCAGCTGACGACGCAACCCGCCGGGTAGGCGTGGGTGGGATTGTAGTCGAGGGCGTGCGCTGAGGGCGCCGTGGCCAGGGCGAGCAGGGCGATGGCGGGAAATGTGGCTGTGCGGGTAAATCGTTTCATGGAGCCTCCTTGCGTATCGGGGGAAGGTGCCTCACGGCACGGCGACAACGTAGTAGGGCGAAGATGCGCGGCCTATTAGGAAAGCTCCTAAAGGTCGGCGCCACTTGCGACGTGAACCGGCAGAACTGAGTGAACCGGTGGATTCCCTTGCAAAACACAGCGCAAGGACGTGCAAGCAGCCACACGCATCATGCGGAACGATCAACGCTCGCGATGTCAGCGAACCGGCCATTCTGGCGTTCCAGCGGGCTCGGATCGGCGTAAGCTCCACCTGACACGTACCCCAGCGAACGCCGCGGCGTCGTCCTCGGCAGCCAGGAGGAGTCGCGCATGATCGTGCTTCGTGTGAACGGGGAAGACCGGCAGGTCGATGTGCCGCCGGAGATGCCTCTGCTTTGGGTGCTTCGCGATATCGTCGGGCTGACCGGCACGAAATTCGGCTGCGGCATCGCCCAGTGCGGCGCCTGCACGGTGCACATGAACGGCAAGGCGCAGCGCACCTGCATCCTGCCGGTCAAGGCGGCCCAGGGCGCCGAGATCGTCACCATTGAGGCGCTGTCCGCCGATGGGCGCCACCCGGTGCAGCAGGCCTGGCTGG
>NZ_DASYCB010000066.1:0-126900 GCF_036500425.1 Luteibacter sp.
CAGATGCATGGCGCCAAAGCGTTGTCCGGTGCGATAGGCGCAGGACAACAGTTTTTGGGCGATCACCTTGCCGTCGCGCACCAGCGGCGGCGACAGGCAGTTGTCGCAATTGCCGCATTTGACGGCGTTGATGGTCTCGCCGAAATAAGCGAGCAGGCGCCGCCGCCGGCAGGAAGCCGTCTCCGCCAGCGCGACCAGCGCGTCGAGCTTGCCGATCGAGACCCGCTTATAGGCGTCCGATCCGTTGGATTCGTCGATCATGCGGCGCTGCTGCACGATGTCGGAGAGACCATACGTCATCCAGGCACTCGACGGCTTGCCGTCGCGGCCCGCGCGTCCGGTCTCCTGGTAATAGGCCTCGATGCTCTTGGGAAGATCGAGATGGGCGACAAAGCGCACGTCGGGCTTGTCGATGCCCATGCCGAACGCGACGGTGGCCACCATGACGATGCCATCCTCACGGAGAAAACGTTGCTGATGGCGCTGGCGCTTTTCCGCGTCGAGGCCGGCGTGGTAAGGCAACGCATCGACCCCGGCCTCGGCAAGCCAGGCTGCGGTTTCATCCACCTTGCGCCGGCTGAGGCAGTAGACGATGCCCGCATCGCCACGGTGGGCATCGAGCAGATCGAGCAACTGGCGGCGCGCGTTGTCGCGAGGTGCCACGCGGTAGCGGATATTCGGGCGATCGAAGCTGGAGACGAAGCGGCGTGCCTCGCCCAGGCGCAGCCGCTCGACGATTTCTTCCCGCGTGCGCTCATCAGCGGTGGCCGTCAACGCGATGCGTGGCACCTCCGGAAAGCGCTCGTGCAGGAGCGTGAGCTCGCGGTACTCCGGGCGGAAATCGTGACCCCACTGCGAGACGCAATGCGCTTCGTCGATCGCGAACAACGCGATGGGGATGCGATCGAGCAGCGCGAGGAAACGCGGACTCAGCAGGCGTTCGGGCGCGACGTAGAGCATATCGATATCGCCGGCCAGCAGCTGGTCTTCGACCTCCCGCTGGGCGAGCGCGTCGAGGCTGGAGTTGAGGTAGCGCGCCCTGACGCCCGCTTCAATCAGCGCATCGACCTGATCCTGCATCAGTGCGATGAGCGGCGACACGACGATGCCGGTGCCGTAACGCATGAGCGCCGGGATCTGGAAGCACAACGATTTACCGCCGCCCGTAGGCATGAGCACGAGCGCGTCACGGCCGGCGGCAACCTCTTCGACGATGGCCTGCTGCTGGCCGCGGAAAGCGGGATATCCAAAAACGGAATGAAGAATGTCGGAGGCGGAAGACTGCATGCGCCCATGCTAACAAACCGGGCCCCGTAGCCTGAACGGCGCGACACCCGAATCAGCGTAGGCCTACACCGCATTCAGCCGTCAGCGCTTGTTCCGAGGGCTGTCACAGGAGCGTAATGGATCCGGGCTAAGTGCCCGCCAGCCGCCGGCTTTTTCCGGCGCACCCAAGGGGAATCCATCATGCGCTACGCATTCATCGCCCTGCCTCTTCTGACCATCGCCGCCATGCCGGTATGGGCGGATGACGGAGGGGTCATTTCGTTCGCCGGCACGATCAGGGAGCCCACGCGCGTCGTCGGGGGAGGCCTGCTGCCTGCCGGTGGCAGCGGCAGGGGCGCGACGACTCGCCAGCTGTCGGCAGGCACGCTGGCCGGGGTGCCGCTGTTCGCCTACGCGCGCGACCGGGATTCGACCGTACGCTGGCAGGTCGTCGAGGTCACCTTCCGCTAGCCGCCGGCGAAACCCCAGATGGCGCGGTCCAGGTCATGGTCGAGCCCAAACGCGCTCATGGGGACGCGGCCGTCCTTCACCGTCACGCCCTCGGCCTTGAGCCGCTTGCACTGCTCGCGGTAACCCTGGGTGCCCACCGGGATGCCGATCTTGCCGTCGGCCCGCAGCACCCGGTGCCAGGGCAGGTCCAGGCGGTTGGGCGCGTCGCCCAGCACCCGGCCGATCAGGCGAGCGCGGCCCGGATAGCCCGCGCGCGCGGCGATGGCACCGTAACTGGCCACACGGCCACGCGGGATCGCGGCAACCGCCTCGATGATCCGCTGCGCCCGCAATGCGCGGGTTTCATCGTCGTCTAATTCTTCAGCCATGGTGGATTCGTGCACGCCAAACGAAACACGACGAGCGTACCATCCGGGGTCCATGATCGAGTCCAGGGCAAGACCATGCGTCACTTCGAGGCGATCCGCTCCCACATCGGCGGCATCCACAAGCTGCGCCAGAACGAGCCGTACCTCATCAGCTTCGACCTGGAGCTGCCGGACGGCCGGCACCAGGGCATCTACCTGGCCGAGCTGGAAGATAGCGAGGGCCTGCGCTTCCTGCGGCTTTCGACGCCGATTGGCCCGCTTTCGGGGGTGGATGCGCGGCGTTGCCTGCGTTTCAACTGGGAGCAGCGCACCGGCTACCTGGCCGAGGCGGACCTGGATGGCTCGCCTTTCCTGCACTTGTGCGAGAACCGGCCGTACGACTATCTGGATGAGCGCGAACTGGCCCGCCTGATCGAAGAGCTCGGCGCTACGGGCGACCAGCTCGAGCAGGTCGTCAACGGCGAGGCTGACGCGCTGTAGGGTATGGGCTCGATGAAGACCCACTCAGCGCCAGCGAAGGAACCACTTAAAACAAGTGGCCCAGCTTCACCAGCGCATAGCCCAGCGCAGCGGTGATCGGCAGCGTGAGGATCCATGCCCAGACCATGCGCTCCACCACCGACCAGCGGATCGCATTAAAGCGCTTGGCTGCGCCGACACCCATGATCGATGCCGACACGTTATGCGTCGTCGAGACCGGGATACCCAGCACCGACGCGGTAAGGATCACCGCGGCCGAGCTGCCCTCGGCGGCAAAGCCGTTGATCGGGTGCAGCTTCACCATCTTGTGGCCCAGCGTCCGGATGATCCGCCAGCCACCACCCGCGGTGCCGCCGGCCATGGTCAGGGCGCAGACCACCTTCACCCACACCGGGATCGGGAAGCCGCCGGGCGCGGCCGGGTCGTGCGCAATACGCAGGAACGAAAGGAAGGCCGGCAGGTGGTCGAACTGACCCGCCGCCGTGGCGCCCGCCAGCGCCAGAGCGATGATGCCCATGCTCTTCTGCGCATCGTTCATACCGTGCGACAGACCCATGGCGCTGGCCGAGACGATCTGCGCCTTGCCAAAGAAGCTGTTCACGAACGGCGTGCGGCCGAACCGGTGCAGGTAACCCTTTTGGCTGGAAAACCAGCCCAACAGCGCATAAAGCGCCCCCATCAGTACAAAGCCGATGACGAAGCCGAGGAACGGCGACACGATCATCGGCACGATGACCTTGGGTACGACGCCCTTGCCCATCCACCAATGTGCGCCGCCCTGCCACCAGATGATCGAGTGGATGTTCTCCTGCGACGCCGCAAGGGCGGCACCGACGAGACCGCCGACCAGGGCGTGGCTCGAGCTCGACGGAAGACCCAGCCACCAGGTGATCAGGTTCCAGATAGTGGCACCAAGCAACGCGCTGATGAGCAGCTGCGAGCCGACATCGACCACACCGGAATCGATAAGGCCGGAGGCGATCGTGGCCGCCACGGCCGTACCCCAGAGCGCGCCGGCAAGGTTGGTGACCGCCGCCAGCAAGACCGCCTGCCCTGGCGTGAGGACCTTGGTGGCGACCACGGTGGCGATCGAGTTCGCCGTATCGTGAAAGCCGTTGATGTACGTGAAGGCAAGGGCGATCAGGATGACCGCGATGAGCATGCTCATGGGACGCCCGCCCTCAGGAGTTCTTGAGGACGATGGCGTAGACGATGTTGCCGACGTCACGGCACTTGTCCACGGCCTTCTCGATCAGCTCGAACAAGTCCTTGGTCAGGATGGCGCGCAACGGATCGGAGCCCTCGGCGTAGAGCGTGCGGTAGGGATCGAGCAGCAGGCGGTCGGCCTCGGCCTCCAGCGCATGGAGCTGGTCGCGCAGCTTCTTCACCGGGCCGATCTTCAGGCCCTGGCGGAGCTGGGCGATCATGTCGACCACGACACCCGCCGACTGCTCGAGCAGCACCGCGCGCTGGCCGAAATCGACGCCCTGGAGGCGTTCGGCGACGATAACGTAGCGTTCGGCGAATTTCTCGATCGTCTTTGGGATTTTGTAGAGCGCCGAGTTCAGCGCCTCGATGTCCTCGCGATCCAAGGCGGTCACGAAGGTGTTAACCAGCTCCTCGCCAATCTGGGCGTGTAAGGCCTTTTCGCGGGCGCGGGTCGTGGTGAACGCGGCCATGACCGGCGAGCGGTCGGCGCGGGTCACCAGCTCATGCATGGCTTTCGCGCTTTCGCGGGCGGCTTCGGCACTCTCTTCAAGGAGGCCGTAGAACTTGTCGCCCTTACCGAACATGGTTTGGAGTGAAAACATGGGGATGCCTGGAGATCATCGGGGAATATGACGCTTATGTTACCGGACCTCGCACCGCCCTTGGTGCATCTGGCTGGGAAGACCTTACCGGCCGTGTCTGGTATATAGCCCTGCACATGCTCACCGAACTCCTGCTGGTCCTTGTCCTGTCCCTCGGCAACGCGTTCTTCGCCTTGTCCGAGATGTCCGTCGTGGCCTCGCGCAAGAGCCGCCTGAAGCACATGGCCCGGGATAGCCGGCGGGCCCGGGTGGCCCTGCAACTGGCCGAAGCCCCGGAGCGGTTCCTCTCGACCGTCCAGGTCGGCATGACCCTGATTATCCTGGTCACGGGTGCGGTCGCTGGCGACAAGCTGGGCGAGCATTTTGCCGAGCTGATCCATGGCGATGGCCCAGCCTGGCTGGAACCCTATATGCAGGTCGTCGGCTGGGTGGCGGGCTTCCTGTTGATGTCCCTGATCCAGATCATCGTGGGCGAACTGGTGCCCAAGCGCGCCGCCCTGACCGCCCCGGAGAAGATCGCCAGCCAGATCGCCGTGCCGATGCTGGTGATCTCGCGGATCACCCTGCCCCTGGTGTGGCTGTTGAACCATGTTTCCACCGGCATCCTCCGCGTGCTGCAGTTACACCGGCGCGGCGCGAGTGCGGCTACCGAAGAGGAAATCCGCCTGCTCGTCGCCGAAAGCGCCGAGCAGGGCATCCTGGACAGTGACGAGCGCAACATGGTGAACCGCGTGCTGCGCCTGGGCGACCGCGCGGTCGGTTCGGTGATGACGCCGCGGATGAAGATCGCATGGCTGGATATCGCCGCACCCCGCGAGGACAACCTCGAGGTGCTCCGGCAGACGCCGTTCTCGCGCTACCCGGTGTACCGCCGCGACGAGAGCGAGGTGATCGGCACGGTCGAGGTCAAATCGCTGATCCGCTCGCTGGAAAGCGGCGAAATGGATCTGTTCGCCCATGTCGCGCGCCCGTTGTTTGTGCCCGCCACCGCACGGGCCCTGGATCTGCTGGAGGCGTTCCGCGATGCGGATACCCAGCTCGCCCTGGCGGTGGACGAGTATGGCGATATCGAGGGCCTGGTCACGCTCAATGACCTGCTCTCGGCGGTCGTGGGCGCTACGGCACCTGCCGCCGACAACACCGCCCAGGATGGCCCGATCATCCGCCGCGACGACGGCAGCTGGCTGGTCGACGGTTCGCTACCGGCCGACGACCTGCGCGAGCTGCTACAGCTGGACCGCCTGCCCAACGAGGAAGAGCACGACTTCCGTACCGTCGCCGGCATGGTTACCACGGCGTTCGGGCACATCCCGCATGCAGGCGAGTCCTTCCGCTGGCAGGAACATCGCTTCGAAGTGGTCGACATGGATGGCGCGCGCATCGACAAGGTGCTGGTCAGCGTGGTCCCCGCCGATGAGCCGACCGAAGCCTAGGCGCCACTCATCCCCGGTTCAAGGCGATCTGGCGACGCTCGCCGCATGACCACCCATGAACCCCGCGAAGAGAAAACCGCCGCCCTGCTCCGGGCGGCCGCCATGGCAACGCCGGGCGAACGGATCACGGTCGAACAATTGCTCGAGCCGCTTAAGCGCAGGGCCTTCGGCTTCCTGCTGCTCCTGCTGGCCATCCCGAACTTCATCCCCGTCCCGCTAGGCATCGGTGGGGTCATGGGGGTGCTCGTGGTGGCGCTTGGCCTCGAAGTCTTGCTGGGCCTGGAGCACCCGTGGATTCCGGGATTCCTCAAGCGGCGGACGATGTCGCGCGAGGGGTTGCTGCGTTTCCTGGACCGTATTTCGCCGATCATCCGGCGCCTGGAAAAGGTCTGCAAACCGCGGATCCAGGCACTGACCCGGCGCCCGTTCACCTTCGTGTCCGGGGCGATCATGGTCCTGATCGGCATCCTGCTGGCGCTGCCGATCCCGTTCACGAATTACCTGTTCGGCGGGATGCTGATCGCCTTCGCCTTCGCCCTGGTCGAGCGCGATGGCGTGCTGTTGCTGGCCATATGGGTCACGACGATCGCCATGGTGGTGTTGTCAGCCACCTTCAGCCATGCACTGTTGAAGTTCTTTCGCGACTTGTACTGACGACACGCCTTGTAGGAGTGCGTTTGCGCGCGATGGGCCTTGCCGCGAGCACCCATCGCGCGCAAGCGCGCTCCTACGGGTCGGGCGCGATCGGGGGATTCAGTCGCGATCTTTGTGGGCGAGCTGGGCCATGCGCTGGGCATCGGCCAGGATGCCGTGGAGGATGCGTAGCTCGCGCAGTTCCGGGCGAGCGCGCAGGAACAGCTTGCGCAGCTTGAGCATGATGGTGACGGGTGAGCGGCCCTTATGGAATTCGATGTCATCCAGGGTTTCGCCCAGGTGGGTGAAGAAGCGCTCCACCTGCTCGGCGTCGGCCGGGACCTCGTCCGGGTCGACGTCGCCCGCCCCCACTGCCGGCGCTACCTCGCCGGCCAGCAGGGCCGTACGGATCTCGTAGGCCACGACCTGGACCGCCTGGGAAAGGTTGAGTGAGCTGAAGTCGTCGACACTCGGGATTCGCACCATGGCATGGCAGCGCGAAAGCTCATCGTTCTCCAGCCCGGTGCGTTCATTGCCGAATACCAACGCGACCTGCTCACCCCGGCGGGCGGCGGCAATGGCCTGGGCCGCCCCCTCGCGCGGGTCCAGTTCCGGGATATTCACGCCGCGACGGCGGGCCGAAAGGCCGAGCGCGAAGGTGGTGCCGGCCAGGCCGCCCACGAGGTCATCGACCACCACGGCCTCTCCCAGCACATCGTCCGCGCCGGCCGCCAGCGCCGTGGCCTCGGGGTCCGGGAAGCGGTTCGGGGCCACCAGGGTCAGGCGATCGAAGCCCATGGTGCGGATGGCGCGGGCGGCCGAACCGATGTTGCCCGAATGCGAGGTACGGACGAGGACGAAGCGAAAGTGGTCGTAGGGCGTGGAGGCCATGGGCGCCGGCTGGGTGACTCAGGACCGGAAAGTCTACACCGGCCATCGACTTGGGCGAGCGGGCAGCCGGTGCTAAACTGCCCGACCGATGCGGCTTTCGACCGCCTCCCCTGTTCTTTTGACAAGTCGATCCCCATGCCAAGACCCGCCGTCAACGTCGCGGCGCGCGCCGCGCGCTCCGCAGGAAACATCATCCTGCGCTACATGAACCGCATCGAGGGCCTCGCGGTCGTCGAAAAGCAGCGGATGGACTTCGCCTCCGAGGTCGACCGCCTCGCCGAAGCCGAGATCGTCAAGGAACTGCGCCGTGCCTACCCCACCCACGCGATCGTGGGCGAGGAATCCGGCCAGGTCGGCAAGGGTCCGCTGGTCTGGGTCATCGATCCGCTCGATGGTACGCACAATTACCTGCGCGGCATCCCGCACTTCTCCGTCTCCATCGCGCTGCTCGACAAGGGCGAGCCGGTGTACGGCGTGGTCTTCGATCCCCTGCGCGATGAGCTGTTCACCGCCAGCAAGGGCGATGGCGCCTACCTCAACGATCGCCGCATCCGCGTGGGTCGCCGCGATAACCTCAGCGGCGCCATGCTGGGTACGGGCTACCCCTACCGCGTGCGCAATCACCTGGAATCGCAGCTGGCCATCACCCAGGCCTTGCTCCAGGAAGCGGAAGACATCCGCCGCATGGGTTCGGCGGCGCTTGACCTGGCCTACGTTGCCGCTGGCCGCCTTGATGGTTATTTCGAGCCGGGCCTGCAGCCTTGGGACATGGCCGCAGGCGCCCTGCTGGTGCGCGAAGCCGGTGGCGTCTACAACGATTTCAGCGGCCGCGAAGGCCTGCCGGAGAGCGGCAACATCGTCGCCGGCAACCACAAGGTCGCCGCCGCGATGACGACGATCATCGGTGCGAACGCTACGCCGCGTCTGCTCGGTGTCAGCGCTTAATCGGGCTTTAGCAGGTTCTTGAGGAACGGCACGGTCACGCGACGCTGGGCAGCCAGCGTCGCGCGGTCAAGCGTGTCGAGCAGATCGAGTAGCGCGCCGAGGTCACGCGCGTGATGCGCGAACAACCAGTCAAGCACGGTGTCATCGAGTTCGATGGCACGGTCTGCCGCATGATCACGCAGCGCCTGCCGGCGCTCTGCATCACTCAACGGTTTCAGCACCGCCTGGGTCAGCGAACCCAGCCGAGAGCGCAAGTCGGGCAGCGCGATGTCGAGCGCCGCAGGCGCTACGTTCGCCGCGAACAACAGCGTGCAGCCATCGGCCTTGTAGCTGTTGAACGTGTCGAACAAGGCATGTTCGCTATCCGGATCACCTGCAATCGAATCGAGGTCGTCGATCGCGAGGACATCACTCCCCGCCATGCCACGAATCGCCGCCGCACGGGTACCGTGCAAGCCAGCGAGGGGCAGGTATTGGGCACTACGCCCCGCATCGATCGCCGCCTGGCAGGCCGCCACCAGCAGGTGCGTACGGCCACTGCCGAGCGGCCCTGCTACGAAGACCCAGGGCGCGGTGGCATCCACGGCGGCCGCGCGCACGGCCTCCAGCGCCACGGCGTTCTCGCCCGCGTGGAAATGTTCGAAACGCTGGCGGCGTGGCCAGCGCAACGCGAGGGGTAGCTGCGTACTCATGGCGTGTTGCCGGGTATCCGTGGCGTGGCCGGGTGGCTATCTACTTTCACGTCGACATCCACGTCCACATCGAGCACTTCCGCCTCGGGCGTGGCCGCCGGCGCCTTGTAGAGGTTGCTCTCGCGATAGCGCGCGAACACGTAGCGCAGGAGGACCACCACGACCGAGGCGGCGGGCAGCGCCAGCAGCACGCCCAGGAAGCCAAACAGATGGCCACCGGCCAGCACGGCGAAGATCACCGCCACCGGGTGCAGGCCGATCTTGCCGCCGACCAGGCGCGGCACCAGCACGTAACCTTCGAGCAACTGGCCCACGGTGAATACGCCGACCACGAGCAGCACATGGGTCCAGTCACCGTACTGCACCAGTGCGGCCACCAGCGCGGCGATGAAGCCGATCATGAAGCCAAGGTACGGTACAAAGCTGAGCAAGCCGGCGACCATGCCGATCAGCGGGCCAATGGAAACGCCGACCAGGGTGAGTGCCAGGCCGTAGAAGACACCGAGCGCCAGCATCACCAGCAGCTGGCCGCGGACGAAGGCGCCGAGCACCTGGTCCGACTCGCGCGACAGGCGCACGATAGTCGGCTCGACCGACCGCGGGATAAGGCGCTGGATGTGCGCGATCATCGTGTCCCAGTCGCGCAGCAAATAGAAGGCGACCACCGGGATCAGCACGGCATTCGTCATCCACGTGATGATGCCCATGCCCGATTGGGTGACTCGTGCCAGCGTGCGCGCGGCAATGCTGCCGATCGAGCCGATGTGCTCACGGATCGTCGCCAACACCTTATCTGGATCGAACGTATCCGGCTCAAGATGCAGGCGCTGCTGCACCCACGGCAAGGCAACGCTGCGTGCCCATTCCACGTAATGCGGCAGGTTGTCGATCAGGTTGCTGACCTGACGCTGGATCAGCGGCACCAGCAATAGCAGGATGCCGACTAAGATGATGGTGATCACGGTGAACACAATGCTCACCGCCCATGCGCGACCCATGCCGAGGCGCTGCAGGCGATCGGCCAGCGGGTCGCCCAGGTAGGCCAGCATGGCGGCCAGGGCGAACGGCATGAGCACCGGCGCCAGCAGCCAGATCACGAAGATGATGACGCCGATCAGCGCCAGCATCTGCCAACGGCGCGAATTATCGTTGGTCATGCGTCAGGGCACCCAGCGCACGGCGAGGTCGGCGCCATCATGGGCATCCGCCCCAAGGACATGGCCACCCGCTGCATAACCGGCGACCAGGCGGGCTAGCGGGGCACCGGCATTGACGTTGAACAGCACGCCATCGGATGTCGCGCTGACCGGCGTGATCGACTTCACCGACGGGTCATTCTGGAAGATCGCCAGCAGGCCGGCGTAATCCGTGGCCGAGCGCAGACCCGAGACCCACACCTTGCCGCTCGTGCTGCCGCCCGCATTGGCGGCGAAGGAACGATCGAGCTTGTCAGCCATGGCGTTGGCGCCATTGCTGAGCAGGGCGGCGCGGGCCTCGCCGCTATCTTGCCAGCTGGATACGCGACCGGCGTTCACCAGGGTCCACTCGGTGCCATCGTCGCGGACCGTGCCGACCAGGACGGTAGCGGTGTTGTACTGGCGAGCCACGCCGGCCACGGCTGAGGTATCGCCGGCGGCAAGGGCCTTGGCGTCGACCGGGGTATCGGCCTTGGGGGTCACGATCTGATAACCGCGGGCATCCGCCATCTGGGCCAGGGGCGCCAGGTCCTGCATGTTCAGGGTCTTGCCCGTGCCATCGTGGGCGATAACCAGCACGGGGGGCTTCGGTGCCGCAGCCGCCGCGTCACCCACGGCCAGCACCCGGCGGATCGCGCCCGGGTCAAAGGTGATCACCAGGGCCAGCGGGGCACCGTTGGCGCCGCCCGTGCGCTGGTACTGATACTGCTGGACCAGGCCGCCCGGCTGCTTCATCGCTTCCGCGTAACCCGGCTTGGTACGCGGGTCCGCGCCATTCGTGGCGCGGGCAAGGACCTGGGTGAGGCCATTACCGAAGGCATCATCGCGGACCGCCGCGCTGGTGTCAGGCACGGGTACGGAGACCGAATACATGGCGGTCTGGGCCATGGCCGGCCCGATGGCCGCCAGCAGCAAAAGCATCAGTAGGACGAGGGAACGGGCTGTGCGCATGGTTATGGCATCGCTACTGAGAAGGCGGGAAGTCTGCCCAAACCTTGGCATGGCGTCCATCCAGAGCGCGTGCAGGCCCGGTCTGGCGGCCTGCTTGCTGCTATCATTGCGCGTTTCCAATCAGTGCCGGAACCGCGTATGTCCTCCGACCAGGGCTCCCTTACCTACCGCGACGCAGGCGTCGATATCGATGCCGGCAATGCCCTCGTCGAGCGCATCAAGCCGATGGTCAAGCGCACCTTCCGCCCCGAGGTCATGGGCGGGCTGGGTGGCTTTGGCGGCCTTTTCGACCTTTCCGGTCGTTATAAGGAACCGGTGCTGGTCTCGGGCACGGATGGCGTAGGCACCAAGCTCAAGCTGGCCCACACCCTCGGCCGCCACGACACCATCGGTATCGACCTGGTCGGCATGTGCGTGAACGACGTGCTGGTCCAGGGCGCCGAGCCGCTGTTCTTCCTCGATTATTTCGCCACCGGTAAGCTCGACGTCGATACCGCCGCCTCGGTAGTCAGCGGCATCGCCAAGGGCTGCGAACTGGCGGGCTGCGCCCTGATCGGCGGCGAGACTGCGGAAATGCCGGACATGTACGCGCCGGGCGAATACGACCTGGCAGGCTTTACCGTCGCGGCCGTCGAAAAGTCCGCGATGAATGACGGCTCGAAGATCGTGGCGGGCGATGTGATCCTCGGTGTGGCTTCGTCGGGTCCGCACTCGAACGGCTATTCGCTGATCCGCCGCATCCTTGAACGCGCCGGCTCGCCGCTGGATACCGACGTTGGTGGCGTGAAGCTGGTTGATGCCCTGATGGCGCCGACCACGCTTTACGTGAAGCCGATTCTCGAGCTGATCGGCAAGGTGGACGTGCACGGCATGGCCCACATCACCGGTGGCGGCCTGAAGGAAAACATTATTCGCGTCGTGCCGGACGGCCTCGGCTTGTCGATCGATGCCTCGTCGTGGGAACTGCCGCCCGTGTTCCAGTGGCTGCAGCGCGAGGGCAACGTGGCCCGTGAAGAAATGTGGCGCACGTTCAATTGCGGCATCGGCTTCACCGTATTGCTGGACAAGAGCCAGGTCGAGGCCGCCAAGGCCGCCCTGGCGGCCCATGGCCTGGATACCTGGGTGATCGGTTCGGTCGTCGCCGCCAGCGGCGACGAGCGCGTCCACATCGCCTGAGATATTTCGTGGATCGTCCCCTGCGCGTCGCCGCGCTCGCTTCCGGGCGCGGCAGCAATCTTGCCGCGCTGATCGCCGCGCGCCTACCCGTCGAGTTCGTACTGGTCGGTAGTGATAAGGCGAAGGCCGGCGCCTTGCAGATCGCCCGCGATGCGGGCATTCCGACCGTGGCGATGAGCCCGAAGGATTATCCCGACCGAGTGGCTTTCGACCGCGCGCTCTTCGGTGCCCTGGCCGACGCCAGGCCCGACCTGCTCGTGCTCGCCGGCTACATGCGCATCATCGATGCGTCGGTCGTCGAGGCATGGGAGGGCCGCGCGATCAACATCCACCCCTCGCTGCTGCCGAAGTACCAGGGCCTGCATACGCACCGCCGCTGCCTTGAGGCGGGCGATACCGAACACGGCGCCAGCGTGCATTTCGTCACCGCCGAGCTTGATGGTGGCCCGGTGGTGGCACAGGCACGCATCAGCGTCGGCCCCGGCGATACCGAAGAAACCCTGGCGACACGCCTGTTGGTCGAAGAGCACCAACTCCTCCCCGCCGTCGTCCGCGCCATCGCCGCCGGCCGCCTGCGCTGGCAGGGCCAGCCCACCTTCGATGGCGCCCCCCTGACCACCCCCCTGACCACCGCAGACCTGTAGGAGCGCGCTTACGCGCGATCGGTGCTCGCGGCATGACCCATCGCGCGCAAGCGCGCTCCTACAGGGAGCAGAAGCCAGCGTGCGGGGTAGCCCGGTGATTCCACATTCAGGCACTGGGTTTAAACTCGGCAGCATGAAGACCACCCTCCTCCGCGCCGGCCTTGGCCTGGCCCTCGCCCTGCCTGCCGCCGCGTTCGCCGCGGATGTGCCGCAGTCCTTTACCGCCACGTACAACGTCTCGCAGGGTGGCTCGCCGCTCGGCAATGCCACGCTCACGCTGAAGGCGGCGGGCAATGGCCAGTTCGAATACAGCAACAAGGTGGTGGGTACCTCGGGCCTCGCCGCCGCCATCGGCGCGAGTAGCTCGGAAGTCTCGCAGTTCACGTGGGTCGGCAAGGTACCGCAAGCGGTGTCGTACAAATACGACCTGCAAGCGTTCAAGCCGAAGAGCCGTACGCTGACGGTCAACGGCAACACCGTGCAGGTCCAGGACAACAACAAGTCGTTCTCGTACCCGCTGCAACCCGGCATGATCGATCGCAATACCGTGCCGCTTGCGCTGGGCGTGGCGCTGCACGGTGGCGCGAAAGAAGCCACCTTCCCGGTCGGCGTGAAGCAGGCGATCGAGACGCAGACGTTCAAGGTCGCGGCGAACGAGAAGATCACCGTACCCGCTGGCTCGTTCAATGCGGTGCGCGTAGACCGCACCGACCAGGATCGTGGCTTCAATGCGTGGTATGTGCCCGCGAAGTACCCGGTGCCGGTGAAGCTGGCGCAGAAAGACGGCGGCGACCTGACCCTCGAACTCGTAAAGTTCGAAGGTAAGTAAGCCGAAAAAAAACCGCCACGAAGGCGGGTTTTTCATAACCCTGCAGGAGCGCGCTTGCGCGCGATCAAGGGTGCGGCAAGCACCCATCGCGCGCAAGCGCACTCCTACAGATCAGCCAGGCAGGCGGCGGATGCGGGCGCCTAGCACGCCGAGCTTTTCTTCGATGTTCTCGTAGCCGCGATCGATGTGGTACACGCGGTCGACCGTGGTATCGCCTTCGGCGACCAGGCCGGCGAGAACCAGGCAGGCGGAGGCACGCAGGTCGGTCGCCATGATCGGGGCGCCGCTCATCTTCGGCACCCCGGTGATGATCGCGGTGTTGCCTTCCAGGCGGATATCCGCACCCAGGCGCTGCAGTTCCAGCGCGTGCATGAAGCGGTTCTCGAACACCGTCTCGGTGATCACGCCCACGCCTTCGGCCACGCAGTTCAACGCGGTGAACTGCGCCTGCATATCGGTGGGGAACGCCGGGTACGGGGCGGTCACGAGGTTCACCGCCTTAGGACGGCGACCCTGCATGTCGAGCTCGATCCAGTCCTTGCCCGAACTGATGTGCGCGCCCGCTTCTTCCAGCTTCTGCAGCACCGCATCCAGCGTATCGGCGCGGGCGCCACGCGCACGCACCTTGCCGCCGGTCATCGCGGCACCGACGAGGAAGGTGCCGGTTTCGATGCGATCCGGGAGCACTTCGTAATGCGCACCGTGCAGGCGCTCAACACCCTCCACGATCAGCGTGGAGGTGCCGACGCCATCGATCTTCGCGCCCATCGCCATCAGGCAATGCGCAAGGTCGACCACTTCCGGCTCCTGCGCAGCGTTCTCGATGATCGTGGTGCCCGAGGCGAGCGTCGCTGCCATCAGGATGTTCTCGGTACCGGTGACGGTGACCATATCCATGACGATGCGAGCGCCCTTCAGGCGGCCGGCCTTCGCCTTGATGAAGCCGTTCTCGACGGTGATCTCGGCGCCAAGCGCCTGCAAGCCACGGATGTGCTGGTCGACTGGGCGCGAGCCAATGGCGCAACCGCCCGGCAGCGACACTTCGGCCTTGCCATAGCGGGCGACCAGCGGGCCGAGCACCAGGATCGATGCACGCATGGTGCGGACCAGCTCGTACGGCGCGATGCAGCTGTTTTCCGGGCGCGGGTCGATGTGCATCTTCATGCGGTCATCGAGCACGACGCGCACACCCATGCGGCCAAGCAGTTCAATAAAGGTGGTGACATCGTGCAGGTGCGGCACGTTGCCGATGCTCACCGGCTCATCGGCGAGCAGGCAGGAAGCGAGGATGGGGAGCACGGCGTTCTTCGCGCCGCTGATGCTCACCTCACCGTGAAGCGGCTGGCCGCCGCTGATAAGGATCTTGGCCATGGGTTTCGTAATGCCTTTCGAAGTGCGGAATGCGTTGCGGCGCGATCAGGGGCGGCCGGCAGCTTCTTCCGGGGTAAGGGTCTTGAGGCCGAGCGCGTGGATAGCGCCGCCCATCAGGTCGCCAAGGGTGGCGTAAACAAGTCGGTGGCGGGCGAGCGGCAGCTTGCCGGCGAACTGCGCCGAGACGACTTCGGCTTCGAAATGGACGCCGTCGTCGCCGCGCACGTCCACCCGGGCGCCGGGCAGGCCGGCTTCGATCAATGCCTGGATGCGGGCAGCGTCCATGGATTCTCCGTGGGAAAGGGGTCGTCGCGGCCGGGGTTCCGAAACGGACCCTGAACCACTGCTCGATGGCAGCGACGATAAAATGAGAATATGTAATGGTAATGGAAATCCGGTGTCGCAGAAATGGACATTCCGGGTTGCCCAGGGACAGCCCACAGCCCGGACCCAAGGCCGAATGAACGCCCGCACCGCTCCGCCCACCCGCCCGACGCTCGTGAACGCCGATACCGTCGTGCGCAGCGCGCGCACCGTCATCGCCACCGAAGCGGCCGCTATCCGGGCGCTGGAACCTCGCGTCGATGCCTCATTTGTCCGCGCCTGCCAGATGATCCTGGAGTGCAAGGGCCGGGTCGTCGTCTCCGGCATGGGCAAATCCGGGCATATCGCGCGGAAGATCGCCGCCACCCTCGCCTCGACCGGGACCCCTTCGTTTTTTGTCCACCCGGGCGAGGCCAGCCATGGCGACCTGGGGATGATCCAACCTTCGGATATCGTGCTGGCCATCTCTTACTCGGGTGAAACCGACGAACTGCTGTTCATCCTCCCGGCCATCAAGCGCCAGGGCATCCCGCTGATCGCGATCACCGGCAACCCGAAATCCTCGCTGGCCAGCCAGGCCGAGGTGCACATCGATGGCAACGTGGCCTCCGAGGCCTGCCCGCACGGGCTGGCCCCGACCGCAAGCACCACGGCAGCCCTGGTCCTGGGCGACGCCCTGGCCGTGGCCCTGCTGGATGCCCGCGGCTTCACCTCGGATGACTTCGCCCGCTCGCACCCGGCCGGCAGCCTCGGCCGTCGCCTCCTGCTGCACATCGGCGACGTGATGCATAGCGGCGATGATGTGCCTCGCGTCGGGATCGACGCCACGCTCAGCGAGGCGCTGGTAGAGATGACCCGCAAGCACCTGGGCATGACCGCGGTGATCGACGCCGATGGGCGCCTGGTTGGCGTGTTCACCGATGGCGACCTCCGCCGCGCGCTGGATGACGACGGCGTGGACCTCCGCGGCGCTACCGTGGCCCAGCTCATGACCCGGGGGCCCAAGACCATCGGCTCGGACAAGCTGGCCGTCGAGGCCGCCCAGCTGATGGAAAAGCATGAGATCCACGCCCTGCTGGTGACCGATGCCGATGGCCGCGTGGTGGGTGCCCTGAACATCCACGACCTGCTCCGCGCGCGCGTCGTCTGACGCGCCCCGACGGCGCGCCCCCACCGCGCCGGAACCGCCCCTGTATCCTTCACGCCATGGCCTATACGCATTACACCGAGATTCCCGCCGACGTCGCCGAACGCGCCGCACGCATCCGCGTGGTCGTGTTCGATGTGGATGGCACGCTGACCGACGGGCGGCTCTGGTACGCCGAGGACGGCCGCGAAACCAAGGTTTTTCATGTCCATGACGGCCTGGGCCTGAAGCGGCTCCAGGAAAACGGCATCCACGTGGCGATCATCACCGCGCGGATCAGCCACCCTGTATCGCTGCGCGCCGAGGAGCTCGGCATCCGCCACGTATACCAGGGGCAGAAGGACAAGCGCGCTACCCTGAACGCCCTGCTCGAGGCGCTACACCTGGAGCCAGCGCAGGCTGCCTTCGTCGGTGACGACCTGCCCGACCTGCCCGCCATGGGCATCAGCGGCCTGGCCGTGGCCGTCGCCAACGCCCACCCCTGGGTGGCCGAACGCGCCCACTGGCAGACCCGCCTCGGCGGTGGATATGGCGCCGCGCGCGAAGTAGCCGACATGATCCTGGCCGTGCAAGGCAAGGCGGAAGCCGAGCGGGACCGCTGGCTGTGAGCGCACTAAACCTGCTTAAGGATCGCAGCGCCGCCGGCGTCGCAGGCATCCTGGCCCTCGTGCTGGGGGCCAGCGTGCTGCTTTATTACTGGGTAGCACCGGAGAAGAAGGTCGAGGATTTCATCGGCCCGCCGCGCTCAGGCTATGTGCTGACCAACTTCAACCTGGATTCGTACAACGAGGAAGGCCAGCCGGCCTTCAAGCTCATCGCGCCCCACCTGGAGCGCCGTGAGGGCGACGAATCGCTGTACATCAACGCCCCCAAATTCGTGCTGCCTTCCACGAAGGAAACCAACGTGCCGCCCTGGACGGGCCACTCCCAGTACGGCTGGGTGAACAAGGACGGCACCCTGCTGAAGCTACAAGGCCTGGTGCACATGGACCGCATCGCCTTTGAGACGAACCCGCCGGCCAGTATCGATACCTCCGAGGTCACGGCGTGGCCCAAGGAGAACCGGCTGGAGACCGCCGAGGCGGCCCGGATCGTTCAGGGAACCTCTACAATGAACGGCGTAGGCATGCGCGCCAACCTCGACACCAAGCACCTGGAGCTCCTCGATGCTGTCCACACCACGTACCTGCCACGTAAGCGCTAAGGCACTGCTCGCGGCCTGCGGGGTGGCACTGCTCGCTGCCGCCATGCCGGCCATGGCCAAACAGTCCGACCGCCAGCAGGTCATGGACGTCGTTTCCAAGAGCTTCGATGGCCGCCAGCAGCCACAGGGCATCGCGGTGTACACGACCAATGTCGTCATCACCCAGGGCACGCTCAAGGTGACCGGGGCCAAGGCCACGGTGTACTTCGATGACCAGAACCAGGTCACGCGCGCGGTGATCGATGGTGGCCCGGCGACCGTGCAGCAGCAGGATGACGATGGCAACTGGATGCACGGCCACGCCAAGAACATCGATTACCACAACGATACGGGCATCGCGATCCTCACCGGCGCGGCCCATATCGACCAGCCCACCAAGGGCACGGCCGATGGCGACAAGCTCACCTACAACACCAACGACAGCACGATGACCGGCGAAAGCAACGGCGAAGCCACCGTGCACATGACCTTCCAGCCGAAGACCCAGCCCGGCGCCGCTCCCGCGGCCAAACCGGCTGCGCCAGCGGATACGACGGCCCCGGCCAAGCCGGCCGCCGCGCCCGATACCAAGAAGAAGCCCTGACCCGATGCTTTCAGCCCAAGGCCTGCAGAAGCGATTCCGCGCCCGCCAGGTGGTCCGCGATTTCGCCTTTTCGATCCGCGAAGGTGAAGTGGTCGGCCTGCTTGGCCCCAATGGCGCTGGCAAGACCACCTGCTTCTATATGGTGGTCGGCCTGATCCAGGCCGATGCCGGCCAGATCAAGCTCGACCAGCAGGACATCACCGACCTGCCCATGCACGCGCGCGCGAAACTTGGCATCGGTTACCTGCCGCAGGAAGCCTCGGTATTCCGGCGGCTTAGCGTCTCCGACAACATCCTCGCCGTACTGGAACTGCGTGAAAACATGACGCAGAAACAGCGTGAGGATGAACTCGAAAGCCTGCTCGATGAGCTGAAGATTTCGCACATCGCCGAACAGAAAGGCATCAGCCTTTCCGGCGGCGAGCGTCGCCGCGTGGAGATCGCGCGCGCCCTGGCCGCACGCCCGCGTTACATGCTCCTGGACGAGCCGTTCGCCGGCGTCGACCCCATTTCCGTCGGCGAAATCCAGCGCATCGTCCGCCACCTCAAGGAACGCGGCATCGGCGTGCTGATCACCGATCACAACGTGCGTGAGACCCTGGGTATCTGCGACCGCGCTTACATCCTCAACGACGGCGAAGTCCTGGCGCGCGGCACCCCCCAGCACATCCTGGCGGACGAAAAGGTCCGCGAGGTGTATCTGGGCCGTGAATTCCGGATCTAAGCCTGAGCTGTAGGAGCGCGCTTGCGCGCGATAGGGCTTGCGGCAAGCACCCATCGCGCGCAAGCGCGCTCCTGCAGGTCGTATCGGTACGCGTAATCGGCCAGTGGGCCTATCCGGGGGATGGCTGGTTTAGCGGGGCCGCGAAGGGTTACGATGGGTTCGTAACCCGATCTTGCGAAGGTAATGAAACCCGGACTTCAGTTTCGCCTGCATCAGCAGCTCACGCTGACGCCACAGCTCCAGCAGGCTATTCGCCTGCTTCAGTTGTCGCAGCTGGAGCTTGAGGCCGAACTCCGCCAGATAGCGGAAAGCAACCCGCTGCTCGAGTTCGCGGAGGACGCCGAGTCCGAAGCGGAAGGGGCCGATGAGGATGCCAGCTTCGACGAGGCCATGGAGTTCCGGGCCCGCGACGAGCAGCCGGCCAAGGCCACCCGGGAGGAGGAGTCCACCGCCTCCCCCTCCGAAGACCTGGCCCCCGAGTGGGACGACGATCGTTTCCATGGTGAGGCCGGCGATTACGCTGGCGCGCCCTCGCGTAACGGCGGTGGCGACGAAGAAGGCTTCGAACCCCAGAACGCCGCGCCGGAAAGCCTCCAGCAGCACCTTGAGTGGCAGCTCAACCTCTCCCAGTTCACCCAGCGCGACCACGCGATCGCCGAGGCGATCATCCATGCCCTGGATGAAGATGGTTACCTGCGCGATGGTATCGAGGCGGTGCAGAGCGCCCTACGCGAATTCCCCGCCGGCCTTGACGAGATCGAAGCCGTGCGCAAGCGCGTCCAACGGTTCGATCCCACGGGTATCGCCAGCCTGGACCTGCGCGATTGCCTGTTGTGCCAGCTGAGCCAGTTCTCAGAAGACACGCCGCATCGCCAGTTGGCCATCCGCATCGTCACCGACGAAATCGAACTGCTGGCACGTAACGACACCGGCAAGATCGCCCGGCGCCTGAAAGCAGCGGAAGCCGATGTCGCCGTGGCGGCTTCGCTCATCCGCAGCCTGGATCCGCGCCCCGGCGCCGCCCTCGACGCCACCCCGGTGGAGTACGTGGCCCCCGACGTTTACGCCCGCCGTGAGAACGGCCGCTGGCGGGTCAGCCTGAATCCGGATGCCCAGCCCCGGCTCGGGCTGAACCAGCACTACTGCAACCTGATCGCCCGTGCCCGCGGCGACGATGCGACGTGGATGAAAGGCCAGCTCCAGGAGGCCCGCTGGCTCCTGAAGAGCCTGCAATCGCGCGCCGAGACCCTGACCAAGGTGGCCGAGGTCATCGTCCGCCGGCAGAGCGCCTTCCTTGATTACGGCCCCGAGGCCATGCACCCCCTGGTGCTGCGTGAGGTGGCCGAGGAAGTCGGCATGCACGAATCGACCATTTCCAGGGTGACCACGCGCAAGTACATGCACACGCCGCGCGGTACCTTCGAGCTCAAGCATTTCTTCTCGAGCGGCGTGGCCACGGAAGACGGCGGCAGCGCGTCCGCAACGGCCATCCAGGCCATGCTGCGCAAGCTGATCACGGCGGAGGATCCGCGTCGCCCGCTGTCCGACCAGGCCCTGGCGGAGGAATTCCATCGACGCGGCATTCAGGTCGCCCGACGTACGGTGGCCAAGTACCGGGAAGCGATGCGCATCCCCAGTTCCAGTGAACGCGTGCGCGCCAGCTAGGCACCCACACGGAACCCCAGCGGAGGATCACGGTCCCACGTTTACAGATTCAGGAGCGGCGCCCGCCACTCCCCTCTTGCCGCCCCAGCGGCGGCACCCTCAGCAAGAAGGAGGCGTCATGCAAATCCAGATCAGCGGCCAGCACATCCAGGTCACCCCTGCCCTGCGCGAGCGCGTGGAACAGCAAATCGGCCGCTTCGAACGCCTTTTCGACAACATCACCGCCCTCGACGTCGTGCTATCCGTGGACAAGGCCGAGCATAAGGTCGGAGGTACGCTGCACTGCTCCGGCACCCGGCTACACGCCGAGGGCATCGTCCGCCAGGAGGACGGCACGATTGGCGACGGCATGTACAAAGCGATCGACGCGATGATCGCCAAGCTGGCTGACCAGCTGAAGAAGCACAAGGAAAAGCTCAAGGATCACCACAACGCCGAGGTCCGCGAGGCACGCACCGCGACCTGAAGCCCGCCAGCGGGCCTGTGGCACAATATAAGCAAGCCGGCACCTCCGTGTGCCGGCTTTCTTTTTGACAGGAACCCCCGCGTGGATCGGCTCACCGCCAGACAACTGTTCGACGGCGTCCATGAACGGATGGCCCTGCGCTGGGTCGCAGGCATGCGTGGCGAAGCCCGTGTCCTGGAGCCCAACGCCAAGTCCAGCCGCCGCCCCTCGCTGGTCGGGTACCTCAACGTGATCTACCCGAACAAGGTGCAGATCATCGGGACCGAGGAGCTGAACTACCTTGACGGCCTCGATTCGCGCCAGCGTTGGGAGGCCATCCACAAGGTCGCCGCCTATCAGCCCGCCGCGCTGATCGTCACCAAGGACCAGGCGATCCCGCCCGACCTGCGTGAAGTCGCTGAGGAAACCGATACCCCGCTCTGGCAAAGCACCAAGCGCGGCCACGAGCTGCTCACCTACCTGCAATACCACCTGGCACGCACGCTTGCCCCGCGGGTCACCCTGCACGGCGTCTTCCTGGAGGTGTTTTCGATCGGTGTGCTGATTACCGGCGATCCCGGCTCCGGCAAGAGCGAACTTGCCCTGGAACTGATCAGCCGCGGCCACCGCCTGGTTGCCGACGATGCCACCGAGTTCACCCTGATCGCGCCGGATGTCATTGATGGCGCGTGCCCGGAGCTGCTGCAGGACCTGCTCGAAGTGCGCGGCCTGGGCGTGCTCAACATCCGCGAGATGTTCGGCCATACGGCGGTCAAACCGTCCAAGTACCTTCGCCTGGTGATCCACCTGAAACCGATGAAGGATGGCGAGGAGACCGATGCCATGACCCGCCTCACCGGTGATGTCAGCCGGCGCAACGTGCTCGACGTGGATGTGCCCAAGATCACGATCCCCGTGGCCCCCGGCCGCAACCTCGCGGTGCTTGTGGAAGCCGCGGTGCGCAACCATGTACTGAAGAGCAAGGGCATCGATCCCGCCCAGACCTTCATCGACCGCCAGGCGCACCAGATGCGCCGCTTCTCCCCGTGGTGAACCCGGTGAACGACGAGCTCCTCAACAGCCCCATCATCGAAGCCGACGCCATCCACCTGGTCGTCCTCACCGGCATGTCCGGTGGTGGCAAGACCGTGGCATTGCGCGCGCTGGAAGACCTGGAGTTCTACTGCGTCGACAACATGCCGGCGGAACTCATCCCGCAGCTGGTCGCCGCGGTCAGCCAGGGCGAGCACGGCCCGCGCCGGCGTATCGCCGTGGGCGTGGATGTGCGCAACCGACGCTCCGACCTGGAACGCATGCCACACGTGCTCTCAGAGCTCTCCAGCGCCGGCGTCCACGTGCACCTGATCTTCCTGGACAGCCGCGACGACGTCCTGATCAAGCGCTATTCCGAGACGCGCCGCCGCCACCCGCTGGCCGCCGAGCGCCGCTCCCTGGCCGATTCGATCGCCGAGGAACGCCGGCTGCTGCGCCCGCTGGTCTCGATCGCAGAAAAGGTGATCGACACCTCCGAGCTCAACGTCCACCAGTTGCGCCGTCTGTTCGCCACCGGCTATGCCGCCGCCAGCGATGGCACCACGCTGTTGTTCGAATCATTCGCCTATCGTCGCGGCCTGCCTTCGGATGCGGACTTCGTGTTCGACGCCCGCTGCCTGCCTAACCCGCACTGGGACCCGCGGCTGCGCCCGTTCTCGGGCAAGGACCAGCCCGTACGCGAATACCTCGACGCGCAGCCCATCGTGGGCGAATACTATGCCGACGTGGCGCGCTGGCTGGATACCTGGCTGCCTCGCTTCGAGGGCGAAGACCGCAGCTATGTCACGGTCTCCATCGGTTGCACGGGCGGTCGCCACCGCTCGGTCTACCTGGTAGAGCGCCTTGCCCGGCATTTCCGCGAAGGACGCGGCAACGTACTGACTTTCCATCGCGAGCTCGAATGAGCACCCAGACTCTCCCAATCCACCCGAGGCGCCTGCCATGACTGTTGGCGTGCTCCTGATGACGCACGAGGCCGTGGGCCAGGCACTGGTTTCGGCCGCGCGCCATGTCATGCCCAAGCTGCCGCTCACGGTGGATGCCGTGGAGGTGCCGCCCGGCGCCGATCCCGACATCATGCGTTCGCTCACCGCAAAGCATGCGCGCGAACTCGATACCGGCGATGGCGTACTGGTGCTGGCCGACCTCTATGGCGCCACGCCCTGCAACATCGGCCTTTCGCTGGGCGCACTAGGCGTGAAGCTGCGCTGCGTCTCCGGCCTGAACCTGCCGATGCTGCTGCGCGTCCTCAACTATTCTGAAAAATCGCTGTCCGAGCTGGCGGAAGTTGCCGCCACCGGGGGCCGCGGAGGGATCTTCATCGATCATGCTTGAACAGGAAATCACGGTATCCAACCGGCTCGGGCTGCATGCCCGCGCATCAGCGAAGCTCGTCCAGCTGGTCTCCAGTTTCAAAGGCACCCGGGTCGACCTGCTCAGCAAGGGTCGCGAAGTGAACGCGCAAAGCATCATGGGGGTCATGATGCTGGCGGCGGGCATGGGTAGCGTCCTTACCGTACGGGCCGATGGCGAACGGGAAGCCGACGCACTCGCCGCTGTCATCGCCTTGTTCAACAACAAATTCGACGAAGGGCAGTAAGCATGGGCGCCAGGGGGGCGACAGACGCATGAGGTACCAGCTGACCGGCACCGCCGCATCCCGGGGCATGGCCCTCGGACGGGCGCGTCTGGTCCAGCCCAGCCTGTACACCGCCGACATGCGCATGCTCGAGGATGCCGAAGTCGGCCCCGAGCTCGATCGTCTGCACAAGGCGCTGGACCACGCCCGCGCTGAGCTGCGCGAACTGCGCAGCAAGCTGCACGGCGCGCTGGCCAGGGAAGTCGGCGACTTCATCGACGCGCATAGCCTGCTGCTCGATGACGAGGAACTGCTCCGTGGCCTCGACGAACTGGTCTCGGTCGGCCACTACACCGCCAGTGCCGCGCTGAAGATGCAGCGCGACCGCCTGGCAGCGGTGTTCGACGCCATGAACGATCCCTACCTGAAGAGCCGTGGCGAAGATATCGACCAGGTGATCGGCCGGGTCATGTCCGCCCTCTTCCAGCAATCCAGCCGCGAGGAGCGCAAGCTCGCTGCGCGCGTAGGCGAGATCATCGTCAGCGACACGATCGCGCCCGCCGACATGGCCAGCCTGGGTGGCCAGGGCATGCTTGGCGTCGTCGCCAGCGCCGGCAGCGTGTATTCGCACAGTGCCATCCTCGCCCGCAGCTTCAACCTGCCGATGCTGGTGGGTACGAAGGATGCGCTCGCGACCATCAACGACGATGACCTGGTGTTGATCGATGCCGAACACGGCGAGGTCATCGTCCACCCGACTGCGCAGGACCTCGCCCGCTACCGCCAGTGGCAGCGCCAGGCCGCCGCCGAAGGCCGCCGCCTCGCCGCGCTAGCCTCCGCCCGCACGCTCACCCGCGATGGCGCCCACGTGCGCCTGTTCGCCAACGCGGAGCTGGCTGGCGACGTGACGCTGGCGCGCGCACGCGGTGCCGATGGCGTGGGCCTGTACCGTTCCGAGTTCCTGTTCCTGCGCCAGCGCGGTTTGCCCAGCGAAGAAGAACAGTTCGTCGCCTACCGTGATGTCGTCCTCGGTATGGGCGGTCTGCCAGTCACGATTCGCACGCTCGACCTCGGAGCCGACAAGGCCGATGCGGCGGGACTCGCCATTCGCGGCGAAGACAACCCGGCACTGGGTGTGCGTGGCATCCGCCTCTCCCTTCGTTACCCCGATATCTTCCTGGTCCAGCTGCGCGCGATCCTACGCGCCGCCTGCTACGGGCCGGTACGCGTGCTCGTGCCGATGGTCACGCACCTCGGCGAACTCACCGAAGTCCGCCGCCTGATCAAGAAAGCCCGCGAGCAGTTGTCGCTGGAAGGCCAGGAGCTGCCCGAACGGCTCGATATCGGCGCCATGATCGAAGTACCTGCCGCCGCGATCGGCGTCACCTCGATCCTGCAGAAAGCCGACTTCCTCGCCATCGGCACCAACGACCTCGCCCAGTACACGCTGGCCGCCGACCGTAACAACGATGCACTCGAAGGCATCTACGACCCGTTGCAGCCAGCGTTCCTGCGCCTGATCGCTCACGTCATCGCCGCCGCACGCCGCGCGAAAAAGCCGATCAGCCTCTGCGGCGAAATCGCCGGCGACACCCAGTTCACCGCGCTGCTGTTGGCGATGGGCCTCGAAGAATTCTCGATGCACCCCGGCCAGCTACTCCAGGTCCGCGACCGCCTCACCGAACTCGACTGCGGCGCGTTGCGCCGTGCCGCACCCCGTCTGTTCCGCTCGCATACCCGCGATGAAGTGGAAGAACGCCTTCTTGCGGTGGTCGCGAAACAAGAAGGCTGCGCGGGCGCGGCGTAAGCCATCGGCTCGGCGCGTGAGCGCATCGCGCGCAAGCGCGCTCCTACAGAAGATCTGTGAATGCTCTTGTAGGAGCGCGCTTGCGCGCGATCGCCGACGACCGAGTCTCACGACCCGTGCAAATAGCCTGAAAGATCACAGCATTTCCGAACCCGAAGATCGCGCCGTAGGCGGTATCCGTCCATGCAAGGGCGGCCATGCCAGCCACGGCGCCGTAGGAGCATACCGTTGTCCAGCGCAGTGCATGGCGCCGGTGCAACCAAAGCGCAAAGGGAAGGCCGAGCACCATGGTAAGGATCGCCGAGATGACCCAGACGAGGGCGAACAGCAGGACGAACAGATAGACCCCACCGTTCGGTGTGCCTGGAAACAACGCGGTGAAGTAGGCCAAAGCCATCACTGGCGCCGTGAACGAACACACCACGGCGGCGTGGAAGAGATCTCGTTCGCCATCGAGGTCGTTGGATTCGGGCATGGCCGGAACGGTACACGACAGGTGCAGTGTTCGATCTGGCAGGTTGTGGCGAGATAGGGGCGTTGCGGTGTCGCGTTCAGGGGCGTCGCGCGCAGTGGCAGCCTAAGCACCAGTTACGCTACCCTCCGGCAGCCTCAAGGCGCCATGGCGCCCCTGCCGTGGATCACAGGAACAGGGAATTTCATGAAGAACGTTCTTTTTTTGCGTAGCAACCGGAGCGGTCGCGACCCTCGCGGCACCGTGCTCGTTCGCCCAGGAAACCGGCTGGTTCGTCGCCCTCGGGGGCGCCCATACCAGCATGGAACGTAGCAGCTTCCTTACGCCGGCTCGTCAACGACTCGACCCTTTATCTATTAGCGATAGCGACGATCGCAGCGATCGTGCCTTCGATGCCCGGTTCGGCTATCGGTGGACGCTGACGGATACTTTAGCGCTTGGCGTGGAAGGCGGCTACGCCGATCTAGGCAAGGGCACGGCCACCTCCGACGGGAGCCTGGTGCTTGGATACACCGGCTACTACGCTGGCTTTCACGCGGATCGAGCGCAGAAGACCAAGGCTATCCTCGTAGGTGCCAATGCGCGCTGGCATCTGTCGGAACGCTGGTCCCTTGCTGCCCATGCGGGCGTGGCCCGTTACAAGACCAGCTTTGACTACACGTCCGTTTATTCTGTGCTAGGCGTCGCCGAGCCGACAGCGTACGGCAGCTACTCCCATCGCAACAACGATTACTACGTTGGTCTGTCGCTTGGCTTCGATGTATTGAGCAACCTGACGGCATCGGTAAGCTACGATCAATACCGTCCCGAGTCGTATTCGGACGAGGGAGAGCACAAGAAGTATGAGAGCGATCGCATCCGCGCGACCGGCATCAACCTCGAATACCGCTTCTAAAAAAAGGGCCGGCAATTAGCCGGCCCTTCTTTCACTCAGTCATCGAAGGCGAATTACGCCGCCCGCGATGCCTCGATCTTCTCCGCCTTGGCAGCAACACCCGCCTTCAGCTCATCGCTATCGAAGTCATCCACCGAGATGAACTCAGCCACTTCATCGCGCACACGCTGCAGCAGCGCACGTTCGGCGGCGGTGATGGCGCCGAGCTTTTCAGCTTCCGCCAGCTGCTCGTTGTAGGTGTGCGAGTGGAGCTGGCCACCCTTGAACGCCTTGAGGAACTTGCGCTCGACCGGCTCGGCCGCGATCACATCCGGGAGGAGCGCGTTCATGCGACCCACGGTGTTGTTCGCGGTCGGGGTGAGGTAGGTCCACGAGGTCAGGCGATCGCGGGCTTCGCTCGGCGCGGTGATCAGCGCAGCGACACGACGACCCAGACGATCCGACGGCGGCACTTCGCGGCGGCCAAACGGGAACACCAGCGCACGCAGCAACCAGGCCACCGGACGCACCGGGAAGTTACGGATCACGCCATCCAGCGCCATCTGCATGCGCCACACGCATTCGTGGAACGCCCAGGCCAGCAGCGGACGATCCGCTTCCGGACGGCCGGTATCCTCGTAACGCTTCAGCATGGCGCTGGCGATATAAAGGAACGACAGCGTATCGCCAAGGCGGGCCGAGAGCTTTTCCTTGAACTTCAGCTTGCCACCCAGCACGCCCATCGAGACGTCCGCGCACAGCGCCAGTGCCGCCGAATAGCGGTTGAGCTTGCGGTAGTAGCGACGGGTGTAGGCATCGCCCGGGGCATCACCGATGCGCGCCGACGTGATACCCAGCACGAAGCTACGCACCGCATTGGAGAAGCCAAAACCGATGTGACCAAACAGCGCGTTGTCGAAGGTCTTCAGGCGCTCGCGGTAATCCGAGATGTTCAGCGCCTGCATTTCCTTCAGCACGTACGGGTGGCAGCGGATCGCACCCTGGCCGAAGATCATCAGGCTGCGCGTCATGATGTTCGCGCCCTCCACCGTGATCGCGATCGGCACGCTCTGCCAGCCGCGGCCCATGTAGTTCTTCGGGCCGAGGATCACGCCCTTGCCGCCGTGCACATCCATCGCATCGGAAGCGATCTGGCGGCACCACTCGGTGGCGTGGTACTTCGCGATCGCCGACGGCACCGCCGGCTTCTCACCGCGATCCACCGCGGCAGCCGTGGCACGCGAGAGCGACTGCATCGCATAGGTAAGGCCACCGATGCGCGAGAGCGCTTCTTCCACGCCCTCAAACCGGCCGATGGCCAGGCCGAACTGCTTGCGCATACGGGCATAAGCGCCCGTAGCGGCGACGGCCATGCGCGAAGCACCCGTCGCGTTCGACGGCAGCGAGATCGCGCGGCCGACGGAGAGGCATTCGACCAGCATGCGCCAACCCTGCCCCGCCATGTGCGGGCCGCCGATCAGCACGGACAGCGGAACGAACATGTCCTTGGCGTGGATCGGGCCGTTCTGGAACGGCGTGTTGAGCGGGAAATGGCGACGGCCGATTTCCATCCCCGGGGTTTCGCGCGGCAGCAGGGCCAGCGTGATGCCCAGGTCTTCCTTGTCACCCAGCAGCTTGTCCGGGTCATACATGCGGAAGGCCAGGCCAACGATCGTGGCGACCGGGGCCAGGGTGATGTAGCGCTTGTCGAAGGTCAGGCGGATGCCGACGGTCTCTTCGCCGTTCCACATGCCCTTGGTGACGATGCCGAAGTCCGGGATCGAGGTCGCATCCGAGCCGGCATACGGGCCGGTCAGGGCGAAGCAGGGAACCTCACGGCCATCGGCCAGGCGCGGCAGGAAGTGGTTCTTCTGCTCATCGCTGCCGTAGTGCATCAGCAGCTCGCCTGGTCCAAGCGAGTTGGGCACGGCCACCGTGGAAGCCAGCGTCTGCGACATGCTGCTCAGCTTCTGCAGCACGGCCGAATGGGCCAGCGCGGAGAAGCCAAGGCCACCGTAGCTCTTCGGGATGATCATGCCGAAGAACTTGTTCTTCTTGATGAAGTCCCAGACCTCCGGCGGCAGGTCGGCCAGCTCGTGGGTGATTTTCCAGTCATCGACCATGCCGCAGAGTTCTTCGACGGGGCCGTCAAGGAAGGCCTGTTCTTCCACCGACAGTTCCGGCTTCGGCTGCTTCAGCAGCTCCGACCACTTCGGCATGCCCGAGAACAGCTCGCCTTCAAAACCGACAGTGCCAGCCTCAAGCGCGGTCTGCTCGGTTTCGGAGAGCTTCGGCGTGACCTTCGCGAACATGGAGAGCAGCGGTGCGCTGATCTTCTTGCGGCGGAAATCGACCATGAGCAGCGGCCCGGCGACGAGCGCGAGCAGCACCAGCAGGATGACGGTCGTCACTGGCGCGCCGGCGAGGAAGCCGACGATGAGTGTCGTGACCGCCGTGGCGATAACCCACGTCTTCAGGGACGTGCGGTGGTAAGCACATGCACCAGAGGCAATCAGTGCCGCCAGTACAACCAGGATCGCAGACATGGATATCACCTCGTAACGTCGTCGTGTTCTTAAGGGGTGTGGCTTAAAGCGTATGCAGGAACGCTGCGATTTCGCGCGTGAACGCGTCGTTCGCATCGCCGGCCACCATGTGCGTGGCATCGGCAAGCGATACGTGGCGCGCATGGGGGACCAGGCGGAGGAATTCTTCTACGGTATGGCTGGAGACGACATCGCTGCGCGCCCCGGAAAGCAGTAACACGGGAACCTGCACCCTGGCCGCGGCGGCGAACAGGCGCGGCTGGTAGCGCTCGCTTTCTTCCACCAGGCCATCGAGCAGGGCCGGATCCCAATGCCAGCGAAGGCGACCATCATCGCCCTGGCGCAGCAAGGGCTTGAGCTGGCCTTCGGTCTTCCGCTCGCGACGCTGCGGCAGATACGCCTCGATCGCCGAGGCGGCCTCGTCGTAGCTGGCGAAACCGTTGGGGTGAGCGCGCATGAACCCGAGGATACGGTCCACGCCACGGGTTTCCCATCGCGGCGTGATATCGACCAGGATCAAGGCCGAGAACGGGCATTCGCCCACGGCCTCGCCTGCGGCGACAAGCGCCAGAAGACCGCCCATCGAAGCGCCGACCACCACCGGGCGCGGCCCAGCGGCCGGCGTGGCGGCATCGGCCATGGCGACCAGGTCCGCGACGAACTGCTCCATGTGGTAGTCGCCACGTGGCACCCGCTCGCTCTCGCCGTGCCCCCGGGCATCGAAGGTCACCGCCGGGAAACCCTGGGCTGCAAGCGCCCGGGCGCTACCTGACCACGCGTTACGGGTCTGCCCGAAGCCATGCGCGAACAGCAAGGTCGGCTGGCGCCCGCCTTCCCAGCGCTCGCCGGACAAGAGAATCCCGTCCAACGCGGTAAGGCGGAGGGGCGAAGAAAGTACCGTGGTGAGCTCGACAACCATACGGCCGAGTATGTGGGTGCGCGGACGCCGCGTCAATACGGCTGCGTACGGTCATGTAACGCACGGAAAGTCAAGGTCTTACGCAACACGTACGGTACCGGATGGATTGCAAACAGGCACTTTCCCGCTACCATGCGGCGATGAACGATGCCAAGAATGAACGAGTCCGCCTTTCCGCCGAAGATTGGGAGGACGGCGCCCTGGCCTTGATCGCCGAGCAGGGCGTGGGCGCGCTGGCCGTAGAGGCCCTCGCCCGCCGCCTCGGCGTGACCAAGGGCAGCTTCTACTGGCACTTCCGCACACGTGAGGCCTTGTTGCAGGCATCGCTTGAACGCTGGGAAGAATACGGTGAACGCGAAGTACTGGCCGAGATCGAGCGCATAGCCGATCCGCGCAAGCGCCTGCCGGAACTGTTCCGCCGTGTGGCCCATGAGCTGCAGCCGCACCGGGTTTATGCGGCCCTGCTTAAGGCGCTGGATCATCCGCAGGTCGTGCCGGTCATGGCGCGCGTGTCGCAGCGGCGCATGGATTTCCTGACCCGGATGTATCAAGAGGCCGGGCTCGATTCGGTCGTCGCGCTGCATCGCGCGCGACTTACGTATGCCGCCTACGTTGGCTTCCTGCAGCTGAACTTCACACTAGGCCTGCCACGCCTCTCGCACGATGAATTCGATGCGTACGTGGAGCACGTCATCACCACGCTGACGCCAGCCAAACCCGAGGAATGACCTGAACGGCGCCGCAAATTTGCTGCGCCGTGCCTTGTAAATACCACGAACCGCAAACTACTGTCTCCACAGGCAATTACGTGGAGACCACACCGGATGGGTTCGCAAGGCAGTTCGTTGGAAGCATTGAATCGATGGGTTGACGAAGTCACCCAGCTGACGGAGCCCGCCTCCGTCGTATGGTGTGACGGGTCCGCCGGGGAGTACGGCCGCCTCGTCGAAACCATGCTCGCCAGCGGTGATCTTCTCCCGCTCAACGAGAAGACCAATCCACGCAGCTACCTGCACCGCTCGCATCCCTCGGATGTGGCACGCGTGGAGCACCTCACGATCGTATCGACGCCGGAGGAAGAAGACGCCGGCCCGAATAACCACTGGATGGCGCCTGCGGACGCCCACGCGAAGATCGATGCGCTTTTCGCGGGCGCGATGCGTGGCCGCACCATGTACGTGATCCCGTATTGCATGGGTCCTATCGATTCGCCGATCGCCCGTTGTGGCGTCGAGATCACCGATAGCCCCTATGTCGTCGCCAACATGCGGATCATGACCCGCATGGGCGCGCCGGCGCTCAAGCGTATCGAGCGCGAAGGCCGCTTCGTGAAGGGCCTGCATTCCACCGGCGACCTCGATCCGAACCGTCGCTTCATCATGCACTTCCCGGAAGAGCTCTCGATCAAGTCGATCGGCTCGGGCTACGGCGGCAACGCCCTGCTCGGCAAGAAGTGCCATGCGCTGCGCATCGCCAGCCACCAGGCGCGCAAGGAAGGCTGGCTCGCCGAACACATGCTGATCGTCGGCATCGAGAACCCGAAGGGCGAGAAGCATTACATCGCCGCCGCGTTTCCTTCCGCTTGCGGCAAGACCAACCTCGCCATGCTCATCCCCACCGAAGGCTATCGCAAGGCCGGCTGGAAGGTCTGGACCGTCGGCGACGATATCTGCTGGATGACCCCGGGCGACGATGGCCGCTTGTGGGCGATCAATCCGGAGGCCGGCTACTTCGGCGTAGCACCGGGCACGGGTGCGAACACCAACCCCGCCGCCCTGGCCACCCTTGGCCACGATGCGATTTTCACCAATACCGCCATCACCGCCGATGCCCGCCCCTGGTGGGAAGGTCTGGGCGAAGGCGAGCCGGTCTTCGACTGGCAAGGTCGCCCGTTCGATGCGGCCAACGGCCCTGCCGCGCATCCGAACTCGCGCTTCACCGTGTCGGCGAAACAGTGTCCGAGCTGGGCACCGGAGTCGGAAGACGCCAGCGGCGTACCCATCTCGGCCATCGTCTTTGGTGGCCGCCGTCCGTCACTCGTCCCGCTGGTGTTTGAAGCGAAAGACTGGGCGCATGGCGTGCTGGTAGGCGCGGCCATGGGCTCGGAAACCACGGCGGCGGCCACGGGTGCCGTGGGCGTCCTGCGCCGCGACTCCATGGCGATGAAGCCGTTCTGCGGCTACAACTTCGCCGACTACTTCGCCCATTGGCTGTCGTTCGACAAGCCGGGCGCGAAGCTGCCGCGCATCTTCCACGTCAACTGGTTCCGCAAGGATGCCGACGGGCGCTTCATGTGGCCTGGCTACGGCGAGAACCTGCGCGTGCTCGACTGGATGATCCAGCGCGTGGAAGGCCTGGCTGAGGGTGAGGAGACCCCCATCGGCATCGTGCCGGCGAAGGGTGAGCTCAACACCGAGGGCCTGGGCATGGCGGCAGCCACCGTCGACGAGCTGCTCCACGTGGATGTGGACGGCTGGGTCGAGGAGCTCAACGCCATCGGGACCTATCTGGACGGCTTCGGCGCCCGTATGCCCGAACGCCTGAAGGCCGAGCGCGCCCGCGTGAGCAAGGCGCTCGAAGTGGCCGTGGAACGCCGGGCCGAGCGAGTCGCCTAAGCCCTAACCCCTGTAGGAGCGCGCTTGCGCGCGATGGACCGTGCCGCAAGCACCCATCGCGCGCAAGCGCGCTCCTACCAAGGGGCTGGCGCAGCCGGGGTGGGGGCGTCGCGACACGGATTAAACCGTTTCGCCCTTGTCGGCATCCAAGCTGGCAAGATGAACGCCCTATGCCTCGCCGCCACTTCCTTCATGCAGCCTGAGCTGCCCGCTGCCGCGACGTCGGATGACGACACCGTGCGCGCGGCGATGGCCGGCGACCGTAAGGCCTTTGAGATCCTCTACCGCCGCCACGCCGATCGCGTGTACGGCGCCGTGCTCCGCCTCGCCGCGTTTGACCACGCCCGGGCGGAGGACCTGACCCAGGAAGCCTTCATCCGCGCCTGGCAAAAGCTGGAAAGCTTCCGTTTCGAGAGCGCGTTCGGCACCTGGGTCTACCGCCTCGCGGTGAACGTCGCGCTGATGTCCATACGCGCCCGCAACGCCGATCCCGTCAGCATCGTCGACGACGAACATCTGCCCGACATCACCGACCCCGATCATCCGCTGCGCGCCATCGAGCGCGACGAACTGGAAAGAGCCATTGCGGGCTTACCCCCGCGGGCACGTGCCGTCCTCGTCCTGCACGACGTGGAAGGCTGGAAACACGAGGAAATCGCCGCCGAGCTCTCCATGGCGGTCGGCTCCTCCAAAGCACAGTTGCACCGTGCGCGCGGCCTGCTCCGCCGCGTGCTGGGAGAAAGGTCATGAACGAACTCGATTACCTGCGCCAGATGCGCTCGCTCAACCGCCCCACCGCGCCCCGGCGCGACTTGTGGGGTGGCATCGAAGCCCGGCTGGATGAAACGCCTGCTGTCGCGACCTCGCGACACCGCCGCGCGCAGCCGTGGCTGATGGCCGCTGCCATCGCCGCCGTCGCCGTCCTCAGCGGCGGCATCGGCTTGCACCTCGCGCCGGGTGGCAGCGATGCCGTGGCGGAAGCCCATACGAACTGGAAGCCTGCCGACCCGCGCCTCACCGGCGCCGCGGTCGAACTGGATGCCGCGCGCATGGAACTCACCCAGGCCATCCAGGATTCCCCGCAGTCGCCCGCCCTCCAGCGGCTACTGCAGAAAACCGAACGCCAGCGCGATCGCCTGCGTAATTTTGACAAGCAGGCCGGCTAAAACCGCGACAACCGCCAGGATCCATCCCATGAAAACGCTCTATGTCACTCCCCTGCTGCTGGCGCTGTCGATCGGTCAGGCGCTTGCCTCGACGCCGATCAACCTGTCGAAAGACATCCGGCCCAACGCAAAGATCAGTATCGACAACACCAAGGGTGAAGTCACCGTCACCGCCTGGGACAAGAACCAGATCCAGGTTACCGGCACGCTGGGCGATGGCGCCCGGCCGCTCGAACTGGATGGCGATGGCAACAACATCGATATCCGGGTCGATACCGACCACGGCGACGGCAAGCGCGGCTGGTTCGGCAGCTGGGGCAACGACACCCGCATGCAGCCCACGGTATTGAACGTGCGCGTGCCGAAGGGCGTGCAACTCGAGGTCAACGTGGTCAGCGCGCCCGTCAGCATCGATGGCCTCGATGGCGGCAAGGTCGAGGTGGATTCGGTCAGCGGCCGCATCCGCGCCAACCTGCGCTCACCCGAGGTGAGCATGCAGACGGTGAGCGGCACCATCGACCTGGCGGGCAGCGCCGGCAAGGCCGATCTACAGACCGTCTCCGGCGACATCACCGCGCCCTCGATCAGCGACAAGATCGAAGCGCAGACGGTGTCGGGCCGCATGACGATCGGTGGCGGCCCCTGGAAAGACGCGAACTTCAGCACCGTGTCGGGCGACACGAAGATCCTTGGCGGGATTTCCGAGGGCGGCAAGCTGACCGTGGATTCCATGAGCGGCGACGTCGAGCTGGGCCTGCCGGGCAATACCTCGGCGCGGTTGGAGGCATCGACCTTCAGTGGCGACCTGCGTAGCGACTTCGGCACACCGACGAAGGGCGATGATGGCCCGGGCAAGGAACTGAAGACCACGATTGGCAGCGGCAGCGCCCACATCCACCTCGAAGCCTTCAGCGGTGATGTGAAGATCCGCCGCGGCAACTAAGGGTAGGAGCGCGCTTGCGCGCGATGGGTGCTCGACGCGCCCCCATCGCGCGCAATCGCGCTCCTACAGGCAAGAAAAGGCCGCGAATGTCGCGGCCTTTTTCTTTAGAGATCCTGGTGGTACTGCACGTACGGCGTACGTGACTGGTCCGGTTCGCGGATGTTAGGCCCGGTGGAGGGCTCACCCGAGCCTGACGACCAGACATTCTGCGCGCCGACCGAGAGTTCGCCGCGCCACGGCAAACGGAAGGTGACACCGAGGTCGATGGCATTCCAGCGGCGATCCGCGTTGAGCGCGTTCACCGTACCGGCTTCCGGCTGCATGGTCCGGCCCGTGATGGCACCGTAAAGCGGGCCACGATCGACACCCAGGCTTAGCGACTTCTGGTCGACCGCACCCATACCCAGCAGATTGCCCGGGGTAAGGCGAACTCGGCCCACGCTGGCGCCGAGGTCGATGCCACTGCGACCGCCGAGTTCGAGGCGACCGTGGGCGTTCAACTCCGTGCTCGACGAGAGCGCACTGAACGGCAGGCCCGAGGCCGTGGTCAGCCCCGACACGACACGCGGTAGCGCGGCACCCGCGCCGTTGGGACGCGACGAGCCCACGCCGATACCAAGGCTGTAACCCGAACCACTATAGGTCGCGCCCACTTCACTGCCCACGATGCGCGGCGGCGCACCCGGCGAGCTGCAGCGATCGCCACTGCGTGCGGCGGCGGCAGGCGTACCGCAGGATTCGGTGGAATTGATCCAGCCCTGGCCGGTGACGTTGGCGTGCGCGGATACCCGCGGACCAAGGTCGTACTGCAGGCCGCTGGAGAGGAACGGGCCCGACTGCACCGGGCGGACGGCCAGCGCGCTCGTCGGGTTCACGCGATCATCGGCGGTCGCGGAAAGCTGGCGGCCGTCCTGCGTTCGCCAAAGCGTCACGGCGGTCTGGCCACCATCACCCTCGACGGGCGCGGCCAACAGACGGGCCGGAGAGGTATCCGAACCCACCGGCACGACCTGCCCTGCCGCAACAAGCGGCATGAACAGCAGTGTGGTGAGCAAGGACTTACGCATGATGACCGTATGGGCAGTTGGCTGGCTTTCCCCGTCCTCCCGCACCAGCCTTGGCGGGGAGGTTGGAGCATACCCCATTTTACTTTTTACTAACACCCTGTCCGGGCCACCTTAAGAAAAAAGATTAGCTGCCGTTTATGACATTACAGGGGGAAGCCATGGGGGTGGCGCAGACGGCGTGAGACTGGCGCTGCGGCGCCCCGTCGCGCCTCGGACTGAACGCATATAGACTGAACCGACCACGACCGGAAACCATGCAAGCGATGACCATCGCTCCATCACAAAGCACCTCGCTGCAGGCGCCCGGTTCGGCCGAGATCGAGCCCTTGCACGACGCCGTGGAGCGCCTTTTGCGGGCGGCCGACGCCGAGAGCGTGCGCAACGAATGCGAGGCTTTCGCCCGCTGCCTGCTGCCCGAGGCGCGTATCGCCTGGCGCGAGGCCGTGGCGGAGCCCGAGCACGGCTCCCACGTCGTGGAACTCGGCAGCGATCCGCAAACCGAACGATTCCTCGAACTGCATACCACCGAGCAGGACGCGGCCCCCTGGGGCGACATGACCGTCTGGCTGGGCCGGCTTGCATCGGCACGCCTGCGCCAGCTTGCCGAAACCGCCAATCTGTACGAGGCCATCTCGCGCCTCGCCCTGGCTGAACGGCTGCAGCGCGCGCTCTACGCCATCGCCGAACAAGCGGGCGCCGAGCACAACATGAACGACATGATGAGCGCGCTCCACGGCATCGTGGGCAGCCTCATGTACGCCGAGAATTTCTTCATCGTGCTGTACGACGCGCAGAACCGCACGGTGCGCTTCCCGTACTTCGTCGATTCGGTCGACCCGGATATTCCGGATCCCGAAGGCATCCGCCCTATCGAAGCGATCGAGAACACGCTGACCTGGCATGTGCTCAAGAGCGGCAAATCGATGATGGGCGCCAGCACCGAGCTGGAAAAGAATCTCCCGGGTCCGCGCGTACCTATCGGTCCGCCCAGCGATGACTGGCTGGGTGTGCCCATGAAACGCGGCGACGACATGGTCGGCGCGCTGGTGGTCCAGAGCTACCGCCCGGATACCCGCTACACGCAGAATGATCGCGAGTTGCTCACTTACGTGGCGCAACACGTGCAGACCGCGCTTGAGCGCCGCCAGGCCCACGAGGAGCTGGAGCGCCGCGTCACCACGCGCACCGCCGCCCTGCGCGAAGCCAACCGCGTGCTGCGCCAGCAGGTGTTGCAACGCCAGCGCGGCGAACGCCTGCAGGCCGCGTTGTTCCGTATCGCCGAACTGGCGAATACCTCGGACAGCATCGAGAATTTCTACGCCGCCGTGCACCGCGTCATCGGCGGCCTGCTCTACGCGCGCAACTTCTATATCGCGCTGCTTTCCGAAGACCAGAACAAGCTGACCTTCCCGTATTCGGTGGACGAACTCGATGGCGTGCGCGAACCGCGCGAGTTGGGCCGTGGGCTCACCGAGTACGTGCTCCGCAACGGCAAGGCGCTGTTGGCCGACCGCGAGGAAATCGATCGCCTCAACCGCGACCAGGTGCTTTCGACCAGCGGTGCGCGCTCGCTGCACTGGCTTGGCGTGCCGTTGATCTGGAACGAGAAATCGATGGGCGTGCTCGCCGTGCAGAGCTATACGCCCGAACACACCTACAGCGCACGCGACCAGGAGTTGCTCACCTTCGTGAGCTACCACATCGCGAATGCCCTGCAGCGCAAGTACACCACCGAGTCGTTGAAGCAGGCCTACGCCAGCCTCGAACGTCGCGTCACCGAGCGCACCCGCGCGCTGGCCCTGGCCAACCGCGACCTGCGCGAACAGATCGCCGAGCGTGAACGCGTCGAGCGCCGCCTCAAGTACGAAACCCTGCACGACTCGCTCACCGGCCTGCCCAACCGCACGCTGCTCCTGCAGCGTCTGGAGCAGGCGCTGAACCACTTCCGCGAGACCCCGACGGATCTGTTCGCGGTGCTGTTCATCGACCTCGACCGCTTCAAGGTCATCAACGATTCCGTCGGCCACCTGGTGGGCGATGACCTGCTCTTCCAGGTTGGTGGCCGCGTCCGCGCCTGCCTGAAGACCCGCGACGTCGTGGCACGCCTCGGCGGCGACGAGTTCGCCGTGCTGGTGGAAGGCATTACCGATCCGCAGGCCGCTACGCACATCGCCGAGCGGATCATCGCGCAGCTGCAGACGCCGTTCCGCCTGGGTGCCAAGGAGATTTTCACCTCGGCGTCGATCGGCATCGCGCTACCCACGCTGGACTACACACGGCCGGAAGAGCTACTCCGTGACGCGGATTCGGCGATGTACCGGGCCAAGGCCGAAGGGCGCCACCGCGCGGCGGTGTTCGACGACCGCCTGCGCCGCGAAGCCTTGCTCTTGCTGGAGCTCGAGGGTGATCTGCGTCGCGCCATCGCGCGCAACGAATTCGTGCCGTTCTTCCAGCCCATCGTGGATCTGGAAGACACCCGCGTCGTGGGCTACGAAGCCCTGCTCCGCTGGCGCCATCCCGAGCGTGGCCTGCTCCCGCCTGCCGAGTTCCTGGCTGTGGCCGAAGATACCGGCTGCGCCGAGGCGATCGACTGGCAGATCTTCGAACAAGTGGCCCGCCAGGCGCGCGCACTGACCCGCGACGAAGGCTTCATCAGCATCAACGTATCGGGCAGCCACTTCCGCTCGCCCAACCTGGACCAGCGCCTGCTCGATCTTTTTGCCGAGCATGAAGTTCCCGCGCGCTGCATCCGTGTCGAAGTGACCGAGCGCGCCCTGCTCGAAAATCCGGCCCAGGTGAAACGCATCCTCGAGAACCTGCGCCACCACGGCGTCGGTGTCGCGCTCGACGATTTCGGCACGGGCTATTCGTCGCTGAGCTACCTGCATCAGTACCCGATCGAAACGCTGAAGATCGATCGCTCGTTCATCATCGAGCTGCCGGCGGAAGATACCGAGGGCCATAGCACCGCGGTGGTTCGCGCCATCCAGGCACTGGCCAACTCGTTGCGGATGCAGGTGATCGCGGAAGGCATCGAGACCGAATCGCAGATGCGTGCGCTGCGCCGCATCGGCTGCCGTTTTGGCCAGGGTTTCCTGTTTGCGCAGCCGGCACCCGCGAGCAAATGGCTGGGGTCGCCACTTTCGCTGGATGCTTAGGGGCCGGCTTCATCGCTTCGTTGGCTATCGCGCGCAAGCGCGCTCCTACAACGTCGCCGTAGCCGTCTGACCGTTACCCGGTGAAGGTTGCCGCGACCTTGTAGGAGCGCGCTTGCGCGCGATGCTCTTACGGGCTTACTGCAGCGTACTTGGTGCAGGGGGCGTATCCGGCCCGGCCAGCACCTGCTCCGCGTCCACGCGATCGAACGTATAGCGCGTGGCACAGAACTCGCAGATCACTTCGATCTCGCCGTTGCGGTCGTCCAGCGTGGCGTGTACCTCGTCGCGACCCAGCGCACGGAGCATGCCTTCCACCCGCTCACGTGAGCAGGTGCAACCGAAGGCCAGCGGACGCGGGTCGTACAGGCGCACCTGTTCCTCGTGATACAGCCGGTACAGCAGTTCTTCCGGCCGAGTGGCAAGCATTTCACGCGCGCCAAGCGTCTCCGTGAGGTGACCCACGCGCGCCCACGCATCGTCATCGGCGTCGGCCGCGCTATGGCCGCCCTCACCCGGCACGGGCTGGAGCATGAGGCCGACGGCATGGTCGCCATCGGCCGCCAGCAGGATGCGCGCAGGCAGCTGTTCGGAACGATCGAAGTAGCCCTCGAGCGCTTCGCTGATCGACGAGGTACCGTCCAGGGTAACCACGCCCTGGTAACGGCCCTTTTCAGCGTGGCCTACCGTAATCGCCAGCATCGCTTCATCGAGTGTGCCAAGGTCCACGATGTGGCTGAGCGCATCCGGATCAAAGCGCGCCAGGCCACGCACTCGGCCCTGGTCGGTGGTTTCGGCGAACAACAGGCGCACGGCACCCTGGCTCTTGAACTCCAGTGACAGCGTCCCTTCGAACTTGATATTGCCGGTGAGCAGCGCGCTCGCGGCGACGGCCTGGCCCAGCGTGCTACGCAAGCCTTCCGGATATTCAACGCGCGATGCGATCTCCTGCCAGCTGTGGCCCAGCCGCACGAGCACGCCGCGCACGCCCGCTTTCTCGAGCATGAAGCGGTGCAGCACGTCGTCGGAAACGAAGGTTTCGACAAGGGAATCGGTCACGGTGGTCTCCTGGTGATCCGACGAAAGATGGGGGCGCGACCGCTGGCCGACAAGCCCGGCACGATTGGCCCTTATACTGCGCCATCCTTCGTCATCGCGCCGCCATGTCCCCGACGCCCCGCTCGCTGCCACGCCGCATCGTCCGCCTCGTCGCCACCCTGGCCGTCGCCTGGCTGGCCCTCTCGTGGCTGGTGGTGCTGGTCCTGCGCTTTGTCCCGCCGTGGACCAGTGCTTTCATGATGGAGCGCCGCGTCGAAGCCGCCCTTTCGGGTGAGAAGGATTTCACGCTACGCCATCGCTGGGTGCCGTGGACTGAGATCTCCCCGCAGGTGGGCATCGCCATGGTGGCGGGTGAGGATCAGAAGTTTCCGTACCACCACGGCTTTGACGTCGATGCGATCCAGGATGCGATCGATGCGGCGGATGAAGGCAAGCGCCTGCGCGGCGCGAGCACCATCAGCCAGCAGACCGCCAAGAACCTGTTCCTGTGGAATGGGCGCAGCTTCATCCGCAAGGGTCTCGAGGCCTGGTTCACCGTGTTGATCGAAGCAACCTGGCCCAAGCGCCGGATCCTCGAGGTGTACATGAATACGGTTGAGTTGGGGAATGGCGTGTACGGCGTGGGGGCCGCAAGCGATACATATTTCCATGTCGCGCCATCGCGCCTGAGCGTGACCCAGGCAGCCCGTCTCGCCGCCGTGCTGCCCAACCCGCGGCGGCTCCGCGTCGATGCGCCCAGCGCCTACGTGATGCGCCGTACCGCATGGATTTCACAGCAGATGGGCCAGTTAGGCGGCCCTGCGTATCTCACCCGCCCCGCCCCTGTCTCGGGGCGTATCCGATGAGTCATTCCATGTCGTATTCGCTTGCCGTTATCGTCCCCGCGTACAACGAAACCGAGGTCCTGGAGCGCTTCCACGCGCGCCTGGCCGGGGTTCTCGATGGCATGGCGGTGGACGCCACGGTGATCTACGTCGACGATGGTAGCAAGGACACCACCTGGGAGATCATCGACCGCCTCGCGCAGGCGGATACGCGGATCACGGGCCTGCGGCTTTCACGCAACTTCGGCAAGGAAGCCGCGATGACCGCGGGGCTGGACGCCGCCGATGCGGACGCCGTCGTACTCATTGATGCCGATCTGCAGGATCCGCCTGAGCTCATCCCCGACCTGGTCGCGCGCCTGCGCGAAGGTAACGATGTCGTCTATGCCACCCGTGCGGACCGCGCCGGTGAAACCCGCCTGAAGAAATTCACCTCGGCCGCCTTCTACCGGGTGATGGATCTCGTGTCGGATAACCCGATGCCCCGTGACACGGGCGATTTCCGCGTGCTCTCGCGCCGGGCGGTGGCCGCGCTGGGTGAACTGCGCGAGCGCCAGCGCTTCATGAAAGGGCTCTTCGCCTGGATCGGTTACCGCCAGGTCTCGCTGCGCTACCAGCGCGACCCACGCTTTGCCGGCGACACCAAGTGGAATTACTGGCGGCTTACCAACCTTGCCGTGGAAGGCATCACCTCGTTCTCGGTGGCACCCCTGCGCATCGCCACATGGCTGGGCCTGTCGACCGCGCTAGGTGCCTTCCTGTACGGCTTGTGGGTCATCCTGAAGGTGATGCTGTGGGGCGATCCGGTGCGCGGTTACCCCACCCTGCTGGTGGCGATCCTGTTCCTGGGTGGCGCGCAGCTGCTCGCGCTAGGCGTTATCGGCGAGTACGTCGGCCGCACCTACGCCGAGAGCAAGCGCCGCCCGCTGTACTACGTGGAAGACCGCCGCGGCAGGGCCGGTCCTTCACCCGGACATGACCCCCAAGGCCCCCGGCAGGCGTAGACTGCACATATCGCGGCGATGCGCGCCGCGCCCATCCGGGGAGTCGAGCATGCAGCAGGTCAAGCATCTCCTGGGAACGAAAGGTCGGGAAGTCTACGCCGTGGCACCCGATGCCTCTGTCTACGAAGCCGTGCGACAGATGGCCGACAAGAATGTCGGCGCCCTCGTGGTCCTGAAGGGCAGCGAGCTGGTCGGCATCATCTCCGAACGTGACTATGCGCGGAAAGTGATCCTCAAGGATCGCTCGTCGCGCGATACGCCCGTCGCCGACATCATGACCGCGAGCGTCATCACCGTGGCGACCGATGCCACGGTCGACGAATGCATGCGGCTGTGCACGGATGGCCGGCTCCGCCACCTGCCCGTCGTGGATGGCGACCGCGTGGTCGGCGTCGTCTCCATCGGCGACCTGGTCAAGGCGACGATCAGCGAGCAAAAAGAAACGATCAACCAGCTCGAGGCCTACATCACCACTTAGTCCTCAAGCTGCTCCGGCAGCAGGTCAGGCGAGGTGGCGGCCCGACGCGCCACTTCGGTAGCGACGGCGGCAAGCCCCGCACATACCAGGCCGATGGTGGCGATACCCACGCCTGCGCTACGCGCGGCGGTAAGCGAGGTCGTGACCAGCAGGTCGCCGAAGCGCCACACCGCCGTCTCGATGAAATTCTTGCCTTTGTACCGGGCCTCGCGCGGCATGCGCGTATACAGCGAATCCGAGGCGGGTTTGGTCATGCCGTAGGTGATGCCGCGGCTGCCCACCATCACCAGCGCGATCAACGGCATGGTGTAGCCGAACACACCGAAGTCCACGGGGCCAAAGTACGCCAGCGCCCCCAGCAGGATGAAGTTAACCAGCGTCGGCACGACCATGGCCCATACGGCACCCAGGCCGCGCAGGATCAGCGGGGTGAGGGTCAGTTGCAGCACGGCCCCCATGCCATTCACCCACAGGTCCAGGTTCGCATAGAACGCGGTACGCACGGCATTGTCGAGGAAATGTACCTTGGCGTAATCGGCCACCAACGCATAAGCCAGGGTGCCAATGCCATCGCTAAGTAGCATGAGCAGGGTCATGTAGCGGAGGAACGGCTGCGCGAACGCAGACTTCGCGCCCTCCAGGATCGAGCCGCCCACCGGCGCCTCCGACGCGGCACCCTCTTCGCCCGGCTGCGACGACATCGCCAGCAATGCGGCCAGGGCGGCCAGCAGGGCGATCGCTGAGATCACCAGCATCGCCGGCACGCCGAGGCGCTCGACGAGCAAGCGCGTGATGAGCGGCCCGACCAGGGCGCCGCCCATGCCGCCAAAGGCGATGAACGGGAACGCGAGACGCGCCTGGCGGCTGCGGTAGATATCAGCCATGACGCTCCAGAACAGCGACACGACAAACAGGTTGAAGACGCTTACCCAGACAAAGAACACGATGCCCAGGGTCTTTGCGCCAATGCGATCCTGCGCGACGAAGGCGGGTACGAAGGCGACGAGGCAAACCACGAAGGCCAGGTAACTGGTGCCGACCATGCGCTTACGCGGAAAGCGTGCGACGAGCCAGCCAAAGACCGGGGTCAGCGCGAGCATGACGACCAGGACGACGGCATAGAACCAGGGCAGCGACGCCGACCCCACCGCGCCAACAAGCTGGTCGCGCAGCGGGCGAAGGACGTAATACGAGGTCATCACGAAGAAGAAAGCGATGATCGAGAGCGCCAGGGTGGCGCCTTCGTTCCGCGGGGATCGGCGTGGGTTCACGGTGGCCGGCGGTTTGGGTGGGGGCCGCGAAAGCCTAGCACGGGTGTTATGCGCCGCGTGCTTCGTCCACGAACTCTGGAGGAAGCGGGCAACCGAGGCTGGCGCAGATCGCGCGCAGGCACTCCGCCTCGGCGACCGTCACCACGCCGTCGGCGGCGATAGCCAGCCATAGCCCGCGCACCACCAGCTCTTTCGAGGCTGGGTTGCATCGCGAAAGCTCGATCACGGCACCATCGAATGCGGTACGCCAATCCGGTACGGGCGGCATGACCGCATTCGCATCACCAAAGGCCTCGTACTGGGCCAGGCGCCACGCGCGTAGCGCGGCGAGTGGATCGTCGGTACCAAACTGCGCCACGACCACACACAGGCGGCTGTAAGCGTCACGGGCATCGCGCAGCTTACGCTCGCCCGGTCGGGCGGCGCCGCGCGGATCGTCCATATTCACGAGGCGCGCCCGCAGCAGCCGCGATAGCGCGTACTCGAACAGGTCGATCTGGCTATCCGCCATCGCGAGTTCACGCGCCAGTTTCAACAAGGCGTCACGGGCGTCGGGCGGCAGGCCGCGTAGCGCCGGGATGCACAAGTCGACCAGCGGAAGGCGCGCAGCGGGCTCCAATGCCGCCGCCTGCGGCTGCAAGCCCAGGGCCAGGCTGGATTCCTGCTCACCCAGCGCCGCGTGCAGCGCGGCTTGCTGGCGCGCCACGACATCGCTGTTACCCGCGGGCGCCAGCAGAAGGGCGGCCACGAGTGCGCGCGCACCACCGGGATCGCGCGCCGCTGCCACCAGCACCGCAGGCAATGCCGCGCGCAAGCTGCTAGCGCGAGCCAGGTCACGCGACTCAGCGGTGCCCACGCGGCTGGCCACGGCCGTGGCCGCGGCACCCGCGAAGCCGCTCGCCGCCGGGGTCTCGGCATGGGTATCCGCCGTTGGCATCGCAGCAGACGCGGCGATGTCCGCCAGATCCTTCTCGTGGAAGCTCGGATCCAGCGCCCGGATGCGCTCAATGATCGGCGGATGCGTGGCGAACCAGAAAGAACCACCCGAAGCCTCGCCGAACAGCATGTGCGCCACCTCCGCACGTTTCGGCGACGACAGCGTCGAGCCGCCTGGCAAGCCCGCGATTTTCTTCAGGGCACCCGCGAGACCGCGCGTCTGCCGCGTGAACTGCACCGCCGAAGCATCCGCCAATGACTCGCGCGAGCGCGAGACGCCTGCCTGGATCAGCCGCGCGAAGAACAGCCCGATCGAGCCCACCAGCCATAAGCCCAGGCCAAGCAGCGCCACGACGCGCACCGAGTTATCACGCCCGCGGCCCGTGAAAGCCATGGTCTCGCGGCCGATCACGGACAGCACGAGGACGCCGAACAGCAACCCCATCAGCCGGATATTCATCCGCATGTCGCCGTTGAGTATGTGGCTGAACTCATGGCCGATGACGCCTTGCAACTCATCACGATCGAGCTGGTCGAGACAGCCGCGGGTGACGCAGATCGCAGCATCGTCTGGCCCGTAGCCGGCAGCAAATGCGTTGATCGCCGGCTCGCTCTCCATCACGAACAGGCGTGGCACGGGTATGCCCGCCGCGATCGCCGTTTCCTCAACCACGTTGCGCAGGCGGCGCAGGGCGGGATCGTTCGTCGCCGGGTCCACGGGCACGCCGCCCAAGTCGCGGGCAACCACGGCACCGCCCGCCGCCAGACTGCTGATACGCCACAGCATCGCACCACCGATCACCAGCATGACCATGGGTGTGGTCACCGCCACCCAGACGAGCGGCGGCGTATGTCGCGAGAACAGGGAGCCGGCGGCATAGGCCACCGCGTCGAGGGCGAACACCGTACCGAGCACCGCGAGCACGAATAACATCACGAGCCAGCGGCCTGTACGCCGCGACTGCTCCTGCCGCTCGAAGAAATCCACGCGCGTGCGTCGCGGTTACGTGAAGGAGACCTTCGGTGCCTCGCGCATGGCGGGTTGTTCGATCGCAAGCGGCTCAGCCGCAGGAAAACCGCCGGCCACCAGCGAATTGGGGAAGGTCTCGCGCCGGTTGTTATAGGTCATGACAGCGTCGTTGTACGCCTGCCGCGCGAAGGCCACGCGATTTTCCGTGGACGCGAGTTCTTCCGAAAGCTGCATCATCGTCTGGTTGGCCTTCAGGTCCGGGTAGGCTTCCTGAAGCGCGAACAGGCGGCCCAGGGTCTGGCCCAGGGCGTTTTCACTTTCCGCCACGCGCTGCATTGCAGCAGCCTCACCGGAATGACCCTTCGCTGCCGCGAGGCCCGCCACAGCGGCGTTTCGCGCCTGCACCACGGCCTCCAGCGTACCGCGTTCATGCGCCAGATAGCCCTTGGCGGTTTCCACCAGGTTCGGAATGAGGTCGTGACGCCGCGTTAGCTGGACGTCAATCTGCGCGAAGGCATTCTTGTAGCCATTACGCGCCGTCACCAATCCGTTGTAGATGCTGACGAAGTACACGACAATGCCAATCACGATGATCAGCAGTACGATCAGTGCCATGGTTCCCCTTCCCTCCGCGGCGTGCCCCCACGCCTGATGTGCCGCGAGAATAGCATGCCGTTCCGTTCCGCCCCCCTGCTCGTCTGTGCGCTTGCCGCTGCCCTTGCCACCCCCATCGCCCTCGCCGCACCCCCGCCGAAACCGCCCGTGGTGCACGTGGATCCCGCCGCGGCGAAGATTCCCGCCGATCGCGTGAAGCAGACCGTCGAGGACTACAAGCGCTGGCTGGATTCCGCTGAAGCGCGCGATGCCGCGCCGGCGCTCGTCACCGCCGTCATCGTGGACGACAAGGTCGTCTACGAGCGCACCATCGGCTATGCCAACGCGAAGACCAAGGAGCCGGTGACGCCGGAGACCGTCTTCCGCCTGGCCTCGCTATCGAAAGCCTTTGCGACCGGTGTGACCGGCGTGCTCGTGAAAGATGGTTTCCTCAGCTGGGATACCAAGCTCACCGACACCCTGCCGTACTTCAAGCTGAAGGATGCGCAGGCCGGCGAACAGGCCACCGTGCGCGATATCCTCGGCCAGCGCCTGGGCCTTCCGCGCAATACATACGATGCCATGCTCGAGGCCGATGCCCCCTACGAGGAGCTGGTGCGCAAGCTGGACGAGGTCGATCTCTCCTGTAAGGTCGGCGCCTGCTACGGCTACCAGAATGTCGCCTTCAGCATGATCGGTGACGTGATCTATGCAACGACCGGCGATTACTTCTTCCGCCAGGTGGAGCGGCGCATCTTCGGTCCGTTGGGCATGACGACGGCGAGCTACGGCCGTGATGCGCTGGAGTCCAGCAAGAGCTGGGCACGCCCGCACCGTGGCGGCCCGCATAACTGGATTCCTTACGAACCCAACGACGCTTACTACCGTGTCGCTCCCGCAGCGGGCGTCAACGCAAGCCTGCGCGACATGGAGCAATGGTTGATGGCGCAGATGGGCGGGCGCCCGGACGTGCTGCCGACGCCGTTGCTCGACGTGCTGCACGCCCCAGGCGTGGCCACGCCCGGTGAGGAGCACTCGCAGCCCTGGCGGCGCGCGCGGGTCACCGATGCGCATTACGCGCTGGGCTGGCGGGTATTCACCTACGCCAACGAAGATCTGGTCTACCACGCGGGCGCCGTCTCCGGTTACCGCACCATGATCGGTTTCTTCCCGAAGTACCACGCAGGCGTGGTCACCATGTGGAATGCGGCCGCACCGATTCCAGCCGGCCTCATGCCCATGGTCTTCGATGACCTGCTCGGCTTGCCGCACGTCGACTGGGCCGGCGTCGAGGGCAGCGTCCACGCGGCTCCTGCCGCGAAGGCCGCGCCAGTGAAGTCCAAGGCCAAACCCACCAAGAAGAAAGCGGCACCCAAGAAAAAGAAGTAACCCACCTGTAGGAGCGCGCTTGCGCGCGATGGGTCTTGCCGCCACCCCGATCGCGCGCAAGCGCGCTCCTACAGGGGGCAAAAAGAAGGCCCCGTCGGGGCCTTCTTTGTTAGCGACCGAGGTTGAACTGCAACCGTCGGCGCAAGGTCACCGTCATGGGTTCGCCGTTGCGCATGGCCGGCTTGAACTCCCACTTGCTGACCGCGTCGACCGCCGAGCGATCAAAGACATGCTTCGGCTGGGCATCGACGACGTTCACATTGCTCACCACGCCATCGGCGCCCACGGTCAGCTCGACGTCCACCCAGCCTTCCTGGTTGGCGCGCATGGCTGCGGTCGGGTAGCGCGGGTTCACCTGGCGGACCAGCACCGCATCGGTGATGGCTTCACCATCCGCCGCGCGAGCCGGTGCCGGGCGTGCGACGGCCGCGGCCGGCTGTGCCGCCTGCTGTTGCTGTGCCACGCGTGCGGCCTGGTCGTGCGCCGCCTGCAGGCGCTGGGCCTCCGCCGCCGCTGTCGCCTGCTGCTCCGCCTGGAGCTTCGCATTCGCCGCTGCATTCTGCTGGGCCAGCTGAGCCTTCTGAGCGTCCTGCGCCTGCTGCTGTTCGCGATCCAGCGTCTTGCGCTGCGCATCCAGCTTCGAACGCAGGATGGTCAGCGTGTAGTTCGCCGGGTCCGCCTTCGCCAGCAGGTCGATCTCGCGCTGGGCTTCGTTAAAGTCACGGGCGTTGATGGTCTGCTCGGTGGCTGCCGCGCCGTACGAGAACGTCTCGCGTAGCGCATCCGCGGCCACGGCATTGCCGGGCTGCTTCTGCAGCACCTTCATATAGAACTCGAACGCGTTGTTGCCGGCCGGCGCCACCAGGCGCTGGTCGTTCATGGCCGTGCGTGCCTCGGCAAGCAACTGGTCCACGCTCAGCGCGTCGACGTTGGCTGGCGGTGCCTCACGTGAGGCGCCCTGCTTGGGCGCATTCGTCGCGCTCTGCTGGGCCAGGCCTACGTTGGCATCGTGGTACGGCTTGATAATGAGGAAATACGCAGCCACGCCCAGCACCACCACAATAATGAGGACGGCGAGCGTGACGGGATTGATGGCACCGCGCATGCGGTGGCGCACCGGGAATCGATGACGGGTATCCATGGCGCGGGACTGGACTCCGGAATAAACGCGCGCCCCCTGATGGCTTGACGCGCGGAACCCCCCGTCCCACGCAGCGCGTGGCAGGAAAGGTAACCGTAATGGGGTCTTGATGCCAGTCCGCTGGCCTAGGAGCTTTTCCATAAATGAATAACCCCGGCCAGGCCGGGGTCAAGTTTCGAAGTGGCTCCCCGCGCTGGGCACCGCGGGGAGCTAATTCGCAAACAGCTTTCTTATTAGAAGGTGACGCTTGCTTAGGCCTTCGGGGCCTTCGGCGCGCGGGGGGCCTTCACAGCCTTGGGGGCCTTGGCAGCCTTGGTCGCACGAACGACCTTGGCAGCGGCGACCTTCTTGCTGGCAGCCTTACGCGGTGCAGCCTTACGGGCAGCAGCCTTCTTCGGTGCAGCCTTGCGAGCAGCAGCCTTCTTCGGCGCTGCCTTACGGACGGCCTTCTTAACAGCCTTCTTGGCGGCGACCTTACGGGTCGAAGCCTTCTTCACCGCAGTCTTGCGGGCAGTCTTCTTGACCGCAGCCTTGCGGGCGGTCTTCTTCACCGCAGCCTTGCGGGCGGTCTTCTTCGCCGGTGCCTTGCGGGCAGCCGTGCGCTTCACGGTGGACTTCTTCGCGGCCTTTTTGGCGGCGGACTTCTTGGCAGTGGCTTTCTTGGCAGTGGCCATGGTTCGTCTCAGCTCCTCATCAGTTGGCAGTGGTTGCCCAGTAAAAGCATGTAGGAACGCTTCAACCAGCAAATCGCTGTTCGTCGCGTGCCTTAAATTGTTGACCTGTCGGCGGGTCCTTTCATCTGAAAGCAGGCGGAGGATGTGCAGCGGAATCGATACTGTGATCTTGCGTACCGCTCCCGCTTTTGAACCATGCTCCACATACGGTCGGACGAATTCTGGTGTTTCCATTTCCGGGTTCCCCGTCAATTGACGCAAAAGCTATTCCTGAACAAATCCGCTGTCAATAAATTTTGGCACTAAATTGAAGACGTTGCGGATACATCACACGAGCCCGAGGGGCGTCGGGACATAACCGAGGGGAGATTTTTCGACCCTCCCCATTCCGATATTCGTTACTGCGCGAATCATTTTTCTTTATTCAACGCATTGAGAAAACGTCTTAAATAAAGGCATTTCGTGAACCGTTTTCCGATTCGCGTATCGACAGCGCGTGCGACATCTAACGTCCGCGCGGTACCTCCGCCGAGTGCCCCCGAGGGGTGCTCGCGGGGATGAACGGCACTCAACTGAGGGCCAAAAAAAAATTTCCCAAAAGGGGCGCCGCGGACAAAAAAATGCCGGTCGAGGACGACCGGCACCAGGTTGAAGCGTTCCGACCGAGGGTCAGTGATCTTCGTCTTCGATCTTTTCGGCGTATGCGTCGGGCGTCAAAAGACCGTCGACTTCGCTCCGGTCGCTGTACTTGATCTTGAAGATCCAGCCTTCGCCGTACGGGTCGGAATTGATCGTCTCCGGTGCGCCGTCGAGCGCCTCGTTCACTTCGACCACCTCGCCCGACATCGGCGAGTAGATATCGGAGGCAGCCTTCACCGATTCCACGACGGCGACGCCCTTTCCATCGCCACCCTCGACGGTGCTACCCACTTCCGGCAATTCGACATACACGAGGTCGCCAAGCGCACCCTGAGCATGGTCGGAAATGCCCACCGTGGCGGTGCCGTCGTCGTTGATGCGTACCCACTCGTGGGACTTGAGGAAATGCAGGTCGCCTGGGATTTCATTGCTCATGGGCTAGGCCTCGTAAGGGTATGGGCAGGGGTAACCGCATCATTGTACCGGTCCACGCGTGGCACGGAACCCTGCCCTCCTTCACAGGCGGCGCCTGATGCCTATCGGCGACACACCGATGCAAATGTCTCGCTCGGCCGACGTCCTGTGTAGGCGCAGGGCGACAGCGAGGGAAGGGGCATGCCTCCTAACCTTACTCCGCCGGTACCAGGACGGTCCCGGGCCCCAAACACATAAAAGGACATGATATGACGACGAAGACGGCTGGCCGCGACGCGGTAGCCAGCGACCTGCGGGCCGCGGCTGTGAACGCCAACCCCGGCAACGAGGTGCTGACCATCCTCCAGCGGATCGAGGCGAAGGACGTGCGCGAATCGTTCCCGAAGGGCAAGGCCGAGGTCATCGCGATCGTCACCGGCGTTGGCATCGATGGTGCCGCCAAGGTGGCCATTCGCCCGTTGCCGTTCCTCACGAAGGCCGGCGAAGGACGAACCCCGAATATGGATATCGTGAACTGGGGCGAGTTCGCATCGAAGTACGTCAACATCGAGTTCTGGGAGCTCGACGGCGACGTGGACTTCACCCACGTCGCCCGTGGGCTGGTGGATTCCGTGGGCGACATCGGGACACTGATCGCGCCGGGCGGCATGGCACCGGGCACACCCGCGGAGAAAGCCGAGTAGGTGCTTGCCATCGTCACCAAGCGTTCGCAGGCGGCGGCCGCGCTGGTCACCCGGCTGGGCGAGACCGTCTTGCGCGCGATGGGATCCGGTAGCTGGCTGAAGGACGACCACGACTACCTCGATACGTTCTATACGATCGAGCGCGGCGAATATTACAAGGATCGTCTCGGCGCCAACCGGAACATCAAGATGACGCTGCGGCCACAATAAGCCACCGGGGAAACAAAGAGGGCGGCCAGTGGCCGCCCTCTTCATCTATATAGAAGATGTCGGTCAGTCCGTAATGCCCGGCATCGGCTGGCCATCGCGCACGAATGGGAACTTGACGACGCGCACCGGCACTTCCTTGCCGCGGATGTCGACGCGCACATCGCCTGGCTCGCCCGCCGGGATGCGGGCGAAGGCAATGGACTTGCCAAGCGTCGGGGCGAAGCCGCCAGAAAGGATCTCGCCCTCGCCATTGGCAGTGAGAACTTTCTGGCCGTGGCGGAGCACGCCCTTGTCGTCCATCACCAGGCCGACCATGACGCGGTTCACGCCATCGGCCTTGTGCTTCTCCAGCGCGGCGCGACCGATGAAGTCACGACCCTCGTCCAGCGAGATGGTCCAGGCGAGCGCGGCTTCCCACGGCGAAACCGTCTCATCCATGTCCTGGCCGTAGAGGTTCATGCCGGCTTCCAGGCGAAGCGTGTCGCGTGCGCCAAGGCCCGCCGGGGCGACGCCTGCGGCGTGCAGGTGCTTCCACAGTTCCACGACACGGCTGTTCGGCACCACGACCTCGAAACCGTCTTCACCCGTGTAGCCGGTGCGGGCGAGGAACAGCGGCATGCCACCGGGGCCTTCGGTCTCGATCGCGGCGAACTTGCCGAGCTTGCGCGCCTTCTCCTGGGCATCTGCCGGGAGCAGGCCGATCAGCTTCTCGCGGGCGTTTGGGCCCTGCACCGCGATCATGCCGAACTCCGGGCGCTCGCGGACGCTGACGCCAAATGCGGCGGCCTGCTTTTCGATCCAGGCCAGATCCTTCGCACGGGTCGCGGCGTTCACCACCAGGCGGAAGAAATCCTCACGCAGGAAGTAGACGATGAGGTCGTCGATGACGCCGCCCTTCTCGTCCAGCATGCAGGTGTAGAGCGCCTTGCCCGACTTGGCCAGCTTGTCGACGTTGTTGGCGACCAGCTTGCGCAGGAAGTCGCGGGTGTTCGGGCCAGTGAGGTCGACCACGGTCATGTGCGAGACATCGAACATGCCAGCGTCCTTGCGGACAGCGTGGTGCTCCTCGATCTGCGAGCCATAGGCGATGGGCATATCCCAGCCCCCGAAATCGACCATGCGGGCGCCGAGCTCGCGGTGGGTGGCGTTGAGTTCGGTCTTATCAGTCATCGTCTTACCTTCAGGGATAGGGCATGGGGGCCAGCCCGGCATTATCCCGGCAGCGAGCGTCAAGTCCAAGCGCGCCGCAACATCTTCCTGCTAGCCTTCCGACCCATGGCTACCCCTTCCCTGCCCGGCACGGTCACCCTCACCCGCGATGCGGGCAGCGAGCGTCTCGTGCTTCGCGGGGACTGGACCCTGCCGTTCTACGAGGTACTGCAGAAGCGGGCCAATGAGATCGCCGGGTCGATCGGCGCCGGGGTCGAGGTCGATATCCACGACGTGCATGCCATGGATACCTCCGGGGCGTTCGTCATCGCCGAGCTGCTAGGCAGTTCGCGGACCCAGGCCCTGTCCCAGGATGAGGCCCTGCCCGCGGCCCGTCGCGCCTTGCTGAAGACCGTGGGCGACGCCATCGACACGTACTGCAAGGGCGTGCGGCGCAAACGCGACGCGGGCTTCGTGGTGATGCTGGAACGGATCGGCCGCGCCGTCGAATCGTTCTGGAAGCAAACGCTCAAGCTGCTCGCCTTCATCGGCATCACTCTTCAAGGTTTCGCTACGACGGCATGGCGGCCGAAGCGCTGGCGTGTGACTTCGCTGGTGTCGCACCTGGAACAGACCGGCCTGGATGCAGTGCCGATCCTCGCCCTGCTTTCGTTCATGGTCGGCGCCGTGGTCGCCTTCCTCGGTTCCACCGCGCTGGCCGCTTACGGCGCGAGTGTTTTCACGGTCGATCTGGTCGGATTCGCCTTCCTGCGCGAGTTCGGCGTGCTGCTAACCGCTATCCTGCTCGCCGGCCGCACAGCCAGCGCCTTCACGGCGCAGATCGGTTCGATGAAGGCCCGCGAGGAAATCGACGCGATCCGCACGCTGGGCCTCGACCCGGTCGAGCTGCTGGTGCTGCCGCGCGTGCTGGCCCTGCTCATCGCCCTGCCCCTGCTCACCTTCGTCGCCATGATCGCCGGCATCGTCGGCGGCGGGGTGGTCTGCGTCGCCACGCTGAAGATGTCGCCTTCCATGTTCCTCACCATGTTCCAGGAAGACATGCAGCTGCGCCAATTCCTGGTCGGCATCGCCAAGGCGCCGGTGTTCGCCTTCATGATCTCGGTGATCGGCTGCATGGAGGGCTTCAAGGTCTCCGGCAGCGCGCAGTCGGTCGGCGAGCACACGACCTCAGCCGTGGTGCAGTCCATCTTCGTGGTGATCCTGCTCGATGCGGTCGCCGCCCTCTTCTATATGGAGATGGGCTGGTGAGCGTCGAGACGGTCATCCAGGTGAAGGGCCTGATCAATCGCTTTGGCACACAGACCGTGCACGAGAACCTGGACCTGGACGTGCGGCGGGGCGAGATCATCGGCATCGTCGGCGGCTCGGGCACCGGCAAGTCGGTGTTGCTGCGGACGATTATTGGCCTGGTCCGGCCGGTGGCCGGCGAGGTCCGTGTGTTCGGCGAGAACCTGCTCTCGCTCCCGGAGGAAAGACGCTCGCTGGTGGAGCGCCGTTTCGGCGTACTGTTCCAGAGCGGCGCGTTGTTCTCTTCACTGACGGTGGCCGAGAACGTCGCGCTGCCACTGGTCGAGCACGCGAAACTGGACCGTGTCGACGCCACTCGCCTGGCCGGGGTGAAGCTCGCCCTCTCCGGCCTGCCGGTCGATGCCGGACGCAAATGGCCATCGGAACTCTCCGGCGGCATGATCAAACGTGCCGCGCTGGCCCGCGCGCTGGCCCTCGACCCGGAAATCCTGTTCCTCGACGAACCAACCGCCGGCCTCGATCCAATCAGCGCCGCCGCGTTCGATAGCCTCATTGTCACCCTGCGCGATGCGCTGGGCCTCACCGTCTTCCTGGTGACCCATGACCTGGACACGCTGTATTCGACCTGCGACCGCGTCGCGGTGCTCTCCCAGCGCCGCGTCCTCGCCGTGGGCCCGATCACCGAAGTCGCCCGCACCGACGATCCGTGGGTGCAGGCGTACTTCAACGGACCGCGCGGCCGCGCGGCCACCTTCGCCGCCAGTCAAGGCAAGGACTGAACGATGGAAACCCGCGCGCACCACATCCTCATCGGCCTGTTCACCGTCATCATCGTCATCGGCGGTCTGCTTTTCGGGGTCTGGCTGGCCAAGGCCCATTCCGACCAGGAGTGGAACTACTACGACATTGTCTTCAACGAGGCGGTCACCGGGCTGTCGCGCGGCTCGGCGGTGCAGTACAACGGCATCCGCCTGGGCGATGTGAACCAGTTGCGTCTGGACCCGAACGACCCGCGCCGCGTCCTCGCCCGTATCCGTGTCAACGGCGATACGCCGCTACGCAAAGATACGCATGCGAAGCTCGCGCTCACCGGCGTCACCGGTACGGCGATCATCCAGCTCACCGGTGGCTCGCCCGGCAGCCCGCTGCTGGTCGGCCACGATGGCGAGGTGCCCATCATCAATGCGGACACGTCGCAGCTCGCCAAACTGCTATCCAACAGCGAAGACCTGATTACCAATATCAACCAGGCGGCGGCCCATGCCAGCGAGCTGCTATCGCCCGCGAACGTGCACCGGATCGAACGCACGCTGGACCACCTGGACAAAACCACCGGGGTCATCGCGGACGAGCGCGAGGACATCCGCTCGCTGATCAAGCAGCTGGATATCGCGACAAAGCAGGCCAATGAGACGCTGGCCGAGAGCAAGACCCTGGTGCACAACGCCAACGGCCTGGTCGAAGGCCAGGGCAAGGCCACCCTGGAAAGCGCGCAGCGCGCCATGGCTTCGCTGGAGCACTCGATGGCTTCGATCGATCGGCTGATTAATGACAATAGCGATGCGCTGAACGGTGGCGCCGCGAGCCTGGGCGATCTTGCCCCGGCACTTCGCGAGCTGCGCGATACGCTTTCATCGCTGCGCTCGATTACCCGGCGCCTGGATGAAAACCCCAGCGGCTACCTGTTCGGTCGCGAGAAAACCAAGGAGTTCACCCCATGAGCCGCGCACGGTTCGCCCTTCCCTTATTCCTCGCCGCGCTGGCCGGGTGCTCCATCCTGCCGAAGGCGGAACAGCCGAGCGTCTATACGTTGCCGGCGGCGCCGGGCGGCCGGCCGATGGCTACCGCACCGATGCCCTGGGCGTTGCGCATCGCCACGCCGAACGCGCCGCGCTCGATCGATAACTCGCGCATTGCCGTGGTGCCTTCCAGCAACACGATTACCGTCTATGCCGGCGCGCGCTGGAACGATAGCGCGCCGCACGTGTTCCGCGACCGCCTGGCCGATGCGTTCCGCGACAGCGGGCGCGTGCAGGCGCTCAGCACGGACGACAGCAACCTCGCGGCGGATTACGAACTAGGTGGCAACCTGGCTGACTTCCAGACCGATTATGCGGATGGCAAGCCCGAGGTCGTGATTCGCTTCGATGCCATGCTCGCCAATTCACGCCGGCACCAGATCGTCGCCAGCCAGCGCTTCGAAGTGCGCGAGCCGGTGGATGGGAAAGAGGTGCCGCAGGTGGTGCAGGCGTTTGGGCGGGCGATGGATAAGCTCTCGCGCGATGTGGTCAGCTGGACCTACAACGCTGCGCCCAAGCCGTAACTTCGATCTAAACCTCTCACCTGTAGGAGCGCGCTTGCGCGCGATGGGCCTTGCCGCGAGCACCCATCGCGCGCAAGCGCGCTCCTACATGGGCGTTATGGCTTGGGTTCCACCGGATACGCGGGCTCGGCGTCGAGCGACGAAGCGCAGACCGCCGCCAGTTCGAGCAGGCGCAGATCGGAACCGCGGGCACCGACGAGCTGCATGCCGATCGGCATGCCATTCGGCAAGGTGCCCATCGGGATGCTGACCGCGGGGCAGCCGGCCAGGCTGGCAAAGCTGCACAGGTCGGCCTGCGAGGCCGGCGCGGGCTGGTCGAGCGGAAACGCACCCTGCGAGGTGGTCGGCAGGACCAGCACATCCACCTGCGCGAACAAACGGCGCATCTTCAGGGTGGCCGCATCCAGCACGAGATCCGCGGCAACGTAATCGGCTGCAGACTTCTTCGCCGCGAAATCCACCATCTGGCGGAAGCCAGGCGAGACCGGATACGCCTCGTCGGCCAGTTCTTCGGCGAAGGTGTTCAGCATCTCCGCTTCCATCAGCAGCAAGCCAGCGCGGCGGGTGCGGGCGAAATCCCAGTCGGAGAAATCGACGGCGCGGCGCTCACCCAGCTCCCCCTTGAGTTGGGACAGGGCATTCTCGAAGACGTCGATCACGTCACGCTCTACGCCGACCGCCGCCAGGTCGGGCAGAAAACCGGTGCGCAGGTTGCCCGGCTCCCAGTCCGGCGGCTGGAACGCCACGCGGCGGCGGCGCGAACGCGCGTCGTCCGCGTCGTAACCCGCCAGGGTTTGCAGCAGCACGGTGAGGTCGTCGACGCCGCGTGCCAGCAAGCCCACCGCATCGAGGCGCCGCGCCGCGGGTACCAGGCCGCGTGCAGAGATCTCGCCATGGGTGGGCTTCAGTGCGTACACGCCGCAATAGCTGGCCGGGACGCGGACCGAGCCCAGCGTATCCGAGCCGATCGCCGCGACCGCCATGCCCGCAGCGACCGCCGCGGCGGCGCCACCGGAAGAGCCGCCGGCGGTGTAGCCAAGCCGGTGCGGATTGTGCGTTGCGCCATGGAACGGATTGTTCGTCGCCAGACCCAGCGCACCCTCGTCCATGTTGGTCTTACCCAACAGCACGGCACCGGAGGCGCGCAAGCGGGCGACCGCGTGGGCATCTTGCGCGGGGACTGCGGTGCGCCGCCGCATACCGGCTTTGGTGGGCACACCGGCGACATCGAAATTGTCCTTGATCGCGATAGGCAGGCCATCAAGGCGCCCCATCACACCATCGCGGCGGCGGCGATCTGCCGCCAGCGCCTGTTCCTGGATGAGGGAAACGCTGACATCGGTATAGGCATTGAGGACGGGATTCAGGCGCTCGATGGCGTCCTGGTACACGTCCGAAAGGGCCTGGGGCTGCGCCCGGCCGATCGCCAGCCAGTGCATGATCTGCAGCAGGCTGGCCCGGCGCATGTCCGTGGCGGAGACAGGCAACATCGTATTCATGGAATCTCCTTGCGCGTGGAGACGACTATAAACCCACTATGTGAAAGTCATGCAACCCCTTGTCCGGCCTGTTTCAAACGATGATTTGCCCGGTCTGTGGGGAAACGGGACAATAGGCGATTGATCCTGCCAGCCAGATTCGAGAGCCAGCGATGAGCGAACGCGAAACCATGGAATACGATCTCGTCGTCGTCGGGGCAGGCCCCGCCGGCCTCGCGTTCGCGATTCGTACGAAACAGCTCAATCCGGAGATCTCGGTCTGCGTGATCGAGAAGGCCTCGACCATTGGCGCGCAGATCCTTTCCGGCGCGGTGATCGAAACCGCCCCGCTCGACCGGCTGCTGCCGGAATGGCGCAAGGCGCCGCCGCCGATCTGCGTGCCGGTGACCAAGGACGAGTTCTGGTGGTTCCGCGATCACCAGTCGGGCATCAAGGCACCGGTCGCACCGCCGCAGATGAATAACCACGGCAATGTCATCGTCAGCCTGGGTGCGCTGTGCGCGTGGCTTGCACCGCAAGCCGAAGCGCTGGGTGTCGATGTATTCCCTGGCTACGCCGCCGCGGAGGCCCTGTTTGACGAAAGCGGCGCGGTCAACGGCGTGCGCATCGGTGACATGGGCATCGCGCGCGATGGCACGCACAAGCCTGGCTACACCGAAGGTATCGACATCCGCGCGAAGGTCACCGTACTGGCCGAGGGATGCCGCGGTCATATCAGCAAGGCGTTGATCAAGCAGTTTGACCTGGATGCGGAAAGCGATCCGCAGACCTACGGTATCGGCATCAAGGAACTCTGGCAGCTTCCGCCGGGCCGTGGTGAAGCGGGCAAGGTGGTGCATACCACCGGCTGGCCACTCGCGAACGATACGTATGGCGGCAGCTTCCTTTACCACCTGGATAATGATCGTGTGGCCGTTGGCTTCGTCGTCGGCCTGGATTATCCCGATCCGAATTTCTCGCCGTTCGAGGCCTTCCAGCAGTTCAAGCACCATCCGAACGTGAAGGGCCTGCTCGAGGGCGGCACCATCGTTTCGGCGGGCGCGCGCGCCATCATCGAAGGCGGCTTCCAGTCGCTGCCGAAGGTGGAAATGCCGGGAGCGATCCTCATCGGTGATTCGGCTGGTCTTGTGAATGTGCCGAAGATCAAGGGCACGCATCAGGCGATTGCCTCGGGCATGCTCGCCGCTGAGCACCTGGTGGCCACGCAGCTCAATCCTTCCGGCTGGGACGCCAAATTGCGCGGTTCGGCGGTCGTGGCCGAGCTTAAGCAGGTGCGCAATATCCGGCCGGGCTTCAACAAGGGGCTCTGGTTCGGACTGCTCAACGCCGCGTGGGAAACCATCACGTTCGGCAAATCGCCGTGGACGCTGAAGAACCACGCTGACTGGTCGTCGCTCGACAAGCTCGGCACGTATGAGGCGCCGAAGAAAGATTACGTCGACCGTACCCTGGCGCCGCGTGACCGCCTGGCCTCGGTGTATTTCGCCGCCACCGAGCACGATGAAGACCAGCCGGTTCATTTGAAGGTGGCTGATACGTCTATCTGTGTAGACCGATGCACGACGGAGTTTGGCAATCCTTGCCAGCGGTTCTGCCCGGCGGGGGTGTACGAGATGGTCGAGGATGAGGGCCGAAGGCGTTTGCAGATCAATGCGGCGAACTGCGTGCATTGCAAGACCTGCGATATTAAGGATCCGTATCAGATCATTACCTGGGTCACGCCTGAGGGTGGGTCTGGGCCGAATTATCAGGGTTTGTGATGGAGCTTGGGTGGAAGCTGCGGAGGCTGGTTCGGCTCGCTCAGCGGGTGAAAGGAAGTATCGCGATCCGTGGGTGGAGTGGCACGCTCCGGCGCGCACTGCGTCCCCGCGCTGGCGGCCACGCCACTCATTCTGAGATCGAGGTTCGCAAACCGGCTGTGGGCTTCCCTCACCGACGGATCCTGGTCATCGAAACGATGACGCCAGACCCTTCGCGCGATTCCGGCTCAGTGCGTCTGTCGCAAATTTTTTCCTTGCTCCGCGCCGACGGCTGGCAGGTCGATTTCATCGCCGACGATGGCGATGCGTCGGCTGCCGATGCGGTACGTCTGGGAGCTCTTGGGGTTCGCATAGTGCGCGAGCCGGCCCTGCGCTGGCTAGGCCGTGAAGGTGCTTCGCTTGATGCCGTAATGCTATGCCGCCTTCCCGTCGCTGACCAGTACATCGACGTCGTCCGTCGATTCGCGCCGCACGCGCGCACCGTCTTTGATACGGTGGACCTGCATTTCATTCGCGAACGTCGTGCTGCCGAACTCACCGGCAGCCCGCGGTTGCTCCGTCAAGCCAATCATTCGCGCGAGCGTGAGCTGGCCATGCTGGACCGCTGCGATATCACCCTGGTGGTCAGCGAAGAAGAGCGGGACGTTCTCGCGCGGGAAGCCCCGGGCGCCGACGTTGAAGTGTTGAGCAACATCCACGATGTACACGGCAGGTTGCGTCCGTTCGCCAGCCGCGACGGCATCCTGTTCGTCGGCGGTTTCGGTCACCCGCCCAATGAAGACGCCGTGCGCTGGTTCATCGCTGAGGTGTTGCCGCGCGTACAATTGACGCTGCCCGACATGCCCTTCCATGTCGTCGGCGATATCGATTCCACGGCGCGACGGGCTATCGAAGGCGATGGCGTCGTCGTGCACGGACGAGTCGCCGACCTTGGCCCACTTCATACTCAGACGCTGATATCGGTGGCACCCTTACGCTTCGGTGCCGGCGTGAAAGGTAAAGTAAATCAGGCGATGAGCTATGGGCTCCCCGTCGTGTTGACGACGATTGCTGCGGAAGGCATGCACTTGCGGAACGGCGTCGATGCCCTCGTGGCGGATACACCAGAAGCATTTGCTAACGCTATTGTCCGACTGGCCCGTGACGAAGCGACCTGGACCTCGGTATCGGATGCCAGCATCGAAAATGTCCGCCGCCATTTTTCAGTCGACAACGCCCGCCGTGCGCTACGCCTCGCCCTGGGTGTCCAGGTATGACAAAAGTGGCGCGCACGCTGCTGCGCTACCTGCTGGGCGGTGTAGCGCGGCGCCCCCGACTCAAGCGGGCTATGGTGGACCTCGCATACCGCATACCTTGGCTGGACACCCGCCTGCGCGACATGATCTACCGAGTGGAACACCCTGAGGCAGCACTTGATGTGGATCCGGCGCAACTAGCCGACGGAAGCAAACGGTGCCTGGCGCGCATGCGGTCACGGGCGTCGTGATGAAACTACTTATTGACATGCAAGGCGTGCAAACAGCCAGTCGCCATCGAGGGATTGGTCGGTACACCCACGCCACCACGCTCGAAGTCCTGCGAATCGCGGAAGGTCGGCATGACGTCGAGTTGATTTTCAACGCCGCGCTTGATGGCGTGGACGAGATGCTCGACGGACTGCTCAGCGCAGGCCTGCGTCCGCGACGACGCGCATACGGCCCCTTGCGCGACACCTCCGCGGACAAGGCTGGGAACAATGTGCGGCGGGAGGCTGCCGAACGCATCTTCGCACACGCACTGGACGTAAGCGGCGCGGATGTAATCTGGCTTAGTAGCTTGATCGAAGGCTTCGCTAGTGATGCGCTCGTGCCGCACACAATGCCGCGCCAGTTGACCGTGGCCACGCTCTATGACCTGATTCCACTGCATGACCTCGGCCAGCTCGGGCAATCGCGCGCGCGCGACTGGTACATGGGTCGCGTGGAGGTACTGCGATCCTGCGATCTCCTGCTCGCGATATCCGATTGGGTGCGCCTGGATGCTATCGAAAGACTTGGTATTGAGCCCGCACGGATCATCACGATCGGGGCGGGTGTCGATACAATGTTCAGGCCGAGCGAGCCGGGTACCGATCACCGAGAGCATCTGGCCCGGCAGTGGGGTATCGATCGTCCGTTCATCCTGTACAACGGTGGCACCGACTCACGTAAAAACGTCGAGACGCTATTCCCCGCGTTCGCCCGATTGCCCCAAGCGATGCGCGAGCGCTACCAGCTGGTGATCACTGGAAGCGTTGACGAGGCCACGCGGGCACGCTTTGATGCGGCGATCCATGGTGCCCGCCTGCTCCCTCAAGATGTCCGGTTTACAGGATTCGTGGCCGATGCGGATCTGTTACGGTTTTACCAATCGTGCGAACTCTTCGTCTTTCCTTCGGCAAGCGAAGGTTTCGGCCTGCCGCCACTGGAAGCCATGGCATGTGGCGCGCCAACGATCGTGAACGACGCCACTAGCCTGACTGAGGTCGTAGGGGATCCGGCCGCACTGTTCAATGCGGATGACCCGGATTCACTGGCCAGCACGATGCACCGGGTCCTTGATGACCCGGCATTTGCCGCGGCACTGCGTAAATCCGGGCGCTCGCGCGCCGAACACTTCACATGGGCAAAGGTCGCGTCGCGGGCACTCACGGCGATCGAAGGCGCCATAGCCACGCGCATAAAGGTGCGTCCACCAACTAACCCCGCCTGGCAGGCCGTCACGCCGCCCGCTGGCCCCGACACAAACGTACAACTACCGATATACCTCGCACAGGCCGCAAATGCAGGGCCGTTGCTTGCGAGCCTTCGTGATTGGCCGGGTCTTGTCGAGTGGGAGGGTCCGCTGCCACCTGCCGAGGCAATAAGACCATTGGATGCCTACCGCGCGTGCGGATGGCAAGCGGTCCTGTCAGCGGACACGGCTGACTGGATCGCCGTCCTGGCGGACCAGGCGATCGGCATGCGGACAGTAACGACGCAGGTCGATCGGGAGGCTTCCCGGGCGACCTGGTCATCAGGCTTTGCCGACCACCCCATGGTGCGCCAGCGCATGGTCGAAGAGAGTATTGCCACACAGCTCGCCTCACGCCTCACCGAGGACGATCTGGCCCGGGCAGCCGATGCGCTGGACCGTGTCCGTCCACGCCCACTGCAGCGGTGGCTGGTCGATGTTACGCACATCTCCCACAACGATCTCAAGACCGGTGTACAGCGTGTTGTGCGCAATATTCTGTCGCGGTGGCTGGCCTCACCGCCAGCGAGCGTACGGATCGAACCCATAGCGTTCCGTGATGGGCGTTATGAACACGCACATGCCTACGCGGCGTACCTGCTCGATGTCGAGGTCCCGGCAGCGCTTGCGGCCGATACTATTGCAATCACAGATAATGATGTGTTCGTAGGCCTCGACTGGGCCATGGAGAGCTTACCGTCCAGCGCCCCGCTGTTGCGCACATGGCGACGAGCTGGCGTGCCCATCCATTTCATCGCCCACGACCTCCTGCCGGTGACGCTCCCCAGCGCATTTCATCCGCAAACGCGCGAAGCTTTTCTGCGCTGGTTACAAGCCGTGGCGAGTCTGGCTGATGTCGTCCACTGTGTGTCGCAAAGCACTGCCGATGATTTTTCTCACTGGTTCAACACGACCTATCCCGGTCACCCGCCACGTCTTTCCGTGTTCTCCCCAGGCGTGACACCCTTGGCGCCAATCATTCCTGGCACGCTATCGCCTAAGACAAAAAGTGCGCTCGCAGCACGCCCTACACTCCTAATGGTGGGGACCATCGAGCCGCGCAAGGGCCATGAACAGACACTCGACGCCTTCGAATTGTTGTGGGCATCCAACGCCAACCTCAACCTTGCCATCGTGGGTAAACGGGGCTGGCTTGTCGGGCCTCTGATTGAGCGTATCGAGCAACATACGGAGCGTGGCAACCGCCTGTTCTGGTTCGAGGGTTGCGACGATGCCACCCTGGACGCCATCTACGAGGCAAGCACAGCCCTACTCGCTCCTTCGCTTGGCGAAGGGTTTGGTTTGCCCATCATCGAGGCCGCCCAACGCGGCAAGCCTATTATTGCCCGGTCCCTTAAAGTGTTTCAGGAAGTGGCTGGGGATTATCCATCCTACTTCTCGGGGACCTCGCCAGCTTCGCTTGCTACGCACGTCGCCCGATGGCTGACGGAACGTCCTTCGCCGCGACTCGACATCGCCTGGCCGGACTGGGATCATTCCGCGGCGACGCTGGCTCAACACATCCTTTCGTCCTAGGGGCGCACGTCAACGCTGCGCAAGCTCACGCCGAGCACCCGTCCATCGGCGCTCACGCCCAGAGCGGCGGGAGATGTCGCCTCCGGGATGTCCATGGCGATATGGAATACATCCAGGTTGTGAGGCAAGTTCAGGATCAGTTCGTGCTCGGCCTCGTCGGCGATCGTCGTTGTCGCCGTGGATGTAGCGTCGTCAAGCGAGCGGACGGTTACCTTCACCGGGCGCCCAGTTGACGCCGCGAATACCGAAAAAGTGAAGACAGCCTTGCACGGCTTGTCCTTGCATGTGGCGGGGGCTGGCAGCGTGACGCGTGCCCGCGGAAGCGACCAGCGATTTTGCGGCTCTTCCGGGTGCCATCCGCTGGCGAGTACGATGCGTGCAGCGGCAACATCGCCCGCCACATTCACCGGGTACTTGACCAGAGCGGCTCCCGCCAGACGCTGGGCTTCCCTTGCGGACTCGGTGGCGTAGGCGGGCTTCAAGGTAGCAACCGCAAAGAGCGGCTGCTCGACGACATTCACATAAGGTGACGCCCTCAGGTTTTGGATCGTCGCGGCGTAACGCTGCCGGGCGTCATTGACGCAATCGGACGACACGCCCTTCGTGTTGATCCCTACCCCGTACTGCAGGTATTCCCAGGGACACGGCCACGCATGGGCCGCCCAGAGCAAATCAACGTAAGGAATGACGACATGCTCAGCCGTGTCTCCCAGAAGGAAGGCTTCGATCGTGCCAGCAGCGGCGGGCTGGGATGGGTCGGTGAGGTTCACCATGGCAGCCGGCCATTCGGACATGGCTTGCTCAACGTTCTTGTCGCCGCCGATATTGAACGTCACCACGTTCAACCGAGCCGCGGCGTACGCCGCAAGAAAATCATTGCCATGCGGTGCGAATGCGACCTTCGGCCCTATGCCAGCGCTTCGAAGTGAGTCAACCCATTCGCTATCAATGGACCGGGCCATGCCGAGGAACACGCGTCCTTCGATGAATTTCTGGCCAGGGTGTGGCAGAAACATGAGGATAAGCAGGGCCACGATGATCGTATCCGCCTTGCGGAAGCGCTCCTCGCGTTTCCCGCAGGCCAACACGATAAGGATCCAGCACGCGCAGTACCCAAGGCCTGCCCAACGATAAGGCGCCCGCATGAGACGAAGGCCCGGAGCATGACGCCAAAGGACCGCTGAACCCGTTGACATGCTCGAGGCCTTCGCTGGCATGGAGGTATCGACGACATCGGCCGGCTTGTGCGCATCGATTTTCAAGGACGGGCCGAGCGACAGGTAAAGCGCAAGTACCGCCATGAGCGCAAACCAGCGTGTGGCTTTGTGCGTACGTGCACGCCACGCCGACCACGCGGCGGCGACGAGTAAGGGTGCTGCGAAAGTGGTCAGCCAAACGGATGCATCACCGTAGAGCACATCCTTGTCGCGGTACGACGCAAGATGTGCCATATCCCAGAACCAGAACTCCCCAGCCGTCGGAACCAACGCGAAGTGAACGTCCAGCCCCCAAGCACGAAACATCGAAAGCGGAACAGCCTCGTAGCCTCCGCCGTGAACGTATGCCTTATATAAAAGAATGGCGACGACGAATGCCACGCCATGCACCGCCAGCACGCCAAGAACACGGCGGCGCGCCTCATCCGATCCGCGCACTGAACGCAACGTGCCGAGACACAAGAGCGCCGCACCTGCGACATACATTACAAACGTGTATCCGTCCATGAATACCGCGCAAACGGCCGTCGCGACGAGAAGCACGGCGGAGCCACGACTTAGCGCATCAAGCGAGCGAACCGTTACCCACAGGTAGGTCGGAAGAAGTGCCATGCCGAGGCCAAGCATGCTGTACGAGGCATGCATCCATGCCATGGGGAGACAAAGCCAGAGCGCCGCAAGCATGCAAGACAGCGCAAAGCCATTGCCCAGGCGCCGACACATGGCTATCGCACCGATGTAAGCGACGGCCAGCCAGCCAGCAACCATCGCGGTGTAGGCGATGAAGGGCGTCAGACCGGCCTTGATCAGCCAGGCAAGAGGCAGTGCACCAGAAAGGCCGAACGCTATGCCTGCGGGGAGCGGCGCTCCAATATTGTGTGCGTAGATGCTCAGCAGGCCTTGGTTCGCAAACGATTGGGCGAACGCGGCCGTCCACACGGCCTGACCCAGGGTCGGAAGGGTGACTCCGGGTATAGCCCCATGGACAAGGAGGACGCCAAAAAAAATCACTAGCGCGTACGGCCCTGCGAGCAACATCGACCATCGAACTGGAGTCATGCGGCGGCGCCCCCTGGTAACCTGCGTAGAAATAGACCCAGTGCGCAAGCAAGTGCGTCAGCGCACACACTGGTGATTCGCGTCCCTAACACGGCAAACAACAGGATAGCCGCGTCCACGGACCCCCTCAGGAAGAAAAGTACGACCGCTTCGCGGACGCCAAGTCCTGCGGGAGCACCTGGAGCCAGCATGCCGATAAGCCACGCGACGATGTAGGCGGCCCCAAAAGCGACGACATCCTGGGACTGAAACGTCTGGAACGAACCGCGCAAAGCGATGAATGCGAGGAAGGTCAGCCCGGACATCACCAGATAGGCCGTATACAAAGCCAACGCTTCCGCGAGACGTCGGCCGCCCAGGCGAAAAACCACCCCTAATGTGACGATCACCAGGATCATGGCCGTCAGCCGCCACCATAAGGCATCGAGTTCAGGTATCACGAGCGGGGCCGCGAACAGCCCAAGGAGCGCGCCGCACGATGCCACCATGGCAAGCTCCATGAAAGACGCGCGAGCCAGGGCCCTGGCTGGCAAACCTGCGGCCATGCCTACGGCTTGGCGGCCGGCGTAATGAAAAATGTTGCCGGGAACATAGCGAGCAACATGTGTGATCGCGTAGGTCGCGATCGCCCATCGCGCGTCGACACGTACTGCATTCCACGCCAGCACCGCACGCCAGGCCAGCCCAAGGCACGCATTCATGCAGATGCCCAGCAAGGACAAGCATGCAAACGCCAGCCAGTCGTTCGAACTCAGGCCCTTTAAATCCATCGCCGCCCCGTATCGACGCAGTTGCGCAACGAGGAATGCAATGCCTGCGATACCCAGGATACCGCCGGCGATGTTCGCCAGCCGCTTCCAGTTCGCGTGCTTAGAGCCCATCGTCAGGCACGTGCCCGGGCAAGCACCATCGTCCAGGGCAGCGGCGCCCTCACTTCGATGACATCGAAGTATTGCTCGACAAGTTTGCGGAAAGAGCCCGAACTCCAGTGCTGGATGTGGCCAGGGGTATTTCCGAGCTTTGTGACGTACTTGCCACGCACCATGTTGAGAACACGCCACAAGGGCTCGCGGGGTACGCTCAGGATGATGTACCCACTGGCAATGTCACGAAGCGCTCTTAGCCCCCGCTCGGGGTCATCGATGTGCTCCAGGACCTCGCAGCACACCACCAGCTCCCCTGCGGCCCGTGATCCCCGTACATCGTAGATACTCCGTACCTCGAAGGTATCCGGTGATAGTCCCATGGCTGCCGTGTTCTCCCGGGCAAGCGCCACGACTTCCGGTGAGATGTCGCATCCCGAGGCGGCAAGCCCCCGCGACCACCATTGAGCGATCCAGTAGCCCTCACCGCAGCCGACCTCGTAGATCGCGGATGGATTCGCCGCTCCTACAAGATCATCCAACGCGTCGTGGAAACCCGCCATCAACTGCTTGACGACAAAGTTTCGGGAGCCGTACTTGTCGTAAGTGTTCCCGATAACCAGGCCCTGCTCGTCGACTACCCCGCCCGCAACCTTATGCCCCATGGCCAGCGTCCTCATGCGTTTGCTGCTGGTCTGCCGCGACAGCTTGCTTGAATCGCACGTCTTCGAGCAAGCGACGGTTGGCCGCCAGAAGGTCTGCGATGAAGGCGATGAGCATCGTCTGAAAGCCCATGCCCAGCAGGATAGCCGCCAGGATCAGGGACTGGATGTGTCCGTCACCGTCGCCCTGGAGGTACTTCGTCACAAACCGGATGCCAGGGATCATGCCCGCCACAAAGAGCACGGCACCGATCGACGCGAAGAACCGGAAGGGACGGTAGACGACAAAGATCCGGACGATCGTGACGATGCTTCGCCGGACGTAAGACGGGATGCTCCGCACCAGCCGCGAAGGCCGGAGTTCGCCATTGACATGGACAGGAACCGATACCAGCGTGATGCCTTTCTGGCCGGCCTGGATGATGGTCTCAAGCGTGTACGTATAACGATTGAAAACCACGAGCTGCTGGGCCGCACACCGACTGATGGCGCGAAAGCCACTGGGCGCGTCCGTCACATCGGAGCCGCTTGCCAGGCGGACGACTTTGCTACCCATGCCCTGGAGGAACTTCTTCACTTTGGAAAAATGATCAATCGTGCCGATCGGACGCGAGCCAATGACCATCTCCGCCTTTCCGGTCGTTATCGGTGCGGTCAGAACGGGAATGTCAGTCGCCGCGTACTGGTTGTCGGCATCCGTGTTTACAATGACATCCGCCCCCAGGTGCAGGCACGCCTCGATGCCCGACATGAATGCCCGGGCAAGGCCCTGGTTACAGGGGTGGCTCACCACATGGTCGACGCCGTGAGCCTTGGCGACTTCAACGGTCCGGTCGGAACTACCGTCGTCGATGATGAGCCATTCGACGCTGTCGAAGCCTTCGACCGTACGCGGGAGCTCGTCGAGTGCAATCCCCAGCGTGCCCTCTTCATTTAGGCACGGGATTTGAATGATTAGTTTCATTGTAATGCCCTGGTTGCAGCGCTTCCCGCGCAGCAAAAACGAAAGCTAACAGAAAGGTTCCTTGTCACACAAACGCAATACCCTCGATTTGGATGACAATAAGTTCATCATTGCTGCCTAGGCAGCCAACCGCGGACCGGGGCCCCTTTCTACTGGCCCCAGCTGGCCGCCGTCCTAGCCATCCCGCATCGCCGCAACCCTCGGTCCGAAGATTCGCTAGAATGGCGGGTCAACCCTAGAGGCGGCCGTGGATCTGGCTGCGCCACGTACAGGAACCGTTAATGAAGATTCTGGTCGGCTACAAGCGAGTCGTGGACTACAACGTCCGCATCCAGGTGAAACCGGATGGCACGGGCGTCGTCACTGATGGCGTGAAACTCTCTGCCAACCCCTTCGATGACATCGCCCTGGAAGAAGCCCTGCGCCTGCGCGAGAAGGGCGTGGCCGAAGAAGTGATCGTGGTCGGCATCGGTCCGGCTGACCTCACCGCCCACCTGCGCAACGGCCTGGCCATGGGCGCCAACCGGGCCATCCACGTGCAGACCACCGAGGCCGTCTCGCCCCTGACGGCCGCACGCACCTTTCTCAAGCTCGTTGAGAAAGAGAACCCCGGCTTGGTCATCCTGGGCAAGCAGGCTATCGATGATGACGCGAACCAGACGGGCCAGATGCTGGCCGCCCTGTGGGATCGCCCGCAGGCTACCTTTGCCGGCAAGGTCGAGATTGCCGACGGCAAGGCCACGGTGACCCGTGAAGTCGATGCCGGCCTCGAGACCATCGAGGCCGATCTGCCCGCAGTGATCACCACCGACCTGCGCCTCAACGAGCCGCGCTTCATCAAGCTGCCGGACATCATGAAGGCCAAGTCCAAGCCGATCGACGTGGTGGAGCTCGGCTCCCTGGGCGTCGATGCAGCCGATCATGTGAAGACCACCCACTTCGCCGCGCCGCCCAAGCGCAGCAAGGGCGTAATGGTCAAGGATGCCGCCGAGCTGGTCGCGGCCCTCAAGCAGAAGGGCCTGCTGTAAGGCAGCCGCACAGGAGCACATACCATGAGCAAGATCCTCGTTATCGCCGAGCACCTGGACGGCAAGCTCAACGGCTCAACCGCGCGCGCCGTGAGCGCCGCCGCAGCCGTCAAGCCGGAAACGATCGACGTCATCGTCCTCTCCGATGCCCCCGACGCCATCGCTGCGGAAGCCGCGAAGATCGATGGCGTCAGCAAAGTGCTGACCGTCGCCCGCGCTGAGAATGCCCACGCCTTGGCCGCGATCATCGCGCCGCAGGTCGCCCGGGCCGCCGCCGGCTACAGCCACGTCTTTGCCCCGTCGACCACGTTTGGCAAGGATGTTGCCCCGCGTATCGCCGCCCTGCTGGGCGTCTCGCAGGTCAGCGATGTCATGACCGTGGAAGGCCCGCACAGCTTCAAGCGCCCGATCTATGCGGGCAACGCCGTCGTCACCGTCGAGGTCGATGCCGGCTCCACGGTGGTAGCCACCATCCGTACGGCCTCGTGGCCGGCCGCCGGCAGTTCTGGCAGCGCCCCGGTCGAAGCCCTCGCGCTCGATGTCGCCCTGCCCTCGCACACCCGCTTCGTGAACCTGCAGCAGGGCAAGAGCGACCGCCCGGACCTCCAGGGCGCCAGCAAGGTCGTTTCCGGCGGCCGTGGCGTGGGCTCGAAAGAGAACTTCGAGGTCATCTACAAGTTCGCCGACAAGATCGGCGCAGCCGTAGGTGCCTCGCGCGCCGCCGTGGATGCCGGCTACGTGCCGAATGAAATGCAGGTCGGCCAGACCGGCAAGATTATTGCGCCGGAGCTGTACATCGCTGTGGGTATCTCGGGCGCCATCCAGCATCTGACGGGCATAAAGGATGCCGGGACGATCGTGGCCATCAACAAGGATGGCGAAGCGCCGATCTTCGAGATCGCCGATATCGGCTTGGTGGGCGATCTCTTCAAGATACTCCCGGAACTGGAGCAGGCTCTCTGATGGATGCTTCGAAAGCGCTGCGAAGAGCGGAAGCGAAACGATGATCAAGTTCATCGGGCGTCTTGCGCGCCTGGGTGTCCGATTGACCATGGGCATCCTTCCCGAGTCGCTGATCTCGTTCTTGATCGTAGGTTCTCTGGGCGTTGTGGTTCACGTCGCCGTACTGAAGACGGCCATGGCGATTCACGACACGCCGTTCAAATGGGCGAACCTCTGCGCGATGCTTGTGGCTGCCACGTTCAACTATCTGATGAACAACGAGTCAACTTTCCGGCACACCGGGCTCGCGGGACGTAGCGCATTCTTCGGCTATTTTTTCTACCTCGGGATCACATCGCTCGGCATGCTCCTCAGCCTGGGCGTGTCAACGCATGTCTACGAGTGGCACAAGGGCCCCATCCTGGCAGCTCTCGCGGGCATCGTTGTTGGCTCCCTGTGGAATTACTGCATGTCGTATACCTTCGTCTGGAAGCTACTGACCCGAGTCACCCGCGCCAAGTCGCCCGCCGAACCACCCTCCACCTGATCCTTCCGCATGCCTAAGACACTCATTTTTTTTGCGACGTATAACGAGGCCGGCAACGTCGGCCCCTTGCTTACCGATATCGCCGCCCATGCGGCAGACGCGGACGTCCTGGTCGTGGACGACAACAGCAAGGATGGAACAGTCGAGGCGATCCAGGCCTTGGGCATGCCGCGGGTTACGATCCTTCAGCGCAAGGGCAAGTTAGGGTTGGGCACTGCGCACTTGCTCGCGCTTGCTTACGCCATCCATCACCGCTATGAGGTCGTCGTGACCATGGACGGCGATCTCTCGCATGACCCAGCTCACTTGCCAGCTCTCCTCGGTCGCGTCCAGGCTGGTGCTGATATGGCTGTCGGGTCGCGGTACATGCCGGGTGGATCCTGCGACTACACAGGTTATCGTCTCAATATCAGCCGCGCTGCGAACGTCGCTGCACGGGCGCTGCTGGGCATTCGCATGCATGAGTTCACCACCAGCTATCGCGCATTTCGCGTATCCGCACTGTCTCGCGCCAACTTCACATCCCTATTGGTGGGCGGCTATTCGTTCTTCCTCTCGATGGTCGTCGAAGCCAGCGAGCGAGGGTTCGTCCTCGCCGAAACGCCGATTCATTTCAGGGAGCGTGGATACGGCACCTCCAAGATCCCTCCGCTGGAGGTCTTTCGCGGCATGGCGAACCTCCTTCGCCTCGCGCTGAAGAAGGCACTGGGTCGCGTGCGCGCCGCGCGGGCAAGCCACTTCGCGGCGTGCCCGCAGTGCCGCACACCTTATTCTCTTATTGTTCCCGCCGACCGATCAGTACCGACCTGCGTGTACTGCGGGAGCCACAACGCATGATGGGTGCCGAGCCTGTCGATTCGCGGGGCAGTGCTTATTGGACGCTCGCGCTGTGGCTCATCGCGTTGACCGGGGCTGCAGCCTACCCGTTCGCCCGCTCCCTTGCCGGCTTTCAGGATGGCGATGGGCTGATGACAGCCCTGATCTCCACACAAAAGCTGACATGGTACTTTTGGGGACAAGATCGCCTCCTGAACTTCATTCCGGCGCTGGCTTCGCCATTTAGCGATCTGGAAACAAATCTACGTGTGCAGATCTTCTTGCGCACTCTTTTCGCGTTCCTCGCGCCCGCCGGCATCCTTTGCTTCCTGACCGACAACCGACGGACACAGGCTCTGGGCGTCATGATGACGACCGGCATCATGACCCTCGCCCTCTCGGCCTACGGCGCTTTCAATCTTTTTGTCCAGCACAACCCCTTCGCCACGTCGCTCGTACTAACGTGGTTTGCGTGGCGTCTTTTCCAACGAGGCGGTATCGCTGCACAAATCGTTGTGGTGCCATTAATGGCGATCGCATACGCCGTTAATCTCGCGCTGTTCGCAGTAACGGTTCCGTTGATGGGCCTTATCTTCGTCCTAGGCTCACATCCCAGGCTGAAAGTCCTCGCGTTCGGCCTGCTCAATGTTGTGGCTCTTTATATTGCCGTACGCCACGCAGCGATCTACGGCGATATGCACGGGACGAGCTTCGGTCTGTCGGTCAGTGTCGATGCGATGCGTAGCGGTTATACCTCTGTTGCCAATGCCGTCGCCTGGCCGTGGGTCCTCACGGCTTGCTTGATCATGCTTGCCGTCGGTACATGGCGCGGTGTGCCGAGGACGCTTACTGCACTCGGCATTGTCTTCGGGTTCGTCCTGATGATCGGCGTCCTTTCCTGTGCGTCGTGGGCGCAGGATAACGGTTTCAACATTCGTTACTACCTTGTATTCGTACTTGCTGTGGTATCGGCCTCTGTCTACATGCTGTTCGCGGCCGAGGAGCATTCGCCGTTGCCGTCGATCGTTGCGCCCGCCGCATGCGGTCTTTTGCTTATCGTGGGCTTTTTCGCAGGGCTCGGCGGGATTTCGTCAACGCCCCATGCCATGCTTCAGCCGCCCTGGCGTAATGAATCACCGCCCATCGCCGCGCTCGCCATCCAGGAGCGAACACCTCTCATCGTGGGCAGCTTCTGGGATGCGTGGTCCGCCGTCTACGAGGTGAATATCCGCGCGGACAAGCCATTCGTCGCTTATGGCGGTGCCATGCGCGGCAGAGACCTTCGGGATCGCGTTGCGGCAATGGCCTCGCCAGATGGGACCATCCGGGCGCTGTGCTTCCTGGATACACCTCAAGCCTGCGCCGGCCAGGCATCCAATGGCCTTAAGACCCCCATGACGCCGGTCGCTGGAGATCCGGGTAAAGTTGTCACGACAGGTGGGAAAACCGTTCTCATCCTTGCGCTACGCTTCGTAGATCCGGCGGCGGCCCGTCGCCCTGCCATCGGCCCCTGGGGCCGGCCGTACAAGCAGTAAGCCGGCACGCCCAAGGCCGGCCACCGACCAGGTATGCCGCACATGACTCAATCGTTACACGCCACGGAAGATTCGGGCGCAACGGGCATCCCGCTTTGCGTGGACCTCGATGGCACCCTCATCCACTCCGATCTTCTGATCGAGTCGGCCCTCGCCCTCGTGTCGCGACAACCACTCGTCGTATTTGCAATGCTGCTCTGGTTGCTACGCGGCAAGGCGCACTTGAAACGGAAAATCGCGGAGCGCGTTGAACTCGACCCTGCCACCTTGCCGTATAACCAGGAACTGATCGCGTGGCTTCACACGCAACGGGGGTTCCGCCCAGTCATCCTTTGCACTGCATCGGACTCGGGACTCGTGCACCCGGTGGCCACGCATGTAGGTGTGTTCGATGACGTACTTGCGAGTGATGGCAGGACCAACCTGAGCGGCTCAAACAAAGCCAAGCTACTGGTTGAGCGCTACGGCGAACGCGGCTTCGACTACATTGGTAATGCGCCCGTTGACCTTGCGGTCTGGAAGCGGGCGAATGCCGCCCTTGTTGTTGAGCACGGCCACGCCTTATCCGCCGCCGCATCCAGAGTGACCAGCCTGGGGCGGCGCTTTGAGGTTCGGCGTGGAGGCTTGCGCACATGGGCCAAGGCGTTGCGCTTGCATCAGTGGGTGAAAAACGTCCTTGTGTTCTTACCGCTACTCGCATCGCACCGTGTTTTCGAAGTCAATGCCGTCATCGCATCAATCGTGGGCTTTTTTTGCTTCGGGCTTTGCGCGTCCAGCGTATACCTCACGAATGATCTGCTAGACCTTGCTTCGGATCGGCAGCACCACCGCAAGCGTAATCGTCCGTTCGCGGCCGGAACCCTTCCGTTGATCGCTGGCCCTATTGTCGCCCTGTTGCTTCTGGTCGCGGGCTTTGCCCTCGCCCTCACGCTATCTACCGGATTCGTGGCCGTCTTGCTGGGTTATTTTGTCCTTACGTCGGCTTACTCTTTTCAGTTGAAGCGCGTCATGATGCTTGACGTGGTCATCCTCGCCACGCTTTACACCACGCGAATCCTCGCAGGCACTGCCGCCATTGCTTCGAGTCCATCCTTCTGGCTGCTTGCGTTCTCGATGTTCATCTTCCTCAGCCTGGCCATGGTGAAGCGATACGTCGAGCTACTAACGCTCCAAACCAGCGGCAAGGTCACGGCGAGCGGGCGCGGTTACGATGTCGACGATATTCCACTGATCCAATCACTGGGAGCATCGAGCGGTTACCTCGCCGTACTCGTCCTGGCCCTGTACGTCGACAGCACGGCAAGCATGAAGCTGTACACCCATCCACACTATCTCTGGATGCTGTGTCCGCTGCTGCTCTACTGGATAAGTCGCACGTGGGCGGTGGCACATCGCGGCGTGATGCACGACGATCCGGTGGTATTCGCTGTCATGGATCGCACGAGCAGGATCATCGGCGTCATTGCCGCCATGGTCGTGGCGTTCGCCGTCTAATGGCTAGCACGGGACGCTCCTGGGGCCGCTACCCGATAACACGGGAGACGGTAATCTCACTGTCCGATCGCCACGCGCGTCTTCCCCATGGGGCATACCCCGCGCTCCCGCTGGGCAATGCACGCAGCTATGGAGACAGCTGCCTCAATGATGGCGGTATCCTCCTGGCAACGCGCGGGCTGGACCATTTCATCGCGTTCGACCCAGGTACAGGCGTCCTGACCTGCGAAGCGGGCGTGCTGTTCGCGGAGATTCTCGATCTAGTCGTCCCGCAAGGCTGGTTCATTCCGGTCACCCCGGGGACACGCTTTGTCACGGTAGGTGGCGCCATCGGTAACGACGTCCACGGCAAGAACCATCACCGTGCCGGGACATTTGGCCACCATGTACTCGCGTTTGAGCTGTTGCGGACGGATGGCGCGCGCATGCGCTGCTCCCCTGACGAGAATCCCGACTGGTTTGACGCCACGATTGGCGGGCTCGGGCTGACCGGTGTAATCACATGGGCCACCATTCAATTACGTCGTATTAGCGGACCCTGGATATCCGCAGAAAGCCATCGCTTCTCTAACCTTGGCGAATTCTTCGCGCTATCCCGCGATTCCGACCGCGACTACGAGTACACGGTTTCCTGGATCGACTGCGCAGCGAAGGGCAAGGTGCTGGGCAGGGGGCTATTTAGTCGTGGCAACCATGCGCCGGCAAGGCCGGATCGCCGACCGGCTGCGCCGTCGGGTCGACTGGCCATGCCAGTTACGCCTCCTATTTCGCTAGTGAATCCGCTCAGTCTGCGGGCGTTTAACCATCTCTATTATCATCGTCAGCGCAAGCCGGTAGTCCATGCGACCACACACTACGCACCGTTCTTCTATCCACTGGATGGAATTGCGCAGTGGAACCGCATGTATGGCCCGCGCGGCTTTCTGCAATACCAGTGCGTAGTGCCACCTGAGGCCTCCGAAACCGCCATGGCCGAGCTGATACGCACCATCGCAGAGGGCGGTGGCGGGTCGTTCCTGGCCGTATTGAAGCAATTCGGTGATCGCCCATCCCGCGGAATGCTCTCATTCCCACGCCCTGGCGCGACCCTGGCACTCGATTTTCCAAACAGTGGCGCTAGCACATTCGCGCTTCTCGACCGCCTGGACGTCATCGTCGACGCCGCTGGCGGCGCAGTCTACCCGGCTAAGGATGCGCGCATGTCCGGCGAACATTTCCGCAAGTACTTCCCTCGCTGGGAAGCCTTCACCCGGTTCATCGATCCGGGCATGTCATCAAGTTTCTGGCGCAGGGTCATGGAGTAAGCATGCAACGAGTTCTGATTATCGGTGCCACCTCGGCCATCGCGGAAGCCACCGCTCGCATCTATGCTGAGCGTGGTTCCCGTCTGCACCTTGTGGCCCGCACGCCAGCCCGCCTTGACACCATCGCTGAGGACCTGCGCATTCGTGGGGCCGTCGACGTCGGCAGCGACTCGCTTGATGTCAACGATCTCGCCCGGCATGAGACTGTCCTCGAAGCCGCCTGGACCGCTCTCGGCGATGTCGATGTGGTGCTCGTCGCACACGGAACGCTCCCAGACCAGAAAGCCTGCGAAGTTTCCGTTGAAACGGCCATGGCAGAATTCGCCACGAACGCGACATCGACCATTGCACTGCTCACACTGCTCGCCAATCGCATGGACAAGGCCGGTCGGGGTACGATCGCGGTGATCTCGTCAGTGGCAGGCGATCGCGGCCGTGCGAGCAACTACCTCTACGGATCAGCCAAGGCTGCCGTCAGCACCTTTCTTAGCGGCCTGCGCCAGCGGCTTTCAAAGCGGGGGGTGGATGTGGTGACGATCAAGCCGGGCTTTGTCGATACGCCCATGACACGCGATTTCAAGAAGGGCGCCCTCTGGGCCAAGCCCGAGGCCGTCGCGGCGGGCATCGTCAAGGCGGTAGACAAGGGCACACCCGTTGCCTATTTGCCGAAATTCTGGGTCATCATCATGGGCATCATCCGTGCTGTCCCCGAGTTCATTTTCAAGCGAATCAGTCTCTAAGCCATGCCCGAAAAGCACGAAAAAATCGTTCTCACCGGTGCCGCTGGGCTCGTCGGCCAGAATCTCATCGTCGAACTGAAGTCACAGGGTTTTACCAACCTGGTGGCGATCGACAAGCATGCCTACAACATGGGCATCCTGCGCAAGCTCCATCCCGACGTCGTTGCCATCGAGGCAGACGTCGCCGAGCGCGGCAACTGGGAACATGTCTTTGAAGGTGCAGCCTGCGTAGTGCAGCTCCACGCGCAGATCACCAGCAAGTACCCTGAAGAATTCGCGCGCAACAACATTGAAGCCACGAAGGTTGTGCTTGATGCATTCAAGCATCATGCCGTGCCTTACATGGTCCACATTAGCTCTTCGGTAGTGGTGTCTGTCGCACAGGACGACTACACCAACACAAAGAAGGCCCAGGAGAAGCTCGTCGTCGAATCCGGCATCCGCCATACCGTCCTGCGACCCACTCTGATGTTTGGCTGGTTTGATCCAAAACATTTTGGGTGGCTCTCGCGCTTCATGGCGAAGACACCTGTGTTCCCGATCCCTGGCGACGGCCGCTATATGCGCCAGCCGCTTTACGAGCGCGACTTTTGTCGCTGCATTGCCGACTGCATCATCCGTGAACGTAACGGTGAGATTTACGATGTCGTCGGAGATACTCGCATCGACTACGTCGACATCATCCATACGATCAAGCGAGCAAAAGGCCTGCACACCTGGATCCTACATATCCCTTACGGATTCTTCGGCTTCCTGCTTCGCGTCTACGCGCTCTTTAGCGGAAAACCACCCTTCACTGCCGACCAGCTAAAGGCGCTGAGCGCAGGCGATGATTTCAAGGGTGTAGACACGCAAGCCGTTTTCGGTGTCAGACAGACTCCATTTGCGGATGCCGTGCGCGAAAGCTACTGCGACCCGCGCTATTCCGACATCGTGCTTAAGCGCTGATGCGCTACAAAGGATTGACGCCATGACTCACCCACAACGCATTGCGATCCTTGGAGCTGGCCCCATGGGCCTTGCCGTGGCCTATCAGCTTGCACGCGATGGCCATCAGCCCGTCGTGTTTGAAGCGGATGATCGTGTCGGCGGCATGACGGCTTGTTTCGACTTCAATGGCCTCAGCATCGAGCGCTACTACCACTTCCATTGTATCTCCGATGCAGGCTTCCTCCAGATGCTTGACGAGCTCGGCCTTGCCGATCGCATGCGCTGGACCGAGACAAAGATGGGCTACTGGTACAAGAAGAGACTGCAGCCTTGGGGAAACCCTATCGCGCTCCTCAAGTTCAAGGGTCTTGGGCTTGTCGCCAAGGTGCGTTATGGCCTGCATGCGTTCCTCTCGACAAAACGCAAGCGTGAAGACTGGCGCCCTCTGGACCACGTTGAAGCCACTAGCTGGATTCGGCGCTGGGTGGGCGCCGAGGCGTGGAATGTCCTGTGGAAACGCCTGTTCGATTACAAGTTCTACGATTACAGCGATAACCTTTCGGCAGCCTGGATCTGGAGCCGCATCCGTCGCATTGGTACGTCACGCTACAGCATGTTCCGTGAGAAGCTAGGCTATCTCGATGGAGGCTCTGACACGCTGCTCAATGGCATGAAGGGCTGGATCGAATCGCACGGCGGAGATATCCGTCTGTCGACGCCTGTGCACAAGGTCCTGATCGAGGGTGGCATCGTGACGGGCGTCGAGACTGCCGCCGGAGTCGAACGCTTCGACAAAGTCATAAGTACCGTACCGCTCCCCTTTGTGCCGCGCCTGATTCCCGACCTCCCCGCCGATATTGCTTCAAAGTTCTCGGCACTGAAGAACGTGGCCGTTGTCTGCGTCATCGCAAAACTAAAGAAGCAGGTCACCGAAAACTTCTGGCTCAACACCAATGACGACGACATGGACATCCCAGGGCTCGTCGAATACACCAACCTGCGTCCGCTGGACCAGCATGTGGTCTACGTTCCGTTCTACATGCCGGGTGAGCATCCCAAGTACGCCGAGTCAGATGAGGTATTTACCGGCAAGGTGCGACGTTACCTGAAGATGATCAATCCTTCGCTCAGCGACGACGACTTCATCGATATTCGTGCAAGCCGATACCGGTACGCGCAGCCGATCTGCCCACCCGGCTACCTGGAGAGCATCCCGCCGCGCGAGCTGCCGATCAAGGGGCTTTGGGTCGCAGACACCTCGCACTACTATCCGGAAGACCGAGGGATTTCGGAGAGCATTGACTTCGGCCGAATGATGGCTCGCGAGGCCACGGCGTGACCACGGAAACCACACCAAGCGGAGGCTTTGGTGGGCTAGTACGCTCCCAATTCGCATTGTTCATCCTTGTAGGAGGCACTGCCGCCGCAGTGAACTTCGGCTCGCGGATCGCGCTCAGCCTCTGGTTTTCCTACCCGGCCGCCATCGTACTTGCCTACCTGCTCGGCATGATTACTGCGTTCTTGTTGAACCGCATGTTCGTGTTCCGGGAAACACGCTCGAGGCTTCACCACCAGATGATGTGGTTCGTCATCGTGAATGTTTTCGCTGTCGTGCAGACCTTGGCTATCAGCCTGCTTCTTGCCCGCTGGCTGTTTCCCGCCATCGGGTGGTCCCTCAAGCCTGAGCTATGCGCCCACGCCGTAGGCGTGGTGGTACCCGTTGTAACTAGCTACCTCGGCCACAAACATCTCTCGTTCCGATGAAACCTGCATTCGAATCGCACTCTATGGCCGCCGATGAACGCATCCGCTTTTCGTGGATGGCATTCGCCCTTTTTACCGTGGCGATCGCGGCATTCGCAATTTTCCAGGGCCACGTCTTTCTATTTGGCCCCCCCGTCATCGAAACGGGCGATTTTGCCGCCAACGCCCTCGAGATCACCGATGCACGCTCGTTCATCGATATCTACGGAAACTATTCGCGCTGGGGTTTCAATCACCCAGGGCCGTTCTTTTTCTATTGGTATGCCGCTGGCGAGTGGTTGTTCCATGATCTCTTGCATGTCGTTGCTTCCGCTCATCAGGCGCACGTCCTTGCTGGAATACTCCTGCAGTCCACTCTGATCTCGGCTGCGCTGGCGTTTATGGCGGGCCTATCCCGTCGGCCCTTCGTGCCCTTGCTACTCCTGGCAACTGCTGCAGCGGTATTACTCCAGGCAGGTAACGGCGTTTCGAGCATCTGGATGCCGCATGTGTTGCTCGGCCCCTACCTGCTCTTGATAGTTTCCAGTGCTTTCGTGTCCCTGGGCGACCGGCGGCTGCTCCCGGTCGCCGTGCTGATGACATGCATCCTGTGCCATGGGCACGTCGCGCAGCCATTGATGACCTTTCCGCTGCTCGGCATCGCCATCGGCGGTTTGGTGCTCGAAGCGCGTCGACGCGACGATGGCTGGGCGGTATTCGGTAGGACCATCATGCCCGTGGCTATCGTCTCCATGGTCATCGCCGCTGTCTTCCTGGTCCCGTTACTGGTGGATGCGATGCGCTGCCCAGACTGCAATGTGCATCGCATCCTGGCTTACATGCATCAGGACCACGGCAAACTTCCCAACTGGCGCCAAGCAGTAAATTCAATCGCAGCTTTGTTTGTCTTCGACCATGCTCCCGAGTTGGCGACTGCTGACCGACACGTGCCGTGGCTTTCGGGGCGCATCCTTGCAATGCTGGCGGTTGTATGTATTGCATCCGTTAGCGCAAGGCTTGCTTCGCGACGTGCGGCGGCACCCGGCGCGAGGCACCTCCCACGCGTCGTCTCCTTCGCCGTACTGTCACTCGTCTTGGCTTGTGTGTGGGCTCACCGCATTACGGGGCCGCTATTCGAGTTCAATTCGTACTTCGTCTATGCGATTTACATGGTGCTTGCGGTTGCGACGGTGACGTCGCTTGCGATGCTCGCACCACGCGCGGTAGATCACCCGGGTAGCGCGGCGGTAGCGGCGGTACTGGTTTGCTTGGTCGTTGCGTGGGCGCCTTCGTTGCCGGTATTCAGCCAGGCTTACACAGCCCCGAACGCTGCGCCTGACGCCTCGAACAAGGGTCGCGTCGCGTTACTGAATCTGCACGTTCCGAGTGACTGGCCGACGATGGCAGCCCTCGCCGTCTGGGCTCACCGCACCGGCGATGCCTATTTGGTGCCGCCCGACTGGCGTTTCGTTTATGGATGGGACCACGGTGTGACGCCCGAGCGCATCGCCGCGGCAGGCGCTGCCCTGGACATCTGGGAACCAGGCAACGCCGCTGGCCTGATGGGTAAAGCCGGCTTCTCGCCCGACTTGTATTGCCACATCAGTGATCGATCCCCATGGCCGCCTTCGGATGCGAGTTCGACACTTTCCGCTTCGAGAAAGGCTTGCCAGATCGCCTTTTATGGACTGGAGATGGCACCCGACGCGCCCTTCACCTGGGCAGTGCGTGGCGGCGCCGTCATGCAGGTGCGCGCGCGGCACACGGACGGCCCCGTGGCCCTGGAGCTCCGCGCACAGCCATTTTTAGCCAATGGCAAACTGCGGGTGCAGCGGGTGGACATACGCGTCAATGGTCGGGATGTGGGCACCATGCCGTTCAGCACCGATCAAGTGAATGAGCTCGCCATTCCTGCCGCGGTATGGAATGAACGGCCCGTCGCCACCGTCGAGTTCGCCTTCCCCGATGCTATTTCACCCGAAGAGGCAGGCGTGTCCCCCGATCCCCGGCCTATCGCCGTCGGGATGCAGGGCATCGGGGTCCGCTACCCGAAAGATGCCTTGCCTGCCCCCTAACCGAGAGGCGTGTGAGGCCATATCGCTTAGCAGCAACGGGCGTCCAGCCCACAAGTTATCATTGTCCTGAATACCACCCTGGAGTTTCCCCATGATCATTCCGGTCATCCTAAGTGGCGGCAGCGGAACCCGCCTCTGGCCGTTGTCCCGCAAGAACCGGCCTAAGCAGTTTCTGGCGCTGGCGGGTGACGACACGCTGTTCCAGCAGACAGTAGACCGCACCTTCCAGCTCGGCAATGCCGCCGCGCCCATCGTCGTGTGTAGCGAAGACCATCGCTTCACTGTCGCGGAGCAGCTCCAGGAGCTCAAGGTAACGAATGCCTCGATCCTGCTTGAGCCTGCCGCTCGCAACACAGCGCCCGCTATCGCATTGGCCGCCATGCGCGCCGTCGAGCTTGATCCCGAATCCGTTATGCTGGTCCTTCCTGCGGATCATCTGATCGGCGATAAGAACAGCTTTGTCGACGCGGTAAGGCTCGCGGAGCCTCTCGCTCATGACGGTTGGCTAGTCACATTTGGCATCCGCCCGGAAGCTCCCGAGACCGGCTTTGGATACATCAAGCGTGCCGATCACGTCTCCGACCACGGCTACAAGGTGGGCCAGTTCGTCGAGAAGCCCAACGCAGAGACGGCTGAACGCTACGTTGCCAGCGGCGACTTTGACTGGAACTCGGGTATGTTCCTGTTTCGCGCTGGCCGCTTTCTGGAAGAGCTGCAAAAGCTTTCCCCCGCCATTCACACGGCAGCCGCCGCCGTTTATGCGACCGCCCAGACCGATCTCGACTTCGTCCGCTTTGACAAGGGCGCCATGCTCGCCGTGCCGGAGGATTCGATCGACTATGCCGTCATGGAGAAAACGGACCGCGCAGCCGTCGTCCCCGTGAGCTGCCGCTGGAGCGATATCGGCTCCTGGTCTGCCCTGTGGGAGGCATCTGAGAAGGATGCCGACGGTAACGCGACCGAGGGCGATGTGATCACCCTCGATACCCGCAATACGCTCATTCGCACGCATGATCGCCACATGGTCGCTACCATCGGCCTTGAGGACATCGTGATCGTGGCAACGCCCGATGCAACGCTCGTCGCCGCGCGAGACCAGGTCCAGCAGGTGAAGAAGATCGTCGATACCCTGAGCGATGCGGGACGTGGCGAACACCTTGCTCATCGCCAGGTCTACCGCCCCTGGGGCAGCTATGACTCGATCGACATGGGTGAGCGCTTCCAGGTCAAGCGCATCGTGGTCAAGCCAGGCTCCGTACTGAGCCTGCAGATGCACCACCACCGTGCAGAGCACTGGATCGTCGTGTCTGGAACGGCCGAAGTGACCTGCGGTGAGAAGGTCTTCCTCCTCACGGAGAATCAGAGCACGTACATCCCGCTCGGCGTGACCCATCGACTGCGCAACGTCGGCAAGGTCCCGCTTGAGCTTATTGAAGTGCAGTCGGGCAGCTACCTCGGCGAAGACGATATCGTGCGTTTCGAGGATGTGTACGGGCGGACCTGACTACACCCGAGCTGACCCCAAAAAAAAGCGGGCCAGGCGGCCCGCTTTTTTTATGCCGGCGTGCCGCCGATCAGACGCCGCAACGCCTCAGTCTTTTCTTCCATCAACGTCGCTTCGCCGCGCGCTTCGACGTTCAGGCGCAGCAGGGGCTCGGTATTCGACGAACGAAGATTAAACCGCCAGTTGCCGAACGACATGCTTACGCCATCAACATTCTCGATGCTCGCCGCCGCCGCGCGGAAGTGCTCCACGATCTGTGCGACGGTCGACGCCGCATCCTCCACGCGGAAATTGATTTCACCGCTGCACGGATAAGCGGCCATGCGCTCAACGAGCATATCGGTTAACGACGTACTGGTCTTGCCGATACGTTCTGCCACCAGCAACCACGGAATCATCCCCGAATCGCAATAGGCAAAATCGCGGAAGTAGTGGTGCGCGCTCATCTCGCCGCCATAGACCGCATCTTCCGCACGCATGCGTTCCTTGATGAACGCATGCCCCGTCTTGCTCTGCACGGCGATACCGCCGGCCGACTCCACCATCTCGACCGTGTTCCAGGTGAGCCGTGGATCGTGAATGATCCGCGCGCCCTTGTGTTTCTCGAGCATCTGCGCAGCCAGAAGGCCCACGATATAGTAGCCTTCGATGAATTTCCCCTGGGCGTCGAACAGGAAGCAGCGATCAAAATCGCCATCCCACGCGATACCCATGTCTGCTCCGGAAGCAACAACAGCACGCGCTGTCGCATCGCGGTTTTCCGGGAGAAGGGGATTGGGAATGCCGCTGGGAAAGCGGCCATCCGGCTCGTGATTGACCCGCACAAAGGTAAAAGGAAGGTGTGATTCGAGCAGGTCGACGATGGCGCCCGCGCCACCATTACCCGCGTTGACCACGATCTTGAGCGGCTTCAGCGCTGAGACGTCGATGTAAGCCAGGAGATGCTGGATATACGCCGTTTTGTCGTGATCGCGGCGCAATGTACCCCGCGCGGCGACCGCATCACCAAATGCGTCATCTTCAACCATGCGCTCGATATCACGCAATCCCGTGTCGCCGCTGATCGGACGCGCATCTTCACGAACCAGCTTCATGCCGTTGTAGTCGATCGGATTATGGCTGGCTGTGACCATGATGCCGCCGGCGACACCACGATGTGCTGTCTGGAAATAGACCTCTTCGGTGCCGCACAGGCCGATATCGATGGCGTTACGCCCTTCGTCCATCAAGCCCCTGGCCACTTCCGCGGCGAACGTCGGGCTATCGAGTCGAATGTCGTAGCCGACCACCACATCGCCCTCGCCCACCGCCCGCGCGAATGCGCGTCCAATACGATAAGCGATATCGGCATTCAGCTCGTCAGGCACCCGGCCGCGGATGTCATAGGCCTTGAAACACTTCATGGTGTGATCCTTGGCGCCTCAGCGCGCCGGCGTAGAGTTTGCGTACATCCATTCCAGGGTAGTACGCAGGGGGATAATATCGAGCGGCCCGATGAGCGAGCGGAGACGACGATTGTCACCTGTGAGGCGTGCAACCTCATTGCCGCGAACGAAGGCAGGGTTCACACGGACCTCGATCTGGTAGCCCGCGATGTCCTGCATCATGCCGATGACCTCCATCAACGAAACCGAAGTTCCGGAGCAAAGATTCGCAGTAATCCCGGCCGCGTCGGACGCGAGCAGGCGGGTGTATGCATCGGCAACGAAACGCACATCCTGAAAATCGCGCGCCACGTCGATATTACCGAGCTCGATGACGTCTGCCCGGCGCTGAAAATGCGACACGATCTTCGGCAACAGGAAGTTTTCCGCCTGGCCAACACCGGTGTAATTGAAGGGCCGCGCCAGGGTGATCGGTAAACGGTCCATCCACAGCGTGGCCATGTATTCCATGGCAAGCTTGCTAACGGCGTAGTCGTTGGCTGGCGAAGCCACAACGCTCTCGTCAAGAAGCTCGACATCACTGTTGCCATAGACGTTAGCGCTGCTCGCCAGTAGAACGGCGCGTGGTGCCTGCGCCTGTACGGCGAGCGCTTCGAGCAGGTTACGCGTGCCGACGACGTTGGTCCGGTACATCTCTTCGGCATCGCCATGCGCCACAAAGGCGATGGCGGCAAGGTGCACGACCGCGTCGGGCCGCGCTTCCTCAACCGCGCGGCGCACCGCCGCACGGTCAAGAAGATCGACACCAGGCGCGGCAAGGTCCGCCGGCTGGGTAGAAAGGCCAAGCACCTCATGGCCAGCCGCGCGTAGCGCGGCCGTCACATAATGACCCGTAAAACCCCGATGGCCGGTTACAAGGACCCGACCCGGGGTACCATCAGAACGACGCGTCACGTTCATTACGACGCAGGTCAGCGTCGACCATCATCTTGCACAGCTGCTCGAGGGTGGTGTCCGGCTTCCAGCCGAGCGTCTCGAACGCCTTGGCCGGGTCGCCGATGAGCAGCTCCACTTCCGCGGGGCGGTAGAACTTGGGATTGATACGGACGAGCGTCTTGCCGGTCGCTTTGTCGACGCCGGTCTCACCTTCATCTTTACCCTTCCACTCAATCTCGATATCGACGGCCTTGAACGCCAGCGTCACGAAATCACGCACGGTCTCGGTACGGTTGGTGGCGAGTACGAAGGTATCCGGCTCGTCGGCCTGGAGCATGCGCCACATGCCTTCCACATACTCTTTCGCAAAACCCCAGTCGCGCTTGGCATCGAGATTGCCCAACTCAAGGGTTTCGAGCTTGCCCAGCTTGATCTTGGCGACAGCGTCGGTGATCTTGCGGGTGACGAACTCACGGCCGCGCAGCGGCGATTCGTGGTTGAAAAGGATGCCGCTCGAGCCAAAGATGCCGTAAGACTCGCGATAGTTCACCGTGATCCAGTGGGCATAGAGCTTGGCCACGCCGTAAGGGCTACGCGGATAGAACGGCGTGTCTTCCTTCTGCGGCACCGCCTGCACCTTACCGAACATCTCCGAGGTCGACGCCTGGTAAAAGCGGATCTTCGGGTTGACGATTCGGATGGCCTCGAGCAGATGCAGCGCGCCGACGCCGGTGATGGCGGCCGTCGTGGCTGGTTGGTCGAACGACACGCCTACAAAGCTCTGCGCCGCGAGGTTGTAGACCTCGGTGGCACCGGTTTGCTGCAGGAGGCGGATGGCGGAACCACCATCAGTCAGGTCGAATTCGACCAGCTCAAGGTTCGGGTGATTCTGGATACCCAGCTCCTCGATCCGCCAGAAATTGACCGAGCTGGTGCGCCGATAGGTACCGTAGACACGGTAGCCCTTCTCAAGGAGTAGCTCCGCGAGGTAGGCGCCGTCCTGGCCCGAGATTCCGGTGATGAGTGCTGTTTTCATTGGCTTCCGTCGCGACAAATGGTTGATTTAACTGAATTACCGATCGTCAATTGTCCATGACGACGGCCAGATGCTCAAGTAGGGTTGTTTATGGGCGCGCCGCCGGGTGTAACGGGCGTGAAAGTTATGCCAGCCACGGCCAACTGGGCTTGTGCGTCTACGACAACCCGGATACGCAGATCGGGCACATCGTCCTCGAGCATCAGATCGACCGTGCCGATAACGCCGACGCCGCTTGCGAGCGATGCCGATGCCAGGCGCCAGGCGCCATCGGATGCTTCCACGTCGATGCGAGCCTCGCCCTGTACCTCGAGACGCTCCCCGGAGACGTCGATACGGTAATGTCCCGCCGCGACCTGCACCGGGACCGTCCCCATCAGGATGCCACGGCGCTGGTCTGTCACCCGGCGCCCTCGCGAAAGCTCGCCCGTGGTCGACTGGACACGGTAGTCGGATGCAGCAAAATGGCGCAAGACACCCGGCAGCCAGGTGGAAAGCCACTGACCGCCGACCGATACATCGATAAGCTGTGCCGCGCTCTCCTTCCATGTCAGCCAAGGCATGGCTGCCGATTCACGGACCCCGCCTTCACGATTGGTCTCAAGCCACGCAACCACGGCATCTGCCAGGCCGGACGGCGCCATGCCGCTAAAATAGCTGGCGTGGTCGCCCGCCACCTCCTTGAATACCGGTAAGTCACGGACCAGAAGCGGGATGCCATACTGCGCCGCCTCAATGAGCGGAAGGCCAAAGCCCTCGCCCTCGGATGCCGCCAACAAAGCGGAAGAGGCGCGGTACATCGCGACAAGGTGTGCATCGGACGCCTGCTCGAACCAGAACAGGCGGCGATGGAGTTCAGGATGCGCGCGCAGTGATGCCACGAGACGATCGACCCGCCAGCCGGCCTTGCCGACGATCGCCAGGTTTACATCAACACCCCGGCGCCAAAGCACCTCGAACGCGGCAATGGCCTGGGCATGGCCTTTGCGTGGCTCGATCGTTCCCACCATCAGGAATGTCGGTCGGCCGCCATCGTCATAAGGCAACGCTGTTTCATGCGGCGTACGCGGGCGACTGGCCATGTCAGCGCCCAGATGAAACCAGCCAATGCGCAATGGCCTACCGCGTTCCGGCATGGATTGCGCCAGCCAGTGCGTGAACTCCTCGGCTACCGTTCGGGAGATACAGATGATTCCATCGCCCAGTTCCGCAATGGCCTCGTACCAGGCGCGAAAGGACGGCAGACCCATCTCGTCGAAACAATCCGGCCGCAGTAGCGGTAGCAGATCGTACACAACGAACTGGATCTCGACGCCACGGCTGCGCATGCGCAGGTAGTGCTCGCGCATGGCCGGCACCAGGTGGGCAGCAAGGTCCAGGCCCAGAAAGATATCGCCCTGGCGGAAGTCCACGGGGGTATCGGCTGGCACGCTTGCATCGGGGTAGAAGCGCTCCACGGTGAACTGGCGCGCGTAACGGAACACGTCACCCATGCGCACATAAACGGGCTCGACACGAAAGCCGGCGGGCGGGTTTGCGAGCAGTTCCGCCAGGATATGCCGTACCACGCGCTGGATTCCCGTGCCTGCATCCGTGATGGCAAGCTGTGAGATATCGACGTACAACGTGCGTTCCGCGTGCTTCGGCGGCTGATTTGAGGCCAGTGCCGAGGCCAGCCGTGCCATGTCGCCCGCGTCCCAGCGATCCAGCCCAGGCACGGCCGCAAGGCGCCGGATTAAAGAATCGGCAGCGCGGGTCGGGGGTGACTTGCCAGGCAGTGCCGCGTGCCAGGCGGGCGAACCCGCAGCGAGCCACGCCGAACGGAATCCCGTATCGAATGCCCATTCGAGGGCATGGAAGCCACAGGCGCGATACACCATGGTCGATGCGAGTCCCGGCGCAACGGAGCGCAGCCGTTCGTAAACCTGACTGGCGTCGGCATCCTCCAAGACCAGCGTGGCATCGCCATCGTCAAGTGCCAGCAGCAAGTCGGCAGTGGCCGGCGTGTTTCGGACAAGGACAATTACCTCATCGAACGAGGCAGAGTCGAACGTGGACAGCGGATGACGCTTCCAGCCCGACGGGAACGCGGCCTGCGCGAACGGCGACGAGCCCGTATCACCAAACACGTCCACGCGTTCGCAGCCACCGGAAATGACACCCCGCAAGGACTCGGCCTCGACTCCAGACGTTGTAAGGATCGCCACGCGCGCTGACGTATCGATCTCGGCAGCGCCCCGCTCACGGTGAACAGGCGAAGCGACGGCCTGCTCGATGCCGCTCCAGGCGAGGCGAGCACTCTTCGCCCATGAGAACTTCCTGATCTGATCGACTGAATGATCACGCAGCCGCCGACGAAACTCACGGTCAGTGAGGGCCTTGACCAGATGCGCAGTAATGCTGGCCACGTCGTACGGATCGAACAGCGCTTCGTCCAGACCGACCACCTCAGGCAGACTCGTCGTGTTTGACGCAATGACGACGGCACCACAAGACATGGCCTCTAGCGCAGGCAAGCCGAACCCTTCATGGGTCGAAGGAAAAGCGTACGCGGCACAGGTGTTGTAGAGCCGAACAAGGTCCGGGTCATTGACGTAGCCGGTGAACACCAGGTCGCCGGGCGCCAGACCGGCAGCCGACCTCGCGGCGGTCAATGCCTCGCGCTCGGGTGCACCAATGCCGCCAACGAAGACAAGCTGATGGGTGGAGCGAAGGTCAGCTGGCAGTGCTGCGTAGGCCTCGATCAGCCGCACGAGATTCTTGCGTGAGTCGTAGCCGCCGGCATACATGACGAACGGCCGGAGGATGCCGAAGCGACGACTCACGGAACCGTTGTCCTGCTCCTCGAGTGGGCGGAAATCCTCGCTGACGGCTGCGGATATGTTGACGACTTCAGTGGCATCACGGTCGAGGAGTTGCATGCCCTCCTCCGTGGTGAAGTGCGAGATTCCCAAGAGCAGGTCGCAACGCCGCAGGTGCTCGAGCTTACTCATATACCATTCGGCCACCCGCCCATCAGGCAGGTAGGTCGCGGGCATCTGCAACGGAATCAGGTCGAATAGGATGCCGACTTGCAATGCCGACGACCGCTCACGTACCGAGGTCACGACTGAATCGCCCCAGCCGTCGAACATACTCGCCGTCAGGATGACATCGGCGTCCAATTGCTCAAGAAACGCCTCGCGCAACTGTTCGGCGGCCAGCGAGCGCGAGCGGTTCGCCTCATACATCGAAGCGGTCTGACCGAGGCTATCCCAGGCGACGATTCGCTCAGGGGGCAGTACGCCCGCGAAACAATCGCGGAGAAACCCCACCGACTCAGGCATCGCACCATTAAGTGCGATCCATATTTCGTGCTCGCGCGCAGTACGCGCCATCGCAAGCGACAGGGCAAGGCAATACCGCCCAACCCCTCGAATGCGCCCCCCTGGTGATTGGCATGCCTGAAGATCGATGACTACGCGCATTATTTTCGATCCACCAGGTTCAAGTCTTAGGTCGGCGGTTGATGGCGGCCCGGAGGCGCGCTTCGACGGCTACAGCGTCTTCGGTCATCGCGGTGGGTCCCCCAAAAGCATCCACAGGTTGCATGGTGACACCTCCGCCGAGAAACATGCGTGCACGGCGGCCGAGGCGTGTCTGCGGCCCCAGCAGAGCGCCGCCGAAGCGGCGGATGGCGGGGACGCGTAGCAGGCGCCTGAACAGTGGTCTCAGAGCCCTCGCCAGCCGAACGACCAAAGGGCGTGCCACACGCCAGCCCAGGCGAAGTACGTGCGACAGCAGCAGCTTCGCCCCACGCACCGGCGCGGTGATCCGCCAGGAGGTGCTAGCCAGAAAATTCCTGATTTGCGCATCTTGCTGGCCAAGCATCTCTACCAGATGGCTTGCCTCACGCTCTCTTGCTTCCGCGCGACTGCGCAGCGCTGCGATCTCTTCCGCGACCTCGCGGCGAACATGCATCCGGAAGTGAGCCTCGTCAGCCTGCAGCCTGGATAGCTCCGCCTCAACCGAGGGAAGGCGCTCGGCGCGCTCGGCATATCTCGCCCGCTCCTGCTCCAGCCGAGCAACGTGCTCCTTGGTTTCGGCGTGCCATGCATCATAGTGCCGGGTCACATCCGCCAGCGAGCGTGACAACTGTCCGTTCATCTCGCGCGTGGTGACGAGCTCGCCTTGGGTGACGTTGTGCGATTCGCGTGCGGATTCGAGCGCGGCGTGCGTGCGCTCAAGCGCATCGCGAACGCGCGCTTCGCTCGCAAGTGCGAAGTTGTCAAAGACGTTGGGTGGCAAGCGGAAGGCGTCTATCAGGTCGGCGTGTTCATTTGCGACATAGAAAAGGTTCAACCCATCGGCATAAGCCCGCACGTAGCCGCGATCGGCAAGCAGGTATTCCCACTGGTCGTGCACGCTCACCTGGCTACGCGGTTCGGTCGCCTCGACAAGGACGATCCACGGCCGCACCGACTCAAACGAACAAGAGGCGAGCGCGGCCTTCTCGGCGCCTTCGCAATCGACTTTCAGGAAGTGAACTTCCTTGACACCGTTTTGCTCAAACACCGAGTCCAAGGTGATTGTCGGGACACGGCGCTCCGTGACAGTGAAACCATCTGCCCGGTGGCGTTCAGCAAACTCAGCGTCCGTCGTTGACAGCCCCGTGCCCTCAACCTCGAACAGGTCCAGGGAATCGCCGTCTCTGTCCGACACGGCCATATTGAGGTTGATGTCATGAGGACGATCCTGCTCCAGCATATCGAACCAATGCTTGACCGGCTCAATATTGATGCCGCGCCAACCTGCGATTGAGAACGCCTTGGTGACAGAGTCGATTTCGGGATGCTGGGCCCCTACATCAACGTAGAAACCTTCTGTAACGCCCGCAAGGGCGCGACGAAGCATCACATCTTCGAAATTCTGGGCGTAGCTGGTTAAGGTCATGTCAGGACATTCATCTCTATCTTCGGCGGTATCCAGGCAGTGCCGACGAAATGCGACTTGGAGTGGTTCGCCACGGTAAAGATCAGTGCCAGGTCACGCCATTCGTAGTTATCGACCAGATGGGTATCGCTGCTGACCAGCGCGGTGGATATCGAATAGGTGCCCGGCCCGAGATCCATACGGAAACGAGCCACGTACGCAACACGATCGCCGCTGCGCACATTCTCCAGGACTTGCCCGGTGTGATGGGTGTTGGTTCCAAAGACCGCCTGCCCTAACCGATCTTTGATCATGTAACCAAGCACCAGCCGCGGGATGTCGGCGCGTACGTCGACATCAACCCGCAGTTCGATATCCTGCCCGACATCGATGAACTCAATGGCCTCGCCGTCGGTGCCGTGCAGCGCAATGCTGTCGACCACAGCCTCGAGCGAGCCCGAAATCGTTTGAGTCTGCCCCGTTTCGAGGCGCTCGACCTTCATGGTCGAATTTTCACGCTCGGCGATAAGCGCGTTGTATGCATCCATCACTACCACGGGGTCGCCATCCTGAAGCACCCGCCCCTGATTCAGCAGGATGGCGCGGTCACACAAGCCCTGGATAGCGCCGCTATCGTGCGACACGATCATGAGGCTAGTACCCTGCTCACGAAATTCCTTGATGCGCTTGAAGCACTTGTGCTGGAAGTACGCATCGCCCACCGACAACGCCTCATCGACGATGAGAATGTCAGGGCGGAAGGCCGTGGCCACGCTAAAGGCGACGCGCATCTGCATACCACTGGAGTACGTGCGCACGTGCTCATCGAAGTAATCGCCAATTTCGGCGAAGGCTTCTATCTCCGGCATGGCCGTATCGATCTGTTCGCGCGAGAAGCCCATGAGGCCCGCGGCGTGGTGCACATTCTGACGACCGGTAAGGTCAGCGCTGAATCCCATGCCAAGCTCAAGAATCGCTGCTATGCGCCCGTGCACGGCAACCGTTCCCTCACTGGGCATCAGCGTACGGGTGATTAGCTTGAGCAAGGTGCTCTTGCCCGCGCCGTTCTGGCCAACGATGCCGATAGCCTCGCCGCGTCCAACCGCGAAACTGATATCGCGCAACACCCAGTGTTCATCACGCGGCTTGACCTTCATGCCGAACCACGTAGCGAAACGCTTGAATTCGCTGCCATAGTCGCGGAACGCCTTTCCGAGTCCGTTGACTTCAAGGACATTGGGCATCACAGGACATCCACCATTTCAGGCGCCGCACGGCGAAACATCAGAAAGCCAAGGCCGAGCAATACGAGACTACCGACGGCCGTCCACGTCAACGGCACAAGATCGGGGGTGCGTCCATTGAGCAGGACGTCCTGGTATGCCTTTACCACGTAATACATGGGGTTGGCGGCGATGACTTTTGCAAAGCCACCGGGCAGGATCGAGGGCATGTATACAATGGGCGTGACCCAGAACCAGAGCTGGAACACCACGGTCATCACTTGGCCGACATCACGGACGAACACGTTCACGACGCCCAATACCAAGCCAAGGCCAAGCGAGAATGCGACGAGTACCGCCACGAGCAGGGGCAGCCACGCAAGCGCCAGTGTGGGCATATGCCCAACGATTGCGAAGATCGCCAGGGTAGCTACCAACAACAACAGATTGCTAACCAAGGCCGAGCCTACGGCAATGAATGGCAATGTCGCTCTTGGGAAGAAAATTTTCTTCATGAGGTTGCCGTTGTCTACAAACAGCGTCAGCGAACGTGTAACCACCTCGGAGAACAGCGACCATGCCAACATGCCTGACATGAGATAGATCGAGTAAGCGTACTCGTTGGTAATACCCGGAAGCTTTGCACCCATGACCCGAGATAGCACCACCGAATAAATGGCAACCTGCGCGAGCGGCTGCAGGATCATCCATGCCGCACCCAACCGGCTACGCGCAAAACGCGCCTTGAGGTCGTTTCGCACAGATGACGAAATAAAATGACGGTAGCGCCATACAGCGCGCAGCAGGTCGCTCATGACATCAACGACCTAGGGCCGAGCCAAGCTCAGCGCGTAGGTCTTCCACATCCTCAACACCGACGGAAAGGCGGATCAAACCATCGCTGATCCCTAGCCGCTTGCGTGTAGCCGGCGGAATCGACGCATGCGTCATGATTGCCGGATGTTCGATAAGGCTCTCGACGCCACCAAGCGACTCAGCCAGCGCGAACAACTCGCAACGCTCGAGCATCTTCCGGGCAGCACGCAGACCACCCTTCACTTCCGCCGAAATGATGCCGCCAAAGCCATCCATCTGCCGGCGCGCAAGCGCGTGCTGGGGATGCGACTTCAGGCCCGGGTAGATGACGCGATCGATACCCGGATGCTTCTCAAGCCAACGGGCGATATCCAGCGCCGATTCGCAGTGACCCTTCATACGCAAATGCAGCGTCTTCAGGCCACGCATCGCCAGGAACGAGTCGAACGGGCCCGACACCGCGCCGACAGAGTTCTGCAGGAACGCCATCTGTTCGGCCATTTCCTTGTTCGCGGCAACAACAATGCCGCCGACCATGTCCGAATGACCGTTGAGGTACTTGGTCGCCGAATGCAGCACGAGATCCGCGCCATATTCGATCGGGCGCTGCAGGATCGGCGAGCAGAAGGTGTTATCGACGACAAGAATAAGCCCGTGCTTCTTCGCAAAGGCCGACAACTTGGCCAGGTCGACCAGCTTCAGCATCGGGTTCGTGGGCGTCTCTGCCCAAATCATGCGGGTGTTCGGTTTCAGCGCTGCCTTGAGCGCCGCGGTGTCGTTCAGATCGACGAAGCTGAAATCCAGGCCGGCGGAGCGGCGACGAACGCGCTCGAACAACCGGTAGGTGCCACCGTAAAGGTCATCCATAGCGATGACGTGGCTGCCCGTATCGAGCATGTCGAGCACGGTAGCGGCGCCCGCCAGCCCGGAACCGAATGCAAACCCGGCGACGCCGCCTTCAAGCGCGGCCACGCACGCCTCGTAGGCCATGCGTGTCGGGTTCTGCGTCCGCGAATACTCGTAACCCTTATGCACGCCCGGGCTCGACTGGACGTAGGTGGAGGTCGCGTAGATCGGGGTCATGATCGCCCCGGTGGACGGATCCGGGTGCTGGCCGGCATGGATGGCAAGGGTGCCCAAGCCGTACGCGCGAGGAGTCTTTTTGGAAGCCATTGTTTTTCCCGGAAATCCTGACCGAACCCCCATGCAGGGGGCGGAGCAAAGCGTCCTATATTACCGTTTCGCTGGGTCGGAATTCCGTAAGCGGCTGAAGCGGCATTCATCTACGGCACGCACGCACGGTCCGTGCGCCTTCGGTCATAATCCGCGCGCCCCTTGCCGCAATGCCGTGGCCAGGCCATAAGGTTTTCCATGGATACTCTGCTCGTTACTGGCGGCGCCGGCTTTATTGGCGGTAACTTCGTCCATATGGCCGTGAACGCCGGCCATCGTGTCGTTAACCTGGACAAATTGACCTACGCGGGCAACCTCGCGACCCTGTCCAGCCTCGATGGGGATCAGGATCACCGGTTCATCCACGGTGATATTGGCGACAAGGCGCTGGTGGCCGCGCTGCTTCGCGACCATCGCCCGGCGGCGATCGTGAATTTCGCGGCCGAATCGCACGTCGACCGCTCCATCGATGGCCCGGCCGCCTTCGTTGAAACCAACGTCAATGGCACCCTGGCCTTGCTGGAGGCCGCGCGCGAGCATCTGGGCACCCTCTCGGCGGCCGAGGCCGCCGCCTTCCGCTTCCTTCACATCTCTACCGATGAAGTCTACGGCTCGCTTGGCAACGAAGGGCGCTTCAGCGAACACACACCGTACGCCCCCAACTCCCCGTACTCGGCGAGCAAGGCCGCATCGGACCATCTGGTCCGCGCCTTCCACCACACCTACGGATTGCCGACCTTGACCACGAATTGCTCGAACAATTATGGGCCCTGGCAGTTTCCCGAAAAGCTGATCCCCCTGGTCGTACAGAAGGCGCTGGCAGGTGAAGCCTTGCCGGTATACGGCGACGGCCGCAATGTGCGCGACTGGCTATACGTGGAGGATCACTGTGAAGCGATCTTCGCGGTACTCGCGGGCGGCCGCCCGGGCGAAACCTACAACGTGGGCGGCGACAGCGAGCGCATGAACATCGACGTGGTGCACGCCATCTGTGACCTGCTCGACGAGCGCCGGCCCGCCACGACGCCGCGCCGGGAACTGATTCGTTTTGTGCGTGATCGCCCCGGTCACGACCGCCGCTACGCGATCGACGCGAGCAAGATCCAGAACGAGCTCGGCTGGCGCCCCCGCCACGATTTCGCCAGCGGCCTCAACCGCACCATCGACTGGTACCTCGCCAACCAGCCCTGGGTGGCCGGGATACTGGATGGCAGCTATCGCATGGAGCGGCTCGGCGCATGAAAGCACGCAAAGGCATCCTCCTGGCCGGTGGCGCAGGCACCCGGCTGCACCCGATTACCCAGGCGGTGAGCAAGCAGCTCCTGCCGGTGTACGACAAGCCTATGATCTACTACCCGCTGGGCACGCTGATGCTCGCGGGTATCCGCGACATCCTCGTGATCAACACGCCGCACGAACAGCATATGTTCCAGCGCTTGTTAGGGGATGGCTCGCAATGGGGCATCGCCATCCGCTATGCGGTGCAGCCTTCGCCGGACGGGCTCGCCCAAGCCCTGCTTATCGGTCGGGATTTCCTGGACGGCGCGCCGAGCACCCTGGTGCTTGGCGATAATATTTTCTATGGCGATGGCCTCGTTGAGCGCATGCGCCGCGCATCGGCTCGCGACCATGGCGCAACGATCTTTGGCTATCAGGTGAAGGATCCGGAGCGATACGGCGTGGCGTCGTTCGATGCCGACGGCAGGGTCATTGAAATCGAGGAAAAACCGACGCACCCGCGTTCGAACTATGCCGTGACGGGCCTCTATTTCTACGACGAGCACGCCCCGGCTTATGCCGCGGAGCTCACACCCTCGCCGCGCGGCGAGCTCGAAATCACCGACCTGAACCGCCACTACCTGCGCGCGGGCCAGTTGAACATGGAGCAGCTTGGTCGCGGCCACGCATGGCTCGACACCGGCACGCACGAGTCCCTCATGGAAGCGGGCAACTACATCCAGACCATCGAGAATCGCCAGGGCCTCAAGATCTGCTGCCCCGAGGAGATCGCTTTCGTCAACGGCTGGATCGACCGGCAGCAGTTGGAAGCACTCGCGGCACCGCTGGCGAAGATCGGCTATGGACAGTACCTGCTACGCCTGGCCGAACAAGGGCCGACCCGATGAAGTGCCACGATACCGAGCTGCCGGGCGTGATCCTGATTGAACCGACCGTGTTCGGCGACGAGCGTGGCTTCTTCTATGAGGGATTCAATCAGGCGCGCTTCGCTGAAGCAGGCATTGACGCGGCGTTCGTCCAGTCGAATGTTTCGCGCTCAAGCCGTGGCGTACTGCGCGGCCTGCACTACCAGTGGCCCAACCCGCAAGGCAAACTCGTCAGCGTGCTGGAGGGCGAGGTCTACGACGTCGCCGTGGATATCCGCCCCACGTCACCCACCTTAGGACGTTACGTCGGCATCATGCTCTCTGCCGACAACAAGCGGCATCTGTGGATTCCGCCCGGCTACGCCCACGGATTCTGCGTGGTCTCGGAACACGCCACGTTCACCTACCAGTGCACCACGGCTTACGATCGCGCAGGCGATGCTGCGATTCGCTGGGACGATGCCCGCTTCGCGATCGACTGGCCGTTGAGCAACCCGGAACTTTCGGAAAAGGATCGCCGCGCACCGTTCTTTGACGAGGTTCCGCTCGAGCGGCTGCCGGACTATCCAGGGTGAAGATCGTTCTCCTGGGCGGCGACGGCCAGCTTGGCTGGTACCTGCGAGCATCGCTTGCCCCGCTGGGCACGGTCACCACAGTGACGCGGTGCGGCCTGAATGGCGACATCGCTTGCGACCTGTCGGATCTCAGCGCGGTGCGCGCCACGATCCTTGCCGAGCGCCCCGCCTTGGTCGTGAACGCTGCCGCCTATACCGCGGTGGATGCCGCGGAGGACGACCTCACCGCCGCCGAAACCATGAATTCGCTGCTACCGGGCGCACTCGGCGAGGTATGCCACCGCTTGGGCGCTGCGGTCATTCACTACTCCACGGATTACGTGTTCGCTGGCGACTCGTCACGCCCGTACCGGGAAGATGACGCCACGGCACCCCTCAATGTTTACGGGCGGACGAAGTTGGCCGGCGAAGAGGCGCTCGCGGCGAGTGGCGCAGATCACCTCGTGCTACGCACCGCGTGGGTGTATAGCCTGCGAGCCCGCAACTTCCTCACCACGATGTTGCGGCTGGCGAAAGAGCGCGATGAGCTACGTGTAGTCTCCGATCAGCATGGGTGCCCTACCAGCGCGCCCCTGCTTGCCGACACTACGGCGCGCATTGCTTCCAACTGGATGGCCAGGCGCGACCGCAGGCAGGGCATTTACCACCTCACCGCGACCGGCGGCACGACATGGCATGGTTTTGCCGAGGTCATCGTTGAACGAGCCGCCGCGTTGGGTGCGTTACCGCACCGCGTACCCGTGCGCGCCATCCGCAGCGCCGACTTCCCTACTCCGGCGAAGCGTCCCGCGTGGTCGCTACTGGAAACGCAGCGAGTGCGTCACGACTTCGCGCTCACCCTACCCACGTGGGAAGACGACCTTATCCATGTGTTGGCACCGCTGGCTAGCGGTGCCTGAAAACCCAGAACTTCGCGCCAATGAAGTTGAAGACAAGACCAGCGCCGACGCCCACCGCTACCGCGATCAAGGGTGACCATGTCGACCGTGGAAGCGTCAGGATGGCTACGCTGTAAACTCCATAGTTGACAACCGCGCCTACGGACATCGCCGCAAGATAGTGAATGAACTCGGCCAGTAGTCCGCGACCTTCGGGGGGCCGGAATGTGAATGTGCGGTTGATCAGCCACGTGGTGACGACCGCGCACGAAAACGAAAGCGCGCGTCCCGCAAAGGGCCCCATACCGATCGCAAGCGCGACATAGAGAACACCGGCATCAACGATAAAGGCGACTGCGCCAGCGGTCGCAAAGAAAGCGAACTGGCGCCTCAACGCAAGTAGCCCCGCCGAGCAGCTTGCCTGGTCCTCACTCCACCGTCACCGACTTGGCCAGATTACGCGGCTGATCCACATCCGTACCCCGCTGAACCGCCACGTGATACGCAAGCAACTGCATCGGCACTGTAAACACGGCGGGTGCAATCAGGTCACCACCGCCGTCGACAAGCACCGTGGCGAGCCGCTCCGTATCGGTATCCATTTCGACACGCTCGTCGGCAAACACAATCAGCTCACCACCACGCGCCCGTACTTCCTGCAGGTTCGACTTCAGCTTATCGAGCAGCGGCCCGTTCGGCGCCACCGCCACGATCGGCATGTTCTCATCGACCAGGGCTAGCGGACCGTGCTTCAGCTCACCCGCCGGATACGCTTCAGCGTGGATGTAGGAAATTTCCTTGAGTTTGAGCGAGCCTTCCAGCGCCACCGGGTATTGAGCGCCACGGCCGAGGAACAGGGCGTGCTGCTTCGCCGCGAAGTGCTCGGCGATAGCGACGATCTGGTCTTCGCTCTTAAGCGCGTTCTCGATATAACGGGGCAGCGACTGTAACTCCTGGCACTGCGCCAGGTATTTCGCCTGATCCAGACCGCGCCGGCGCCCCAGATCCAGCGCTAGCAGGGCGAAGGCGGCAAGCTGCGTGGTGAAGGCCTTCGTTGAGGCCACGCCAATTTCCGGGCCCGCGCGCGTCATCAGGCGCAGATCCGATTCGCGCACCACCGACGACTCCGGCACGTTGCAGATGGCAAACGTGGCCAGATAACCGCGGCGGCGCGATTCGCGCATGGCGGCCAGGGTGTCGGCCGTCTCGCCTGACTGGGAAATCGCGACGAACAAGGTGTCTTCGGGCACCACGACATCGCGATAGCGGTATTCACTAGCCACTTCGACCACGACGGGAATGCGCGCGAGGTCTTCGATCCAGTACTTGGCCACCATGCCAGCGTGGTAGCTGGTACCGCAGGCCACGATGTGGATGCCACGGGTCTTGTCGAGGATCGGATCGGCATCGATACCGAAGATGTTGGGCAGGACACCGTGCGGGCCAATGCGTCCTTCCAGGGTATCGGCGACCGCACGCGGCTGCTCGAAGATTTCCTTCTGCATGTAATGGCGGTATTCGCCACGCTCGACGGCATCGGCACTGATCTCGCTTTCGTGTGCCGCGCGATCGACCGCATTACCTTCGATATCAAACACCTCGACACCGTTCCGGGTGATCTCGACGATGTCGTCTTCTTCCAGGTACATCATCCGGTTGGTGACCTTGATCAGCGCCTGCGCGTCGGAGCCAAGGAAGTGCTCACCGATGCCAATGCCGACCAGTAGCGGACAGCCACGGCGCGCACCCACGATGCGGCCCGGCTCATCCAGGCTCATGACCGCGATGGCATACGCGCCTTCCAGCTCGCGCACGGCGGCGGTGACGGCATCGCGCAGCGACTTGCCGGCCTGAACATGTTCATCGATGACCGCGCCCATCACTTCCGTATCGGTCTGCGAATGGAAGGTACGGCCCTTGGCCTGCAGGCCTTCGCGCAGGCTGGCGTAATTCTCGATGATGCCGTTATGCACGATGGCAATACGGCCCTGGACGTGCGGGTGGGCATTCACCTCGCTGGGCACGCCATGCGTGGCCCAGCGCGTGTGCGCGATGCCCGTGCCCCCGGGGATCGGATCGGCGTCGTACAGGGCTTCCATCTCGCGCACTTTGCCCTTGGCGCGTACGCGGCGGATTTCACCTTCGTCGGCAATGGCCATGCCCGCGGAATCGTATCCGCGGTACTCCAGGGCCTTGAGGCCCGCGATGAGGATGGGCGCAATGTCACGCTGTGCGACGGCAGCAACGATTCCACACATGGTCTTTCCCCTTGATCCTTAATTGACCTTGCGGCGCAGGTAGTTGAGCAAGTCGATACGGGTAATGAGGCCGAGGAACTGTTCACCATCGACGACGATGGCGACGTGGCCCTTTTCGAACACCGACATCAGCGACTCAATCGATGAGGTCACCTGGATCATTTCGGGCGAGGCGATCATCGCCGTCGATACCGGGTCGCGGAACTTCGTTTCATCGGCGTGTACGTGCAACAGCACGTCCGATTCGTCGAGGATACCGACGATGCGATCGCCCTCCATGACCGGGAGCTGCGAGACGTCGTACAGCTTCATACGGTTGTAAGCAGTGACCAGCATGTCATCCGGCTTGACGACCACAGTGTCGCGGCGTGCATAAGGGCGAAGGATGAGGTCGCGCAGATCGCCGTAGTGCTCGCGCTCAATGAAGCCGTTATCGAGCATCCAGTAGTCGTTGTACATCTTCGATAGGTATTTGTTGCCGGTATCACAGACCAGGGTCACCACGCGCTTCGGCTCGGTCTGTTCGCGGCAGTACTTGAGCGCGGCCGACAACAGAGTGCCCGTCGAAGAGCCACCGAGCACGCCCTCTTTCGCCAGCAGTTCGCGCGCCGCAAGGAAGCTCTCCTTGTCAGAAATCGCATAAGCCTTCTCGACCATCGAGAAATCACTGATCGACGGCAGGAAATCTTCGCCAATACCTTCCACCATCCACGAGCCAGACTTCTCGGAGAGCGTGCCCTCGTTGATGTACTCGGCCAGGATCGAGCCGACGGGATCGGCAAGGATGATCCTGGTGTTCGGCGAGTGCTCGCGCAGGTAAGCGGTGAGTCCGCTCATGGTCCCGGATGAGCCGCAACCGACGACGATGGCGTCGACCTTGCCATCGAGCTGGTCGAGGATTTCCGGGCCGGTCGTCTGCACGTGGGCCAGCGGGTTGTCCGGATTGCCGAACTGGTTGATGAAATACGCACCCGGGGTTTCGCGCGCGATGCGCTCGGCCATGTCCTGGTAATACTCGGGGTGACCCTTGGCCACATCGGAACGCGTGAGCACGACCTCGGCACCCATCGCCTTCAGGTTGAAGATCTTTTCGCGACTCATCTTGTCGGGCACGACCAGGATCAGGCGGTAGCCCTTCTGCTGGGCGACCAGCGCCAGGCCCAGGCCGGTATTGCCGGCCGTGCCTTCGACCAGCGTGTCGCCCGGCTTGATCTTTCCTGCGCGCTCGGCGCCTTCGATCATCGACATGCCGATGCGGTCCTTGACCGAACCGCCGGGGTTGGCGCTTTCCAGCTTCAGGAACAGCTCGCAACGGCCGGTATCCAGGTGCTGGGCGCGCACCATGGGGGTGCGGCCGATCAGATCGAGGACGCTGTCATGAACCTTCATTCGAACTCCATAGGTAAGCCGGCGGAGCCCCTTCGACCCCGCCCTTTGGGTGCCCATGATAGTGGGTGGCGCGGCGGTTCGATCCCCCGCTGTTAAGGCTACGGCGAAAGGATGTAGGCGAGACCTCGTATTCGGCGAGCGGTTCCCGGGCGCCGGGCAACAAAAAGGGCGCGACATGCGCGCCCTTTCCTTTACTGCCTGCGGTGCTTCCGGGTGCCGGTCGCGCGCAAGCGCGCTCCTACATGACTTTCTCAATGAGATCTTGAGGCTTGCCAGGAATCCCACATTCGTTCGAGTTTTTCCTTAGCGTGCAGCTTATCCCGCTTCATCTGGGTGAGGTCTCGGTCGCTTAATGGAAGACATCCGCGGCCGGCTTCCTCGAGCTTCTTGTTCAGTTCCTGATGTTGGGAATAGAGACGACGGGTTTCGACGTTGGCATGGATGAACTTCTCGACGTCGTCACGCTGCTGGTTTTCGAACATTGCAGATCTCCTCGCGTTAGGGCCGGCCCGCGGCGCGGGACGGTCGTGAGGGGAGCCATGCGGGCACGGCTTGGCATCGGGAAAGCTGAGGATTCGCGATGGGCGTGCCTGGTGAACTTCAACGCATGCTCCGGCAGGAACCCGTCACGTGTTTTTTGAGTGACGGGAGATCCAAGCTACTCCCCCGCCAAGGGGGCTGCAAGAGAGAATTTTCGCAAAACCTCGCGTAAAAAAAGTTGCATCGGCAACGACTTACGCGGCAGGTGGGCGCCAGGCGTTGCGCCGGGCGGGCGGCGGCCATCGCGTGCAAGCACGCTCCTACAACTGCCGCCTGTAGGAGCGCGCTTGCGCGCGATGCGCTCGGGGGTCAGTTACCGCCCGAGGACTTCTTCTTCGACGAGCCAGTGGCTGGCGTATTGGCCGGGGCGCCGCCGTCGGACGAGTTCAGGTCGCGCATGGCGCGGGCCGCAGATTCAGCCAGCGCGGCCTGCTTCTTGGCGGCGTTCGCCACCCTGGCCTGCGCGGCCGCGACCTGGCGGGCTTTCTCGCCCTCGGCCTTGGCCTGATCAAGGGCCTGGGAGTACTCGACGCCCTGCTGCTGCAGGCGGGCGGCCTCTTCCTGGATCATCTGGTTCTGCTGACGCTGCTGCTCGAGCTGGCGGCGGGCCATCTCGGTATCGAGGCGGCTGGCCTCGAGCAGGATGGCGTCGTGCTCGCGGTCGAGCTGGGCGCTCTTGGCCTGGGCATCCTGGAACTGCGCCATGGCCTTCGCGATGTCGACGCGACGCTCGGCGATGTACAGGTAGTGGGCGTGCTGCTTGTCCTTCGGCTTGAACTGGGACATCTGGCCGATGGCTTCGCGGGCACGGGACTGCTCGGCCTGCGCATAGGCGCCCAGGACGGGATCCGACGAAAGCTGGTCCAGGCTGGTGTTCAGGCGGCGGACGTCGAGGTCATCCGTGGCGGCCACGGCCGCGCCGGCCGAAACGACCAGGGCAAGGCTGGAGAGGAGGATCGTGTAGCGCTTCATCACTGGCCTCCCTGGTTGTTCGGCTGCGGCTGGTCGTTCTGCGGCTGGATGTAACCGCCGCCGTTATCGTTCAGCGGCTGGGTCTGGCCGCCGACCGGCGGCGGGGTGTTGTCCGTGGCCTCGGGCAGGACGGATTCCGTCTCCTGCACGTTGTTCGGGATCGCCACCGTGTCGTTCTGGTGGTTGTCGATCATTTCCACGCGCATCTGCGCGTTTTCCTTGCTCTTTGACGAATTCTGGGCACGTGCGGCGCCCAGGCGTGACTTGGCACGGGCCAGCTCGCTATCCGCGCGCGACTCCTCGGCTAGCACGACGGCGTCGTCATATTTCTTCGATGCCATGGCTGCCTGCGCCTGGCGGAACTTACTTTGGGCATAATCGAGGTCCACCGGCGCGTAATCGGCAGCACCGGCATCGCGAGCGGCCTGTAACTGGGCCAGGGCCTGGTTCATGGAGCCATCGGGCGGGGGGGTGCTTGCGCAGCCCGCCAGGGTGGCGAAAACCAGGGCCAGAGCGGCCTGGGCAAGGAGCCGGCGGCCCTTTGGCAGGGCGTTCGACGGCAAGTTGTGCACCATCACTCGTTCCTCTTACAGCTTTGCGAGATATTGTCGATATAGAAGGTCGGGAGACCGTCGTCTCGATTGTAATGCGAACCAACGGGGGTTTAGGTGGATATCGGTTATTTCCTGAAGCTGATGGTGGACAAGGGCGCGTCGGATATGTTCCTGACGACCGGTGCCCCTGTGAACATCAAGGTGGAAGGTAAGCTTTACCCGCTTGGTAACACGGGCCTGCCCAGCGGCATGGTCAAGAAGATCGCCTATTCCCTGATGGATGAAGGCCAGGTGCCCCAGTTCGAGCGCGACCTCGAACTGAACATGGCGCTGGCCGTGAAGGAGGCCGGCCGCTTCCGTATCAACGTTTTCAAGCAGCGTGGCGAGATCGGCATGGTCATCCGTGCGATCAAGAGCGAGATTCCTTCGCTGGAAGAGCTCCAGTTGCCGGGTATCTTCCGTGAGCTGATCATGGAGCCGCGCGGCCTTATCCTGGTTGTCGGTGCCACCGGCTCGGGTAAGTCCACCACCCTGGCGGCCATGCTCGACCACCGCAATACCAATAGCTCGGGCCATATCCTCACGATCGAGGATCCGATCGAGTACCTGCACCGGCACAAGCGTTCCATCGTGAACCAGCGCGAGGTGGGCCTCGATACCCACAGCTATCACGAGGCGCTGAAGAACGCGATGCGTGAAGCGCCGGATGTCATCATGATCGGCGAAATTCGCGACACCGAGACGATGGAAGCCGCGATTTCCTTCTCCGAAACCGGCCATCTGTGCCTGGCGACCCTGCACTCCAATAATGCTGACCAGACGCTGGAGCGCATCCTCAACTTCTTCCCGGAATCAGCACACAAGAACGTGCTGATGAACCTCGCGCTGAACCTGCGCGCGGTGATCAGCCAGCGCCTGGTCATCGGCAAGGACGGCCGCCGCATGCCGGCCACGGAAGTCCTGCTCAACACCCCGCTGATTCGCGACATGGTCCGCCGAGGCCAGATCCACGAGGTGAAGGACGCCATGGACCGCAGCCTGCAGGAAGGCATGCAGACCTTCGACCAATCGCTGTACCGCCTCTACAAGGAAGGCCAGATCACCCTCGAGGAATGCCTCAACAAGGCCGACTCGCGCGACGGCCTGGCGTTGAAGATCCGCTTGTCCGAGGGCTCCACTGGCAACGAGTTCGCTTCCAGCGACCCGTACGGCATCGGGGTCTGACGCACCCCTGGATCGCCTTGTAGGAGCGCGCCCTGCGCGCGAGAGCTTTTCGCGGAGAACCACAGGCCCTGTTGCTCCAGGCCTCAAAAGCTGTCGCGCGCAGGGCGCGCTCCTACGGGGCGTCCGGCTGCACTTCGGGGGCGGCCTTTCGAAATGCCTCCAGCGCCTGGCAAGCCTCGACCACCCGCCGGATTGTCGGATACGGCGTCAGGTCCACGCCCCAGCGCACGGCGTTGTAGTGCTGCGGCACGAGGCACGCATCGGCGAGGCTGGGCGCATCCCCGTAACTGAAACGACCCGCCGTCCCATCGGCCAGCAGCTTCTCGAGCCCGTCGAAGCCCTGCGAAATCCAACGCCGCGACCAGGCCTCCTTCCCCGCCTGATCGGCACCGAACTCCGCTTCGATCGCCTTCAATACGCGCAGGTTTCCCACAGGGTGGATATCCGTGCCCACGGCCTGCATGAGCTCGCGCACCTTCGCCCTGCCCGGCGCGTCCTTCGGCATCAGCGCCGGCTCGGGTCGGGTTTCGTCGAGGTATTCCATGATCGCCATCGACTGGCGCACCACACGCCCATTGTCGAGCAGCGTGGGGAGCTGAGCCTGCGGCGACAAGGCACGGTAATCGGGCTTGAGGTGCTGGCCGCCCTCGTTGACGAGGTGCACCGGCCGCGCCTCGTAGTCAAGGCCCTTCAGGTTCAGCACGATGCGAACCCGGTAGGCGGCACTGGAGCGCCAGTAGGTATAAAGGACGAGGGACATACAGGCTTTCCTTCGGGGTTGACGGGATTCTAGCCGGGCCTACGCGCGAAGCCTTGCCGCGCTGCCGCGACCGCCGGATTTGCGCCGGTCCGTCCCCGCCAAGGACAATAGCGGCCTTCGTCCCGAGCGCTGGAGCCCAACGTGTCCGTCATCCGCATGCAAGACCTCGACCTGCGCGGCAAGCGCGTGCTGATCCGCGAGGACCTGAACGTCCCCGTGGAGAACGGAAAGATCACTTCCACCCAGCGCCTGGACGCCTCGCTGCCCACCATCGTCGCCGCTCGCGACGCCGGCGCGAAGGTCATGGTCATCTCGCACCTGGGCCGGCCGAAGGAAGGCGAGTTCGACGAAGCGTCCTCGCTGAAGCCTGTCGCCGATTGGCTCGGCGCGAAGCTCGGCAAGGACGTGCGCCTGGTGCGCGACTACCTCGGCGGCGTGGACGTCGCGGAGGGTGAGGTCGTGGTGCTGGAGAATTGCCGCATGAACGTTGGAGAAGGCAAGGACGACGAGGGTCTTTCGAAGAAGTACGCCGCGCTGTGCGACGTCTTCGTCATGGACGCGTTCGGCACCGCGCATCGCGCCCAGGCGTCGACCCATGGCGTGATCCGCTTCGCGCCGGTCGCCGCAGCAGGCCCGCTGCTGGCGAAGGAGCTCGATGCACTGGGTAAGGCGCTCGAGAATCCCAACCACCCGCTGCTCGCCATCGTTGCCGGCTCCAAGGTGTCCACCAAGCTTGAACTGCTACAGAACCTCGTCGATCGCGTCGACCAGCTCATCGTCGGCGGCGGTATCGCCAACACCTTCATCCTGGCCGCGGGCCACACGATCGGCAAATCGCTGGTCGAGGCCGACCTGCTCGATACCGCGAAGAAAATCATGGCCGATGCCAAGGCACGCGGCGCCGACGTGCCCGTGCCCACCGATGTCGTGGTCGCCACCGAGTTCTCGGCGAGCGCGAAGGCCACCGTGAAGGCCGTGGACCAGGTGGGCGACGACGAGATGATCCTCGACATCGGTCCCGACACATCGAGGCGCTATGCCGACCTGATCGCCAAGGCGGGCACCGTGGTCTGGAACGGCCCGGTCGGCGTGTTCGAATTCGACGCGTTCGGCAAAGGCACGGAAACCTTGGCTCGCGCCATCGCCGCATCCAAGGCCTTCTCGATCGCCGGCGGCGGCGACACGCTCGCCGCCGTCGACAAATACGGCATCGAGGACGGCGTCTCGTACATCTCCACCGGCGGCGGCGCGTTCCTCGAGTTCCTCGAAGGCAAGGAACTGCCAGCCGTGGCCGCGCTCAAGGCCAGGGCGGAAGCGAAGTAATGCTCGTCCTGTTCGATCTCGACGGCACCCTTATCGACTCGGAACTCGGCATCCTCTCCGGCGTTCGCCACTCACTGGCAAGTGTCGGCGCGGAGGCCCCGGACGACCGCATTCTCCGCTCCTGGATCGGCCCGCCGCTGCGGGTAAGCTTCGGCGCGGTGCTGGACGGCGACAGCGATCGCGTGGAAGCCGCTGTCGCGGCGTACTCGCAACGCTTCCGCGAGATCGGCTGGTCCGAGCACACCGTCTACGACGGCATCGGTGACATGGTCGCCGCTTTGGTCGATGCAGGGCACCGTCTCGCGGTGGTCACGAGCAAGGTGCGCGCGCATGCCGAACCGATCCTCGCCCACCTGCCCTTCGGCCACCTGTTCGAACGCCTCTACGCACCGCCGCCGGCCACCGCGCATAGCGAAAAAGCGGAGATGATCGCAGCCGCGCTGGCCGATTTCGGTCACCCCGCCGACGATACGCTGATGATCGGCGACCGCCTGTTCGATATCGAGGGCGCGGTAGCCAACGGCGTGCGTGGTGTCGGCGTGCTTTGGGGCTTTGGCGACAGGGAAGAACTGGAAGCTGCCGGCGCGTGGAAGGTTGTCGAGACACCCGCCGAAATCGTCTTGCTTGCGGGCGAAGTTATCGCCGGCTGAGCCACTCTAATAACCTGCAGGAAGCACGCTCATCGACATGCCTCTCGATTCCTCCCCTGCCCTTCCGCGCCCTGTCATCCGGCGCCGTCGGGTAGCATTGCCTCGTTCTCTCAGGCGGGCCGTTCTGCCGTTCTTGGTGAGTCGTCTCCTGATCCTCATCATTCTCGCCGCCGTACCGGCCTTTTCCCACATCCCTGCTGAGCGCTGGAAACAAGACGACCGGACGACCATCAAATTGTCCGGCCAGCAATTGGCCGATGCCGTGAGAAGGGTCGCCATCGTCAACGACGCGGGCTGGTACTGGGCCGTCGCACGCGACGGATATGAAAAACGTCCCTTCGATACCTCGCGCCAGGCAAGTTGGGCATTCTTCCCTCTGCATCCCCTGCTCTGGCGCCAGGCAGCGGCAATAACCGGTGAGTGGATCTGGTCCGGGGTGCTGGTTGCCAACCTGTCGTTCCTGCTCGCCCTTGTCTTGCTCTGGCGACTCGTGCTGAACCTGACAGATAACCCACGCCTCGCGGACAGCGCCGTCGTCTTCGCGTGTTTCTGGCCCGCGACCTACTTCATGTCGCTTCCCCATACCGAGCCCTTATTCTTTGCGCTTGTCTGCGCATCGATGCTGGCGGGTTCGTACAGATCATGGGGCTTTGCGGGAACGCTTGGCGCATTTGCATCCGCCGCGCGGTTCAATGGCATTTTCCTCGCACCGGCCTTCGCGGCAGTGTGGTTGCGCGGTGAGCGAAGGCTGCGCGACTTGATTGCACTGGCGCCAATCGCGGGCGGACTGATCGCCTATATGGCCTATCTTTGGCTGATCACGGGCAATCCTCTCGCCTTCAAGGACATCCAGGTAGCCTGGGGACGCCAGTTGACCGTTCCCTGGTCCGCTCTCCTGCAATATCTTAGTCACCCGCACAAGATCGTCAGACCGTGGAACCCGGAAATCCTGAATTTTTCCGCGGCGATCCTCGCCATCGCCAGCGTCGTCACCTGTTGGCGTAAAGGGTGGCGAGACATGGCGATATTTACGGGGCTGACCTTGCTGGCACCGTTATCCACCGGCACCCTCACGTCGATGACGCGCTATCTGAGCGTGGCGCCAGGCATGTTCCTCGCGCTTGCCGTCTGGACAGAGGGCTGGCCACGTCTTGGGCAGATGCTCACGGCAGGCTTCTGCATCGCTCTTGCGATCATGTGCATACTCTTCGTCCTCGGCTCGAATATCGCTGGGGCCTAGGATCTACTGCCTCCTTGTCCATGGGCCACTCCTACGCAATGACACGGTATGAGCCCGATACTACGACTGGGCCAGACGACCTATTATCGATCAAAGCAAGCTTTCGCCTTTTCCGGAAAACCTATGTATCTGCGCACGGTCGTGTTTGCTGCCCTCGGCAGCACCGTATTCTGCCCGACGGCTAAAGCGTCTGACGTTATGCCTGATACCGCGGCCCATACATCATGGGTGGCTGGTGGACACAATCGATTAAGCATCTCCTCGCCCCCCGTCGCGCTCGGCCATCAAGCGCCCGCGACGCCATGGAACATCAGATCGCCGGTCTTCGCAGGTAGCGATCTACCCAGAACCTACCGCCCTGAACACGTAAGATCTCCGCTGATGACCATCCCGCCACGCCACGCCACGCCAGCGACGCAGTTGATTACCAATGCCGCCCTCCTGATCCTCAGCGCCATCGGCAAGGTAAGAGGTTACGGTCGTGACACCATGGCCGACATAGGGAAACCACCACTCGGCATTCGCCCCGATTCTTATGTGCCAGCCGTCCAAGGCTCGATAAAATAATTGCGAGAGATCATTCCTCGACCTCTCAAGCGTGCAGTCCCGCCATTCCCGCTCCTTCGATCACTCAGGGATCGCCGACGCAAAGAAACCGACTTCTCGCACTTATTCATGCTGGAAACCTTGCTCGGTTTGAGCATGCGCCTATCTAACATCCATTTTGCCACTGACGGCCATGAATGGATAAAAGAGCATGTTGATGCAATTCAAAATCGCTGCGCTGATGACAGCACTCGGGAGCGCCATCGCCCTACAAGCGGAAGCTGCGGTCCTTCGGGGTGGTGAATCACTCACTCAGGGCCAGAGGCTCTATTCAGACAGCGGTAAATACTTCGCTACTCTGCAGACAGATGGAAATTTCATCATCTATCGCAACGACGGACACCTGGTATGGGCAACGTACACGCACGGGAAGGGTGCTGTGCGTGCAATCATGCAAACAGACGGAAATTTTGTTCTCTATAACGGTGAAGGTCATGCTGTCTGGTCGACCGGAACACAAGGCGAATGGCACATGTTCGCGGTCACCGAGCTCGGTCGAGCGATGATCCTGAAACCCAGGGACTGGTGGCAATCGAGAACCGGAAACGACTACTTTGCCCAAGGCAATCCCTTGATATTTCCGTACGGCTTCACTTTCAAACGAGGGCAAGTGCATCATACGGGAGGACCTCACGCAATCGCATTTCAGCACGACGGAAACATGGTGCTAACGCGCAACGGACAGGCAATTTGGACCTCGAATACGGTAGGTGCAACGGAAGCGAAAGTCGGTCATGGATTAGTTATCACACATGGGAATGACATACGGTTTCAAGCAAAAAAGCCCCGAAAGGAGATTAGTAATTCAGGCACCGTACTCGACCACACTCTCGGCTACGTTGCGGTGTTCCCTAATGGGAATCTGGTTGCGTATCGCGCTGTCCCCGTCTGGTCTGCGAATGAATTCGATTGGAAGCCTGGAAGCAAGGGAGACCTACCTTACTGCGCAGGCAATCCGAATGTCTGCGGGGACAAGTTGCACAGGTGGAAAGGACACTGGACTATACGCCCCTGATATGAAGAGGCCCCTTTCGGGGCCTCTTTTTGCAACGTTTACTTGATCACGCTCTTCACCGCATCCACCACCGCCGTGGTGGTGATACCGAAGTGCTCGAACAACTTGTCGATCGGAGCCGACGCACCAAAGGTGGTCATACCTACCGTCTTTCCGTCGAGGCCGACGTACTTCCCCCAGTAGTCTTCGGTGGCCGCTTCCACCGCCACGCGCGCGCGGCACCAGGAAGGCAGCACCCCTTCGCGGTATTCGATCGGCTGCACGTCGAATTCTTCCGTACAGGGCATGGAAACGACACGGATGGGCACGCCCTGGTCACCAAGCGCATGGGCGGCTTCGACAGCGATGCCCACTTCCGAGCCCGTGGCGATGATGATCGCCTTGAACTTCTCCGTCGGCTCGAAGAGGACGTAGCCGCCCTTTTCGATGTCTGCCACCTGCTGTTCCGTGCGCTGGTTGTGCTTGAGATTCTGGCGCGAGAAGACCAGGCAGGACGGATTGCCTGCGCGCTCGATCGCCTTCTTCCAGCACACCGCGGACTCTACGGCGTCGGCGGGACGCCAAACGCGGTTGTTCGGAATGAGGCGCAGCGAGCCGAGGTGCTCGACGGGCTGGTGGGTCGGGCCGTCTTCGCCAAGGCCGATCGAATCGTGCGTGTACACGTGGATGACGTGGGCCGGAATCAGCGCCGACATGCGCACGCCGTTACGGGCGTAGTCCGAGAACACCAGGAAGGTGGCGTCATACGGGAGGAAGCCGCCATGCAGCGCGATACCGTTGGAGATCGCGCTCATACCGAACTCGCGCACGCCGTAGTGGATGTAGTTGCCTTCCCCACCACCTGTCGCGACGTTCTTCGAGCCCTTCCAGATCGTGAGGTTCGACGGAGCGAGGTCGGCGGAACCGCCGATCAGCTCGGGCAGCAGCGGGCCGAACGCGTCGAGGGCCATCTGCGAGGCCTTGCGTGACGCGACCACGGGGCCTTCGGCCTGCATCTTCCTGATGTAAGCGTCGGCGCCTTCCTTCCAGCCTGCCGGCAACTCGCCGGCGAAACGGCGCTTCAGCTCGGCGGCGAGATCTGGATGCGCCTTCGCGTAAGCGTCGAACTTATCGTTCCAGGCCTGCTCGGCCTTGCCGCCGGCGTCCTTCGCGTTCCACGAGGCGTACATCTCCTGCGGGATTTCGAAGGGGCCGTACTTCCAGCCGAGCTTCTCGCGCGCAGCCTTCACTTCGTCGGGACCGAGCGCCGCGCCGTGCGAGGATTCCTTACCTTCCTTGTTCGGCGCGCCGAAACCGATCACGGTCTTGCAGATCACCAGCGAGGGTTTCTCGCTCTGCGCCGTGGCGGCCGTGATCGCCTTCTTGACAGCGTCGGCGTCATGACCGTCGACCGGCTTGCCGTCGTCGCCCATGACCACGTTCCAGCCATACGCGCGGAAGCGCGCAGGGGTGTCGTCGGTGAACCAGTCATGGACTTCGCCGTCGATGGAAATGCCGTTGTCATCGTAGACAGCGACGAGCTTGCCCAGCTTCAGCGTGCCGGCAAGCGATGACACTTCATGGGAAATGCCTTCCATCAAGCAGCCGTCGCCGACGAACACATAGGTGTGATGGTCGACGATGTCGTGGCCCGGCCGGTTGAAGCGCGCCGCGAGCACTTTCTCGGCGAGCGCGAAACCCACGGCGTTGGCGAGGCCCTGGCCCAGCGGACCGGTGGTCGTCTCGATGCCCGGGGTGTGGTGGAACTCCGGGTGGCCGGCCGTGCGGAAGCCCAGCTGGCGGAAATGCTTGAGGTCCTCGATGCCGAGGTCGTAGCCGGTGAGGTGGAGAAGAGCGTACTGCAACATCGAGCCGTGGCCGTTCGAGAGCACGAAGCGATCCCGGTTCGGCCAATGCGGATTGGACGGGTTGTGATGCAGGAAGTCGCCCCAGAGGACTTCGGCGATGTCGGCCATGCCCATCGGCATGCCCGGATGGCCGGATTTGGCGGCCTCCACGCTATCCATGGCCAGGGCGCGGATCGCGTTAGCGCGTTCGCGGCGTGTCGTCATCGGCATTCTCCAGTAAGTGGCAGCGGAAAAAACGCGATTGTGGCGCATTGCCTGCCTGCTTGTCGTGGACGTACCTGCCGTGGCCCGGGAAGTTAACCCCGCCTTAATCTTTAGACCGCGTTTTTTGAATCTCTTCAGGTAGGGGTAGCTCTAATGGACCACGGCCACCGACCTTCCCCTCCCCTTCAACGGATGGTGGCCGCCCCGAAAAGAAAAGGAACATCCCCATGAAAAAGGCAGCTCTTGCCCTTGCGGTTTCTTGCGTCTCGTTTTCGGCCATTCCGGCCTTCGCCCAGGACAGCAATCCCGCCGTCTCCGGCAATTACCAGCCCAGCCAGGCCGTCGGTAGCGGTAACTGGTTCATCGGCGCCAACGTCGGCCGCACCAACGGCAGCGACACCGGCGGCTTCGGCAGCAACTCCGATGGATTCAATTTCCTGCGTGGCGAGAAAGGTCGCCGCACGGGTTACGGCCTGCTCGGCGGTTATCGCTGGAAGGTCGGCCCGGATCTCGGCCTCGGTCTGGAGGCCGGCTACGCGGACCTCGGTAATTACCGTGTCAAGAACGCTTTGGAGTCCGGCCAGGATGTCGACCAGAAGTCGACACGCAATGCGCTGCGCGGCTGGATGGTCGGCGTGAATGGCAAGATCAACCTCGTGCCGCAGTGGTACATCAGCGCGCACGGCGGTTACTTCCGCGCCAACGACAACAACCAGAACTACAACAACAGTGTGGGCCAGGACCTTGGCTTCTCCAACGGCGGTCGCGCCGACCGCGGCAGCTGGTACGCCGGCCTCGGCACCGGCTGGGACGTCAACGAACACTTTGGCGTCGGCGTCGCTTATGACTACTTCCATGCCGATGCAGGCAAGGTCCGTAACAACGCCACGGGCGACGTGTCGCGTGGTCTGAAGCGCTCCACCGGCATCGTGTCGCTTGCGGGCGAGTACCGCTTCTAAAAATGTTAAACGGAGCGATTGAGCCACGGCGTTCTCCTGCCGTGGCTTAATCGTTTCTTAATACTGCACTGACCAGTATTGAATGTTTTCCATCTCACCCCATCTAACTCTTCACGCACGGCACCCCCGCTCGTGCGCCTGCGCGAACGGCGTCCCCCTACGGCCGTCCGCGCCGAGAAGAACAATAAGCAGGAGAGTTCCACCATGAAGAAGACCCTTATCGCCCTCGCCCTGGTCGCCGCCGGCATGGCCGCTGCCCCGGCTTTCGCGCAGGATGCCAACGGCGCAGGTGGTTGGTTCGTCAACGGTAACGTCGGCCGCACCTCGGTCGACAAGGGCCGCTACGACGGGCACGACACCGGTTATGCCCTCAATGGCGGCTATCGCTGGACCGTGAGCCCGTGGGCCGCGCTCGGCGTCGAGGCCGGCTACAACGACCTCGGCAACATCCACGCGAAGAATGTCTTCAACGACAACCGCGTGGTCGATCGCCGCAAGTCCGAACTGCATGGCTGGACGGCCGGCGTGAACGGTCACTTCAACATCGATCCGCAGTGGTACATCAGCGGTCGCGCCGGTCTGTATGCCTGGAAGGGCCACGGCACGAGCAACAACGATTTCAATCGCCACGATCTCGACAAGACCAGCTGGTATGCCGGTGCGGGCGTGGGCTACGACTTCAGCAATAACTGGAGCCTGGGAATCAACTACGACCACTACGATGCGAAGAAAAGCGGTCTGAACCTGTCGACCAACATGACGTCGGTGTCGGCGGAATACCGCTTCTAAGCAGATCCCTCGATGCGACACGTGGACGTAGGAGCGCGCCTTGCGCGCGACAGCTCCTCGCGGTACCCGGGGGCTGCGCGCCAGCCCATGGGGCCTCGCGAAAAGACGTCGCGCGCACGGCGCGCTCCTACGGGGTCAATGGAAGACGCTTAGCGCTTCTTCCATTGACCCAGCGCCGCGGCGCCGTTTTCTTCCGCGCGGGCGTACACCGCCTTCTGCGCCTCAGCTACGTTTTTCTGTTGGTCCTTCGACCAGATATTCAGGGCTTCGGCCACGAGGGCGCGACCGTAGGAGAAGCTGACCGGCCACGGATGCGGACCCAGCTCGTTGATCAGGTTCAGGTGCTCGGTGGCCTGCTCGTCGCTCTGGCCGCCCGAGAGGAACACGATACCGGGCAGCGTGGCGGGCACGCAGGACTTCAGCACGCGGACGGTGGCGTCGGCGACGTCTTCCGCCGTGACCTGCGCTTCCTTCGGCGCGTACTTGCCCGGGATGACCATGCTGACCTTCAGGATGGTGCCTTCGAGCATCACGTTCTGCTCGTACAGTGCGTTGAACAGGCTGCGCAGGACGGCTTCGTGCACCTCGTAGCTCACGTCGATGTCGTGCTTGCTCTCGGGATCGTCCATGAGTACTTCCGGCTCGACCATCGGCACGAGGCCGGCTTCCTGGCAAAGCGCCGCGTAACGCGCCAGCGCGTGCATGTTCGCCTCGATGGCGGTGGAGCTGGGGTTATCCTCGGTGATCTTGATCACGGCGCGCCATTTACAGAACTGCGCGCCGAGCTGGGCATATTCCTTCAGGCGGTCGCGCAGGCCGTCCAGGCCTTCGGTGACTACGTCGCCAGGGAAGCCTGCGAGCGGGTGCGCGCCCTTGTCGACCTTCACGCCGGGGATGATGCCGGCCTTCTTCATGGCCTCGACCAACGGCACGCCGTCCTTGGTCTTCTGCCGGATCGTTTCGTCGTACAGGATGGCGCCGGAGATGTGCTCGCCCAGGCCGGGCGTGGTCAGCAACAGCTCGCGATAGGCGCGACGGTTTTCCTCGGTGTTTTCGACACCGGCGGCGTCGAAGCGCTTCTTGATCGTCCCGGTCGATTCGTCGACGGCGATGATGCCCTTGCCGGTGGCCACCATCGCCTGCGCGATCTGTTCGAGGTTTTCGATGCTCATGACAACTCCGTGGAAGTAGTGGTATGCCCCTAGAGGCAACGTGGTGCGAATGCAAAAACCGGCGGAGTATAGGGGGTACTCCACGAAAGCCGTTGTGCGGCGCGGTCAAGTGGTCTGGTAGCCCGGCAACGTGCACTGGGCCAGGATCCTGGCCTTGGCCGCCGGGTCGCCGGGCAGGTTGAAGCCGGCGACGTAGTAGGTCTGCACAGGTGCGGCGGTGCCGTTCTGGTCGCCCTTCACGTAGACCAGCTGCTTGACGATGCTCACGCCGACCTGGCCGAGATCACCGTCGGGCACGACCTTTTCGATCCGCGGGTTCTGGGTGTGGCCGTCGGAACCGATCATGTAGCTCACAGCCGCACACCCCGGCTGGTTGAGGTTTTTCCCGGTGTTGGGCACGTCCACGTCCAGGGACTTGTTGGTGAGGAACCAATAACCCGTGAGCCGGTCCGGGGAAACTTTGCGAAGGGTCTGTGCCTCCACCGTGCCGGCAGCGAGAAGGACGACGACGGCGATAGCGCCGGTAAGAAAGGTGTTGCGGATCATGACGCCCTCGTGATTGAACCCGGGCGTCGAGTTTACCCCCGCCGAAGGACGGGGTGCGTGTGAAATCGTGCTTTACAGGTCGCGCAGGCTGTCCGCGATGCCGTCCTCGCCGATCATCAGCAGCTTCAGCGTGTTGGTGCCGCCACCCCGGCCGATGTGGTCGCCGTGGGTGAGGATCACGCGGTCGCCCTTGGTCAGCTTGCCCAGCGCGAACAGGTGCTGGAGCGCAGCGCGGGCCGTATGCGCCGGGTCGAGGTTGCTCTGTTCGAAGTCCACCGGCTGCACGTCGCGCAGCATCAGCATGCGACGGCGGGCCATGGCAGACGGCGACATCGCGTAGATCGGCACGGCGAAACGGTAGCGCGACAGCCACTGTGCCGTGGCGCCGGATTCCGTCAGGGCGACGATGGCGCGCACGCCTACCTGCGCCGCCAGCAACATGGCCGCGAGGGCAATGGCCTGGTCGGAGCGATCCAGCGAGTGCGTGCCGGGACGGAGGTCGTCGCGTGGCTCGAACTGGCGTTCGGCTCCCAGGCAGATGCGGCGCATCGCGGCCACTGCTTTGTCGGGATGCGCACCGGCGGCGGTTTCCTGCGAGAGCATGACCGCGTCGGTACCGTCGATCACGGCATTGGCGACGTCGAGCACCTCGGCCCGCGTCGGGATGGGTGCGGACACCATGGACTGCAGCATCTGCGTCGCGGTAATCACCGAGCGGTTGCGCATGACCGACTCACGGATGATCTTCTTCTGCAGGCCCGGCAGCTCGGCGTCGCCGATTTCCACACCGAGGTCGCCGCGCGCGACCATCACGACATCGGAAGCGTCGATGATTTCACCGAGCACCGGGATCGCGTCGGCGCGCTCGATCTTGGCGACGATGGCGGCGTCGCCGCCCGCCTCGCGCAGCAGGCGGCGAGCTTCGTTGAGATCCTCGGCCGAGCGGACGAAGGAAACCGCGAGGAAGTCGGCGCCCATTTCGGCGGCCAGCTTGATGTCGTTACGGTCCTTGTCCGAAAGCGCGGCCACGCTGAGGCCACCGCCCTGGCGGTTCAGGCCCTTGCGATCGGACAGGCGGCCGCCGATGGCGACGCGGCAACGGATCTCGCTGCCGACCACTTCCACGACGGCAAGCGCCACCAGGCCATCGTCCAGCAACAGGATGTCGCCGGCCGAAACGTCCCTGGGCAGGTCGTAGTAGCTGACGCCGACATGGCTCTGGTTGCCAGGAGGCGCGTCGGGCCGGCAGTCCAGCACGAAGCTGTCACCTGTCATGAGGTCTACCGGCCCGCCGGCGAATTTCTCGATGCGAATCTTCGGACCCTGCAGGTCGGCCAGGATGCCCACCTCGCGACCCACGGCATCGGCCGCGGCGCGGACCGCGGCGGCGCGCGCGCGATGATCGTCCGGCTGCCCGTGCGACAGATTCAGGCGGACGATGTCCACGCCTTCCTCGAGTATCTTCTGGAGCATGCCCGGCGCATCGGTGGCGGGGCCGAGGGTGGCGACGATCTTGGTGCGGCGTACCTGGATATCGGTCATCGATGTCTACCTTGTCTTAAGCGCGAATCAATCGAGCGTCTTGTTGAGCAGGTCGGCGAGGCGCTTGCCCGCTTCGCGCAGGCGCGTCTCCGCGACGGGCAGGTGCTTCGCCACATAGGCGTCGTCGACGCGATGCCCATCCGGGTAGAAACCGCGGCCGGCGACGATCTTGCACGATTCCTCCGCCCACTGCGCATACGGGTTGTCGAACGGCGCGATGGGGCGCGGCAGCTTCACCTTCCCCTCGGCGGCCAGGCGGTCGGCATAGGCCGGCCACTTGAGGTCGCGGGTGTAGAGCATCTGCGAGTCCCATACACGGTGCAGGTTCGTGCCCTTGCCCTCGAACTGCACCTGGTATTCGTTACCACCCTTGTCGTCGCGATTGCCTGCGTGCAACGGCTGGTGCACGTCGCCGACGAAGTGGACGACGAATTTCAGGGCCTCGGCACGCTCGGCGTCCGACGCGCGCTTGTCATGCAGGATGGCGACATACTTTTCCAAGCCCCCTATAACGCAACGGCCGTCGGCGCAGTCGCGCGGCGGCACGTAATGGCATTTCCCGTCACGGAAATTCACGTAGTGCATGGGCCCTGTGGCCTTGCCCAGCGCCGCCTTCTCCGGCATGTCGCGCAGGTGGTCGGGCCAGCTGGCGATATCGGGAAGGGAATCGGAGCCATCCACCTTGAGCAACCGGGTCACTTCGGCCTTGGCTGCCGGGTCCATCTGCCGCCAGGCCAGTTCGGCCACGATGCGATGGCCGATGTCGCCCCAGGCCTGGACGGTGCTGGCGAAGGCGGGAATGACCAGGGCCAGCACGACGGCGATGCTGCGGCGCTTCAGGGCGGAATTCATGGGGCAGTAAACGTTTCCGGGCAGTGGAACGGTGAAGTGTGCCACAGCCGGGGCGAGACACGAGTGCCTGATTGGGGCACTACAAGGTATCAGGCGTTGCCTTCAGCAGAAGGAGTCCGGACACCATCAAGGCTTGCGCACCGTACGCCGCCAGGCTGCCGGGCTACTACCCATTTGATGACGGAAGAAGGCGATGAACGCACTCTCGCTTCCAAATCCCAGTTGCTGCGCGATGACTGCCAGCGGCCGATCCATCGAAAGCAACTCTATCGCTCGCAGGATGCGCCATTGCTGGCGCCACTGCTGATACCCCATGCCAGTTTCGGCCTTGACCCTCCTCGTCAGCGTCCGCTCGCTGGCGCCCGCATGTCGCGCAAGTTCGAAGAGGCTCGGGGGCAACGCGGTTCCGGAAAGCGCTTTGGCCAAACGACGGTCACGAGGCAGAGGTAGTGTGAGCGGTTCTTGCGGAGACTGAAGCAGCTCATGGACCGCCACTTCCACCAGCGCGGAGAAGGGCGTGTTTTCCCAATGCGTGTCGAACGGAAGCAGCGTTATCCGCTCGAGCAGTTCTCTCATCATCGGATTTATTCGAATCACCCTGCAATCCTGCGGCAGGATCGAATGGGTAGAAGCGTCGAAGTACACCGACCGGTATTCGACAACGTCGCGAAGCTGCACCCGGTGGACCACGCCGGCAGGAATCCATGCCGCGTGCGTTGGCGGAAGCATGGAAAGATGAGGCGGCGATCGCACGCTGATGCGCATGCATCCTTGCAGGGCGAACAGCAGTTGACCCATCCGGTGCGTGTGCGCGCCCGAATCGTGGCGAGCTAGCGCGGCCTGGATACCGACTACCGTCGTTCCGACTGCCAGGGGATCGAAGACATCGTGCTGTTCGATGCGCGGCATTGTCCGATTTCCTACATTTCCTGTCCGCGACCGTTGAAGTCGGCGATCACCTGAACTCTATCATCCCAACATCACCCCGTCGCCAAGGCCTCCCGTGCCCCATTCTCATATCTCGTGGCCCCTCCTGCTCGCCTTGCTGGTCTTCCCACAGATAGTGGAAACCGCCTACAGCCCAGCACTGGTGGACATCGCCACCGCTTTCGAGGTCCTGCCGGAGGTCGCGGGTCAAACCCTGGCCATTTATTTCGCAGGCTTCGCCGCGGGTGTTCTCGTATGGGGCATGGCGTGCGATCGCATCGGGCGTCGCCGCAGCATGCTGGCTGGACTGGGCTGCTACATGGCTGGCGTGTCCATGGCACTGGTCAGCAACGACTTCTTCGATCTGATGTGCGCGCGGGCCCTCGCGGCGTTCGGCGCGGCAGCAGGTTCCATCGTCACCCAAACGCTTTTAAGGGATCACTTTCACGGGCAGGCCCTGTCCCTGGCATTTGCTCGCGCGGGCATGGCCCTCGCAGTCAGCCCAGCGATCGGCGCCGGCGCCGGCGCCATCCTGGCGGGGATGTTCGGCCACCGTGGCGTGTTCATCTTCCTGGCGGTGCTGGCGGCCGTACTGTTGGTGTGGACCTTGCGGGAGTTACCGCGTGACACGCCTCCGGTCACATCGTCGACAGCGCGCATGTCGGGGCTGGTGCTCCGTATGGCCGGTGATGCGCGGATCAGGGCCGCTTCTGTGGCAATCGCGCTTTGGAACCTACAGCTTTTTGGATTCTATGAAGTTGCCCCCTTCGTTCTGCAGGGCCTGGACATGCCTGTTTCCGCGATGGGCTGGTCGGGCGCGGCGCTCGCGGCCGGCGCGATGGGAGGCGCGACGCTGAATCGCCGATTGCTGACCCGTGGCTGGCCACCTGAACGCCTCCTGCTGATGGCTGCGGCGTTGGACTCACTGGGTTACCTTCCCATGGTGGCGTCACCCGATTCGATCCGGTCGTTGTTCGGGATGCCGCTGGTCGCCGCTGCGTTTGCGATAGCCATCCCGCAGATCCTGGGTTCCGTACTTGGTGATTACGCGTCGTGTCGTGGAAGTGCCGGCGCGGTTCTGGGCGTTTCTTACTACCTGCTTCTTGCGCTCGGCCTTTCGCTTTTCGGTTGGGCCCCGTCGATGCCGGTTGCCATGGGAACGACCATCGCGGCGACCCTGCTCGCGAGCAAGCTCTATCAAAGAGCCGCATATACCCGTGTAGCAGCATGACTCGTACATCCCCACTGGAATCGCGGCAGGGACCGGGGCTGGGCATACTGCTGGGTAAGGCGATCCGCTATTATGGTGGCCTGCGCCAATAAACCTTGCTCATCCGTCCATCACCCGGAGGTTCGCAATGACCATCAAGGTCGCCATCAATGGTTACGGTCGTATCGGTCGGAACATCCTGCGCTCGCTGTACGAGGCGAAGCAGAACGGGAAGGATATCCAGATCGTCGCGGTCAACGACCTCGGCAACGCCGAAACCAATGCCCATCTTACCCAGTACGACACGGCCCACGGCCGGTTCCCGGGCGAGGTCTCGGTCGATGGCGGCGACCTGATCGTCAACGGCGACCGCATCAAGGTCTTTGCCGAGCGCGACCCCTCCAAGCTCCCCTGGGGCGACCATGGCATCGACGTGGTGATGGAGTCCACCGGCTTCTTCACTTCGAAGGCCAAGGCCAGCGCGCACATCGCCGGCGGCGCGAAGAAGGTCATCATCTCCGCTCCCGGCGATAAGGACGTGGACGGTACCTTCGTCATGGGCGTGAACCACGACAAGCTGACCTCGTCGCACCAGGTCATCTCGAACGCCTCCTGCACCACGAACTGCCTTGCTCCGCTCGCCAAGGTGCTGCACGAGAAGATCGGCATCGTGCACGGCCTGATGACCACCATCCATTCCTACACGAACGACCAGGTATTGACCGACGTCTACCACTCGGACCTGCGCCGCGCCCGTAGTGCAACGCACAGCCAGATCCCGACCAAGACCGGTGCCGCCGCCGCGGTAGGCCTGGTGCTTCCGGAACTCAACGGCAAGCTCGACGGCTTCGCCATGCGCGTACCGACGATCAACGTGTCCGTGGTAGACCTCACTTTCACGGCCGCGCGCGCGACCACCAAGGAAGAGATCGATGCCGCCATCAACGAAGCCGCGAACGGCGCCTTGAAGGGCATCCTGTCGGTGAACACGCAGCCGCTGGTTTCCATCGACTTCAACCACAACCCGCATTCGTCGATCTACGACGCGACGCAGACGCGCGTCATGGAAGGCACCCTGGTGAAGGTGCTCTCCTGGTATGACAATGAGTGGGGCTTCTCCAACCGGATGCTGGACATGGCGAAAGCGCTCATGGCAGCAAAGTAAATCGCGCCGACAACCGAATAGGTACGGCCAGGGGGCCCGCAGCGATGCGGGCCCTTTTTTGTTACACGAAGGAGCACCCATGCGCCGCGGCGCCATTCCAGTAGCAGTAGCCTGCCTGATCCTGTCTCTTGTGCCGCCGGCGGTAGCCGCACACTGCAGCGCACCACCTACCGGCGACATCGCCGAACACAGCCTGCTCAATCCATCGACCCCCGCCGAGCGGCGCCTGCGCCTGGCCGACCAGCTGCTTTGCTCGGCGCTTGCGGGTAACGCCGCCAGCCAGGAACTGGCCGGTACGCTCTATCTCCAGGGACGCTCGAGGCGCGGCAACGTGCTGCCGCGGGATATCTCGCGTGCCCGCCGGCTGCTCACCGCCGCGGCCCATCGCGGGCGACGGCATGCGATGCATCGCCTTGCCGAACTGGAGCTCGTCGATGGCCATGCCTACGAGGCGGCGCTATGGACCCGCGTGGAGCACGAGATATACGGGACCGCGAAACCGATGGTGGAGCAGTTGCACCAGCGCGCCGAAGCCGGGATATCGCCGGATGCGCACCTTGACACCGAGGTTGCGCTGAAAGTGCTGGCTATCCGGGAGGCCATCGCCATGGACACCTCCCCATCGCCCTGAGGAACGACGGAGCGTTCCCTAATGCCTGGCGATCGCCTGTTCGATCGCTCCGAAGATCGATGCGCCGCTCCGGTCAGTCACGTCGATCCGCACCGTGTCGCCGAACGACAGGAACGGTGTCGACGCCTTGCCGTCGCGGAGGGTTTCCACCGTGCGTTGCTCGGCCAGGCAGGAAGCGCCTTTCGAGGTGTCCTCGTTGGCGATGGTGCCCGAGCCCACGAGGGTGCCCGCGGTCAACGGGCGCGTCCTCGCCACGTGCGCTACCAGTTGCGCGAAGCTGAACTGCATATCGACACCGCACTCGGCCTCGCCGAACCACGCGCCGTTGATCCAGGTGCGCATCGGCAGGTGGAGCTTATCGTCGCGCCATGCATCGCCCAGTTCGTCGGGCGTGACGAACACGGGCGAGAGGGCCGAGCGCGGCTTGGACTGCAGGAACCCGAAACCCTTCGCCAGTTCGGCCGGAATGAGGCCGCGCAGCGACACGTCGTTGACCAGGCCGACCAGCTGGATATGCGCCGCCGCCTGCACGGGCGACACGCCCATGGGCACATCGTCGGTCACCACCAGCACCTCGGCTTCGAGATCGATCCCGAATGCTTCGCTTGGCACGACCACGGGATCGCGCGGCCCGAGGAATCCGGCACTGGTCGCCTGGTACATCAACGGGTCGGTGTAGAACGACGCCGGCACCTCGGCGCCGCGCGCCTTGCGCACGCGCTCCACATGCGGCAGGTAAGCACTGCCGTCGACGAATTCGTACGCTCGTGGCAACGGCGCGGCAAGCTTCGCGATGTCGAGGTCGAAGGCACCCTCCGCCCTCTCCGCGGCGAGGTCTTCCGACAAAGCATTGAGACGCGGCGCGAGCGAGCGCCAGTCGTCCAGAGCAGCCTGCAACGTGGGTGCAATGCCGATGGCCTTCACGGCGCGGCTGAGATCGCGGTTGACGACGATAAGCGTGCCGTCGCGGCCGCCTTCCTTGAGTGACGCGAGTTTCATGCGGTTCCTTTCTTCAGTCGGCGGACGGATCGAAGTGTTTCTTCAACCCGCGCCAGCATTCGTAGTAGTCGCCTTGCAGCGCCTTCGAGTCGAGGGCCTGCCGGCTGGGCCGGATAATCTTGCGGGTCTCGAACATGAAGGCCATGGTGCCGACGATGTGGTCGGGACGCGAGGTATCGGCATTCGAGGCCTTCTCGAAACTGGCCGCGTCCGGTCCGTGGCCGCTCATGCAGTTGTGCAGGCTCGATCCTCCTGGCACGAAGCCCCCAGCCTTGGCATCGTACGCGCCATCGATGAGGCCCATGAACTCGCTGGCCACGTTGCGATGGAAGTACGGCGGCCGGAACGTGTGTTCGGCGACCAGCCAGCGCGGCGGGAAGATCGCGAAATCCATGTTTGCCACGCCCGGCGTGTCGCTGACCGACGTGAGCACGGTGAAGATCGACGGATCGGGATGATCGACGGCGATCGAGCCGATCGCATTGAAGCGGCGCAGGTCGTATTTGTATGGCGTGTAATTGCCGTGCCACGCCACCACGTCCAGCGGCGAATGGTCGATGCGTGCGGACCACAGGTGGCCCTGGAACTTGGCGACGAGCGAGAAATCACCGTCGAGATCCTCATAGGCCGCGACCGGCGCAAGGAAGTCGCGGGCATGCGCCAGACCGTTGGCGCCGATCGGGCCGAGGTCGGGCAGATGCAGCGGCGCGCCGAAATTCTCGGCCACGTAGCCGCGTGCCTCGCCGTCCGGCAACTCCACGAGGAAACGGATGCCGCGCGGCACCACCGCGATTTCCAGCGGTGCTACGTCCAGCACGCCGAGCTCGGTGCGGATACGCAGCCTGCCCTGCTGCGGCACGATCAGCAGTTCGCCGTCGGCGTCGTAGAAATAGCGCCCTTCCATCGAGCGATTCGCGGCGTACAGGTGGATGCCCACGCCCGCCTGCTCGGTGGCGCCGCCATTGCCGCCCATCGTGAACAGCCCGTCGAGGAAATCACAGGCCTGCGCCGGCATCGGCAACGGATCCCAGCGCAACTGGTTCGGCGTGGCCGGCGCTTCGTCGAAGCGGTTGTGGAAACCGGCGTGATCCCGTTCCGCGAACGGCGAATGCTGCGCGGCAGGACGGATGCGATACAGCCAGCTGCGCAGGTTGCGATGCCGAGGCGCGGTGAAAGCGCTGCCCGACAGCTGCTCGGCGTAAAGACCTTTCGCCACGCGCTGAGGCGAGTTCTGGCCCATGGGCAGCACGCCCGGCACGGCTTCGGTGGCGAATTCGTTGCCGAAGCCGGTCTGGTAACCGCGGGTATCGTCAGCCCGGCTCATCAGAGCACGCCGCGGCGCATCTGGTCGCGTTCGATCGACTCGAACAGTGCCTTGAAGTTGCCGTTGCCGAAACCTTCGTTGCCCTTGCGCTGGATGATCTCGAAGAAGATCGGGCCGATAGTGTTCTGCGTGAAGATCTGCAACAGCAATTTCTTCTTTGTTTCATCGTCCGCATCGATCAGGATCTTGCTTTCCCGCAGGCGCGGGATGTCCTCGCCATGGTCGGGCATGCGGGCGTCGATCACTTCGTAATACGTGTCGGGCGTATCGAGGAAGGCAACGTCCTGCCTGCGCATGGCTTCCACCGATTCATAGATGTTGTCCGTGAACAGCGCGATGTGCTGGATGCCCTCGCCGTTGTATTCGCGCAGGTATTCGTTGATCTGCGACTTCTCGTCGGACGACTCGTTGAGCGGAATGCGCACAAGCCCGTCGGGAGCGGTCATGGCCTTGGAAACGAGGCCTGTCTTCGCCCCCTTGATGTCGAAGTAGCGGATTTCGCGGAAGTTGAACAGGCGTTCGTAGTACTTCGACCACTCTTCCATCTTGCCGAAGTAGAGGTTGTGGGTCAGATGATCGATGAAGGTGAGGCCGAAGCCCTTCGGGCGGCGATCGACACCTGGCAGCCAGTCGAACTCGGCGTCATACATCTCGCCCTTGGCACCATAGGTGTCGATCAGGTACAGCGCCGCGCCGCCGATGCCCTCGATGGTCGGGACCTGGAGGGCGAGCGTCTCCGGCTTGAAGCCGACTTTTTCGGCGCCGTTGGACAGGGCCGTGGACTGCACCTCGGTGGCGGGACGGGTGAAGCGGATGGCGAAACCGCAGGCGCTGGGGCCATGCTTGGTGACGAAGTCCGACGCGAAGGAGTCCGGTTCCTCGTTCACCAGGAAGTTGCAGTCGGCCTGGCGGTACAGGGTGATCTTCTTCGTCTTGTGCTTCGCCACCGGCGTGAAGCCGAGCTTCGGGAACAGCGCATGGAGCAGCGCCGGATCGGGAGCGGCGAACTCCACGAATTCGAAACCGTCGACACCCTGTGGGTTTTCGAAGGTGGTGACTTGCATGCCGATATTGGGCTGGGCGCTCATGGGCGATACTCCTGTCGACGGGGGTGGCCTGGGCCGTATACCCTCATTTTATAGTTTCAGATGTAACCATTTGCAAGGATCCGTGCAGCATGACCTCCAACGCCGTCCCCGCCCATGCCCCCCTGGAACTGGAGAGCTTCCTGCCCTACCGGCTTTCGATCCTCTCGAACACGGTGAGCCAGTCGATCGCCGACGAATATACCGATCGATTCCAGCTCAGCATGACGGAATGGCGCGTGATGGCCGTGCTGGCCCGCTTCGCGGACCTGTCCGCCCGCGAGGTCGCCGAGCGCACGAGGATGGACAAGGTGGCGGTGAGCCGCGCCCTGGCGCGGCTGGTCGAGGCCGGGCGGGTGGATCGCAGCACCCACGACGGCGACAAGCGCCGCTCTGTGCTCAAGCTGTCCGAGGCCGGCTGGACCATCCACGACGAGGTGGCGCCCATGGCACGGGCACACGAGCGCGACCTGCTGGCGAGGCTGGACGAGGGCGAGCAGGCGCAGTTGAAGAGCATCCTGGACAAGCTTATGGCGCCGTAGGAGCGCGCCCTGCGCGCGACATGTTTTGAAGCCATGACCCGGAGCTGGCGCCAGCTTGGGGACTGGGCCGAAAAG
>NZ_DASYCB010000067.1:0-33470 GCF_036500425.1 Luteibacter sp.
TCCGGGTGCTTCCAGTCCATGTCCAGAGGTTTCCGCAATGCGTTTCGGTACGGTCAAGTGGTTCAACGACGCCAAGGGTTTCGGTTTCATCGCGCCCGAGGACGGTGGGGAGGACGTGTTCGTCCACTTTTCTGCGATCAACTCCAAGGGCTTTCGTAGCCTGCAGGAAGGTCAGCGTGTGCAGTTCGAAGTGACGACTGGCCCGAAGGGTGCCCAGGCGTCGGGTGTCGAAATCGCAGCCTGATCGATTGCGCCAAGCTCACCGGAAACCCCGCGCACGTCGCGGGGTTTTTTGTGGGCGCGGCCTACATGACGCGGGCCGTTCGACCGGCTGCCTTACCTCGCCGGCATGGGCACCCTGTGGCCATGGCAACGCTCATCGAATCCCTCACCGCCCTCGGCATCTTTGCCATCGGCTCCTCCGTATCCGCCACCTGGGTGGGGCAATCCTCGCAGCGTTCGGCCCAGGCGGCCAGGCAACTCAGGGCACTCGTCGTCGCCACGGACATGGAAGCGCGTCTGCGCGCCAACCCGGAAGGCGTGTGTGCGGGCGATTATCAGTATGCGATTCCGGCATCGTTTGACTGTACGGTCAAAGGTTGTCTCGCGAACCAGATCGCCGCCGTGGACCTCGCCGTGTTTCACGACGAGGTGGCGCGTGCGCTCGGCCGGGGCGCCACCGGCGCGGTGCGTTGCGACGGAGGTCGCTGTGTCATCCACCTGCGCTGGCCGGGCGGCCGTTTCGACTGGGGCGGGCGGTGAACGCGCGCGGCATGAGTCTGGTCGAGCTGATGGTCGGGCTCGCCATCGCCTCCATCGTTGCGGCGGTGGTCATGGCGGGCGCGGCGGCCACGGCCACACAGGTTCGTCGTGAGCTCGCTGCCGCGCGGCTCGCGGAGGGTCCGCGTGACGTCCTTGCCGCCATGCTCGCCGATGTGCGTCGCGACCCCGCATGGTCTGCCTGCCTGACGACGGTGCGCTGCCCGGCCTACGTCGGGCGCAGCTACGGCGTCGCTCTGGTCGCCAACACACACGCATGGGCGATCCACGATGGCGGCCTTCGTGTTTGCTCGAAGGAGCACTGCGAACTCGCCTTGGGCGGTGTCACTGCCTTGCAGGTATGGGTGGATGCGGAAGAGGGCGGTTTCGTCCGCCGAGATGAAATATCGCACGCGCCGGAGGGCCGGCTGCGCCGGGTCGAGATACGCATCTGGCTCACCGATGGCAGCCGGCGTTCGCGAAGTACCTGGCTCGGACCATGAATCAACGCGGCAGTATCCTCATCCTCGTGCTCGCCATGCTAGGCGTACTGGCACTCATCGGCGCGCATGCCGCCCGCTTCGCCAACAGCCGCCAACGCGAGGCCAACGACGCATGGTGCCGCGAGCTGGCGCGCACCGACCATGACGACGGTCGTGGTGGTCAGGTCCGCATGGGCCGTGCGACCATCGGGGATGGCGCGGTTGGCGCGTTATTTTCCGAGAGGTTCCATGGATCGCAGACGTTTCCTCCAGGGCGCGACGATTGCGTCCGGCGTCGCGCTTACGACGCGCGGCATGGCCACGGCAGCAACGCCCGTGGCGGCTAAGAGCACGGGCACCGGCATGGTCCCGCGCGTATGTTCCACCTGGGACTTCGGCGTGCCCGCCAACCAGGCGGCATGGAAAGTGCTCTCAGCCGGCGGTCGTGCGCTCGATGCGGTCGAGGCAGGTGCACGCATCCCCGAAGCCGATCTGAAGAACCATAGCGTGGGCCGCGCGGGTTACCCCGATCGCGATGGCAAGGTCACGCTCGATGCGAGCATCATGGATGAGCACGGCAACTGCGGTGCCGTCGCCGCCATCGAACACATTGCCCACCCCATTTCCGTCGCCCGCCGGGTCATGGAGCGCACGCCGCACGTGTTGCTCGTCGGCGACGGCGCCCTGCAGTTCGCCCTGGAGCAAGGCTTCCCGCGCGAAGAGCTGCTCACCCCGGAAAGCCGCGAAGCCTGGCAGGCCTGGTTGAAGACGGCGAAGTACAAACCGCAGGCGAACAGCGAAGTGAAGAGTTACAACGCCGGGCCAGGTGGCACGCCGGGCGATGCGTCAAACCACGACACCATCGGTATGCTCGCCATCGATGCGAAGGGCAACCTTTCCGGTGCCTGCACGACCAGCGGCATGGCGTGGAAGCTGCACGGCCGGGTCGGCGATAGCCCGATCATCGGCGCTGGCCTCTATGTGGATAACGAAGTGGGTGGCGCGACCTCCACCGGCGTGGGCGAAGAGGTCATCCGCAACGTCGGCAGCTTCCTCGTGGTGGAACTGATGCGCCAGGGCCGTTCGCCGGAAGATGCCTGTCGTGAAGCGGTGGAGCGCATCCTGCGGCGCAAGCCTGAGGCTAAGGATCTCCAGGTCGGGTTCCTCGCCATGGACAAGAAGGGCAACGTCGGCGCGTGGGCGATCCAGAAGGGCTTCTCGTATGCCGTGTGCGATGCCAAGAAGCAGGACACACTCATCCCTGGCAAGAGCACCTACTGACATGGCGCTGCTGGAAGTCGCTGCGAATTCCGCCGCCTCCGCGTTCGCTGCGCAGGCTGGTGGCGCAGGCCGGGTCGAGCTTTGCGCCAGTCTGGATGAGGGCGGTGTCACGCCCTCGCATGGCACCCTGGTGCTGGCGCGCGAAGGGCTGGAGATTCCGCTGTTCGTGCTCATTCGCCCACGGGCGGGTGATTTCGTCTACGAAGACCACGAAATCGAAGCCATGCTCGACGACATCATGCATTGTCGCGAGCTGGGCTGCGATGGCGTGGTCGTTGGCGCATTGACCCCAGAGGGCGAGGTGGACACCGAGGCGTGCCTGCGCTTCCTCGATGCCGCGCAGGGCATGGGCGTCACCTTCCACCGCGCGTTCGACCTGGTGCCTGACCAGGGCGATACGCTGGAAACCTTGATCGATCTTGGCTTCGAACGCGTACTGACCTCGGGGGGCATGGCCAGTGCGGTCGCGGGCGCGGGCCGGCTTGCGCGATTGGTTTCGCAGGCGGCGCAGCGTATCGTCGTCATGCCGGGTGCCGGTATTGAACCGGGCAATATCGCGGCCTTGCGCGATGTCACGGGGGCGAATGAGTTCCATGCGTCGGCCAAGCGTCGGCTGCCGTCCGCGATGCGCCGTGCGCCTGCCGATCCGCTCGGCATGGGGGCGGGTGAGACGCGGTCGGATGCGGATACGGTGCGGGCGTTGGTGGCTGCTATTGCGTGATGTGGCGGTGGGCTTGAATCGCGCGCAAGCGCGCTCCTACAAGAGGGCGGGGTGGCATGAAGCGAATGGTTGCGGTGGTGGGGTTGGTTGGGCTGGTGTTGGCGAGCGGGGTGTTCGCCGCGGATGCGGTGCATTACACGGCGCCGGGTAAGGCGGCGGTGGATCTGAATACCGCGTCGCTGGTGCGGGTTGAAGTGAAAGCGGGCGCGCACGGTGATGCACCGAGCGCGTGGCAGGGTGTGAACCTGATCGACGTGTTGCGTGCGCAGGGTGCGCCGGTCGGCAAGGCACTACGTGGCAAGGCGCTTGCGAACTTTGTCCGGGTCACCGCCGCCGATGGTTACCAGGTGATATTCAGCCTGGCCGAACTTGATCCGGATTTTGGCGGTAGCAAGGTCGTGCTGGTCGACAAGCACGAGGGCAAACCGCTCGATGCGAAAGACGGCCCGTACCGCCTGGTGGTGCCGGACGATGCGCGCCCGGCACGCTGGATCCACAGCGTCACGGCGATCGAGCTGGTGGAAGCCTCGACCGCCGAGCGCGCGCCGAAGCCTTAGCCGTTATCCAGTGGCGTGATGAGCTTCAGGCCACTGTTGACGAGGTAAAGGCCATCGTCGGGAAGGGCGTCGGCGCTGCCGCCGGAATCCTTCGCCCATGAAATCACTTCCTTCGGCCCCGGCACGTAAGATTCCCAGGTGCCGTAGAGGTCATCGCGCGCGATCCCCTTGTTGAGGTGGTACGTGATGGGTACGCGGGCGACGTACTCCGGATCATTCACGTGCATGCCCTTGGTCGGCAGGTTGAAGATCCAGCTCCTGGCCACGCGCACGGCGGGGTTTGCCAGCACGTTGCGCCACACCTTCATTTCCGTCTCCGTCCCAACGACGCCAAGGTTCACCTGTTCGACGCCAACATCGGCGACCTTGCCATCGCGACCCACGCGAATGAGCAGATACACCGTGCCCTGGACGCCCGCGGCAACCGCATTGGAAGGGTAGCCTGGTGCCGAACGCGTGGCATAGCTTATGGATTCACCACCCGCGCCCTCCTCGCCGAAGTTCGCGCCGGCGATGTGGACGACGTAGCTCTTGCTATCCGGTGACTGGCGCTGGGCAAGCAGGCGAACGCTCATATGCGCTTTCGCGGCCACCGCCTGGCCATTCTGTTTGACCGGCTCGAACCGCCATGTCGGTGCCACGCGACCGATCAGGCTGACCACCTCGGGCGGAATCTTGTCTTGTCGATCGAGTGTGTAACCGGTGACGCTGCCATCCGACGCCACCGTGATATCGCCGGTGACCAGCATGCTGGCCTCCGCACGCTTGCGTGCCGCGCCCGGTCCCGCTGCCACGGCCAGCCCCGTCATCGCGAGCGCCGCCAACCCCAATAACCACTGCTTCTTCATCCGTGCCACTCCCTGCCAGGTGGTGTTTCTGTCGTAGGAGCCCACAGGGCGGGCTCCCACGATAAGTATGCCATTGCACTGTTATTCCGTTGTTGCAGGGCGTGTAGGAATGACACCCGCTGGTGTGACCGCAAATACGTGATGGGCTTGTAAGGTTTTCACCTCTTGCAAGCCAGTCAATGTCCCGAACGCAGGGAGCATGCCGACATCGCGATCAAACACGAAGGCGGGAAGGCGATGTTTTCGCCAGCCATCACGCATGATGATGCCGGGATGGACGTGTCCGGCGAGGACGTAGCTCTCTGCATGGGCATGCGGGTGGTGCGATAGCACGAAGGGTGGCATGGCGAGGCGATCCGGCTGCACGGCAATGCCGAGGCCGGTCACTTCGAAATGGCGATCGTGGTTACCCGCGACCAACAGCATATCGATGTTCGCATGGCGGTCACGCCACCTCCGTACATCGTCGACCCACGCACTTCGCGAGGTGGCGGCACCGTGAACGAGGTCGCCGAGGATCACCAGTCGTTCGGGCTTGAATGCATCGAACAACGCATCGAGCCGGCGCAGGTCATCCTCCGTATCGCCGCTCGGTACGGCGATGCCCGCACGGCGGAACACGGCGCCCTTGCCGAAATGCACATCGGCAATGAGCAGGGTGCGACGCGCAGCCCAGTACAGCGCGCGCTCGGGATGCATGGTGAGGCGTTCGCCGGCGATATCGACATCGCGGGTGTTCATGCCGTACCGGCCTCCAGCGTCGTGAGCATCCGCTCCACGCGTGATTTCCAGTCATCCGTGGCGATGCCGCCGCGCAGGCGTTCCACCCATAAGGGGAAGGCCAGGGGACTGAGTCGCTTCGGTTCACGCCAGAGCAGTGGCGAGCGGGCGACGCGAATCAGGCACGCGCGCAGACGGGTGAAGTCGAGTTGCTGGTCCAGCACTTCGCGCTCGGCCTGCCATAGAAGCGGATGATCCGGGTCGTGCCGACGCAGGACATCAAAAAGCAGACCGCTTGATGCCTGCAGCTGGCGCAGGGTTTTCGCCTGCGCGGGGTAGCCGTTGAAGACGAGCCCGGCGACACGGGCGATCTCGCGGAACTGCCGACGCGCCAGCTCGGAAAGATTCACACTGGCGCGGATATCGCTGCGCAGCCCGGCCGGGTGCAGGAGCTGGCGCATCGTTTCCGCATCGAGCGGTGGCATGCGCGCGGCCGTGATAGCCAGGCCGTAGTCGTTGACGGCGTAACCGTAGTCGCCGGGCTGGATCCGGGCGAGGCGCCACGCCAACACAGCGGCGAGACCTTCGTGCGCAAGCCGGCCCGCGAAGGGGAAGACGAACAGGTAGTCGCCTTCGCGTGTACGCGTGCTTTCGACCAGGGTTTCATTGATGGCGGGAACAGCGGATTGCGCACGCTGGATCGCCAGGAGCGGGCCGAGCGCACGCATTTCCGCGCTGCGTGGATCCGGCTCAGCCAGGCTGCGGCGTAGTTCGTCGGAGAGCTCGCCCGAGAGCGGCAAGCGCCCGCCCATCCAGCGCGGCACGCCGCCGCGGCGATTTGGCGCGGCACGTACATAGGCGGTCATCTCACGCACGCGGACGAGCTCGAGGTTCCGTCCGGCGAAGAGGAACCGATCGCCGGGGCGCAGGCGCGAGACGAAACTCTCCTCCACGGTACCCAGCCGCGCACCCTTCATATAGCGGACCTGCAGGCTGCCATCCGCGGTGATCGTGCCGATGGAAAGCCGATGCATGCGCGCGATGCGTCCGCTTTGCACCCCGTAGCGGCCATCGACCGGGACCAGCTTCTGGTATTCCGGGTAGCTCGCCAGCGCGGTGCCCCCGGTACAGAGATACGCAAGCACCGCGTCGAAGCGATCGCGCGACAGGCTCGTATAGGCGAGCGACGAGGTGACTTCCGCGTAGGCTTCGTCCGCGGTAAAGCCGCCGCCCAGCGCCATGGTCATCAGGTGCTGGGCCAACACATCCAGGCAGCCACGCAGCGGATGGCGCGGCTCAAGGTGTCCGCCCCTGAGTGCGCGCCGCGCCGCGTCCACTTCGGCCAGCTCCAGCAGGTGGGTCGGCACGCAGAGGATTCGCGATGGCATGCCCGGCTGGTGGCCGCTGCGTCCTGCGCGTTGCAGCAGCCGCGCCACGCTCTTCGGGCTACCGACCTGGATGACGCGCTCAACGCTGGAGAAATCCACGCCGAGGTCGAGGCTTGAGGTCGCGACGACGCAGCGCAGCGCCCCCACGCGCAGGCCTTCCTCGGTGGCGAAGCGCAGCTTCGGGTCGATCGAACCGTGGTGCAGCGCGAGCGTTCCCGACGCTTCTGGCCATACGGAGGCCAGTGCCTCGTGCCATAGCTCGGCTTGTGAGCGGGTGTTGGCAAAGACCAGGCTGCTGCGTGCTTCCAGCACGGCCTTGAGTACGCGTGGTAGTTGCGAAAGGCCGAGATGGCCGGCCCAGGGAAAGCGTTCACCGCCTTCGGGGACGGCGGTATCGATGATCGTCTTCTTCTTCGATGACGCGCCCACGAGCACGCCTTCACCAGCGAGCGCGTGTAACGCTTCGTCGAGGTTACCGAGCGTGGCCGACAACCCCCACACGCGAGCCTTGGGCTGCCATTGACGCAGGCGGGTCAAGCCCAACTGGAGCAGCGTGCCGCGTTTGTTGCCGACCAGCTCATGCCATTCATCGACCACGACACCGCGCAGGTGGGCGAAGCGCTCGCGGGCGTCGGGATAGCTCAGCAGCAGGGCAAGGCTCTCCGGTGTCGTCACCAGCAACTCGCAAGCACCGCGACGTAGCCGCGCGCGCTCCGCGCTACCGCTATCGCCCGTGCGCCGCAGGACACGCCATGGCAGTGCCATCGCCTCCACGGCGGCGCTGAGGTGTTGCGTGGTATCCGTGGCGAGCGAACGCAGGGGCGTGATCCACAACAGGCGCAGGCCCGTACCCGCGTGGAGCACGCCATCGATCAAAGGGCCACCCGCGGCGGCGAGCGTCTTGCCGGTGCCCGTGGGCGCGTGCACGAGCCCGTGCCTGCCTGCGGCCCAGTGCTTCCAGGCGGCGCGCTGGAAGGGCGCCGGGCGGCGCCCCTGCGTGGTGAACCACGCGACCAGGCGGGCTTCAGCCCGACGCCAGGCGGCGGAGGTCGTCAAGGCGGTCGGCATCTTTGATCGCAAGGTCGGTACGCCAGCGGAGGATGCGCGGAAAGCGCACGGCCACGCCGGCCTTGTGGCGGCCGGAGGCCTGGATGGCTTCGAAAGCGAGTTCGAAGACGTGGGTGGGTGTGACCGAGCGCACCGGGCCGAAACGATCGATGGTGTTGGCGCGGATCCAGCGATCGAGGCGGCCGATCTCTGTGTCGTCCAATCCCGAATAGGCTTTCGCCACGGGGACCAGCGCTTCGCCATCCCATACGCCGAACGTGTAGTCGGTGAACAGACCGGAGCGGCGGCCGTGGCCGGGCTGCGCGTAAAGCAGCACGGCATCGATCGTGTACGGGTCCACCTTCCACTTCCACCAGTCGCCACGCTTGCGCCCGACGCGATACGGCGAATCGAGCCGTTTCAGCATCAACCCCTCGGTATGCCGCTGGCGCGACTCGCCGCGACTCGCCGTGAGTTCATCCCACGAAGCCGCCACCACCGCCGGTGAAAGCATGAACACATCGCTTCGCGCGAGGCCATCCTCTGGGAGCCAACCCTGTGGGCGGCATCTTTCGAACAACCCTTCAAGCAACGCTCGACGTTCACCCAGCGGAACCTCGCGAAGATCCTGCCCTTCACATTCAAGCAGGTCATAAGCCATCAGCCTCACCGGTGCATCTGCCAGGAGCCTCGGCCCCGGCTTCAGCTTCCCGATACGCTTTTGCAGCGAAGCAAACACCATGGGCTGCGCTTTCTCCGCATCCCACGCAAGAATTTCCCCATCAATCACACACCCATCCGGCAAGGCGCGCGCCGCGGCTTCGAGCTCAGGAAACCGCCCATCAAGTCGCTCCTCACCACGCGACCAGAGGATCGCATCGTCACCACGCCGCATGAGCTGAGCGCGGATGCCATCCCATTTCCATTCGGCTAGCCAGTCACTCAACGGGCCAAGACGTTCGACCGCCTGTTCCAGCGGCGAGGCCAGGAAGAACGGGTAGGGCCGTTCGCCGGCATGCTCGTCCTCTCGCTCGGGACCGGCAAGTTTCCGGAAGGCCTCCGCGGAAGGTTTCCACGTGCCACTGAGGCGGTGCGCAATGAGATCGGTGGGCAGGGTGGTGAAGTGGGCGATTGCCTGCACCACGAGGCGATGTGAAACGCCCACACGCAGCGAGCCGGTGAGTAGTTTGTTGACCAGGAAGACCTGGTGGGCCGGCAACTCGCGCCACCACTCACGCACGGTCTCCCGGCGCTCGGTTGACTCGAGTCGTGACAGCGACGGAAGGCGCGCTTCCATCCAGATATGCAGCGGCGTATCCGCGTTCTCCGCGCCATGGCGCGGCAGCATCAGTGCGATGGTTTCCGCGAGGTCGCCGACGTGCGCGTAGCTCTCGTCGATGAGCCACTCGGCGTAACCTGTTTCCGCGGCGAGGGCCGCGCGCAATTCGGTCGAAGTCGCCGTGCGTTTCAACTTGCCGCCGCCCAGCACGTAGACGGCCCATGCCGCGTCTTTGGCGGGTGCTTCGGCGAAGTACGTAGCCATCGCATCGCGCTTCGCGCTGGTCGATGCCGTGCGGTCGAGTGCATCGTAGAGAGCGGCAAAGCGGCGCATCAGTCGCCTTCCTCGCTCGCTCGCACGTCGGGCATCTGGCCCAGGGAGCGGAGCGCACGTGCATCATGGCCACGTTCACGCAGGTAGCGGATCAACGCCTCGCCATCGCCATGGGTCACATAGATGCGCTTCGCGCCGCAGTCTTCGACGCTGCGGATGAGGCCGGGCCAGTCGGCGTGGTCGGAGACGATGAAACCCCGGTCGTAGCCACGGCGACGGCGCGCGCCACGCACCTGCATCCAGCCCGAGGCGAAGCCCGTTGATGCCTTCGAGAAACGTTTCATCCACGGCGCACCCGCCGCTGAAGGCGGTGCGAGAATCAGTTCACCAGCGAAATCACGGCCTTTGGCGGTATCGCTCACCGCTTCCGTCGGCACCATGCGCACACCCGCTTCGCGGTAATCCTCGACCAGGCGGATCATCGCGCCGTGGAGATACACCGTGCGTTCGGTACGCGTGGCGAGTTCGGCGAGCATGCGCTGGGCCTTGCCGAGCGCATAGCAGAACAGCACGCTGGGGATGCCGCGTTCGGCTCCATCGGCCCACCAGGCCAGCATGTCGTCGATGACGTCGCTCATCGGTGGCCAGCGGTAGATCGGCAGGCCGAAGGTCGATTCGGTGACGAACACGTCACAGGGTACGGGTTCGAAGGCGGCGCACGTGGGATCTGGATCGCGCTTGTAGTCCCCCGACACCACGGCGACCTTGCCGCGGCCTTCGATGCGCACCTGTGCCGCGCCGAGCACGTGGCCTGAAGGGTGCAAGCTGAGCACGGTGTCGCCGAGCGTGAAGCGTTCGCCGTAGTCGTAGGTCTGGATCGTCGCCGTCGCCCCCAGCCGTTCGCGCATCAATGAAGCCCCCGCGCTCGCCACGTGGTAAAGCGCGCTGCCGGCACGGGCATGGTCGCCGTGCGCGTGCGTCACCACCGCCCGCGCTACGGGCAGCATGGGGTCGATGAAGAAATCGCCCGCCGGGCAGTACAGGCCCTCCGCGCGGGGTAGCAGGAGATCGCTATCCATGCCCCGACGCTAGGCGGCGGGGCGTCAAGGCGGTGGCAAGGGCGTGGTGTCTCCGCCTTGCTGGGCCATCGCGCGCAAGCGCGCTCCTACATGGACAATGTGCAACCGACGGGGTGTAGGAGCGCGCTTGCGCGCGATTCCCGATGCCTCACGCCACAAACTGCAACCGTGCCAACTCCGCATACAAGCCGCCTTCGGCCAGCAACTGCTCATGCGTTCCCTGTGCAATGATCCGCCCGGCTTCCATCACCACAATGCGATCCGCCCGCTGCACCGTCGCAAGGCGATGTGCGATGACCAGGGTCGTGCGGCCCTTCTCCAGCCGCTCAAGCGCCTGCTGGATCGCCGCTTCCGACTGCGCATCGAGCGCCGAGGTCGCTTCATCGAGCAGAAGAAGGGGCGCATCGCGCAGGATCGCGCGCGCGATGGCGACGCGCTGCTTCTGGCCACCCGACAGGCGCACGCCACGCTCGCCCAATGCAGCGTCATACCCTTCAGGCAGCGCAGAAAGGAAACCATCCGCTTCGGCGAGGCGGGCGGCGTTGCGTACTTCCTCGTCGGAGGCATCCTCGCGACCGAAGCGGATATTGTTCGCCGCGCTGCCACCAAAGATGATCGTCTCCTGCGGTACCAGCGCAATCGAACCACGCAGGTCAGGCAGGGCGAGCGCCTTGAGGTCCACGCCATCGAAACGAATGGCGCCCGACTTCGGATCATGGAAACGCAGGAGCAGGCTGAACACGGTGCTCTTGCCGGCGCCCGAGGGCCCGACCAGGGCGACCGTTTCACCGGGCGCGATATCCAGCGTGAAATCCGAAAGTGCCGCCACATCCGGCCGCGACGGGTAGCGGAATTCCACGCGGTCGAAATGCAGCGCGCCCTTGACCGGTACCGGCAGCGGCTCCGGTGCTTCCGGCGTGCGGATGATCGGCTCCTCGGCAAACAGCTCGCCGATACGCTCCATGGCGCCGGCGGCGCTCAGCACATCGCCCCACACTTCGGAGAGGCCAGCGACGGAGCCAGCGGCGAAAATCGCATACAGCACGAACTGGCTAAGCACGCCCGGCTCGAGCGAGCCGGCGATGACATCACGGGCACCGCTCCACAGGACCAGGGTGATCGCGCCAAAGATCAGCACGATGACGGCCGCGGTGAGGATCGAACGCATACCAATGCGGCGACGGGCGGTCGCGAGGGCCAGGGCGATCGCATCGGCATAGCGCCGGCTCTCGATCGGTTCGCGGTTGTAAGCCTTCACCGCCTCCGCCGCATTCAACGTTTCATTGGCGATGGCAGCCGCATCCGCGATGCGATCCTGGCTGTGCCGCGAGAGCTTCTGCACGCGGCGGCCAAACACCAGGATCGGCAGCATCACGGCCGGGATGACCAGCGCCGTGAGGCCCGCCAGGTGCGGGCTGGTCCAGGTCATTGCCACGGCTGAACCGATCAGCATGACGGCACTGCGCAGCGCTACCGAGATACCTGAGCCGACCAGGGTCTGCACAACTTCGGTATCGGTGCCCAGGCGCGACGTGAGCTCGCCCACCCGGGTGCTTTCGTAGAAGCCCACGTCCAGGCCGATCACGTGGCGATACAGGGCCGCGCGCAGGGAGGCCAGCGAGCGCTCGCCGAGCAGGGCAATGCAGTAATAGCGGCCAGCCGTGGCCAGCGCGAGTACCACGGCCACCCCGAACAGGGCCAGGAAGGTCCCGTTGATGGTGGCCACGTTCGAGGCCAGGAAGCCGTGGTCGATGATGTGACGCAGCGCCGGCGGCAGGGCCAGGGAGGCGCCCGAGGACAGGCCGAGGAAGACCAGCCAGCCAAACACCAGGTTCTTGTGCGGCCGCATGAACGGCCAGAGGTTGCGCAAAGCGCCGATATTCCGTGATTTCGCCCTGCGTTCGCCGCTCATTCCCGTTCCTGCCTCCAGACCATTTGCCAACGGATGGGGCCGGGCGGTGCACTATTCAATCCGAGCCCCGGCCTTGTAGGCTGCGGACAGCCTGAATCAGCGGCCGCGATCGCGGCACATAGGGAGCAGCTCGGATGGTGACTTGGCGTGGGACCTGGCGCTTATCGGTGTTCTCCGTGGTGGCCGTTGTGGCAACCCTTTTCCATGATGCCACCGCCGCTGCCCCGGCCGCGGCCACGCGACGCATCGTCGTCGAGCAGGCGTCGACAACCCTGGCCGACGGCAAAGTCCTCACGTACGAGATCGGTACGCTCTACGTCCCCGAGAACCGGCGCGATCCGCACAGCCGGCTGATCGGCGTGGGCTTCGCCCGTATTCGGGCCCCCAGCCCGACCGGCGCGCCTCCGGTGTTCTGGTTACCTGGCGGTCCCGGCCTCAGCGTGCTCGATAGTTTCACGGCGCACTCAGAGTCCGCCACGTCGCGCTTGCGCGCCTGGATGGCCTTCGGCGCCGTGGGCGACCTCGTGGTCGTCGAGCAGCGCGGCTATACGACACGAGGCGAGTTCCTGAGAGAGACCAGCGACGCGCTGCCGCTCGATCGCTCACCCACGCCACAAGACGATGCAACGGCCATGCGCGCACTCGCTGGCCGGGCGATCGCTTCGCATCCTGGGGTGGATCTCTCTGGCTACACCATCGATGCGTTCGCGGCAGATGTCGACGACCTCCGCCAGGCGCTTCACTACAAGCAGATCAGCTTGTTTGGCGGCAGTTTCGGTTCGCAGTGGTCACTGGCCGTCATCCGCTTTCATCCTGAGGCGGTCGCCCGTGCGGTGATCTCGTCGGTGGAACCGCTGGATGGTGGCTTCGATATGCCATCGCACGTCTACGCGGCACTTCAACGTATTTCGTTCGATGCCGACCGTGCGCCTGAGCTGAAGCCCTACCTCCCGGCGGGCGGCATGCAGGAAGTGATAGCGAACTTGCACACCCGTTTCGCGACGAAGACCGTCTCGGCGCAGGTCACCGACGAGAGTGGTACGAAGCGAACCGTCGTTCTAGGCAAGGGAGATCTGCAACAGGCGCTCCTGTCACATACCCAGGATGCCGCCGAATGGCCGGCGTGGATGCTGGCGATCTACCACGGACATTACGAGGCGTGGGCGCGAGAGACCCTGGAGAATCGCTCCGCCGCGCCGGTGACGCTGATCGGTCCGCTGGCCGATAGCAGCCTCGGCGCCACACCTGAGCGCACGTATCTGCTGCGCACCGACCCCGCGGTCGATTTGCTCGGTACCTGGAACTATGAAGCGAACTTCGCTTCCGCCGACCTATGGCCCACCCCCGACATGGGCGACGATGTGCGGCGTCCGCGGGTGACCGCGACGCCGGTGGTGTTCGTGCATGGCGACTGGGATACCTCGACGCCGGTCGAAAACACGTTTGGCCTGTTGCCTTACTTTCCGAATGGCCATGTCGTCACGGTGCATCGTGCGGGACATGACGGCACGTTTTACCAGCTGAGGGAAAACGCCGCAGCGAAGGCTGCCGTCTACGATTTTCTTCGCACGGGGAAGACCGCTGCGCTGCCCACCGAGGTCGCCCTGGCCGTGCCAACATTCCATGTGCCCGAGTTCGAGATCGCGCCGCCGTAAGTTTCGCGCGATCACGGTGAGGGCGAAAGAAATTGCGATATTTCGCCCCGCTTAGACGTTGATGAACGCATTCATGGCGGCGTCGCAATTTATGTTGACTCGCGTGTCGGGAAAGGCGACGTTGTCGCCACCACACACGGGAGGAAAGCATGACTATCCATACTGCCGAAGGCATCCAAACGACGCGTCGCTCGCGCATTCTCGGCCTGCTCGTGCTGGGCGCTGCATTCATGGCGCCGTTCGCGGCTAACGCCGACAACCACCGGCCGCCGCCGCACCACGTGACGCGCCACAAGGTGTGCAAGCCGCACCGTGTTTACGATCACCATCACCACTATCACACCGTACAGCAGTGTCATTGGGTCAATCGCTAACGGATAGCGGGTGAGCTCGGATGTAGCCCGGGCTCTCAAGCAGACCATGGGCGGCTGATCATTCAGTCGCCCATTTTCTTTTGGCGACGTACTCTTGTCGCCATGAGTACGACAGGTCTTCACGTTGATGGTTTGCGCAGCCCGCGCGTGGGCCCGGTGTCGTTCTGTCTCGAGCGTAGCGAGTGCATCGCCGTCATGGGCGCTTCGGGTGCCGGCAAGACCGTGTTGCTACGCCTTCTCGCTGACCTTGACCCCGGCGAAGGCAGGGTCGCGTGGGACGGCATCGAACGTGGCGCCATGCCCGCGGCGCATTGGCGAAAGCAGGTGGTGCTCGTCCCGGCCGTCTCCGGCTGGTGGGGGCCCCTCGTGGCCGATCATTTTCCTTATGCGAAGCGGATCGAGGCGGGGCGCCTCTGCACCCAGATGCGCTTGCCCGAGGACATGCTCGACCGGGCCGTCGCCGGACTTTCCACGGGCGAACGGCAACGACTCGCCCTGGCGCGCGCCTTGGTGGGTGAGCCTGCCGTGCTGCTCCTGGACGAACCGACCAGCGGGCTGGACGCCCTGAGCGCAGCGGCGGTCGAAGCCTGTCTTGGACAGGCGAGGGCGCGAGGGATAGGCCTTGTATGGGTCACACACGATGCCCTGCAGTCCCAACGCATCGCGACCCGGCACTTTCGGCTGGCGCACGGTGAGCTCATACCCGCATGAACAGCGTGTCCTTCCATGCGGTCGATATCGCTATCGCGGCGCTGGTGCTGCTCCTCGATGGTGCGCTCTCGGTGGCGATGCGCCTCTCCCTTCATCGCGCGCTTGCTATCGCGTCCGTACGTATGGTCGTGCAACTGGTAGCGCTGGGTTTCGTTTTGCGTGCGGTGTTCGCCGTCGACAGTGTGTGGCTCACCCTGACGCTCGTCCTCGTCATGACCCTGGCGGCGGCGCGTGAAGCCGCGGCGCGGCCACACCAACGCCTCCGCCACGGCCATTACCTGACCAGCCTCGCCAGCGTGGCTGCGCCGGCCTTGCTGACATGCGTCTTCGCTCTCGTCACGATGCTGCCCGGGGACGCGGGCTGGTCGCCGCGCTTCGTCATCCCTGTCGCAGGCATCTTGCTCGGCAATGTGTTGAACTCGGTAAGCATCGGCATGGCCACCGTCCTCGAAGGGGTGGCTCTTGAGGCACCGGCGATCGAGGCCCGGCTGATGCTCGGCGGCACCTTCCATGAAGCCACGGCCTTGCTGGAACGCAACGCAGTGCGCCGCTCGATGGTGCCCTTGATCAACCAGATGAGCGCAGCAGGGATCATCACCATGCCCGGCATCATGACCGGCCAGGTGCTCGCAGGCATGGATCCGCTGAATGCGGCTACCTACCAGATCGTGCTGATGTTGCTGCTGGCAGGGGGAAGCGGACTCGGTTCGATCCTATCCGTGCGCTTTGTGTTGCGCCGCCTCACCGATGACCGGGAGCGGCTTCGGCTCGATCGCCTCCATCCACGCTAACCCCCTGTAGGAGCGCGCTTGCGCGCGAGGGGTACTTGCCGCAACCCCATCGCGCGCAAGCGCGCTCCTACAGAGGATCGAGGCGTTTGGGGGTGGTGCGGCCACGGGTGGTATCGATGATGCGGGCGGTGATGGCGTCGAGCTGGTCGAGCGGTGCAGAGACGATGAGGTCGGCGCCATCAGCGACGAAGTGTTCTTCTTCGATCGTGCCATCGAGCTCGCGGATGCGTGCGCTGATCAGGGCGAGATCGGAGAAATCCGCGCGCAGGGCGATGCGTCCGACGGCGATGATGGGCACGCGTGGGGCGAGGCGAAGGCACTCGGCCGCGCTACCGCCGTAAGCGCGCACGAGTCCACCGGCACCGAGCTTGATGCCGCCGTACCAGCGTGTGACCACCACGGCGACGCGATCGCAGCCCTGGCCATCGATCGCGGCGAGGATCGGCCGGCCTGCGGTGCCGCCGGGTTCACCATCGTCATTGAAGCGGTATGCATCGCCGATGCGATACGCCCAGCAGTTGTGCGTGGCGCCGGGATCGCCGACCGCCTGGAAGAACGCTAATGCATCGGCCGGCGTGGTCACGGCGGCGGCTTGGGCGATGAAGCGGCTTTTCTTGATTTCTTCCTCGTGGCGGAACGGCGCGGCGAGGGTGGACAGCGGGGTGCTCAAGGTTTCAGATCGCGGAGGTCTTGCGGCAGGTCGTAGGCAGGATACAGGCGACGTAGCTCGGCGAGCTTGCGCAGGGCGGCATCGCGGTCGCCGTGATCGAGCAGGTGGCGGATCTCGCCGACGCGGTCGTCGGGGCCGAGGCCGGGTGGCGCGGGCTTCGCGACGACGAGGCCCTCAGCCAGGGACGCAGCTGGCATGGCGGCGGGTGCAGCCGAGGTGACCTGGGCTTGCAGGCGGGGTGGCGCGCTGCGCCGGGCATCGAATCCGCTGATCGCGTCAGCCTGGGCGGGAGCGAGCGCTTGCTGCGCCTGGCCAGCAGGTGCCCTGAGCGCCGGAGCGGGCTCGATGTCGGCGGGTGGTGCGGGCGGTGCAGGGGGCGCGGGAGGCGCCGCTGGTGTCGGTGGTGCAGGCGCGGGCGCCGCCATCGGGGCGTTGAGGATTTTGGCCTGGCGGATCGCGTGGTACTGCGGCGGCAGCTTGGGTGGGGCGTTGGTAGCGGTGTCGCGGGTGGGAATCGCGCGCGAGCGCGCTCCTACAGGGGTAGCGGGGGCCGCCGCGGATTCGTCGGCGATGGAAGTTGCGGCAGGGGCCTGGGCAGCGGGTTCGTTCGTCGTGGGCGCGGCGGCGGGGGCCGGGGCGGCGAGTTCGGCGGCTTTTTCCGTGATCGGGTCGTGAATCGGGGTTTGTTGCAGGTGCCAGCCCACGCCCACGGCCAGTACGAGGACGGCGGCGGTGCCTAGCGCTGCGGGCCAGCGTGGGCGGCGGCGTGCGCTGGCGGCCGGCATGGCGCGCGCGGCGGCGGCAAGCACGGCGGCGTCGAGTGCCGGGTCGGGTTCGGTCTTCGGCAGGCGGGCGTACAGCGCGGCGAGCTCGTGCTCGTCGGGCAGTTCGTCGTCGCTTGGGGGTGGCGTGTTCGGGTTCATAGGCTTAGGCAAACCACTGCTTGATGCGTGCCATGGCGTAGCGCAGGCGTGACTTGGCGGTTTCACGGCCGACGCCTGTAATGGCGGCGATCTCCTCCAGGGAAAGTTCGTATTCCATACGCAACACAAAGGTTTCGCGCTGGTCATCCGGCAGGTTGTCGATCGCCTGCTGCATGCGCCGGCGCAGTTCGAACTCGGACAGCGCGTTATCCGGCTGTTCGCGCTCGGGCGCGGGCTGGGTGGCGAATACCGCCTCGGCTTCGTCGCTGGTGGCCAGCGGCCTGATCTTACGGAAGGTATCGATAGCCAGGTTGTGCGCGATCTGCAGCAACCACGTGCTGAACTTCGCTTCTGGCCGGTAGCGGTCGCGCGCCGTGATGACGCGCGCCCACGTTTCCTGGAATAGCTCGTCGGCCTGTGTGCGGTCCCGGGTGGTTTTCACCAGGAACCGGTACAGCGGACCCTTATGCCGCGCGTAGAGCACTTTGAACGCGGCCGCGTCTCCACCCGCCCAGGCGAGCATCAGCGAGGCATCGTCGGCCAGGGGAGCATCCATGGCCGACGAGGTTACGGCATAAGGCGGTGTCATGGCAGCCCGGGTCAGCGCGTACCCACCGCCACCGGCGTCTGCATGCCACCCGCCATGTCGGCCAGGCGGGCCATGCTGGCACGGTAGCCACCTTCATCCTTGCCTTGTGCGCTGCGGGCGAGGGCGGCCACTTTGTCGTAGCCGAACCCTTCGCTGTACTTCCCACCGCGCAGGTTGTCGGCGAAGGCAGCCACGGCGGCGGCGAAGCGGAGGCGATCGCTTGCGGCGGTGACGTTTGCCGGCAGCGGCTGCTCGATCAGCTGGCTCGCCCCGCCTTCCGGTGACTTGTAGCGCAGGCGGAGGAAACCCAACTCGTTACCCTTCACCGCCACGGCGGCTTCCGCGGCATAGCGCAGCGGATCCACGCGCGCATCCTTCGCCCCTTTCAACGTGATCTCGTACAAGGCAGTGACGTTCGCGCCCGCGCCAATCTCACCCGCATCCACGGCGTCATTGTTGAAATCCTCGCGGGCGAGCATGCGCTTCTCATAGCCGATCAGGCGGTACTCCGCGACCACACCCGGGTTGAACTCCACCTGGATCTTCACATCCCTGGCGATCGTCATCAGCGTGGCCGACATCTCGTCGACCAGCACGCGGCGACCTTCTTCCAGGCTATCGATGTAGTGGTGGCTACCATTGCCGACATCGGCCAGGGTTACCGCCATCTCATCGTTGTAGTTGCCCTCGCCGAAGCCGAGCGTGGTCAATGCGACACCGCTGCGGCGCTTGTCGGCGATGCGGTCTTTCAACGCCTGCACGCCGACGGTGCCGACATTGAAGTCACCATCGGTGGCGAGGATCACGCGGTTGACACCGCCCTTGATGAAGCCCTTCGCCGCCTGCGCATAGGCGAGGTCGATACCGGCTGCGCCGTTGGTGGAACCGCCCGCGCCCAAGGCGTCGATGGCCGCATTGATCTTCGCGTGCTGGTCGCCAGGTGTGGCGGGCAGGGCGACGCAGGTAGCGCCGGCATAGGTCACCAGCGAGATGCGATCCTGCGCACGCAGCTTTGGCACGATCTGCTTGAGCGACGCCTTCAGCAGCGGCAACTTGTCAGGCTCGTCCATGGAGCCGGACACATCGACCAGGAACACGAGGTTGGCGGCGGGGATCTCACTGGCGGGCACCGTATAACCCTGGATGCCGACGAGCAGCAACTGCCGGTTCGCGTTCCACGGCGAGGGCGAGAACTCGGTCGTCACGCTGAAAGGGCGCGAGCGATCCTTCGGCGCGGCATAGCCATAGTTGAAGTAGTTGATGAACTCTTCGCTACGTACCGCGTCGGCGGGGGGAAGCTGGCCTTCGTTCAACAGGTGCCGCACGTTGGTATAAGACCCCGTGTCCACGTCGATGCTGAAGGTGGACACCGGGTCGGTGGCGGCCTGATGAACCGGGTTGGTGTCGCGATGCGCGTAGCGGCTCGTATCGACCTCCTGCATGGGCGCGACACCGATGATGTAGCCCGGGCGCATGGCCTGGGCCGCCATCTTCGGGGGTGCGCTGCGCAGGGCAGCCGGCGGCGCAGGCGGGGCGGGCGGCGCGAAAGCGGCGACGGCCTCATCGGCGACCATGCCCTGGGCGATGGCCGGTGCGGGTGCCGACGCGGTCTTGTACTGCGGCCTCGGCATCGGTGCGCGTGGCGATGGCATCGGCGCATAGCCAAGTACGACCGGCGGCGCATCGTTACAGTTCGTATCTGCCTCGGGGGACGGTACGGGAGCCACGTGGCGCACCTGCGGTGGCGCGGCACCGGCGGCACCGGCGGCGGCCACCAGGCCGGTGAAGAGCAGGGAGAGGGGGACGCGTAGGGTGTTCATCGTGCATGGCCTCCTTGGGGTCATAACGATGAAACGCGGCAAGGTCCCCAACGGGGTTAACCCATGGCTAGCGCACCGGGTATCGCGCCGTCATGCCGTAGGCCACGCGAAGCTCGTCATCACGGTCAGGGCATCGATGAACCGGTATCGCACTACCACCCGATGGCCACAGGGGAGATCGGGAGAAAGCGCTTCGAGCAGTTCGAACTCGAGCCTCCCGGCACCGGCACTGGCATCGATGGCGATCAAGGCGATCGCCTCGAAACCAAAATACCGGCCGACCGTGTTGAAGCTGCCTTTGAAAAAGCTCTCCTTCGCTGAAAAAATCATCGTAAGGAGCTCTTCCCGCGATCGCGTGGTATCCACCCCTTCGAGGAATTCGCATTCCCCGGGCGTGAGTATGGAATGCTCGATGGATACGCGGGTGGCGGGGTCCACGACACGTTCGATGTCGATGCCCACGCCCATGTAGTCCCGGCTGGAAACGACAACGGCCGCGGCGAAACCGCCTGCATGGGTAATGCTGCCGGTGACCCCGGCCGGCCAGCGTGGCTCGCGGTGGGGTCCGGTGGCGATCTCGACCGCGGGGTGGCCCGCTGCGCGGAGCGCCTGGCGGGCCGCCATTCTCCCCATGAAGAATTCGGCCTGTCTTTTCGTCACACTCCGGCGGATGGATTCCGGGAAGGTGATATTCTCGCGGGCGAACTCCGCTGGATCAAAGCCGTGCCAGTCGAACGGAATCAACGTGGCGTCAGGGAGGCACCCTTCGCCAGACTCAAGGGGGAACGGGTAGGTTTGAATCATGGCCTAGCCGGCGCGGGTAGAAGGTTGTGCGCGCGGTTCGCCCAGGCTGCCGACACGGTTCCGGCCGTTGTGTTTAGCGCGGTACAAGGCACGATCCGCTGCGTTCAAAAGCTCCAGCGGACCACTGGCCCCGCTGGGCTGGATAGCGGCCACGCCAATCGTGATGGTCAGTACCCCGAACGGACTGCGCGGGTGCGCGATGGCCTGGGCTTCGACCTGCGCGCGCAGGTCATCGGCGAGCGCCATCGCCTCGGCCATGCGCGTGCCGGGCGCGACCACGGCGAACTCTTCGCCACCAAAGCGGGCCAGGAAATCGCCCGCGCGCAGGCCCCGGGCCATGAGGGTGGCGGCGAGCGCGCGCAGGCAGTCATCGCCGGCCAGGTGGCCGTAGCGATCGTTGTACTCCTTGAAGTAATCGACATCGATCATCAGCAACGCGATCGGCTCGCGCTGGCCAGGGCGGTGCCATTCACGGAGCAGGCGCTCGTCCAGCGCGCGGCGGTTGGCCAGCGCGGTCAGGCTATCGACGAAGACCAGGCCCTCCAGCTCGTCGCGGCTGCGCGAGAGGCGGAACTCTTCTTCGACCAGGTCGACCTGGGCCAGCGTGCCGCGCAAGCCGATGCCGATCACGGCGGCGATCGCGCCGGTGATACCCAGCGACGGGTAGCCGGGGATCACCATGAGGCCGAAGCCGAGCACGCTCATGGCCAGGAACGTGGGGCTTGCGCTCTGCACGAAGCGTACGAGGTAGACGGGCGGGTGCCAGTGGCGCTGCGGCTTGCGCGAAAGCGTCGCGACGGACAAAGCGAGGAAGGGTATGTCGAGCAGCGCATCCCATGGCGAATCGCCGAAGTCGGGGTGGCCGCCCAGCGCGACGTAGTGGTTGTAGAAGTAGCCGGAGATCGCGTAGCAGACAAAGAAGCCCATCACGGCGCGGAAGAAGTAATGGTCGTCGCCACGATCGGTGGCAAGGAAACGCAGGAACGCGGCCACGGCCAGGCACAGGTTTTCGAAATCGAGCATGTGCGCGACATCGATCGCCTGTTGCGGTCCCATGGCGCCTTCGACCGATACGATCGAGAACGTGCGCACGTAGAACAGCACGCCGAGCAAGGCGGCGAGCACCAGGTCAATGGCCAGTGCCCACTTCTTGCGCGCGGCCACGGGTGCGGACGAGACAGCGACCAGCACCGGCAGCACGTACAGGATGTAGAAAAACATGCTGTCGCCGGGCGCCGGGTTGGAGTTGTCCATCACGTAGTTCTGGCGGGCGGACAGGGACATGCCCACGGTCCAGAGCATCAGGCTGCCGAGCAGCAGTAGCCAGCGGTTATCGCGCGGCGTACCAGAACGGTGCCAGGCAAGCACGGTGCTGACCATGCCAGCCACGGCCACGGCGAAGAAAAACGCGTAGGAGATCGCCATGCCACCGGCCGGCGTCAGCGCCAGCGCGGTCGCATGGGCCGCGAGGATGGCCAGCGCGGCGATGACGAGTTTCATGGCGTGCTCATTCCCCCTGCCTGCAACGCTATGGTCATATCGGCGCGCGCGGGCGAAAGTTGAGCCCGCTGGTCAATATCTTACGGGCGCTTTCTCGACAAATGTGAAGATTTATCAGGCAGCTCGTATCGCACCCTTGGCGATAACCGGGCCGGTGGGTTGACCGGTCGGTGATCCTCCGGTTGGCTCCACCGATACCGCGAGGGCTGCGCTGGGACCGAGGCGGCTGACCAGGTCCCTCGGTAGTACGAAGCGCTTGCCACCTGCAGATGGGAACACGCCCACCGCGATGGGCGCGCCGCCTTCGGGAATCAGCCACAGTTCGGTGTCGCGTCCCACGGCAACCGGCTGGGGCGTGGCCGGGATCAGCAACAGCTCGCTGCGCTCGACATCCATGGTGGCGGTCCAGGCGGCGACCCCATCGTCGCCAGCGATGGTCGCGACCATCAGCACGGCGGGCGCCGTCGCGGTGGGCGGGGTGGAGACACCAGGCCGGGTCAGCGTCAGTACGAGCAGGCAGGCCGCCACGGCCGTAGCGCCTACGCCGATCCAGCGCCATAGCGCGAGGCTTTCCCACAGGCCCGGCCGTGCCGGTTCGGCCAGACCCAGTCGGCGGCGGATGCTTTCCCATGCATGCGCGGGCGGGGCGATGGCAGGAACTTCGATGGCGAGCGGGGTCAGCCATGCCTGCCAGCGGGCCACGGCTGCGGCGGCCTCCGGCTGATCGGCGATCTCGCGGGCCACGTCGGCGCGCGCGTCGGCATCGAGCAGCCCGAGCACGTATTCGACGTAGCGCAGGTGATCCTTGTCGTTGTCGAAAGGGGTGTTCATGCGCCCAGGCACGCCCGTAGTTGCAACAAGCCGCGACGGATCCAGCTTTTCATGGTGCCTAAGGGTACCTTTGCGCGCTCCGCCAGCTCGTTATACGTAGCGCCGGCAAAAAAGGCTTCACGGATCGAGCGGCGTGGCTGGCCTTCGAGTTCGTCGAGGCAGGCGCGCAGCTTGGCATAGGCTTCGCCCGCTTCGGCCTGCGCCGCAGGGCCGGGCAACTCATCGACGATACTGTCCCACGCGATATCCGAGGCGAAGTGAACGCCGGACCGTTGGCGCAGGCGGTCGATGGCCTTATTGCGCACGACGGTGATCAGCCAGGTGAATGCGCTCGCCCGCGAGGGGTCGAACGATGAAGCCCGTTGCCAGATGGTGACGAAGGCGTCCTGCAGGATCTCGTCGGCTTCGGCAGGGTCGCCGACCAGGCGCATGCAAACCCCGAACAGCCGTGGTGAAGTAGCCTTGTAGAGTGCCGCGAAGGCTTTCTCGTCCCGTGTACCGGTACGGCGGAGCAGGTCGTTCAGCGCATCCCTCTCGGCGAGCGTGGTGGCTGGCATCCGTGGAATCCTTATCGCGATGAGAGCGAGTGCGTGCTCTATAACACGAGTGACCGTCACGAAAGCGCGACCGCATCCGGGCGACTCTCGGCCGCGTACCATTCCCCCAAGGGCGACACGCCTGCCAAAGGATTCATCCTGTGACGACGAAACGCCTGGTCTTCGCCTTGCTTGGCACCTGCCTTTTGCCCGCTCACGCTGCCGACCGCTATACCGGCGATGCTATGCCGCGCGGCGGTGGTGCCGTGCTGTACCGCGAGATCCATTACGTGGACGGCGCGCGCCACGTGGTCAGCTACCAATGTCCCGATGGCCGGCCCTTCGCCCGCAAATCGCTGGTCGCCAGCCAGGATCCGGTCCGCCCGGACATGGTCTACGAAGATGCGCGCGAGGGCTTTCGCGAGAGCGTGCACGCTACGGGCGCGGGCGATCGCGTCGAGATCAAGGTGAAGCGTTCCGGCAAGGCCGAAGAAGCCCGGACCATCGATGTGCCGAAGGGCGCGGTGATCGACGCCGGCTTCGATCCCTATATCCGTTCGCACTGGGGGTCGCTAGATACCGGTGTCTCGGTTCCGTTCCTCGTCGCCAGCCGCTTTCGCTTCTTCGATGTGAAGATCTTGGGCGGGAAGGTGAGTGATGGCCAACGCCAGCTGGTGATGAAGCTGGACGCCTGGTATGCGTTCGCCGCGCCGACGATCGACGTGACCTACGGTGCCGATGACCACCGCTTGCTGCGTTACGACGGCAAGGGCACCGTACGCAACGCGAACGGGAAGAGCTCGGACGTCAGCATCGATTTTCCCGCGTCAGGCCGGGCGACGGGGCTACCTTCCAGCGAGCTGGACGATGTGTTGAAGGCGCCGCTGGTCGGCAAGTGCACCACCTGACTGCCGCGGCCGTGCATCCGGGGAACGGGTTCACCCGTATACCTCAGGGACGATCCACGGAGCCTGCCGCGCCATGCGTTCCCCTTCCGCTACCGACGCTTCCCCCGCTGCATCCCGCCTGTGGGTGATTCGCCGCTGGTTCGACACATCAAACGACACGCCGGCCGGCGCCGTCCGGGAGGACCGGATCGACTGGCTGCGCGCCGCCCCCTTCGTGGCGATGCATCTAGCCTGCGTGGCGGTGATCTGGGCGGGGGTCTCGACGGTGGCGGTGCTCGTGGCCGTGGCAATGTACGCGGTGCGTATGTTCGCGCTGACAGGTTTCTATCATCGCTACTTCTCGCACCGTACCTTCCGTACCTCGCGCACCGTGCAGTTCCTCTTCGGTGTCATCGGCGCGTCGTGTGTGCAACGCGGCCCGCTGTGGTGGGCGGCGCACCATCGCCATCATCACCGGCACGCCGATACACCCGCAGACCCGCATTCGCCTCGCGTGCATGGCTTTTTATGGAGCCACGCCGGCTGGTTCCTGACGCCTCGTGGCTTTCGCACGAATCTCGACCGGGTCCCCGATTTTGCCGCTTTCCCGGAGCTGCGTTGGCTGGATCGTTACGACACGGCCGTGCCCGTGCTGCTCGCCGTGGCGCTATTTGGCCTGGGCAAACTGCTTGAGTGTGTCGCCCCGGGGCTGGGCACGACGGGCTGGCAGATGCTGGTCTGGGGCTTCTTCATCTCCACCGTCGTGCTGTTCCATGCCACGGTGACGATCAACTCACTGGCGCATCGCTTCGGCACGCGCCGCTTCGAAACGCGTGACGACAGTCGCAACAACGCCTGGCTGGCCGTGTTCACCTTCGGCGAGGGCTGGCACAACAACCATCACTTCTTCCCGGGCACGGTGCGTCAAGGCTTCCGTTGGTGGGAGGTGGACCTGACCTGGTACGGCCTCTGGCTCATGGCGCAGCTCGGCCTGGTGAGCGAACTCAAACCGATTCCCGCCTGGGTGCGGACCAAGATGGAGCACTGAGCGCATGCGCGTCGCCGTGGTCGGTTCGGGTATCGCGGGGCTGGCCTCGGCATGGCTGCTCTCGCACAGCCATGAGGTCACGTTGTTCGAGGCGAGCGATCATCTCGGCGGCCACGTGGATACCCACCGCGTCACGCTGCGAGGGCGCGAGTACGCCGTCGATACCGGTTTCATCGTGCATAACCCGGTGCACTACCCCTTGCTGACGGCGTTGTTTGAAGACCTTGGCGTCGCGACCCGGCCGACCACCATGAGCTTTGCGGTGCGTAGCGAAGCGTCCGGCCTGGAATACAACGCCACCTCGCTCGATTCGCTGTTCTGCCAGCGACGTAACCTGTGGTCGCCGCGCTTCCACGGCATGTTGCGCGACCTGTTTCGGTTTTACCGCGAAGCCCCCGCGCTGCTGGCCCTGCCGGGTGAAGGCCCCACCCTGGGCGAGTATCTCGACGAAGGCCGTTATGGTGCGATGTTCCGCGATGAGCATCTCGTGCCGATGGCCTGCGCGCTATGGTCATCGGCCTCGGCCGGCATCCTCGGTTTTCCTGCCAAGTACCTCGTGCGTTTCATGGCCAACCACCACATGCTGCAGGCCACGGGACGGCCGGAATGGCGGGTCGTTGCCGGGGGTTCGGCACGTTACGTCGAGGCCTTGCGGGCGCGCTGGCACCTGCGCGAGTACCTCGCGACGCCGGTGCAATCGATCGCCCGCCACGGCGACCGAATCGACGTCACCAGCCGTCGCGGTACGCAGGCCTTCGATGAGGTCGTGCTGGCGTGCCATGCCGACCAGGCACTGGCACTGCTGGCGGATGCCCACCCGCGCGAGCGCGAGATCCTCGGCGCCATGGTCTACCAGCCTAATGAAACCGTGCTGCACACCGATACCACGCTGTTGCCGCGTTCGCGCAAGGCCTGGGCCGCGTGGAATGCCTGGGTACCGGCGACGCCAGGCGAGGCCTGTACGGTGAGTTACTGCATGAACCTGCTGCAGGGCATCGAGTCACCGGAACCGTTCGTCGTGACCCTGAACCGCACGGCCGCCATTGATCCAGTGAAAGTGTTGCGGCGCCTGACCTACCACCACCCCATGTACTCCCATGCCTCGGTGGCCGCGCAGGCGCGCAGGGTGGAGATCCAGGGTGTGCGTCGCACCTGGTTCGCTGGTGCCTACTGGGGATGGGGCTTCCACGAAGATGGAATACGCAGCGCCATGGACCTCATGCGCGATTTTGACCGCGTCGTGGCGGCGCGCCGGGTGCTGGCATGAGCGACACGTTTGCCAGCGCGGTGTATGAGGGCGTCGTGACCCATCGCCGGCATGCGCCCCATCCGCATGCGTTCCGCTATCGCATGGCGCAGCTATGGCTGGATCTGGATGAGGTAGACCAGGTGTTCGCGTCGCGCTGGCTGTGGTCGGCGAAGCGTCGCAACCTCGCCGAGTTCCGCCGCGCCGATTACTTCGGCGATCCCGGGGTGCCGCTGGCGGACGCGGTGCGCGAGCGCGTCGCCCATGTGCTTGGCGAGCGGCCGTCCGGCCCAGTGCGCTTGCTGACACATGTGCGTTACGCCGGTTTCGTGTTCAATCCCGTGAGCTTCTATTACTGCTATGCGGCAGATGGCGAAACCCTGGTCGCCGTGCTCGCCGAGATCACCAATACGCCGTGGCGCGAGCGGCACGCGTACGTGCTTCCGGCCTCGGTGGACGGCAGCGGCTATGCTGTCGATGACCGTTTCGCCAAGGTCTTCCACGTGTCGCCGTTCATGCCGATGGACCGGACGTATCGTTGGCGCTTCACCGACCCGGGCGAGCGGTTGGCCGTGCACATGGATGTGTTTCGCGATGGCGAGCGTGAGTTTGATGCACATCTTGCGCTGAAGAGGCTTCCGCTCGCCGGCGCTTCGTTGGCCCGTGTGCTGTGGCGTTATCCGTTGATGACCGCTCAGGTGATCGGTGCCATCCACTTCGAAGCGCTTCGCCTGTGGCTCAAGCGCAATCCCGTCCATGACCACCCAGGCAAGACGCCGAAGGGGCTCTATGAACGCCATCGTCCATAACCCGGCGAACGCTACGGCCTCACGTGGCCTGCGCTTCCTGCGTGGCCAGTTGCTGGCGCGAATGGCAGCGATGCGCCAGGGGCGCCTGGTGCTCACCGACATGCTCGGCCGGGTAGAGCTGGGTGAGCCCGACCACCCGGCGGTAGTTCATGTGAGCGTGCGCGACCTTGGCTTCTACCGGGCCGTTGCCGGCAACGGCAGCGTCGGTGCGGGCGAATCCTTCATGGAGGGTCAGTGGGCTTGCGATGATCTCGTCGGCCTGATCCGCCTTCTGGTACGCAACCGGGACCTGCTCGATAGCATGGAAGGTGGCATGGCCCGCGTCGGTGGCTGGGCGATGAAGGCGTGGGGTGCGCTGCGCCGGAATACGCGTGGGGGTAGCCGGCGCAACATCGCCGCGCACTACGACCTCGGCAACGACTTCTTCGGCCTGTTCCTGTCGAATGACCTGATGTACTCATCGGCGCTGTGGGAGCACGCGGACGATACGCTCGACGTGGCCTCACGGCGCAAACTTGATCGCGTATGCCAGTGGCTCGACCTGGGCCCGGGCGATCGCGTCGTGGAGATCGGCACGGGCTGGGGCGGCTTCGCTCTGCATGCCGCACGCCACTATGGTTGCCACGTGACCACCACTACGATCTCGCGTGAGCAACATGCGCTTGCCGCGCAGCGTGTCGCGGAGGCAGGGTTGGGCGAGCGGATCACCCTGTTGTTGAAGGACTATCGCGACCTGGATGGACAGTACGACAAGCTCGTGTCGATCGAGATGATCGAGGCGACCGGCGCCGAATACCTTGAAACCTACTTCGGTAAGCTCGGCGCATTGCTGCGTCCTGGCGGCCAGGCGTTGCTGCAGGCGATTACCATTGAAGATCATCGGTACGCACAGGCACTGACCTCGATTGACTTCATCAAGCGCCACGTTTTTCCAGGCAGCTTCATCCCTTCGCTAAACGCGATGCTCGATGCGAAGACGCGTAGCAGCGATCTCGCGCTGGTTCGCCAGGATGACTTCGGCCCTTCATACGCGCGGACACTGCATGCCTGGCGGGAACGATTCCTTGCGGCGCGAGCCGAGGTGCGCGAACAAGGTTTCGATGATCGCTTCCTGCGGATGTGGGAGTTTTACCTCGCGTATTGCGAAGGGGCCTTCCTGGAACGCTCCATTGGTGTGTCGCATCTGCTGTTTCGCAAACCTGGTACGCCGCCGTGAGCACGCTCAATACGCTGCTCACGATCTGGCTGACGGCTGCCTGGGTCATGGCGGGTGGCTGGGCGTGGCAGCGCCGCCATCGCAATGCGGGCATCGTGGATGCGCTGTGGGCCGCCGGGCTGGCGGGGGCGGCAGTGTTCGCGGCGCTGGTAGGGCAGGGCGCTGCCTCGACGCGAGTGCTGCTTGCCCTGCTTGGCGGCGCGTGGGGAGTGCGGCTTGCCTTGCATCTGTGGCAACGGGTGCGCGGCGAAGCCGAGGATGGCCGCTACCAGCAACTGCGCGCGCACTGGCGCGGCCATCAAGGCAAGTTCTTCGCTTTCTTCCAGTTCCAGGCCTTTCTTGTCGGGCTATGCGCGGTGCCCTTCATCGCGGTGGCGGCGAACGCCGAGGGCGCCAGCGCCTGGACGGCAGTGGCGATCGTCACGTGGCTGATCAGTGTTGCCGGTGAGTCGCTGGCGGATCGCCAGCTGGCCCGCTTCCGCGCCGCCGCCGCGCATCGCGGGAAGACTTGCCGTGACGGCCTGTGGCGTTACTCGCGCCACCCGAATTATTTCTTTGAATGGTTGCACTGGTTCACTTATGTGTTCCTGGCCGCCGGCTCACCGCTGGTCTGGCTCGCCTTGATCGGCCCCGTGCTGATGTTCCTGTTCGTGCGTCATGTGAGCGGCGTGCCGCTCACCGAGGCGCAGGCGCTGCGCTCGCGCGGTGACGAGTACCGCCGTTACCAGCGCGACACCCCCGTTTTCTTCCCATGGTTTCCCAGGCATCCCCGCGAGGACGCATGAATACGATCGCTAACGGTGCGAGCTACACCCGAGAAGACGGTGCGGCCGCCGGCGTGCTCGGTCTCGCCGAACGCGGGCTCGTTCCGGATGCCTTGCTCCGCGCTGGCATCCGCCGCCTTTGCGCGGCGCGCCTGGCCCACGAACAGCACGGCGGCGCCGATGCCACCGCAAAGCGTTTCCAGACGCTGATCGAGGCCCTGCGGCACAGCGAGGTCGCCATCCACACCGATGCGGCCAACGGCCAGCATTACGAGCTGCCGCCGGCTTTCTTCGAACTCTGCCTCGGACACCGGCTCAAATACTCCAGTTGCTACTACACACGGCCGGACATGAGCCTGGACGAGGCTGAAGAGGCCATGCTCGCGCTCTACGGCGCACGGGCCGACCTCGCCGATGGCCAGTCGATCCTCGAGTTGGGTTGCGGCTGGGGCTCACTCACGCTGTGGATGGCCCACCAATACCCGCGCGCCCGGATCACGGCGGTCTCGAACTCCGCACCGCAACGCCGGCATATCGAGGCGCGCTGTGCCGAACTGAACATCCACAACGTGCAGGTCATCACCGCCGATGTGAATTCGCTCACCTTGCACGAGCGGGAATTCGACCGCTGCGTATCGATCGAGATGTTCGAGCACATGCGCAATTACGCCACCCTGCTTGGCCGGATCAGCCGCTGGCTGAAACCCGGTGGCAAGCTCTTCGTGCACCTCTTCGCCCACCGCACCCTCATGTATCCGTTCGATACCGATGGCGACAACGACTGGATGGCCCGGCACTTCTTCACCGGTGGCCTGATGCCGTCGGCGGATACGCTGCTATGGTTCCAGCAGGATCTGCATATCGAACAGCGTTGGCTGGTGGACGGGACCCACTACCAACGCACGGCCAACCATTGGCTCGCCCGCCAGGATGCGAATCATGACGCGGTGATGGTGGTGCTGCGTGAGGCCTACGGCGACGCGGCCCGGCTATGGTTCCAGCGCTGGCGCATGTTCTGGATGGCCTGTGCGGAGCTGTTCGGCTATGCGGGCGGCAGCGAATGGCTGGTGGCCCACTACCGTTTTGCCCGGCCGGCCCGGCAGGACTAGGGCAAGACAGGCGTTAGCCGGGCAGGAATATCCAATCCTGCCATCTGTGCCTGCGAGACATTTCACCTTTTCCAGCCTGTAGGCTTGGCATCGGCGGCAGCCGGTCCCACGATCTTCCGTCTGCACGCCCGTATTGAAGGAGAGTGGCATGTCCTCCCGTCCCGTCAGGATTCCCGGCCCCGATCACCCGATCACGGTAACGCCTGCGGGCGGCCGCGTGGTCGTACGCTTTGGCGACCAGGTCATCGCAGATACCCGCCATGCGCTGAGCCTGAAAGAGGCCAGCTACCCCGCCGTGCTCTACATCCCCCGTGAGGACGCCGACATGGTGCTCCTGCGCCGGACCGAGCACACCACGTGGTGCCCGTATAAGGGCGAAGCGTCGTATTACAGCCTGCCCGGGAACAGCGAGGCGGCGATCAATGCGATCTGGACGTACGAAACGCCGAGTGAGTACGTCGCGGCCATTGGCAACCACCTGGCCTTCTACCCCGACCGCGTGACGATCGAGCACACGCCCGACTGAGCCACCGGAGTTTATTTCCATGCAAGTTATCCTTGATACCTGGGCCACTGGCAGCGCCGCGGCCCCCGTGAACTGTACGGCCGCGCCGGCGTTGACCCTTGCTGCGCGCTATGACGCCGTGCGAGCACGCACCGATGCGCTGGTGGCCGCGCTCGGCCCGGAAGACATGCAGGTGCAGTCTATGCCAGACGCGAGTCCGGCCAAGTGGCACCTCGCCCATACGACATGGTTCTTCGAAACCTTCCTGCTCGGTCCCAACGTGCCGGGCTATAGCGTGTTCGATGCGACGTACGGTTACCTCTTTAATTCGTACTACGAAGCGGTCGGTCCACGTCACCCGCGGCCGATGCGCGGCCTGGTGACCCGGCCGGGTGTCGAGGGCGTCCGCGCCTACCGGCGCCACGTGGATACGCATATGCGCCAGTTCATTGCCGCGGGTCTGGATGCCGAGCACGAAGCACTGCTGCGCCTGGGCCTTGCGCACGAAGAGCAGCACCAGGAACTGCTGGTGATGGATGTGCAGCACCTGTTTGCACAATCGCCACTGAAGCCGGCGTTCGATCCGGCATGGCCGGCGATCGAGGCCGGCCCTGCAGGCCGCTACCGGCATGTCGCCGGTGGCCCCGTGCGTATCGGTGCGGCCGATGAGGTATTCGCCTTCGATAACGAAAGCCCGCGGCATACCGCGTGGCTGGAGCCATTCCAGCTCGCCGACCGGCTGGTCACCAACGGCCAGTGGCTCGCCTTCATGGCCCTGGGCGGCTACCGCCGCGCGGAACTCTGGCTTTCGGATGGCTGGGCGCAATGCCAGGCCGAAGGCTGGGACGCGCCTCAGTATTGGCAGCGCGAGGACGACAGCTGGTTCCACATGACCCCGGGCGGCTGGCAGCCGGTCGATCCGGATGCCGCGGTGGTTCACGTGAGCTACTACGAAGCCGATGCCTACGCGCGCTGGGCCGGCGCGCGCCTGCCGACCGAAGCCGAGTGGGAACACGCCGTGCGTACGCGGCATGATCTCGATCAGGTCTATGACACGGCATGGCAATGGACCGCCAGCGCCTACACCGCGTACCCGGGGTTTCGCGCGGCGGACGATGCCGTCGGTGAATATAACGGCAAATTCATGAGTGGCCAGATGGTGCTGCGCGGCGGCGCCTCGGTGACTCCGCCGGGGCATTCGCGGCCGTCGTACCGCAATTTTTACCGGCCGGGCCAGCGCTGGATGTTCGCGGGGCTTCGTCTGGCACGCGATCTCGCGCTGGCCGAGGACGACGAGCGCCAGGGCTTCCTGCGCGACACGCTCGCGGGTTTATCCGCGTCGCGCAAGGCGTTTTCCCCGAAGTATTTCTATGACGGTGCGGGGTCGGCGTTGTTCGAAGCCATCTGCGAGACGCCCGAGTACTATCCGACGCGCACGGAAATGGCCTTGCTGACGACCATCGCCCCGGCGCTGGCCGAGGCAATCCCGGATGGCGCGGTGTTGCTCGAGCTAGGTAGCGGTGCCAGCGAGAAGACCCGCCTGTTGCTGGATGCGAAACCGTCTCTCTCGGCGTATGTGCCGGTGGATATCAGCCCTGATGCGTTACAGGGCGCGGCCGAGCGCTTGCGTGAGGCGTACCCCGGCCTGTCCATCATGCCCGTGGTCGCCGATTTCACCCGTGGGATCGAGGTGCCCGATGCACTGGCAGACAAGCCGGCGGTCGCCTTCTTTCCGGGTTCCACCATCGGCAACTTCGAAGCCGACGAGGCCGTGGCGCTGATGTATGCCGTGCGTCGCCGCCTGGGTCCCGGTGCACGCTTTATCGTCGGGGTCGACCAGGTCAAGCCGATCGATGTGTTGCTGGCGGCGTACGACGATGCCGAAGGCATCACGGCTGCGTTCAACCGGAATGTACTGGTACGGATCAATCGCGAACTCGGCGCGGATTTCGACGTGGGTTCCTTTGAGCATCGCGCCCTGTGGAACGCCGGGAAGTCGCGCATCGAGATGCATCTGGTCAGCAGCGTGGCGCAGACGGTGACGGTCTCGGGGCAGCGTTTCGCCTTCGAAGCCGGCGAAACGATCCATACCGAGAACTCACACAAGTTCACCCCAGCGTCGTTCGCAGCGCTGGCCGCCCAGGCAGGCTGGGTGGTCGAACAACAATGGCTGTCAGAAGCCCCCGCCTTCGGCGTATTCCTGTTAAAAGCCACCTGACTGTAAGAGCGCGCTTGTGCGCGATGGAGCTTGCGGCAAACCCCATCTGAACCTGTAGGAGCGCGCTTGCGCGCGATGGGTGCGCGCGGCAAGCCCCGATCGCGCGCAAGCGCGCTCC
>NZ_DASYCB010000068.1:0-6537 GCF_036500425.1 Luteibacter sp.
CGCGCGATGGGTGCTCGCGACAAGACCCATCGCGCGCAAGCGCGCTCCTACAGGGGCCGTGGGTGCTGTCCCAACGATGGAAGGGTGATGAAACCAGGTCGCGCGGGGCGATAAAAAAGGCCCGCCGGGTGGCGGGCCTCGCGGTTACATATTCCGGCGGTATTCGCCGCCTACGTCGTAGAGGGCATGGCTGATCTGGCCGAGGCTGTTGTTTTTTACGGCGTCCATCAGCTGCTCGAAGACGTTGCGGCGGTCACGGGCCGTCTTCTGCAGGGTGCGCAGGCTCTCGGGGGCGAGGCTGTTGCGGGCGTTGCCGTAGCGCTGCACATTGTCGATCTGCTGGCCTTTTTCTTCCGGCGTCGAGCGAATCAGTTCGATCTCGGTGGCGATCTCGCCGCCGTGGTCCTTGGGCAGGAAGGTGTTGACGCCGATGAGCGGAAGCGAGCCATCGTGCTTCTTGTGCTCGTAGTACATCGACTCTTCCTGGATCTTGCCGCGCTGGTACATCGTATCCATCGCGCCGAGCACACCGCCGCGCTCGCTGATCGCCTCGAACTCCTTGTACACCGCCTCTTCCACCAGATCGGTCAGCTCATCGACGATGAAGCTGCCCTGCCACGGGTTCTCGTTGAAGTTGAGGCCAAGCTCGCGGTTGATGATCAGCTGGATCGCCACAGCGCGGCGCACGCTTTCTTCGGTCGGCGTGGTGATCGCTTCGTCGTACGCGTTGGTGTGCAGGCTGTTGCAGTTATCGAACAGTGCGTACAGCGCCTGAAGCGTCGTACGGATGTCGTTGAACTGGATTTCCTGCGCGTGCAGCGACCGGCCGGAGGTCTGGATGTGATACTTCAGCATCTGGCTGCGTGCGCTGGCACCGTAGCGTTCGCGCATGGCGCGGGCCCAGATGCGGCGGGCCACCCGACCGATCACCGTGTATTCGGGATCCATGCCGTTGGAGAAGAAAAACGACAGGTTCGGCGCGAAGTCGTCGATCTTCATGCCACGGGCGAGGTAATACTCGACGATGGTGAAGCCGTTCGACAGCGTGAAGGCCAGCTGGCTGATCGGGTTCGCGCCGGCTTCGGCGATGTGATACCCCGAGATCGATACCGAGTAGAAGTTGCGGACCTTGTGGTCCACGAAGTACTGCTGGATATCGCCCATCATGCGCAGGGCGAACTCCGTGCTGAAGATGCAGGTGTTCTGCGCCTGGTCTTCCTTCAGGATATCGGCCTGCACCGTGCCGCGCACGGTGGCCAGGGTATAGGTCTTGATGCGCGCGTAGGTCGCATCGTCTACCACCTCTTCGCCCGAGACACCGAGCAAGCCGAGACCCAGGCCGTTGTTACCCGCCGGCAGGTCGCCGTGGTAACGCGGGCGATTGCCATCGGGATAAAGCTCGGCGATGCGCGCGTTCACGGCATCCCAGCGGGCGGGCTCTTCGTTAAGGTACTTCTCGATGTTCTGGTCGATCGCCGTGTTCATGAACATGGCGAGGATGATCGGCGCCGGGCCATTGATCGTCATCGAGACCGAGGTGCTCGGCGCCGACAGGTCGAAGCCGGAGTACAGCTTCTTCATGTCATCGAGGGTCGCGATGGAGACGCCCGAGTTACCGATCTTGCCGTAGATATCAGGGCGCGGTGCCGGGTCCTCGCCATACAGCGTGACCGAGTCGAACGCGGTGGAAAGACGAGCAGCCGCGCCACCCAGCGACAGGTAATGGAAGCGACGGTTGGTGCGCTCCGGCGTGCCCTCGCCCGCGAACATGCGGGTCGGGTCTTCGCCAGCGCGACGGTACGGGAAAACGCCACCGGTATACGGGTAGTAGCCCGGCAGGTTCTCGCGCATCAGGAACGAGAGCTGTTCGCCCCAGTCCCTGGTCTTCGGCGGCGAAACCTTCGGGATCTTCTGGTGGCTCAGCGATTCACGGTAGTTCTCGACGCGGATCACCTTGTCGCGCACGGTGTACTCGTTGTACTCCGCGGTGACCGAGGCAAAGCGCACCGGCCACTCACGCAGCAGGTTGATCGCCTCGCTGCTCAGGTCGCGCACCGCGGTGTTGTAACGCTGGCGTAGCGTAGCCAGTGAGCGATCACCGTCCACCGTAAGCTGGGCATGGTCATACAGATCGAACGCACGCGGCAGGGCTTCGTCACCAATGTCCTTCAGCGACTCGAAGTAGTGCTGCGCTTTCGCCGCTGCTTCAGCCTGCTTCTCAATGGAAGCGTTCACGCCACGGCCCTGCTCCGCGATCTCGGCCAGATAGCGCACACGGCTGCCAGGAATGAGCACCGTGGCGCGCGGCTCGCGCAGGCTGGTGTCCAGTTCCGGTGTCCACCCGGCGCCCGGCAGCGAGAGCTTCTCGCGCAGCAGGCGGCACAGGTTGTCGAACATCCAGGTCACGCCCGGGTCGTTGAACTGGCTGGCGATGGTTGGGTAGACCGGCACATTCTCGTCGGCCAGGCTGAAAGCGATGCGGTTGCGCTTCCACTGCTTGCGCACGTCGCGCAAGGCATCTTCGGCGCCGCGCTTGTCGAACTTGTTCAGCACCACGAGCTCGGCGAAATCGAGCATGTCGATCTTTTCGAGCTGGCTGGCGGCGCCGTATTCGCTGGTCATCACGTAGACCGGGAAATCGACGAGATCGACGATCTCGGAGTCGCTCTGGCCGATACCGGCGGTTTCGACGATCACCAGGTCATAGGCCTGGGCTTTCAGGAAATCGATGCAATCGTGCAGCACGATAGATGTGGCCGCGTGCTGGCGGCGCGTCGCCATCGAGCGCATGTACACGCGGTGGCTGCGAAGCGAATTCATACGAATGCGGTCACCCAGCAACGCGCCACCACTGCGGCGGCGGGTCGGGTCCACTGCGAGCACGGCAATGCGCATGTCGGGGAACGCATGCAGGAAGCGCAGCAGCAATTCATCCACCACAGACGACTTGCCTGCGCCACCGGTGCCGGTCAGGCCGAGCACGGGCGTCTTGCCGCCCGCGAGCTTCCACTCTTTGCGCAGGCGCTCGAGTTCCGCGGCCGGCAGGGTGTCTTCTTCGATCGCGGAGAGCATGCCGCCGATCGAGATTTCATCGTCGATCGATGTAGACGGTGGCGCCGCCTCCGCCCGCGCTTTCTGCGCATTGCGGGTGCGGGTCATCACGTCTTCGATCATCTCGACAAGGCCGAGCTTCATGCCATCGTTCGGGTGGTAGATGCGCTCGACGCCGTAAGCCTGGAGTTCGCGGATCTCCTCCGGGGTGATGGTGCCGCCACCACCGCCGAACACGCGCACATGCCCGGCGCCGCGCTCGCGCAGCATATCGACCATGTACTTGAAGTACTCAACGTGGCCACCCTGGTACGAGGACAGTGCGATGGCATCGGCATCTTCCTGGAGTGCCGCGCGGACCACGTCTTCCACCGAGCGGTTATGCCCCAGGTGGATCACCTCGGCGCCCTGACTCTGGATGATGCGGCGCATGATGTTGATCGCGGCATCGTGGCCATCGAACAGGCTGGCGGCCGTGACGAAGCGCAGCGGCGTCGCCTCCGCGTCGGTACTGCTGGCGGGGATGTGGCTGGGCTGCGAGCTCATGGAAACTCCGGGGTAAAACCAAGGGCGGGTGGGGAACCTGCTGATTCTACTGCGGGGTGGGGCGGGGGTTCTGACGCGGTGCAGCGTAGGCCGGGGGGCATCGCGCGCAAGCGCGCTCCTACAGGGGGAAATCGGTGCTTGAAAGGAAGTTTAGGGCGGAGGCCTGGACGTGTTCGTCGTCGACGATGCGACGGTGGCCCAGGTCGCGGGTTTTCAGCAAGGTGGCGCCGGGCCAGAGGGTGGCGTAGAGCTCGCCCTCGCCTACCGGGACATCGCGATCGGAAACATCGTGGACAATCAGTGCCGGTTGCGTGCGTTTCGGTGCGTGGTGGCGTATGTGCAGGTCGCCGATCGCTACGCCGGTGCGTGCCGTGAGGGTGTCATGCAACGACGGCCGCAGGTGCGCCGCCAGGCGAACGAACCGGGCGAAACGTGACGTGGCCGCTTCCGGGTCGGCGGCGGGGGCGATCAGCACTACACGCTTCGCGGTCCAGCCATGATCCAGGGCCAGCGTCACCGCGGCGCCACCTAGGGAATGGGCGATGACCCCTTCCGCATCGCCGTAGTGACGCCCGATCACCGTCACTGTCCGCACGAAATCGGGCAGCGTGCATAACTCGCCGCCGCTGTGACCATGCGCAGGCTGGTCGAAAGCCACTGCCGCCCACCCTTTCGCAAGAAGCTGCGCAGCCCAGCTTTCCCAACGCAGGCCAAGGCTCGACCATCCGTGCACCAGCAGGATGTAGGGCTGCGTGGCTGGATCGCCCCATACATAGGTGGCGATCTGCTCGCCGTTCACCTCAACGGAGTCACGCCGGGCCGTCATGGTCGCCAACGCATGCACCGCGCGTTCGCGACTGCTTGCCAGCGGCGTCTGGAAAACGCGGGCCGCGTGGGCCACGGTGCGCAGGGGCGAGAGCCGGCTGCCGAGGCGGTATGCGAAGCGAATGCCCAGCAGGGTCGCAATCGTGCGGACGCCAAAACGGCGGGGCGGTTTCATCGGAATGGCGTGCGTCTTCATTTTTGCATCAAGGGTTTACGCGGTCTCAGGCCGCCGCGATTCCTTGGCGGCAAGCTTTCGCGAAGCTGAACATCTCGCGGAGGAAGGGTCAACCCGATGAGGATCTCTCCGTTTTTCCTCACGAGTCCGCACTCCCGCGGGCATCGAAAGGAGACAGCGCATGCGCAAGCTTACCCGCACTTTTGCCGCCGTGGCCGCCCTGGGCATGGCCGTTGGCGCCGCCAGCTATACCCCGCCGGCTGCCGCGCGGGAAGTGGTCGTGATTCGCAACGCCCCGCCCCCGCCGCGCTTTGAGCGCGTGCCCGTTGCACGCCCGGGGTATGTGTGGGCCCCGGGCTACTGGAACTGGTACGGCGGCCGCTACGTCTGGGTGGGTGGCCGTTGGGCGGCAGCCCGTCCGGGCTACGTTTACCGCGGCCCGGGCTGGCGCCCGTACCGTGGCGGATACCACTATGAACGCGAGGTCTGGGTGCGTGATCCGCACTGGCACCGCTAAATTCTTAACATTTGCGTGCTGCGACGCATCTAGCAACTCCTGAATAACGGTTTAAACTACGCAGCTGACAAGACAATCTCGCCCCCGCCGCACAGGCCGGGGCGATTTTTTTGGACGGTCATTTCCCCTCCGTTGGCTCACGCCAACGGGACGCCCCAAAGGGGGGCGGGCTGCTAACAATGAAAACTGGAGTTTGCGTTCGATGATTTTCGAAACCATCGCCAACACGGGCCACGAAGAAGTCGTCTTCTGCCATAACAAGGACGCGGGCCTCAAGGCCATCATCGCGATCCACAACACCGTGCTTGGTCCGTCGCTGGGCGGCCTGCGCATGTGGCCGTACAAGTCCGAGCAGGACGCCGTGAACGACGTGCTGCGCCTCTCGCGCGGCATGACGTACAAGAACGCGGTGGCCGGCCTGAACCTCGGCGGTGGCAAGGCCGTCATCATCGGCGACCCCTCCAAGGACAAGTCCGAAGCGCTGTTCCGCGCCTTCGGCCGCTTCGTCAACTCGCTCAACGGCCGTTACATCACGGCGGAAGACGTGGGTATCGACGTCAACGACATGGAATATGTCTACCGCGAAACCGAATTCGTGACCGGCGTGCACCAGGTGCACGGTGGTTCGGGCGACCCCTCGCCGTTTACCGCGTTCGGCACGCTGCAGGGCCTGATGGCCGCGCTGCAGGCCAAGCACGGCAACGAAGACGTGGGCAAGTACAGCTACGCCGTGCAGGGCTGCGGCCATGTGGGTAGCGAGTTCATCAAGCTGCTCCGCGAGCAGGGCGCCAAGGTGTTCGTCACCGACATCAACAAGGATGCCGTGCAGCGTTGCGTCGATGAGCTGGGCTGCGAAGCCGTCGGCCTCGATGAAATCTACGACGTCGATGCCGACGTCTACAGCCCGTGCGCCCTGGGTGGCACGGTCAACGAGCAGACGATCGATCGGATCAAGGCGAAGATCATCTGCGGCGCCGCGAACAACCAGCTCGCTACCGACGCGATCGGCGACGAACTGGCCCGCCGCGGCGTCCTGTACGCGCCGGATTACGCCGTGAACGCGGGTGGCGTCATGAACGTGTCGCTGGAAATCGACGGTTACAACCGTGAGCGCGCCATGCGCATGATGCGTACGATCTACTACAACGTGGGTCGTATCTTCGAAATTTCCGGCCGTGACAACATCCCGACCTACAAGGCCGCGGACCGCATGGCGGAAGAGCGCATCAGCGCCATCGGCAAGATCCGCCTGCCGCACATGGGCAACGGTGCCCCCCGCTTCCAGGGCCGCATGCGCGGTCAGTAAGCGCTACCCAGCCGGGTAACGAAAAAGCCACCGGTCTCCCGGTGGCATTTTCTTGGCCGAGCCGTTGCCCTGTAGGAGCGCGCTGGCGCGCGATGGGGCTTGCGGCAAGCCCCATCG
>NZ_DASYCB010000069.1:0-39630 GCF_036500425.1 Luteibacter sp.
TAAAATCCGGCCGCGGTCCCCCTGTAGGAGCGCGCTTGCGCGCGATCCACCCCGCCGCATACCCCATCGCGCGCAAGCGCGCTCCTACAAGGGCGGTTGGCATTGCCTCACCACCCATCGCGCGCAAGCGCGCTCCTACAAGGGCGACATAAGCTACTCTAGGCCTATGTATCTACAGACCTTTGGGCTTCGCGAGCCGCCGTTCGGCGACGCACCGGATCCGCGATTCGCGTGCTTGTTTGCACGCGAACGCGAGGTCCTGGCGCACGTCGAGTACGAGCTGGGCGCAAGCGACCACAGCGTCACCCTGTTAACCGGCGAGGCCGGTATCGGTAAATCGCTGCTCTGCATGCTGATCGAGGCCGACGCCCCGCAGCACGGTGTGCGCTGCGTGCGCCACAGCGCCGATGACTATGCGCTAGGCACTGTCGCCTGGTTGCGCTCGATGTATGCCGGTTTCGGTTTGCCCCTGCCACTTAGCGCCGATGCGAACACGGAAGCGCATCTCGTCGATGGTCTCGCAGCCGGTCTGGGGCGCCTTGCCCACCACGTTAACCACCGCTTCCTGTTAATCCTCGATGATGCCGACGGGCTCGATAATGAAGAGCTGTCGATCGTCGAGAGGCTTTATATCGCCTCGGGGAAGGCCCCGGCACCCTTTCACCTGGTGCTCGCCGGATTACCCACCTTGCGTGATCGTCTCGCTGGGCCTGGCGCTTTGGCGCTGGGTGAGCACGTACGCAGTCGCCTACCGCTTAACCCGCTGAATGCCGAGGAGAGTGAGCGCTACGTGCGCCATCGGCTACATGTGGCGGGTAGCACGCAGATGCCGTTTAGCCGCCTCGGTCTTCGTTCGCTACGCGATGACGGCAAGGGCAACCCTAAGCGCCTGAATGCGCTCGCACAGCGTGCCCTCGAACGCGCGGCCGAGCGCGGTGAGCAGAATATCGGCGAGCGCGCGCTCGGTTTCGTTGCCCGTGAAGTCTTACCACAGCATGCCAGGTACTGGCTGCGTCGCTACCGTAAACCGATCCTCGCTATCGGCGCGATGCTATCCATCCTTTTCGTCGGTGGATTCGCGGTCTGGGTTTTCACCGGGCACAGCCCATCGCGCCCCAAGAGCTTCGTGGCGATCACACCCGAGCAGGCCCTCGCCAAGCTGCAGGATGCATTGCCCCCGCCAGAGACCGGCGCGGTTCGCGTATGGGGTGAGCTCCTTGCACGCTGGCAGGTCTCTTCCAAAGACACGTCCGTCGCCAACGCGATTAACTGCGATGCGCTGATTTTCCCAGGCTTTGCCTGCGTCAGTGGGCGTGGAAGCCTGGACCAGCTACGCCGTTTCGATCGACCACTGGTCCTCGAGCTGGACGACGCCCACGCGAAACAGCAGGTGCTGCTTGTCGGCGCCGGCGATGACGCCGTACGTCTTTATCTTGGCGGCAAATACGTGGAACTCACCCGCGATGCCTTTGACCGGGTCTGGAAAGGACGCTTCTACGCTGTGTTCCGCATCGACCCAGCCATGCCGAACAAGCTATCGCGCGGGGACAGCGGGGAAGGCATGCACTGGCTTGCGCTGCACCTCGCGCCGAATGACCCGAAGCTCGCCGAGCCGTCGATATTCGATGCCGCGACCGAGACCCGCGTGCGCAACGTGCAACAACGATTTGGCATTGCGGCCGATGGTGTCGTCGGCCCGGAGACCATGTTCGCCCTTTCGTCACTTGAGACCGAAGGCCCACACCTGGCCCGTGGCGTTCCTTGAGCATGTTTGTCCACGTCGATACGCGGCGCCGCTCAGGCTTCTGCTGGGCCACGATGCTGATCGTGGTCGTGTGTGTTGTCAGCTTCGTCGCACTCGCGCTGGCCGGGCGCACGGAACGCATGGCCATCATGCTGCACTGGGGAACGGTCCCCGCACACCTGTTCGGAACCGGTCTTCCGTTCTTGCAGCAAGTGAGCGATCCCGCGTTGCTACGCCTGTTCACCGCCATTTTCATTCACGGCGGCTGGTTGCATCTTCTCAGTAACTTATTGTTCCTGGTGATTTTTAGCCTGCCCGCGGAGCGCAGTCTCGGCTCGCCGCGCTTCCTCCTGCTGTTCCTGCTGGGTGGCGTCGTCGCGAACCTTATCGGCGCGATCTCGCTGACCGGTGCGCGCGTGGCGATCATCGGTTGCAGCGGCGCGGTCTCGGCGGTGGTCGGCGCTTACGTGACCCTTTTTCCGCGGGCTCGCCTGGGCCTCGTTGTCCCGTTAGGGCTGTACCTCGAGTTCGTGCGCGTGCCGGCGTTTGTCCTCATCGGCATCTGGGCACTGGTGCAGTTGCTCTTCAGTTACGCCGGCGCGAGCTACGGCGCCGTCGTGTGGTGGACCCACATCGGCGGCTTTCTGTTCGGCATCGTGTTCGCGCTGTTCTCGCGCGGTGCGATCGTCCGCCGCTTACGCGGCTGAGGCTTCCCGAACCACCGACAGGTGGGTGCGGACGAAACGACGCAACAAACCTGTGGCGTGCGGCGTGGCGACGACTGCTGCGAGCAAGCCCGCCGGCGGGGTGCCCTCGCTGGCGAGCACATCGTGTTTGCGGCGGATGTAGGCGCGCATCACTTCCGCGGAGAACTCCGGATGGAACTGCGTGCTGATCGCATGTTTGCCATAACGCACGAGATGATGCGGATCGCGCGCTGAACTGGCCAGCGACACCGCACCGCGCGGTAATTCCAGCACGCTCTGCTCGTGGGTGGTGTGTGCGTGGAACGTGGCGGGCAAGGCGACGCCCAGCATATCGGTGGCGGCGGGTTCGTGCGTGGTCAATGGCACCGTCCCCATCTCGCGACCGCCGGGCAGGTAATCCACGCGTCCACCCAACGCGTGCGACATCAGCTGGTGGCCGTAGCAGACACCGAGCAAGGGCAGGTCGATATCCATGGCATCGCGAATCCATCCCGCGGTGCGCTCGCTCCACGGCAGGCGCTCCGTCACCATGGATGCCGAGCCGGTGAGAATAGCTCCCGACACATCGTCCGGGTTGGGTAGCGTATCGCCGTGTTCCACGTCCACGACGTGTAGCCGTGGCAGGCGCAGGCGTAGCCCCAACTGGAACCAGCGCGGAAAATCGCCGTGGCGGGCGCTGATGACATCCGGGGCTCGCCCCGTGCGGACAATAAGTACAGGCTTCATGGTTTACATCGTATCGTCGATATCGGTGGGCGGCAGCACATTCATGACTTCGCGCACGGTGGTCAGGCCGGCAGCGACCTGTGCCGCGGCGGAAATGCGCAGTGGCTTCATGCCTTCGCGCAGCGCCATTTCGTTAAAGCGGGCCAGGTCCAGCTGCGCGGTGATCTGCGCACGCAGGCGCGGCGAAAGCGGCATCATCTCGTAGACACCCGTACGACCCATGAACCCCGTCTTACGGCATTCCAGACAGCCGACCGCCGTAAAAACCCGCTCGGGTAACGGTACGTCCCAACCGTGGGTCAGCGCATGCCATTCGTCGGCATCCTGCGCCGCGGGTTGCTTGCAGTGCGGGCACAGTGTGCGGACCAGGCGCTGCGCTACGACGCCGGCAAGCGTCGACTGGATAAGGTAATGCGGCACACCGAGGTCAAGCAGACGGGTTACGGCGCTGGGTGAATCGTTCGTGTGCAGTGTCGAGAGCACCATGTGTCCGGTCAGCGAGGCTTGCACCGCCATCTGCGCGGTCTCGAGATCACGGATCTCACCGACCATGATGATGTCCGGATCCTGGCGCAGCAGCGTGCGTACACCTGCGGCGAAATCGAGGTCGATAGCCGGCTGCACCTGCATCTGGTTCAGCTCTGGCGAGACCATTTCGATCGGGTCTTCCACCGTACACACGTTCAACTCCGGCCGCGCCAGATGCTTGAGCGTCGAATACAGCGTGGTTGTCTTGCCCGAGCCCGTGGGGCCCGTCACCAATACGATCCCGTGCGGCCGTTCGACCATCGCCCGCCAGACGCGGCCTTCTTCTTCCGCGAAGCCGAGCTGGCTGAAATCCTTCATCACCAGGTCGGGATCGAAGATGCGCATGACCACTTTTTCGCCGAACGCCGTGGGCATGGTGGAGATGCGCAGTTCCACTTCACGGCCACCCGCCGAGCGGGTCTTGATGCGGCCATCCTGTGGGCGGCGCTTTTCGGCGACATCCATGCGGGCCAGGATCTTGATGCGTGAAGTCACCGCGGTCATCACCGGCGGCGGCAGCTCGAATACCTTCTGCATGACGCCATCGATGCGAAAGCGCATCTGCCCCGCTTCACGGCGCGGTTCGAGATGGATATCGGACGCGCGCTGCTCGAAGGCGTACTGCAGCAACCAATCGACGATATGCACGACATGGCGATCGTCCGCACCGAGTTCGCCACCCTTGCCCAGTTCGAGCAACTGCTCGAAGTTGATGATCTTCGCCGATGTGGCGTCCTGGCCCTTGGCATCCTGGGCCAGCTGGATGGACCGCTGCACGCCATAGAACTCGAGCAGGTAGCGGTTGATGTCGATCGGGCTGGAGACCACGCGGCGGATCTCACGCCGCAACATGTGGCCGAGATCCTGCGCCCACACGGCATCGAACGGCTCGGCGGTCGCGAAAGTCACCTCGCCCGCCCCCACCGCCACGGGGAGGATCCGGTGGCGTTGCGCATAGGCGTTGCTGACCACCTGGGTCACCTGCGCCACGTTGACCTTCATCGGGTCGATCTTCAGGTAGGGCAGGGCGGCCTTGCCGGCCAGCCACTCGACCAGCAGTTCCAGGCTCAGCGGGCGCCCCGTGTCGCGCTGGTTGTCCAGCTTGCTGTTCGCGATCAACACCAGTGGGTGCAGCTCGATGGCGCTCTTGCCCGAACGTGAGCTGCCGCGGACACGCTTGGCGTCCTCGCCTGTGAGGTAACCGTCCACCACCAGCGAGGCCAGGACCTCTTCCAGCTCCAGCCGGCCCCGGCGGCCCAGTATGGCGGCGTGTTGTGGATTGACTGCCATGCGCTCCAACCCTGTAAATAGGCTACGCCGTTATACTAGCCCGCTTTCTCAAGGACCCGGGAACCATGTCCGCGCCCACCTTCCAAGACGTGATCCAGACCCTCAACCGCTATTGGGCGGAACAGGGCTGCGTGCTAATGCAACCGCTCGATACCGAGGTTGGCGCGGGTACGTTCCACCCGGCCACTTTCCTCCGCTCGCTCGGACCGGAGCCGTGGGCTGCCGCTTACGTGCAGCCGTGCCGTCGCCCGACGGATGGCCGCTACGGCGACAACCCTAACCGCCTGCAGCACTACTACCAGTACCAGGTGGTGCTCAAGCCCAATCCCGACAATATCCTGGAGCTCTATATCGGCTCCCTGAAGGCGCTGGGTATCGATCCGCTGGTGCATGACCTGCGCTTCGTCGAGGACAACTGGGAATCGCCGACACTCGGCGCATGGGGCCTCGGTTGGGAGGTCTGGCTGAACGGCATGGAGGTGACCCAGTTCACCTACTTCCAGCAGGCAGGTGGCCTCGAATGCCGCCCGGTGACCGGTGAGATCACCTATGGCCTCGAGCGCCTGGTGATGTACCTGCAGAACGTCGACAGCATCTACGACATCGTCTGGACGCACGCGCCGCACGGCGTGGTGACGTACGGCGATGTGTTCCACCAGAACGAGGTGGAGCAGAGCACCTATAACTTCGAGTACGCCAACGTCACCGAGCTGTTCCACTGGTTCGATGTCTGCGAGGGCGAGGCGGGCAAGCTGATCGCCGCCGGCCTGCCGCTGCCCGCCTATGAACAGGTGTGCAAGGCCAGCCATGCGTTCAACCTGCTCGATGCCCGTCGCGCCATCAGCGTGACCGAGCGCCAGCGCTACATCCTGCGCGTGCGCGCCCTGGCCCGTAGCGTGGCCGAAGCCTACGTCGCACAGCGCGAGAAACTCGGGTTCCCCGGCCTGAAGAACGACAAGGAGGCCGTCCATGGCCGATAAGCGCCTGCCACTCGTTATCGAGCTCGGCACCGAAGAATTGCCGCCCAAGGCCCTCGATGACCTTGCCGGCGCGTTCGCGCGCGGTGTCGTCGAAGGCCTGGAAAAGCGCGGTGTCGCCGGCGACTACGCCGGCGCAAAAACCTACGCTTCGCCGCGCCGTCTCGCCGTCTACATTCCCGACGTTGCCGTGGCCCAGCCCGAACAGAACGTGGAGCGCCGCGGTCCCGCGGTGAACGCCAGCATCGGTGCCGATGGCGAACCGTCTAAGGCCCTGGTGGGTTTCGCGCAATCCTGTGGCGTCGAGGTATCGGCGCTGGAGAAGCTGGAAACCGACAAGGGCGCGTGGTTCGTCTTCCGCGCGGTAAAGGCCGGCCAGGACACCGCCACGCTCCTGCAGGACATCGTGATCGAGGCCCTGAAGGACCTGCCGATTCCGAAGGCCATGCGCTGGGGTAGCCGCGAAGCCTCCTTCGTGCGCCCGGTGCACACGCTGCTGATGCTGCATGGCACTGATATCGTCGACGGTGAAGTCCTCGGCCTGAAGAGTGGCCGCGCGAGCCTTGGTCACCGCTTCCATCATCCGCAGCCGGTCGAGATCGCCAGCGCCGATACCTGGCTGGATACCTTGCGCCACGCGCATGTGATCGCCGACCCCGTCGAGCGTCGCGAGCGCGTGCGTGCCGAGGTGGCCCGCGTGGCCACCGGTGGCACACCGCGGCTGTCGGATGGCTTGCTTAATGAGATCGCCAACCTCACTGAGTGGCCGGTCGGCATCGCCTGCACCTTCGAGCGCGCCTTCCTCGATGTGCCACCGGAAGCCCTGGTCACCACCATGGAAACGAACCAGAAGTTCGTCCCCGTGTTCGACGCCGCGGGCCAGCTGACCGAGCACTTCATCGGTGTGGCCAATATCGAGAGCAAGGATCCGGCCGAGATCCGCAAGGGCTACGAACGCGTCATCCGTCCGCGCTTCGCCGATGCCAAGTTCTTCTGGGATGAAGATCTGAAGTCGCCGCTGGCCGACTACCAGGATGCCCTGAAAAGCGTCACCTACCAGCAATCGCTGGGCAGCCTGTGGGACAAGACCGTGCGCGTCGCCGAGCTGGCTCGCGTGGTCGCCAACCGCGTTGGCGTGGATGCGGGTAAGGCCACGCATGCTGCCGCACTGGCGAAGTGCGATCTGCTGACCCGCATGGTCGGCGAATTCCCGGAGCTCCAGGGCGTGATGGGCCGCTATTACGCCACCCGCCAGGGTATCGATGCCGATGTGGCCGATGCGCTGGATAGCTTCTACCAGCCGCGCTTCGGTGGCGATGCGATCGCCGCGGGCAAGGTGGGGCAGGTGGTCGCCGTGGCCGAGCGTCTGGATACCCTGGCCGGCATCTTTGCCGTGGGCATGAAGCCGAGCGGCAACAAGGATCCCTTCGCCCTGCGCCGTGCCGCGCTGGGTCTGGCCCGTACCCTGATCGAGGGCGGCCTGGATATCGACCTGCGCGCCGCGCTCACCGAGGCGTTCGAGATGGTGCCCGAGGCCGCGTTCGTGGCAGGCGTCAAGCCGGGCAAGGATGGCAAGGCACCCGCCATCGAAATCGGTGCCCGTCGCCGCGAGCTGGGCGATGAAGTGAATGCGTTCGTCCTCGAGCGCCTGCGTGGTTACTACACGGAGCAGGGCTTCAGCACCGACCAGTTCGAATCGGTGCTCGCGGTATCGCCGGCAACCTTGCCGGACTTCGATCGCCGCCTGCGCGCGGTGGCTGGCTTCGCCCGCCGTGACGAGGCTGCCAGCCTGGCGGCCGCGAACAAGCGCGTAGCGAACATCCTGCGCAAGCAGGCCGAAGAGGCTGATGCCTCGCCGATCCCGTCGCAGGTCGACCCCGCGCACTTTGAACTCGATGCCGAGCGCGATCTGTACGCGGCGCTTGAGGCCGCCCGCGCCGAGACCCGTGATCTGCTGGCTCGCGCCGACTACACGGGCACGCTGGCCCGCCTGTCAGCACTACAAGCACCGGTCGACCGGTTCTTCGACGACGTGCTGGTGAATGCGGAAAACCCGGCCGTACGCGCCAACCGCCTGGCCTTGCTGGCCCAGCTGAAAGCCGCTTTCGGCGCCATCGCCGATATCTCCCGGCTCTAAGCGCCCCACCGTAAACCCAAAAGCCCGGCCGCCAGGCCGGGCTTTTTCATTCAGGCGGCCGCGGCGCCCGGCTCGTCGCCGATACGCGACAACACCGTGCGACGGAACGCAATCACGCGGTCGGCGTATTCCGGCTCAGCGGAGCGGTCGAGGATCGCGTACATCTCTGCGACCAGGTCGGCATGGCGTACCGGCGAGAACCGGCTGCCCGCCATTTCGATATCGGACTGGAGCAGCTTCATAGCGGCAGCCAGGCGCGACGGGTCCAGGGGGGCTGGCGCGGCGGCTACATCACGGTGACCCGCGCGGCCACGCAGCGCTTCCGACGATTCGGTCCGGCCGATCGCATCCTCGGTCGTACCGTCCAGCACCATCGGGCCTTCGCCAGCCGCCAGCCACACCAGGGAAATGCCAAGGGTTCTGGCCATCGTGACGCAGCGGCCGCGGGATGGGTCGGTATTGCCATCACGCCAGCTGCGCACCACGCCCTCAGAAAAGCCGCAGCGGCGTGCGATATCGCTCACGCTGCCGTTGAGCTTGATGACCTGGCGGACCCGGCTCGCGAAGGAGGACACAGGCACGTCGCCACCAGCGCGTCCACCCTCGAAGCCGCCCCCGACCGCGTCGGCCCGGATGGATCCCCTCGAATTGTCGTTCATGCCTATGGAACCTCTTCTATTTTGGTTTAGCCGCCCCCCGGCGTCTTAGCGCAACAACGCGCGAGTGCCGTTACGGTGTACACGGAAATACCTTCGACGGCCTTTCGGTTGAGAAGTTTCTCAGTGACATTGACTCATGATCCCCTCCCGATGGCTTGGGGTGGTATGGGTTCTGCTTCGTAGGAAAATTTCCTATTTCGTAAGTTTATCGCGTGCCAGAAGTCATGCCCTGGCTCCGATGCAAGTTATTGATGTGCCGAAAGAAACATTGACATTTGCTCAGTCTTTCGCTCTGAAGCCTGTATGACGGGCGTCATGGTTCCGTTACTTTCTCGTTGTGCATCGCAAATTGCTGCGGTATACGTGCTGAGCGCACTGAAGGACGCCTTCGGTGCGTGAGGGGTAAGGGGAAAAAAACAACGCCGAACAACCCACCTGGCCCAAGGCCGGGGCAGGTAAATGCGCGCCATTTTTCGGGTCGCACCACGTCGTGCGGCATCACTTGGGGAGATATTGATGAACGTCATGCACAACGGCCGCCAGCTCCGTCGCAGCGCTCTTGCTGTCGGACTAGGCCTTTGCCTGGCCGGCGGAGCCGTCCACGCCCAGTCGAATACCACCGGTGGCATCACCGGCACGGTCGAAAACCAGCAGGGCACCTCGGTCACGATCAGCAACCCGGCAACGGGTATCACGCGCTCTGCGCCGGTCGAAAGCGACGGCCGCTACCGCATCACTTCGTTGCCGCCCGGCAGCTATACGGTGACCCTGGAAAACAACGGCGCCGCGGTCAGCTCCCGTGAGAATGTCGTCGTTACCATTTCAAGCAACACCTCGGTGCCGTTCGGCGCCGCCGCCAGCGCCGCGCAGGCCAGCACACTCGAGGGTGTGTCCGTCACGGCAACCGCGCTACCCTCGATCGACGTGTCGTCAGTCGATACGCGTACGGTGCTCACGGCCGAGCAGTTGAACAAGCTGCCGATCACCCGTGACGTGCTCGCCGCCGCGCTGCTGGCACCGGGTGTCATCGCCAACTCCTCGTACAAGGATGCCCTGGGCAACCCGGTGCCGAGCTTCGGCGGTTCCGCATCCTCGGAAAACGCATACTTCATCAACGGCTTCGCGGTCACCAACCCGCTGACCTCGATCGGCCTGACCCAGCTGCCGTTCGATGCGATTGACCAGCAGCAGGTGCTTACCGGCGGCTACGGCGCGGAATTCGGCCGTTCCACCGGCGGCGTCATCAACATCGTGACCAAGCGCGGTACCAACGAATGGCACGGTGGCGTGTACACGATCTGGGAGCCGCAGGGCACGCGCGCCAGCCCGAAGAATTCGAACTACCCGGATACAGGCAATTTCCCGGCAACCGACGGCACGCTTTACCAGTATCAGAAGAGGAACAACTACTGGCGTTCCACGGTCGGCGCGTACGCTAGCGGCCCGCTGATCAAGGACACCCTGTTCTTCTACGTCGATGCCGAAATGAATCGCCGTGAAGGCGAGGGCATCGCCACCTCCACCACCGCCGGCGCGATCACGTCGGCCAGCGTGGGCCGGAACGGCTGGAACGAATACAAGTACAAGATTCCCCGCTGGTTGGCGAAGATCGACTGGAACATCACCGACGATCACCACCTCGAACTCACCGGCGTTTCGGACAAGACCGAGTACAACTCCAAAACCTACGGCTTCAGCTACGCCGACCTCGGTCATGGCGATACGCAGAACGGCGGTGTGTACCAGAAGGACGGCGGTGACCTGTATGTCGGCAAGTACACCGGCTACATCACCGATGCGCTGACGGTTTCGGCCCTGTACGGCCAGCAGCGCCTCGACCACGTGCAGACACCGTTCAACTACGACCCGAACTGCCCGCTCGTCGTCATCTCGACGGCCGCTTCGCGCGCGCCGGGTATCAACTACGGCACCTGCCAGACCACCTCCACCGCGGTCCGGGTGCCGGGTGCCGAAGACAAGACCGACGGCTACCGCTTCGACGTGGAATACCGCCTGGGTGACCATGACATCCGTGCTGGTATCGATCACCAGAAGGCGGAGTCGTTCACCGGTACGTCGCTGCCTGGCGGCTTCAGCTGGACCTATAGCCAGCAGAACGGCGCGAACGCGCCGATCGATGCCGGCCACGGCGTCGGTGCCCCGGGCGCGGCCGGCGGCCTCGGCACGCAGGGTTACTACGTCATCAAGTCCTACACCACCACGTCGGCCTCGGTGAAGACGGTGCAGGAATCGCAGTACCTCGAAGACCACTGGCAGGTCACCGACCGCTGGATGGTCTATGCCGGCCTGCGTAACGAGCAGTTCAAGAACTACAACGGCAACAACGAGGTGTACGCCAAGCAGCGTCACCAGCTCGCCCCGCGCCTGGGCGTGTCGTGGGACGTCTTCGGTGATTCCACGCTGAAGGTGTACGCCAACGCCGGCCGTTACCACCTGGCCATGCCGAACAACGTAGCCGTGCGCGCCGCGTCCGGTTCGCTCAATACCGCCGAGTACTTCACCTACACCGGTGTCGATGCCCAGGGTAACCCGACGGGCCTGGCGTCAGTGCCGGTCAACCCGGGCCTCGGCTACACGTGTAACGGCACCAACGCCGTTTCCGCCAACCTGGAGTGCGGCAATGCGCCGGATCCCCGTACGGTGGCCGCGAAGGGCCTCAAGTCGCACTACCAGGATGAGTACATCGCCGGCTTCGACCAGCAGATCGCATCCAACTGGAACTGGGGCGCGAAGGCCACCTGGCGCCAGCTGCGCAGCGCGATCGACGATACCTGTACGCCGGCGCTGGGCGGTGCGTGCTTCCTGTTCAACCCGGGCCAGGGCAACACGTTCCTGCAGCTGCAGGATGATGGCAGCTTCGTCGAGCGTCGTTACTCGAAGGATGAGCTGGGCCTGGGCAACCTGAAGCGTAAGTACTACGCCCTGGACCTCTACCTGGAGCATCCGTTCGCGGACAAGTGGTACGGCCGCATCGACTACACCTGGTCGCGCAGCTACGGCAACACGGAAGGCCAGCTCGCTTCCGACCTGGATACCGGTAACGGTGGCCAGCCGGACGTGTCGGTCACGCAGGACTGGGATCTGCCGCAGCTGATGGTCGGTGCCAACGGTCGCCTGCCTAACGATCGTACGCACCAGCTGAAGTTCTTCGGCTACTACCAGTTCTCGGATGACCTGCGTTTCGGCGTGAACGCCAACATCGCATCGGGTCGTCCGAAGAACTGCACGAGCTTCTACCCGACCGCGGACAGGGGCCTCTACAACGGTTCGTTCTACTGGTTCTGCGGCCTGCCGGGCCAGCCGGGCTACGAGTTCTCGCCGCGCGGTTCGCATGGTTCGGCACCGTACACCTACATCCTCAACCTCAACGCGGCGTACACCCCGTCGTGGTTCGATCGCCACCTGACCTTCCAGGTCGATGTGCTGAACGTGCTCAACAAGCAGGAACCGACGACGTACAACTTCCGCTACGCGGCAAGCCGTACGACGCCGAGCCCGACCTACCTGCGTGAACTGAACTACACCGATCCGCGCACCGTCCGCTTCACCGCCCGCTACGACTTCTGATCGGGCTGCGTCAAAAGCACTGCTACAACAACAAAGAGCATTTGCGGCGGATAGGACATCCGCCGCCATGCGACAGGATCACTCCCCAGATCGCCCCCGGCTCGCCGTCGGGGGCTTTTTTTTAGGAATTTTTCGTAGGTAAAAGTCTTAAAAAAAGCCTGCTTTGTCAGGTATTTACAAAATAAGACCCTGATAAACAAGCGCTATTCGTTACAGGCGAAAAGGCTGCCGCGTAAGTAATTACACAAGTGCGCTCTTTGTGTGAAATTTTCATGTTGTACGTGTGCAGAATCTTACGTATACATGACGCACGTCACGGACCGTGGCGTATTCGGGGTGCGCCATCGTCGTAGGCGATGTCGTTGTTTAAAGGGGATTTCTAACCGCCGATCCATTTAGAACCTGGTGATTACCGGGTCGGGTTCGGCTTGCCGCGATTTTCTGCGGCAGTGATTTTTCACTGGGGAGAGTATTTGATGAGTTCGCGTATTTCTCGCGCAGGTGTTCTGGGTCGCCGTACCGCGCTGGCCCTGGCCATCGGCCTCGGCACCGCCGCACCGGGCATGGTCCTCGCGCAGGCCACCACCGGTACCATTTTCGGCTCGGCCACCGCCGGCCAGACCGTCACCGCTACCAGCGATACGGGCGTCAGCCGTACCGTCACGGTCGATCAGGCGGGTCGTTACACCATCGGCCAGCTGCCGCTGGGCAACTACAAGGTCACGCTGAACCAGGGCGGCAACGCCGTGGATACGCGTTCCGACGTGACCCTGCGCGTTGGCTCGGGTACCGACGTCTCGTTCGTCGCCGCTGCTACCGCTGCCAACGCCGCGAGCCTGGAAGGCGTCACCGTGTCGGCCAACTCGCTGCCGTCCATCGACGTCAGCGCGGTCGACTCGCGCACCGTCATCACCTCGCAGCAGCTCGCCAAGCTGCCGCTGGCCCGCACCGCGGAAGCTATCGCACTGCTGGCGCCGGGTGCCGTCGCCGGTAGCTCGTTCTTCACCGGCCCGACCGGTAATGCGCTGGTCTCGATCGCCGGCAGCGCCGTCACCGAGAACGCGTACTACATCAACGGCTTCAACACGACCGATCCGCTCAGCGGTTTCGGCGGAATCACCCTGCCATACGGCGCGATCGACCAGCAGGAAATCCTCGCCGGTGGTTACGGCGCGGCTTACGGTCGTTCGTCGGGCGGCGTGATCAGCCAGGTCGGTAAGCGCGGCACGAACGATTGGCACTTCGGTGGCCAGGTCCTGTGGGAGCCGAACGGCACCAAGGCCAGCCCGATGAACTACTACCGCCAGGTCGGTTCGCAGGCCGGCGCGCTGTACGACGACAACAAGAAGGACAAGCTGTGGCGCACGACGTACTCCGCGTACGCCGGTGGCCCGCTGATCAAGGACACGCTGTACATCTTCCTCGCTGCTGAACAGGAACGCCGTCAGGGCGACCAGATCACCAGCTCGGCTGCGCCGTTCGTGTACAGCCAGAACTACCGTAACCCCAAGCTGTACGGCAAGATCGACTGGAACATCAACGATAGCAATATCCTTGAAGTGACCGGCGCGTCGAACAAGCAGAACTACGACGCTTCGATCTACGAGTACGACTACGCCACCCGCACCAAGGGTGACTTCGTCGGCAAGGACAACGCCGGTGCGCCGCTGAACAAGTCCGGTGCGGATCTCTACACCGCCAAGTTCACCAGCTACATCACTGATGACCTGACCTTGACCGCCCTGTACGGCAAGATGAAGGGCACGTACTACACCGCCCCGGGTGGTGACCAGTCGCTGCCGTCGATCATCCAGGCCAACCAGCAGAACCCGGCGCTCGGCGATGGCATCACCAACGCCAACCCGGCTGCGACCACGGCTGATCCGAAGCACAAGTCGACCAACACCAACCTGCGCCTCGACCTGAGCTGGCACATCGGCGACCACACCATCATGGGTGGTATCGATAACCAGAAGGTGCTGGATAAGGACGACGGCGATTCCACCACCGGCCCGGGTTACGCCTGGGAATACACCGCCGGTAAGGCGAACACGCCGATCATCGGCCTGTCGCCGACCGATGCCGCTTACGTGGCACCGCCGGGTGGCCAGGGTTACTACGTCGCCAAGTACATCTACCGCACCGCGTCCTCGGTTCGTACGACGCAGCGCGCCCAGTATTTGGAAGATACCTGGCAGGTCAACGATCGCTGGATGGTGAAGGTCGGTATCCGTAATGACCAGTTCACCAACTACAACCAGAACGGCGATCCGTACCTGAAGCTGACCTCGCCGCAGTGGGCCCCGCGCCTTGGTGCGACCTGGGACGTCAATGGCGATTCCTCGCTGAAGATCTACGCCAACGCGGGTCGCTACTTCCTCGCGCTGCCGGCAACCGTCGCGCTGCGTTCGGCAGGTTCCTCGCTGTACACCCGTGAGTACTTCAACTACACGGGCATCGACAGCAACGGCATCCCGACCGGCCTGACCCCGATATTCAGCAGCACCGGTGGCGCGATCTCGGCCAACGGTGAATACGGCCAGCCGCGTGATCCGAAGACTGCCGCGTCGACCACGATCAAGTCGGAATACCAGGATGAGTTCATCCTCGGTTTCGATGCGTCGCTGACCGACAAGTGGACCTACGGTGCCAAGGCCACGGTGCGCAAGCTGCGCAACGCGATCGATGACGTCGGCGACAGCGGTGCGATCCTGCGCAAGATGGACCGCATGGGTATCGACCCGGATACGATCGGTGCGATCGAGGGCAGCTACCTGTTCAACCCGGGTCGCGCCAACACGTTCAAGATCCCGAACCTCAATGGCGGCTACTACGACGTCACCATGAACAATGAGGACTTCGGCTTCCCGCACTCCAAGCGTAACTACTACGGCCTCGAGCTGTACCTCGACCACGCATGGGACGGCAAGTACCAGGTCCGCTTCGACTACGTCTACTCGAAGAGCTACGGCAACTCGGAAGGCCAGGTCCGTTCGGATATCCGCCAGGACAACGTCTCGGCGACGGTGGATTGGGATTACGCCGAAGTCATGCAGTACTCGAACGGCGAGCTTGCTAACAGCCGTAAGCACAACTTCAAGATCTACGGTTCGTACCAGGTGTTCCCGGAGTGGATGGTCTCGGGCAACATCAACATCGCCTCGGGCGCGCCGAAGAGCTGCCTTGGCTTCTACGGTCCGGACGAAACCAACCCGAACCTCGGTTATGGCTCGTACTACCACTGGTGCGATGGTCAGCCGTCGCCCCCGGGTGAAGCAGGCCACAACCCCTGGACCTACATCGTCACGGGTGCGGTCGAATACCGCCCGGAGTGGGCTGACAAGAAGCTGGCCTTCAACGTCACGGTGTTCAACCTGCTGAACCAGCGTAAGGAAACCCAGGTGTACCCGATCCACGGTGCTTCCGACGCGCTCAACCCGCGTTACGACGTGCCGCTGTATCAGGTCACCCCGCGTTACGCCCGCTTCGGCATCAGCTACGACTTCTAAGTTAAGTAGCTGCGAAGCTCTCCCGGGCCTGCGGGCCCGGGGGAAATGCGAATCAATAACAAGTAGATCACCGCGGCCGGCCTATCCAACCGGCCGACGGAGCGAAAAGGCAACTCCCCAGATCGCCTCTCCTCCCACCCGGGTAGAGAGGCGTTTTTTGCAGCAAAACGCTTGGCCAGAAAGAAAAATCCAGCTCCGCCCGTGATTTGGGTCCGTCCGCTTTCGTCATGGAAGCGGCCGGAAACGCCTACCCCGTGTAAATAATTTGTTGACACGGTGGACCGCGTCACCCTAGATTCGGGTTCGGCGAAATCCGGGTTTGTTTTTCGTAGAGACGAAAAGCCGCCCGGACCACGTTGACGGACTTGTCGGGAGCAGGTCTCGAGGGGGCGGCCCCACCACTCTGGGAGGAGCAGGTGGCGCCAGCGAACTCCCCCCGAAAACATGCACCCCAAGGCCGAACCTTTTTTCTGGCCTTTGGCTGGTTTTGCACGTTTTCAGGCCCTGTTGGGCCGATCTGGGGAGATTTGCATGAGTTCTCGTAGCATTCGGCAGGCAACCGTCCTGCGTCGTTCCTCGCTGGCGCTCGCGCTGGCGGTGGGCATGGGCCTCACCGGCACGGCCTTCGCCCAGGCCACCACGGGTACCATTTTCGGTACCGCCGAAGCCGGCGACACCGTTCAGATCATCAGCGCAACCGGTCTGACCCGCACCGCGACGGTCGACGAGCGCGGCCGTTACAACCTGGCCAACCTTCCGGTGGGCGCCTACACGGTGAACCTCATGAAGGGTGGCGCTACCGTCGACACCCGTAAGGATGTCGCCGTGACCGTCAACAAGGGCTCTGACGTTTCGTTTGCTGCGGCTTCGGCTTCGGCTGCCAACGCCTCGACCCTGGAAGGCGTCACCGTCATCGGTACCTCGCTGCCGCCGATTGACGTCTCGTCGGTCGACTCGCGTACCGTTATCACCCAGTCGCAGCTCAAGCAGTTGCCGCTTGGCCGCACCGCGGAAGCTATCGCACTGCTGGCCCCGGGCGTCGCCCAGGGCGCGACCGGTACGGGCTTCCTGAGCCCGAGCGGCCAGACCCTCGTGTCGTTCGGCGGTTCGTCGGTGACCGAGAACGCGTACTACATCAACGGCATGAACACCACGGATCCCATCTCGGGCTACGGTGGCATGACCCTTCCGTACGGCGCGATCGACCAGCAGGAAATCCTGACGGGCGGTTATGGTGCGCAGTACGGCCGTTCGGACGGCGGCGTGATCAGCGTTGTCGGCCGTCGCGGCACCAACGATTTCCATTTCGGTGGCCAGATCCTGTGGACGCCCGAGTTCGCCAAGGCGGACCCGATCAATGCGAAGTACCCGACCAGCTCCGCGCGTGACGGCCAGGTATACCGCTACCGCAACCTGAACAAGACCTGGGAAGCCGTGGCTTCGGCGTATGCCGGTGGCCCGCTGATCAAGGACACCTTGTTCGCGTTCGTCGCCGTGGAAGCTGCGAAGTCGAAGGGCGATAACGTCCAGACCGCCTCGCAGAACAAGAACTACGTGCAGACGTACAAAGATCCGAAGATGTACGCCAAGATCGATTGGAACATCAACGATAACAACATCCTTGAAGTGACCGGTGCCAGCGTCAAGCACGATTACACCGGTGATGTTTACGCCTTCGACAACACGACGCGTCAGAACGGCGATTTCATCGCTGCCGATACCGCTGCGCGCACGAAGCAGACGATGTGGGTTGCCAAGTACACGGGCTACCTCACCGATAGCCTGACCGTGACCGCCCAGTACGGCAAGCAGGACACGAAGCTCTTCACGCAGACCGGCACGACGGATCCGAACCTGATCCCGATCCTCGGCGCCGACCAGCAGAATCCGGCGTACACGACTGGCTTCCCGCAGGGCATCACCAACGCGCAGAACCTGACGACCGTTCCCGATCCGACCCACGAAAGCAAGGTCACGAACTATCGTGTTGACCTGTCGTACGTGCTCGGCGATCACACGATCTCGGCCGGTATCGACAACCAGAACACGCAGGATCTGAACGACGGCGAGTCGATCTACAACAACGCCGGCTACGAGTGGAGCTACGGTTCCGTTGAAGAGGGCGGTGATATCGCGGGCGGCGCCGTTTCGTCGCCGGTGGGTACGCCGTACTACGTCTCCCAGTATCGCCAGCAGACCGCCGCTTCGGTGCGCGTGCGTCAGCGTGCGCAGTACGTCCAGGACCTGTGGCAGGTGACGGATACCGTCAAGCTGTCACTCGGCCTGCGTAATGACCAGTTCACCAACTACAACGGCAGCAACGAAGCCTATATCACCCAGACCAAGCCGCAGTGGGCCCCGCGCCTCGGCGGTACCTGGGATGTGTACGGCGACAGCAGCTTCAAGGTGTATGCCAACGCTGGCCGTTACTACCTCGCCCTGCCGCTCGTCCCCGCCCTGCGCGGTGCGTCCGGCTCGACGCAGACCAACGCTTACTACTCGTACACGGGCATCGATCCGGCCACGGGTTACCCGACCGGCCTCACCCCGCTCGATTCGGTGAACGGCCCGGGCCAGCCCTACTCGCCGAACAACGAGTACGGTCAGGCGAAGGACCCGAAGATCGTCAGCGCCAAGGGCCTGAAGTCCGAGTACCAGGATGAGTTCATCGCTGGCTTCGACAAGGCACTGGGCACCGACTGGGTCTACGGCGCCAAGCTGACCTACCGTAAGCTCGGCAACGCGATCGACGATTATTGCGACACCGGCTCCAACCCGAATGGCCGCTTGCAGGATCTGTTTGCTGCCAGTGGTTCGCAGGTCAACCTGGCCGATGCCGGTGTGAGCTGCTACCTGTTCAACCCGGGTCGTGCCAACACCTTCCTCGCTCCGAATGCGGCCGGCGGCTATGACAGCGTCCACGCGACCAATGAGGAACTGGGCTTCCCGCACCTCAAGCGTCACTACTACGCCCTCGAGCTGCACCTGCAGCACGAGAAGGGTGATGGCAAGTGGTGGGGTAACGTCAGCTACGTGTATTCGAAGTTGTACGGCAACTCGGAAGGCCAGACCGATTCCGATGCGGGTACGCGCAGCGATCCGTCGGTCACCCAGGCGTGGGATAACGCCCCGCTCATGGTGTACTCGAACGGCAAGCTGGCCAACGACCACACCCATGCGCTGAAGGCCTACGGTGCTTACGAGATCACGCCGGAATGGCAGGTCTCGGGCAACATCGCCATCGTCTCGGGTGCGCCGCGTAACTGCTACGGCGGTTTCGGTCCGGACCAGGTCGATGCTGGCTACGGTACGACCTCCTACCACTGGTGTGGTGGTGAGCCGTCGCCGCCGGGTGCAGTTGGCCGCAACCCGATCACGCACACCGTGTCGGCTGCCCTGGCTTACCGTCCGGAATGGGCACAGGGCCGTCTTGGCTTTACTGCTGAAGTCTTCAACCTGTTCAATGAGCAGGAAAAGACCCAGTCGTATCCGTACTACGGCACCACCAGCGCGACGCTGGCGACCTACAATGTGCCGATCGCGCAGCAGACCCCGCGTTACTTCCGCTTTGGTGTCACGTACGACTACTGATCGCTGGGAGAAGGGATTCATCGCCACCTCCGGGTGGCGGTGACCGGAAAAACGCCACCCCCGGGTGGCGTTTTTTTTGAGAGTCCTTGGATCGATCTAATCCCAGATCCGTCTGAGATTACGGATAAATCAGTGGCTTAGCATTTTCGGCAGGAACTTGCCGGAAGTTGCGACCCGGAACACGGATTCATCGACCCCGGGCGGTGTTGCACTTGACTTTGCCAGCGGCGCATTTGCCGGTATGCTCCATGGTTCCCCCCGGAAGTCCTTGCGGGCCATGCGCTTGCGTATCTTCCGTGACCCACCAACATTTTCCGTTTCAACGAGGCTCGACCATGCGCAGGATTCTCTTGTCGCTCGCATCCGTATCTGCCCTGGCACTTGCCGGCTGCGGTGGCGGTTCGGATAACAACGGCCAGCAGGCCGCCGCTGGTGGCGACAGTGCCGCCGCAGGCCCGGCCGCTCCGGCCAATGCCGTGACCGGCACCGTCACCCTGCGTGACGCCGGCGCCGCGCTTTCGCCGGATGCCAAGCTCGATCTGAAGCTCGTCGATGTCTCGGCCGAGGGCTCGCAGCCGCTCGCCACCAAGTCGATCGCACCGGTCACCCTGCCGCAGGCGTTCCAGCTCGATTTCAACGCGACCGACCTCAACCCGAACGACATGTACATCGTCGAGGTGTCGCTGCAGGATGGCGAGCGTCACTACTCGTCGCCGCTGAAGACCCCGGTGCTGACCAAGGGCGCGAAGAACGTCGCCAACATCCAGCTCGTCGGTGAAGCCACCCCGGGTGAGAAGGAACTGGCGGGCTTCAACTCCGTCAAGAAGAACATCGGCGGCATGAAGGTCACCCAGGGCACCGCGCTGAAGGAAGGCGAATCGCGCGGCTGGCAGATCTTCAAGAAGGGCAATGATGTCCAGTTCGTGATCGAACTGGTCGACTACGGCGACAAGGGCTTTACCTCCACGAACTACGCTTACAAGAACGGCAAGCCGTGGGTTATCGTGCAGGAGAAGAAGCCGAGTAAGGATGGCAAGCCGACCTCGACCGAGCGCGCGGGCTGGAACGACGCAGGCGAACTCGTGCTGAAGGAAAACCAGGCTGGCGGGAAGACCTCGGCGCTCAGCGACGATGATGCCAACAGCCTCAAGAGCCAGGCGGAAGCGATGTACTCGAAGGCTGGCGGCAAGAAGTAAGCCGCGCTTTACGGGATGAAAAAAACGCCGGCTTTCGCCGGCGTTTTTTTTGCCTCATGGTGTGCCGGAAATCCGGGACTCGCGCAACGCGAGCCCGGATCACGCTGGCTTAGAACGCCAGCTTCACGCCCAGGTTCAGGCTATTGAGGCGCTGGGTGTCGTCGCTGAAGCGACCGCTGTAGCTCGCCCAGCCGCTCCAGCTCTGGTTGAAGTCAGCGGAGACGCCGACATCGGCGGTGACCCAGGTCTTGTCCGGGGTGAAGCCCTGCAGCTCGAACTTGCCGCTCATGTTGGTGAGGCCAGCGGTGACGTAGCGATCTTCCGCACGACCATCGTGGTTGTAGGCCACTTCCGCGAACGGGTGCACCGTGGTGTTGCCGGCGGCCCACGTACCCTGCAGGCGCCAGCCCGCGGTTTCGATGCGCGCGTTGCGGACCTGCTTGCCGAAGGTCATCGCGGTGCTGGTGCTGTTGCGCTCGGTGTAACCGAACACGCGCAGCTGCTCGACTTCCACCGTGGCGAACGGACCAGTCTTCAGCGTCTCGCTACCGAACCACCAGCCACCGGTCAGGCCGCCACCGACGTGCGAGCCATCGGTCTTGCCCGACTCGGTACGGCGTGCGGTGCCCAGGTCGATGCGGCGATCGATATCGGTGAAGCTCAGCTGGCCGAAGCTGGCGAACGCGCCGACGTAGCCGCCACCCTGGTGATAGAACGCGTAGCCGGTACCGGCTACGTCCTGCATCTTGTAGCCGCCACCGCCCTTGAAGTCGGCGTTGGCCTGGGTGAGACCCAGGGCGACACCGACGTTGAAGTTGTCATTGACCTTCGCGTCGGCGCCGACGGTCAGGTTGACGTTGTCGCTATCGGTCTGCGGCGAGTTGTCGGTGTTCTTGTACTTCTGCTGGCCGTAATCGACCGAGGCGAAGAAACGCGTACCGGCGCCGAGGTTATCGGCCATCATTTCATTACGCAGCGCGCGCATGTGCGCAGCATCGGAAGCGAGGCCGGCTTCGCCGAGCAGCGAGATCTGGCGCGGTGCTTCGAGCACGGAGATCGCGTACTGGCTAAGTAGGGCGTGCGCACCGGTGGTCGGGTGGATGCCATCGGCGAACAGCCACGTGGCGGCAGCGTTCGGGTCACGCAGGGTGGTCGGCGAGCAGCTGATCGAGCTGGCCGTGGTGCAGGCCGGCACGCTGACGTTGGTGAAGCCATACGCTGACGGGTTGGCGATCACTTCGTTGAGCAGTGAGTACGTGTCGATCGGCACGATGCCCTTGTTGGCCGAAGCCAGGCCACCCGAGAGGATGCCGTTGTAGACCTGCGCGAGCGAGGTCACGCCAGCGGCGGCCGCGGCGCCCTGCGACTGGGCAGCCGGGGTCTTGCCGATATCGGGCAGGTTGAACACGACGATGGTCTTGGCACCCGCAGCCTGCAGTGCCTTGATCTGGCCGACTTCCTGCGTTGCGGCGGTACCCACGACGAGCTGGGCGGTGGCCGGGTTGGCGGTGGCGGCCAGGATGTCGTTGGCGCCGATCCACATGGTGTACAGGGCGTTCGGGTTGGCCTTGCCACCGTTGGCGGCGAGGTACTGCTGGATCTGGGCCGAGGTCGCCGGGGTCGGGTTGGCCAGGCCGGCGCGCGCGCCGCCAAAGGCGTAGTCGGTACCACCCTGCAGCGACGGGGTCAGCGCCAGGTTGAAGTACTTGGCGATGTTCTCGACCGCGACGGTACCGGGGTTCGTGGTGAAGCGGGTGATGACCGGCGAGCCGGAAAGGATCGCGACGTTGCCGTTATCGCTCAGGCTGTCGCCGAACGAGACGACCTGCTGGAACCCATCGGCGTGCGCCCCAGCACTGAACAGAAGGGCGGCACCGATGGCGCCTGCAAGATGACGAATACGCATTTGGAATCACTCCGTGTGTGGGGCGTTAGAGAATTGTTACGGTAGCCGAATCCATACGGCGGCGCATGCTGCGCCGCCGCAGGTTTTTTGCAGGGTTGGGCGTCGATCGGGGTTATCGCGCGCAAGCGCGCTCCTACAAGGGGTGGCGCGCTGCCTGTGTGGCTGTAGGAGCGCGCTTGCGCGCGATCCCTACCCCTCAGCGTTTGAGAGCTTTCGTAAACGCATCAGCAAAGGCGCTGTTCGCCGGTGCCGGCGCTGCCTTGGGTGCCTGGGGGGCACGACCGCCACCACCACCACTCTGGCCGCGACGATTGCCGCCACCCGCCGGGGCATCGTCACGCTGGCCGGGGCGACCGGTGCGCGCTTCACCCGGCACATCGTCCAGGCGCATGGTCAGGGCGATACGCTTACGCGGGAGGTCGATCTCCATGACCTTGACCTTCACGATATCGCCGGCCTTCACCGCATCGCGCGGATCCTTGACGAAGGTGTGCGACAGCGCCGACACGTGGACAAGGCCATCCTGGTGCACGCCGATGTCGACGAACGCGCCGAAGGCGGCCACGTTGGTGACGCGGCCTTCCAGCACCATGCCGATCTTCAGGTCCTTCAGGTCTTCCACGCCTTCGGCGAAGCTCGGCGCAACGAATTCGGGGCGCGGATCGCGGCCGGGCTTCTCCAGCTCCTTGAGGATGTCGCGCACGGTCGGCACGCCGAACGTCTCGTCGGTGAAATCCTCGGCCTTCAGGCCACGGAGGAATGAGGCATCGCCGATTACCTGCTTCACTTCGCGGCCGCACTGCTTGAGGATGCGCTCGACCACCGGGTACGCCTCGGGATGAACCGAGCTTGCATCGAGCGGATTGCTGCCGGCGGTGATCCGCAGGAAGCCCGCGCACTGCTCGAACGCCTTGTCGCCAAGACGCGGCACTTTCAGCAGATCCTTGCGGCTACTGAACGCGCCGTTTGCATCGCGGTGCTTGACCACGTTCTCCGCCACGCTGGACGAGAGCCCGGCGACGCGCGCGAGCAAGGGTGCGGAAGCGGTGTTCACATCGACGCCCACGGCGTTGACGCAATCTTCCACGCGCGCGTCGAGGGCGCGCGCGAGCTTCACCTGGTTCACATCGTGCTGGTACTGACCCACGCCGATCGCCTTGGGCTCGATCTTCACCAGCTCGGCCAGCGGATCCTGCAGGCGGCGCGCAATGGACACCGCGCCGCGGATGGATACATCGATGTCGGGGAATTCCTTCGACGCGAGTTCGGAGGCCGAGTACACCGACGCGCCGGCTTCGCTCACGACGACCTTGGAGAGACTCAGGTCAGGCATCTTGCGCATGACCTCGCCGACCAGTTTGTCGGTCTCGCGCGACGCGGTGCCGTTGCCGATCGCGACCAGGCCAACGCCGTGCTGTTTGCTCAGCTGCGCGATGCGGGCCATCGACTGATCCCACTGGTTGCGCGGCTCGTGCGGGTAAATCGTGTCGTACGCGAGCAGCTTGCCGGTCGCATCGACGATGGCCAGCTTGCAACCGGTGCGGATACCCGGATCGAGCCCCATCACCGTCTTCGCGCCGGCAGGCGCGGCAAGCAGCAGGTCCTTCAGGTTCTCACCGAATACGCGGATGGCTTCGTCTTCCGCGCCTTCACGCACGCGGCCGAACAGGTCCAGGGTGAGGTGTAGGTGCAGCTTCACCCGCCAGGTCAGGCGCACGGTCTCGCGCAGCCAGGCATCGGCGGGGCGGCCGCTGTTGATGATGCCCGCGCGGGCGGCGACACGGCCCTCGCCTTCGGCATGGCCCTGGTCGGCGTCCAGCGCCGGGTTCAGGTCGATCTCGAGGATGCCCTCGTTACGCGCGCGCATCAGTGCCAGCAAGCGGTGCGAGGGAATCTTCGAGAGTGCTTCGGTGTGGTCGAAGTAGTCGCGGAACTTCGCGCCCTCGTTTTCCTTGCCGGCGACGACGGACGCCTTGATCTGGCCCTTGTCCCACAGCCAGTCGCGTAACTCGCCGACCAGCGCGGCGTCCTCGGCGATCGTCTCCATGAGGATGGCACGGGCGCCATCGAGGGCGGCCTTCACATCAGCCACGCCCTTCTCGGCATCGATGAAGCCGGCGGCGAAGGTTTCCGGATCCTGCGAGGGATCGTCGCGCAGGCCGGTCGCCAGCGGCTCGAGGCCGGCCTCGCGGGCGATCTGGGCCTTGGTGCGCCGCTTGGGCTTGTACGGCAGGTACAGATCTTCCAGGCGCGCCTTGGTGTCGGCGGTGAGGATGTCGGCCTTCAGGGCGTCGGTCATCTTGCCCTGCTCGACGATGCTGTCGAGGATCGCCGCGCGGCGATCTTCCAGCTCGCGCAGGTAGCGCAGGCGTTCTTCCAGCAGGCGCAGCTGCACGTCGTCGAGGCCGCCGGTGACTTCCTTGCGGTAGCGGGCGATGAACGGCACGGTGGCGCCACCATCAAGAAGACCCACCGCCGCGCGGACCTGGTCAGGGGCTGCGGCGATGTCCTGGGCGATACGTTGTTCGATGCTCTGCATGTCTTTCCTGTGCTTGCTCAGCCGGCCGAAGCGAGGCCCGGGCCGCCGATGATAGCAAGCAGGGGCCGGCTGGCCGACCGCCGGGCGGCCGGCCAGGGCCGTCAGGCGTCGAAACTGCCGGTCGGGCCGCTGCGTGGGGCCGGTGCTGCGCGCGCGTCGGCGCGCCCGGTCAGCACGTAGGTGCCAGCGAGCATGTCGTGAATACCTTGCTTGCGCTCCGAGAATGCCGCCGTGACATAGAACACCATCGGCAGGAGTACGGAGAGGAAGGGCACCGCATTGGCCAGGCGGATGAGGTTGCGGCCCGCGGCACGCCCCATCGTCAGGCGCTGGCCCGCGGTGTCGGTGACCCGGATACCGCATGCCAGCTTGCCCGGCGTGGCCTGCCACTTGGAGGCCTCGAAGAACACGTAGTAGGCGAAGCCGATCAGCAGCACGATGTAGCTGATCGGGCGCACCTCTTCCAGATAAGCGCTCATCGCTGCGCTCTGGTTGGTTTCCATCTGGGTGAACAGCGTGGTGATGGCATGCTGGAACCCCATCGCCATGGCGATGAACGTCGACGGGATGGTGATCAGGATGTAATCGATCACCCAGGCGCCGAAGCGCAGCCAGAACCCGGCGTATTCGGGCGCCACGGTGCTCTCGGTAACGCCCATGAACGGCTGTTCCCGCGGCGGCGGCGGCGGGGCGGCCCCAGGCGGCGTGGCGGGGCGATCCTCTGGGAAGAGTTCGCCTAGCGGACGCCAGTCGGTCATCCCCTCGTACCAGCCAAGCTCTTCGGGACGGCAGGTGCCATCACGCAGCCATTGGCGGATCTCGTCATCGGGGTAGGGGCCGAAGCGTTCGCCGTTGCGTCCGATCCAGACTTGCATGGTGTGTCATCCGTTAAGTCGCTAACTGCAGCGGATGATGCCAGATGCCCGCGGGCTAGCCGAGGGCCAGAGGTCAGGCCGCTCGGCGTTTCAGGTGCACCAGGAGCAGCGAAATGGCGGCGGGGGTGACGCCGCTGATGCGTGAGGCCTGGCCGATCGTGGCCGGGAGCGCGCGCTTCAGCTTGATCAATACCTCGGCCGAGAGCCCGCGAACGCGGTCGTAATCGAAATCGCCCGGGATGCCGGTGGCCTCGTGGCGGCGCTGGCGCTCGATCTCGTCGCGCTGGCGCTCCAGGTAGCCGGAGTACTTGGCTTGCACTTCCACCTGGGTGGCCACCTCGGCATCGGCGACGGCCGGGCCGAGTTCGTCCACCGCCATCAGCGCGGCGTAGTCCAGCTCGGGGCGGCGCAGCAGGTCCAACGCGTGCGTTTCACGGCTCACGGCGATGCCAAGCGAGCGCTCGATAGCCGCGCCCAGCGCATTGGTCGGGGCGGCCCACATGCCGCGCAGGCGGGCGGTCTCGCGTTCGGCGGCCTCGCGTTTTACTTCGAGGCGGCGGAAGCGTTCCTCCGGCACCACGCCGCGCGCGTGGCCCTGGGGCGTCAGGCGCAGGTCGGCGTTGTCTTCGCGCAGGTGCAAGCGGTACTCCGCCCGCGAGGTGAACATGCGGTAGGGCTCGATCGTGCCATTGGTGGTGAGGTCATCGATCAGCACGCCGACGTAGGCTTCGTCGCGGCGCGGGTACCACGGCGTCTCGCCCCGTACGGAAAGCGCGGCGTTCATGCCGGCGATGAGGCCCTGCGCACCGGCTTCTTCATAACCGGTGGTGCCGTTGATCTGTCCGGCGAAATACAAGCCGGGCACGCCCTTCGTTTCCAGCCACGGATGTAGCCCGCGCGGGTCAAAGTAGTCGTACTCGATCGCGTAGCCGGGGCGCGTGATATGCGCGTTCTCGAAGCCGGGGATCGAACGCACCAGCGCGTACTGCACATCGAAGGGCAGCGAGGTCGAAATGCCGTTCGGATAAATTTCGAAGGTATCGAGGCCTTCGGGTTCGACGAAGATCTGGTGCGATAGCTTGTCGGCGAAGCGCACCACCTTGTCCTCGATGGAGGGGCAGTAGCGCGGGCCTACGCCTTCGATCTGGCCGCTGTACAGCGGTGAGCGATCCAGCGAGCCACGGATGAGGTCGTGGGTGGCCTCGGTGGTCTGGGTGATCCAGCAACTGACCTGGCGCGGGTGGTCGGCGGCCGAGCCCATGTACGAGAAGTGCGGCATGGGGTTGTCGCCCGGCTGCTCCTCGAGCTTGCTGTAGTCGATGCTGCGGCTGTCGATACGGGGCGGCGTACCGGTCTTCAGGCGATCGGCGGCCACAGGCAGCTCGCGCAGCTTCGCGGCAAGCGTCGAGGCGGGCGGATCGCCGGCGCGGCCACCGGCGTACTGCGCCGGCCCGATATGGATCTTGCCAGCCAGGAAGGTGCCGGCGGTCAGCACCACGGCCGGGGCGTGGAAATCCAGGCCCATCTGCGTGCGCACGCCAACGACCCGGCCGTTCTCGAGCAGCAGGTCATCTACGGCCTGCTGGAACAGGCGCAGGTTGGGCTGGGTTTCTACGATGTGACGGATGGCGGCTTTGTACAGCGCCCGATCGGCCTGGCAGCGCGTGGCACGCACGGCCGGGCCCTTCGAGGCGTTGAGGGTGCGCCACTGGATACCGGCGAGATCGGCCGCGCGGCCCATGGCCCCGCCCAGCGCATCGATCTCCTTCACCAGGTGGCCTTTGCCAATGCCGCCGATGGCGGGATTGCAGCTCATCTGGCCGATGGTCTCGATGTTATGGCTGAGCAGCAGCGTGCGCGCGCCAGCGCGGGCCGCGGCAAGCGCAGCTTCGGTGCCGGCATGGCCGCCACCGACCACGATCACGTCGTAGGTTTCTTTATGCAGCATGGGAAGAATCAAGGGCATGAGGCCGAGCTGGTCATTTTAGCGCCACTGCTGCCCCTGTAGGAGCGCGCTTGCGCGCGATGGGTGCTCGCGGCAAGGCCTATCGCGCGCAAGCGCGCTCCTACAAGGGCGGGGCCGGTGCAGTTGCAGATGAAACGGTTGGCACGATGGATGCTTTGCTTACAGCGCACTTCCACCGGGCAGACGCAGCGCGACATACGCGCGCCGAGATCGAGCGACAGGGGCTTGATCGTGTGCCGAGGGAAGGAAGCGGGATGTGGGCAAGGATGCCCCATTCGGTTCAAGAATGAGATCTGGCGCCCAGCGGTCTCAGGAACAGGGGGAATCCAGGATGACCGTGCTGCTGGGCGCCAGAAACCGAAGTGAGTGGCACAAAGAGCCGCGGCCCCTGCCGCGGCTTTTCTTTGTTGGAACGAACAGTACTCTTTTCAAATGAACCGTGTGTGACTTTTTTGTCAATCAACGGCTCTATTTCGGCAATTGGTGACGCTGAGCGTCAGTTTTTGATAATCGCGTCACCCTAAGGCAACGCGCGCCAGGATGTCGGTCAGGTCTCGTGAGAGGTCGTTGCGTGCCGCCAGCTCAGCCACCACCGCATGTGCCGCGTCGCGTCGCGCGACCTCGAGCCGCCTCCAGCCGTTAAAGGCCGTCGCCACGCGTGCCGCCACCTGCGGATTCAACGCGTCGATAGCGACCAGGCGATCCGCCAGCCAGCGGTAGGCCGCGCCATCGGCCCGATGAAAACCCGTGGGGTTGGCGCGGGCAAAGGTGCCGATCAGTGCCTGTACGCGGTTCGGGTTCTTCAGGGTAAACGCGGCGTCGCCCTCAAGCGCCTGGATGCGCGCCAGCGCGCCCTCGCCTGGCCATTGCGCCTGGGTGGCGAACCATTTATCGAGCGCCAGCGCGTTCCCGTCGTAACGCTTGCGGAAGTGTGCGAGCGGCTGTGCGGCCGCCTCGGCATCGGTGACGGCCAGCGTGGCCAGGCCGTTCAGGCGATCGGTCATGCCCGGCGCCTCGTCGTACTGGGCCTTGGCCAGCGCGACGGCGCCAGCGGCGTCCACCAGTGCAAGAAGATCAAGCACCCGCCGCTTCAGCTGGCGCTGCGACTGGGCCGATGCATCGAGCCCAGCGCTGGTGTTCGCCCGAAGCGACTCATAGCGCCCCTTCAGCGTGCCCACACCGATGGCCTGGGCCAAGGCGCGGAGCATGCCCTGGCGAACCGTGCGAATCCGCTCCGGATCACGCTCGGGCTGGCGCTCCACGAGTTCAATTTCACCCGGCGGCGTCAGCAATTCAGCGAGCAGCGCGTCATCGATCGATGCGTCGGCGAACAGGCCGGCGAGGGCGGCCGTCCACGCGACGACGGCCGGGCCTTCCGGCTTCCCGTCGCGATACTCGTCATAGGCCAGCCCGGCCAGTTGCTGCCCGGCATCCCAGCGGTTGAAGCCATCCGCATCGTGGCGCAGGAGCAGGGCCAGTTCGGTCGGCGCGTATTCGCATTCGAGGATGACCGGCGCGGAGAACCCGCGTAGAAGCGATGGCACCGGCACCGCATCGATATCTTCAACGACGAAGGTTTGCTCGGTACCCGTGAGCACGACGGTGCGTTCGCTGGCGCCGGCGACGCTTTCGCCTTCGAGGCGTAGGGGCAGCGCTGTGCCGCTGGCATCGAACAGGGAAAGGCGCACGGGGACCGGCAACGCCTGCTTGTTCGGCTGGCCGGCGCTGGCCGGTGTGCGCTGGCGCAGAATCAGGCGATAGCGGCGCGTGGCCGGCTCGTGCCGCCCCTCGGCGCTCAGCCGCGGCGTACCGGCCTGGCCATACCAGGCCAGGTACGGGGAAAGGTCCACGCCATTGGCATCGCCCAGGGCCTTGAGGTAGTCCTCGATCGTCGCCGCCTCGCCATCGTGGCGTTCGAAGTACAGGTCCATGCCTTTGCGGAAGCCGTCGTGGCCGAGGTGGCCGGCGATCATCCGCACCAGCTCGGCGCCCTTTTCGTAGACGGTGGCGGTGTAGAAGTTATTGATCTCTGAGTACTGCGACGGCCGTACGGGATGCGATAGCGGGCCGGCATCTTCAGGGAACTGCGCCCGACGCAGCAGTGCGACATCCTCGATGCGCTTGAGCGGCGCCGAGTTCATGTCCGCGGAAAAACTCTGTTCGCGGAAGACCGTGAGGCCTTCCTTCAGGCTGAGCTGGAACCAGTCGCGGCAGGTGACGCGATTGCCGCTCCAGTTATGGAAATACTCGTGCGCGACGACCGCCTCCACATGCCGGTATTCATCGTCGGTGCTCGAACCCGGGTCCGCAAGCAAGTACTTCGCATTGAAGATGTTGAGACCCTTGTTCTCCATGGCGCCCATGTTGAAATCATGGGTGGCGACGACGTGGAATACATCAAGGTCGTAGTTACGCCCGTACGCGCTCTCGTCCCAGCGCATGGAACGCACCAGCGAATCCATGGCGTAATCGCAACGGTCGATGACATCCGCTTCCGCCCAGATGTGCAATGCCACCTTGCGTCCATCGGTCGTGGTGTAATCCTGGCTGATCCGTTCAAGGCGACCTGCGACCAGCGCGAACAGGTAGCTCGGCTTCGGATGCGGATCCACGAAGCGCGCCCAGTGGCGTCCATCGCCCAGTTCACCTTCGCCATCCGGGTTGCCACCGGCGAGCAGCACCGGGAAGCGAGCCTTATCGGCACGCAGCGTGACGGTGAACTTCGACAGGACATCCGGGCGATCCGGATAAAACGTGATGTGGCGGAAGCCTTCGGCTTCACACTGGGTCAGCAGGAAGCCCCGGTCGCGGCTGCCCGAAAGGTAAAGGCCTTCAAAGGCGGTGTTTTCCGCCGGGCGCACGGCGACGCGGGTGGTGAGCGTGCAGCGGTCGCTATCCACGCCCACTTCGAGCACGCCATTGGCCAGGATGTATTCGCCTTCACCCAGGCGGCGGCCGTCGATACGGAGCTCAAGCAGTTCCAGGCCCTCGCCGTTCAGGCGGATGGGTTCGTCTGCCTGGCGAACCAGTTCCAGCGTCGCCTGTACCACGGTGCGGTCGATGCCGAGATCGAACTCCAGCACGACATGCTCAAGCGCCCACGCAGGCGGCCGGTAGTCAGCGAGGTGGATGACGGCGGTGGAGGCGTCGGAACGGTCGTTCATGGCTTGGGAAACTTCGTGGTGCGGGCTCTGGCAGGCTAACATGCGGCCTGATTCGTCAAAAGGAACCCCGCTCATGTCCCGTTTCACCGTGACACGTTCCTCGATGGGCGCCCAGGAAGTGCTCGTCCTCCGCGATAGCCAGGCCCAGCGCGAGATCCGTATCGCGCGCCGCGGCGCCACCTTGCTGTCGATCAACCTCCCGGTCGCCGGGGGCTCACGCAACATCGCCGACGCTTTTCTTAACGAACAGGAACTGGTGCCGCATAAAGGGTCACGTTTCGCGGTCATGACCCCGTTTGCCAACCGGATAAACGATGCGCGTTATACGTTTGAAGGAAAATCCTACGATTTGCAGCCAGGTGCCATCGGCGCCGATCGCGCCATTCGCCACGGCTTTGTGCGCGGTGTGATGTTCGATGTGGCCGATGAAGCCAATGATGATGATCGCGCCGTGGTGACTTTCAAGACGCAGGCGATTCGCCCCGATGCCTATCCGGGTTATCCGTTCGCACTTGATTTCAGTATCACCTTCTCGCTGGATGCGAAGGGGCTCTCGATCGAAACGCATACGCGTAACGTCGGCGACCACGCCGCGCCGGTCTTCTTTGGCTGGCACCCGTACTTCCGCCTTTCGGAAAATGCGATCGACACGTGGGAACTGCAGGTGCCGGCGAACACGGTGATCGCCACCGATAGCGGCTTTATTCCTCTGCCCGGTCGTGAGGCATGGAAGTCCATCGACGATGTCGACGCGTCACTCGATTTCCGTCAGCCGCGCAGCATCGGCGCCACGGAACTCAACACCACCTATACCGACTTGCAGGTAGACGAGGACGGTAAGGCGCGCACCTACTTGCGTGATCCAAAGACGGGCACAAAAATCGCCGTCTGGCAGGAGCGCGGCGTGATGCTGGCATTCACGTCGGACACCAACGAGCGCGATCCGCGCAAGTCGGTGGCGCTGGAACCCATGGAGTGCATGGCGGACGCTTTCAATCGTGAAGACTGTGCGTCGTTGCTGCGGCTGGCACCGGGCGAAGAGCGTCGGTTCATCTGTGGTGTGGAATTCGGCCCGTGATGCTTCCTTCGTTTGCCGAGATCCGTGATGCCGCGGCACGCATCGCGCCCCATGCACGCGTTACCCCGGCCATGCGCAGCGAGCTGATCGATGCGCGCGTCGGCGCCGCTGTGTGGTTCAAATGCGAGAACCTGCAACGTGGCGGTGCGTTCAAGTTTCGCGGCGCCACGAATGCGGTGTGGTCGCTGACCGACGAAGAAGCCGCGCGCGGCGTCGTCACACACTCCTCCGGCAACCACGGCAATGCACTGGCGATGGCGGCACGCACGCGCGGTATCGCGGCGCATGTCGTCGTGCCCGAGGGCGCGGTCAAGGCCAAGGTCGATGCGATCATCGCTGCAGGTGCCACGATCCATCGTTGCGCAGCCACCACCCAGGCACGCGAGGCGAAGGCCGCGGAGATCATGGCGGCGACCGGGGCGAACCTGGTTCACCCGTATGCCGATGCGCGCGTGATGGCTGGGCAGGGCACCCTTGTGCCCGAGCTGCTCCAGCAAGCGCCTGGTATCGACACGATCCTGTTTCCCGTTGGCGGCGGTGGCCTTGCTGCGGGGTGCTCGATCGCCGCGCACGGCATCGATCCCGCCATCGCGCTGTTCGGCGCCGAGCCGGAAGGCGCGGACGACGCGGCGCGTTCGCTTGAGGCCGATGCGCGCGTGGGGCCGTTCACGCCCAGTACGATCTGCGACGGCCTGCGCACGTTGATCGGTGAACCCAATTTCCACGCCTTGCGGGATCACCAGGTGCGCGTCCTGCGGGTAAGCGATGACGACGTCGTGGCGGCCATGCGCCTGATGTGGACGGAACTGCGCGTGATCGTGGAACCCTCAAGCGCGACGACATTGGCGGCCATGCTGCGTTACCCCGCGCATTTTTCCGGCCGCAACGTCGGCGCCGTGATCACAGGTGGCAACGTCGATCTGGATGCACTGCCCTGGTGACGCGTTAGGACGCGGGCGCCGCCGCATGCGATGTCGGCGGCGCCCTGTGCATCTGAAGGCATCGCTCGCTGTGCTGCTGTGCTGAAAGCCCACGTCGTCCACCGTGTCGCCCGGACAGATCAGACCCCGCGCGGTCCGTAACCTGCTCGCTCATCCATGACGACGAGGTGGGCCATGCGCTGTCCCTGGGCCGAACAGAGCGATATCGAGCGTGACTGGCACGACCATGAGTGGGGGCGTGTCGTTCGCGATGACGCCTTGCTCTTCGAGCTTCTGACGCTAAGAGGTGCACAGGCAGGCCTGGCCTGGCGCACGGTATTGAGAAAGCGTTGCGCGTATCGCCAGCTGTTCCATGGTTTCGATATCGCGCGCGTCGCCGCCATGGATGATGACGAGCTGGAGCAGGTGATCCATGACAAGCGCATTATCCGGCATCGCCTGAAGGTCGCCTCGGTGCGGGCCAACGCGCGCATCATCATGGCGATGGCTGCACGCGGGGAAAGCCTTGCCGATGTCCTTTGGTCGTTCACCCGCGGCGAGACGATCGTGAACACCCATGCGGTAGCGAGTGATGTACCGATACGCTCCGAGGTATCCGATCGGCTGAGCAAGGAGCTGAAGCGGCGTGGCTTTCGCTTTGCCGGTACCTCGATCTGCTACGCACTCATGCAGTCGGCAGGCATCGTCAACGACCACCTGGTCACCTGCGATTGCTACCGCGCGGGGTCAACCGAACGGAGTTTTCCGCCGGCTCCCGCGCAGCTTGTCGATCGAGAAGCTGGCGATCTCACCGTTCCCTTCGCGTCGTGATTGCCCTTCCGGCGGGCCCCACGCATGCGCGGTCACCACCTCCCACGTCGAGGGAATGGTGCCCTGGGTACGCAGCGCCTCATAGGCCTCGAGCATACGCTTGTAATGCTGCTTGCCGGTCAGGCCGCGCAGGCGGCCTGCGTCCGCATTGTTTGCACCCAACCCGCGCAGTTCGTCCAGCAACGCGCGTGGGGTGGGGTAGGTCAGCGTGTAGCGCTCGGCGAACAGCACCGGATCCTTCAGGCCCTGCGCGAGCATGGCGTCGCCAATGTCGTGCATGTCGAGGAAACGTGCCACATGGGCGTGCTGGTCCGCGCTGGCCCAGGCGGCACGCAGCTCGGTGAGCGTATCCGGACCGAAGGTAGAGAAGGTGATCAGGCCGCCGGGCTTGAGCACGCGTGCGCACTCGGCGAACAGGCGCGACAGGTCTTCACACCACTGGAAGCACAGGTTGGAGAAGAGCACGTCAACACTGTGGTCCGGTACGGGCAGCGTATAAGCATCGGCCTGTACGCGCGCGAACGGCTTGAGCCATCCCGCGTGCTGCTTCGCCTGCTTCAGCATCGGCAGCGCGAGATCGACGGCGATGACCTGGGCCTTCGGGTACTTCTTCTTGAGTGCCGCGGCGCCGCGGCCTGTACCCGATCCGACATCGAGCACGACATCAGGTGCCTGGGGAAGGACCTCGAGCCGCTCGACAAGCGTGGCCTGCACTTCGCGCTGGAGCGCGTCGTGCTTTTCATAGGTGCCTGCGGCACGGCCGAAATTGCGGCGGACCTGAAGGCGGTCGAAGTGGAAATCGCTCATGCGTCTGAACCGGTGAACTTGGTGATGACATCCGCCAGTTCGGCGGCGTGTCCAATAAAGGGGGCGTGGCCGGCATGGGCCAGTTCCACGAAGCGTCCGCCAGCCGCATCCGCGGACCAGCGCATCGCCTCCGGATGCACGATGCGGTCGCGCCGGCCCGCTATCCACAGGCTGGGTACGGATAATGCGTGCAGGCGCGCGCGCAGGTCCGTGTCCTCGAGCAGGCGCAGGCCTTCCATCAGCACGCGTGGGTCGGGTTCGCCGCGCTCGTAGGCCTCGGCCATCAGGCGGCGCGTTTCCGCGCGCGGGTCCTGGCTGCCCATGGCTTCCAGGGCGATGAATCGGTCGACGGTAGCCTTGTAGTCGGACTCAAGGTCGGCGGCGAGCTTGTGGATCATGACGGGGTCGTTGCCGTGCGGCCAGTCATCCGTGCGCACGAACTTCGGGGTCGAGCTCACCGCGACCAGGCGGCGGACCGCCTCCGGGTATGCCAGGGCGGCCGTAGTTGCCACCAGCCCACCGAGCGACCAGCCCAGCCAGGTCGCGGGCGGGGTATCGCGGAGGATCGCCTCGGCACAGGCGCGCGGATCGAGCGGGACCGACGAGGTGCGCGAATGACCGTGGCCGGGCAGGTCGACGAGGTACATGTCGTAGTGCGCATCCAGCACGTCGGCGAGCGGATGCAGGATGCCGCCATGCATGGCCCAGCCGTGGATCATCACCAGCGGCACGCTGCCATGGCCGCGGCGCTCGATGTAGAGGCCGCTCACAGTGTCTCGCTTGGGGCCAGCGCGGGATCGACCGCACCACGGCCATCGAACACGAAGCAGTCGCCGCGCCAGTGCGCGCCGCCCACTTCTTCGAAGTATTTGAGGATGCCGCCTTCCAGTTGGTACACGTGATCGATGCCGATCTCGCCCATGTGGATGGCGGCCTTCTCACAGCGAATGCCGCCGGTGCAGAACGACACCACAGTCTTGCCGGCGAAGCGCTCGCGATCGGCCGCCACCGCTTCGGGGAAGTCGGTAAATGATGAAAGGCCGTAGTCCACGGTGTTCTCGAAGGTACCCGCGGTCACCTCGTAGTCGTTACGCGTATCGAGCAGCACGACATCGCGGCCGTCGTCGTCGTGACCCTGGTCAAGCCAGCGGCGCAGGTCGACCGGCAACACGTGTGGCGCACGGCCCGCCTCGGGGCGGATCGCTGGCGCGTGCATGGTGATGATTTCCTTCTTCAGGCGCACGCGCATGCGCCCGAACGGCACCCCATCCGACCAGCTCTCCTTCGGCGCGATGTCGGCGAAGCGCGCATCTTCATGCAGCCAGGCCATGAACGCGGTGATCGCATCGGCCGGCGCAGCGAGGAACAGGTTGATGCCCTCCGGTGCGAGCAGGATCGTGCCCTTTAATGCCAGCGCCTCGCAGCGCGCCACGATCTGCTCGCGCAGGGCGGCCAGGTCGTCGAGGGCGACGAACTTGTAGGCGGAAATGTTGAGGATCGGCATGGGCATGGGGCGAAGCGTGGGGCCGCCCATTATACGGCGACGGCTCGTGCGGGCAGGGGCAGGCGAGCCAGGGCCTCCAGCAAAGCATCGATCCGGGCCTCGGTGTGGGCCGCGGAGAGGGTGATCCGCAGCCGGCCAGTGCCCGCCGGAACCGTTGGCGGCCGGATCGGCACGACCAGGAAGCCGTCCCGTTCGAGCATCCGTGCGCCGGCCAGGGTGGTCCCCGCATCGCCGAGTACCAGGGGCTGGATCGCCGTGCTGCTGGGCATGAGCGGCAGGCCGAGCTGGGCGGCGCCCGCCTGAAACCGGGCGATGTTGGCGGCCAGGCGTTCGCGGCGGCCCTCGCTGTCGTCGCGGACCAGGCGCAGCGCAGCGCGGGTGGCCGCGGCCAGCGCAGCCGGCATGGCGGTCGTATAGATGTAGGGGCGGGCGAACTGGACGATGGCGTCCATCACATCGGCATCGCCGGCGACGAAGGCACCCGCGCAGCCCAGCGCCTTGCCCAGCGTGCCCATGAGTACCGGGGCATCGGCACTGCCCAGGCCGGCAGCGGCCAGGGACCCGGCGCCACGCGGGCCGAGCACCCCCAGACCGTGTGCGTCATCGACGTAGAGCATCGCCCCGCGATCGCGGCAAAGCGCGGCCAGGGCGGGCAGCGGGGCGATATCGCCATCCATGCTGAACACGCCATCGGTGGCGAGCAGGGCCGGCGCATCCGGTTGCCCGTCAAGCTGGCGCGCGGCGCTTTCAACATCAGCATGTGGGTAACGGCGCAAGTCCGCGCCGGCCAGCTGGGCGCCGTCGATCAGGCTGGCGTGGTTGAGCTTGTCCTGTACGCAGAGCGCGGCGCTGCGGCCGGGCATCGCGCCCGCGCCAAGCAGGGCCTGCAAGGCGCCGAGGTTGGCCATGACGCCGGTGGAGAACAGTACCGCGCGCTCGCGGCCGGTCCAGTCGGCGAGTTCTTCCTCCAGCGCGGCGTGCTCGCCGCGGTGGCCGGAGACCAGGTGCGCGGCGCCAGTGCCGACGCCTTCCACCGCCGCGGCGCGGGTCAGCGCGGCGACCAGTTCACGATGATTGGCGAGGCCGAGGTAATCGTTGCCGCAGAAGTCGGCAAGGATGCGTTTGCCGACCAGCCGGCGTCCGCCGGGCAGCACATCACACGTACGCACCCGGCGTAGCAGGCCCTCCCGCTCGCGTTGCGCACAAGCGGCAGCGAGGTGGTCACGCAGGTCCGGCCGCGTGCTCACGCCGCGTCGGCGGGTTCGATGATGTCGGCGTGGACGGTGCCCGGCTCCACTTCGACTTCAAGCGGCTTCAGGCCCAGGCGCTCGAACAGGCGGCGGTCGTGCTCGACGTCGGGGTTGCCGGTGGTCAGCAACTTTTCGCCGTAAAAAATGGAGTTCGCACCCGCGGCGAAGCACAGGGCCTGCAGCGCGTCGTCCATGGTCTCGCGGCCCGCGGAGAGGCGCACGACCGAGGCCGGCATGAGGATGCGCGCGACCGCGATGCTGCGCACGAACTCAAACGGGTCCAAGGCCTCGGTGCCGTGAAGCGGTGTGCCTGCGACCTGGACCAGCCGGTTGATCGGCACGGATTCCGGGTGTTCCGGCAGGTTGGCCAGGGTGCGCAGCAGGCCGGCGCGCTGGGCGCGCGATTCGCCCATGCCGACGATGCCGCCGCAGCAGGTCTTCATGCCAGCGTGGCGGACGTGGTCCAGGGTATCCAGGCGATCCTGGTAGTCGCGGGTGTGGATGATCTCGCCGTAAAAATCGGGCGAGGTATCGAGGTTGTGGTTGTAGAAGTCGAGGCCGGCCGCTTTCAGCGTGTTGGCCTGCGGCTGGCTGAGCATGCCCAGCGTCGCGCAGGTCTGCAGGCCCAGGCCTTTCACTGCGCTGACGATCTCGGCGACCTTGGCTACATCGCGATCTTTCGGCGAGCGCCACGCGGCGCCCATGCAAAAGCGGCTGGCGCCGGCGTCCTTCGCGGCCTGGGCGCGTGCCAGCACGGCCTCCACGCTCATTAGCTTTTCGGCCTTCACCCCGGTGGCATAGCGCGCTGCCTGCGGGCAATACGCGCAATCCTCCGGGCAGCCGCCGGTCTTGATCGAGAGCAGGGTAGAAACCTGAACCGCATTCGGGTCGTGGTGCAGGCGATGCACCGACTGGGCCTGGAACAACAGGTCGTTGAACGGCAAGGCGAACAGGTGTTCGACCTCGTCGAGGGTCCAGTCGTGGCGAAGGGCTGCGGTCATGGAAGGCTCCCGTGGCGAAGGCGCGCAGTGTCGACGCCTGCTCAACGACTGTCAACCTTAACGACATGCCATCAGTTTACAGTCGGCAGCCCCCGCGCTGCCGTACGATGAGGCCGTCCCCCACGGAGTCTTTCCCCATGAGCGCAGCAGGACAGGGCAGTGCCGGCAACGTCATCGCCGCGGTGTGCAGCTTTTTCATCCCCGGCCTGGGCCAACTGGTCCAGGGCCGCATCTTCAAGGCACTGATCATGTTCGTGCTGGCAGCGGTCCTGTGGATCATCTGGATGGGCTGGATCATCCACCTCTGGTCCATCGTAGACGCCGCGATGTTCCGCCCGAATAACTAGACCAAGGTACCGGATGCATGGATGCATTCCCCTGGCTGGCCCGCCTGGGCCGCTTCTTAATGCCGTTGCACTGCTTGTTGTGCGGCGCACCCGGCAACGATGGCATCGAACTGTGCGCAGGGTGCGCCGCGTCCCTTCCGCTTAACGCCTTCCATTGCCGCGGCTGCGCGCTGCCCCTGGCGCGCACGGTGGAACTTTGCAGCGAATGCATGGAAGGGCCGCGGCCCTGGACGGCAGTATGGGTGCCGTTTCGCTACGCATGGCCGCTGGATCTGCTTGAAACGCGGTTTAAGTTCGGCGGAAACCTCGTCGCTGGCCAGGTGCTGGCGCAGCGATGGATCGCCAGCGGTGCGCCACCTGCCGTGCCGGATGTGATCGTTCCCGTGCCCTTGCATGTATCGCGATTGCGCGAGCGTGGTTTCAATCAGGCGCTTGAGTTGGCCCGGCCGCTAGGACGGCATCTTGGTTTATCTGTGCGTCCGAGGTTGCTGGAACGCCTCCGTATTACCGATGCGCAAAGCGGCCTCGATGCGGATGAGCGCGTGAGAAACGTTGGCGGTGCTTTCGTGGCGCGCGGTGCGTCCACGTTGAAACACGTCGCCGTGCTCGACGACGTGATGACCACGGGCGCAACGTTGAGCGCATGCACGCTGGCGCTGCTGGAAGCCGGTGTCGAACGCGTAGACATCTGGGCGCTGGCCCGCACCCCTAAACCTGGCTTCAAAGATGCCGCAGACCTGTAGGAGCGCGCTTGCGCGCGATGGGGGTTGCCGCGAGCACCCATCGCGCG
>NZ_DASYCB010000070.1:0-13196 GCF_036500425.1 Luteibacter sp.
CAGCAAGACCCATCGCGCGCAAGCGCGCTCCTACAAAGGTAGTCGCAGTTATTCTTGCGCCTAGCGATGTAAACGTTTCGCTGTCAGTCTCGGGTTTGCTGCCGTCCCCACGCGCACCTTTCCGGAGAACCCGTGAGCATCCCCGTTCCTTCCCGCATGCGTCCATGCGTTCTGTTCCTGGGCGTCATGTTCGCCATCGCCGCAACCTCGCAAGCCGCTGACGCGCCGCAGGCGAGCCTGCCCGGCATGGCGCCCTCCAACGTGCAGCTGGCTTCGCCCGCAATCGAGAAGAAGGTCGATGCGCTGCTCGCGCGTATGACACTGCAAGAGAAGATCGGCCAGTTGGTGCAATACGGCGCCACCGGTGCGTCTGACACCGCAGCGGGTGATAGCGCCATCGCGTTGAATCCGGAAACGCGCACGGCCGTCGATGCGCTGTCCCTGGCTCGCAAGGGTGAGCTTGGCTCGATGCTCAACGTCACCGGCGCGGCACGTACCCGTCGTTTCCAGGAAGCGGCCCTGAAAAGCCGGCTTGGGATTCCCCTGCTGTTCGGTGCCGACATCATCCACGGCTATCGCACGATCTATCCGGTGCCGCTAGGTCTTTCCGCGACCTGGGATCCGCAGCTGGTCCAGGACCTTTCCCGTATGTCCGCCACGGAGGCCACCACGGCAGGCGTGAAGTGGTTCTATTCCCCCATGGTGGATATCTCGCGCGATGCGCGCTGGGGCCGCTCCACCGAAGGTGCCGGTGAGGATGCTTACCTCGGTGCCGCCATGGCGCGTGCTTATATCCGTGGCTACCAGGGCGACAGCCTCGCCGACCCGCAGAGCGTCGCTGCTTCGGTAAAGCATTTCGCAGCGTACGGTGCCGCCGAAGCCGGGCGGGAATACAACACGACTGATATGTCGGATATCCGCCTTCGCCAGGTTTACCTGCCACCTTACCGCGCAGCGGTAGACGCGGGCGCGGCCACCATGATGAGTGCTTTCAATGCGCTCAATGGCGTACCGGCAACGGCAAACTCCTACCTGATGACCGATATCCTGCGTAAGGAATGGGGTTTCGATGGTTTCGTCGTGAGCGATTTCACCGCTGTCATGGAGCTGACCCATCACGGCATCGCACTGGATGCCGCCACGGCGACGAAGAAAGCGCTGGAGGCGGGTGTCGAGGTGGACATGATGAGCCATTACTACGACACACAGATTCCGGTGTTACTGAAGGAGGGCAAGCTCTCGCAAGCTACCGTGGACGAGGCCGTGCGTCGCGTGCTTCGGGTGAAATTCGCGCTGGGCTTGTTCGAGCAACCGTATGCACGCGCGACGGAAGTCACCGAAGCGGTTGATGCGCATCGACCGTTGGTCAGGCGCGCCGCCGAGGAATCGTTCGTACTGTTAAAAAACGGCGGCCGTGACAGCGCTCCCGTGCTCCCCCTGCAGGCCTCGGTGAAAAAGCTCGCCTTGATCGGTCCACTCGCTGACGATGCGAGTGAAATGCAGGGCGCATGGGGTGGTGCGCAGCACGTGCCCGATGTGGTCACGCTGCGCGATGGCCTCGCGGAGCGCATGAGAGCGCAAGGCGGCGAACTGGTTTACGCGCATGGCACGGATGTCGAGACCGACTCAGAGGCCGGTTTTGCGGAGGCCTTGAATGCTGCCGCGGCGTCCGATGTCGTCGTGATGGCGCTGGGCGAATCCTCGCGCATGAGTGGTGAGGCAGGCTCGCGTGCCCATCTGGACCTCCCCGGCAACCAGCAGAAGCTGCTCGCGCGGGTCACGGCGCTGGGCAAGCCGGTGGTACTGCTCGTTTTCTCTGGCCGCCCACTCGTGCTCGACTGGGCCGACAAGCACGTGCCGGCGATCATGGCGGTCTGGTTCCCGGGTACCGAGGCGGGGCATGCCGTAGCCAATGTGCTATTCGGCGATGTGGCGCCCAGTGGGAAGCTAACGATGAGTTTCCCGCGCGCGGTAGGTCAGGAACCGCTTTATTACAACCAGTTCGCCACCGGCCGGCCGCCCGGTAACGCCGATCTCACCCAGCCACCGGGCCGCGACACCAGCTTTATCTCGCGCTACATCGATGTCGCCAACGACGCGCTGTATCCGTTTGGTCATGGCCTTTCTTACACCACGTTTGGCTATTCGGACGTACAGGTTTCACGTGCGAGCGTCCCGCTGGCCGAGGCCAACCGGGCGGGGGCAGTCAACCTCGTTACGGTGACGGCCACGGTGAAGAACACCGGTGAGCGCGCAGGTACCGAAGTGGTGCAGTTGTACGTACGTAACCTGGGGGCCAGCGTGACGCAGCCGGTACGAAGCCTCCAGGGTTTCCAGCGCATCGCCCTGAAGGCGGGCGAGTCGAAGCAGGTGACCTTCCAGCTCGGTTTCCCTGAACTCTCGTTCTGGAATGCGAAGAGCCAGGAAGTCGTCGAGCCGACGCAGTACACGGTATGGGTGGGCGGCAGCTCCGCGGCAAATCAGCAGGCGGCGTTCACGGTCGCGCCATAACGGCGGGGCACCCACACCCCGGGTGCCGTACCATACGGGCATGGCTGATAAACCGAACGATTTCATCGAGCAGTACCAGGCCTTCGTCCGCCAGGGCGTCGAGACCTGGGCCAAGCAATTCGACCCAAAAGCGGAGCCGGCCGAGGCGCAGGCCGCCGACATCATGGGGCGTCTGTTCGCCGGCCTTGGCGGCTACGGCGACTGGATGCGCGCGTTCACGTCGGGCGAGCCGCCTGCTTCGCCGTTCGCCCACGGCACACCGCCCTTCGGCCAGGCGGGCCCGGCGCCAGGCATGCCGCCGTTCGGCTACGGCCCACCGCCCGGCGCCCAGCCGGGTTCGGAAGGGTTCGATGAATGGGCACGGGTAGCGCGTGAAGCCCTGTCCATGCCGGGCCTGGGACTGAACCGCGAGCAGCAGGAAGAGCAGCAGGCCTTGCTGGTCGCCTGGATCGATTACGCCCAGCAATTCGCGCGCTATCAATCGCTGATCCAGCGCGTGCAGGATCGTGCTGGCGACACCTTGCGTTCGCAGGGCATGCCCGCCGATGCCGGTAGCCTGCGCGCGGTGTACGACCGCTGGGTGAATCTCTCGGAAGAGAGCTACGCCGATGCGGCGATGTCGGAAGAATTTCGCGAAGTGTATGCCTCGCTGGTTAACGCGCAGATGCGCCTGAAGGTACTGCAGCAACGGCAGGTAGAGCGGTTTGCCGTGCAGGCTGGCATGCCGACGCGTCGCGAGGTGGATAGCCTCGGTGAGCGCTTGCAGGCGGTGCGGCGCGAGTTGCGGCAGATGCAGGGTCTCGCCGTTGAGGTTGAGGCGTTGCGTGCGGAAGTTACGGCGTTGCGCGGTGGGAAGCATCCTGTGGAGGCCTCGCGAAAAGATGTCGCGGCCAAGGCCGCTCCTACAAAGGGCGCGAAGGTTGCGGTGAAGAAGGTGGTCGCTAAGAAGGCGGCGCCGACGAAGGCGGGTGCGAAGGGTTCGGTGAAGGGTAGGGCGCGATGAGCGCGAATCCATTCTCATTCGATCCGGAACGTGTGCGCGAGGAGGTCGAGGCGTTCCGCCGCAAGGTGGAAACGGGCATGGAGACGCTGAAAAACGTGGGACCGATCGAACTCGGCGCCACGCCGCGCGAGGCGATCTACACCGAAGACAAGCTGACGCTGTGGCGCTTCAAGGGCACGAAGAAGCCGACGGCGAAGGCGCCTTTGCTGATCTGCTACGCGCTGGTGAATACCCCGTGGATGGTCGACCTGCAGGAAGACCGCTCCATGGTGCGCAACCTGCTTGAGCAGGGTGAGGATGTCTACCTGATCGACTGGGGTTACCCAGACGGTGCCGATCGCTGGCTCACGCTGGAGGATTACATCGAGGGCTACCTGGATCGTTGCGTCGATGTCATCCGCCACCGCCATGCCCTAACTGCGATCAACCTGCTTGGCATCTGCCAGGGCGGTGTCTTTTCGCTTTGCTATACCGCGCTGCACGGCGACAAGGTCAAGAACCTGATCACCATGGTCACGCCGGTGGATTTCCACACGCCCGACAACATGCTTTCGCACTGGGTGCGCAACGTGGATATCGATCTGTTCGTCGACACCATCGGCAACATCCCGGCCGACCTGATGAACTTCGCCTACCTCACGTTGAAGCCGTTGCGCCTGAACCAGCAGAAGTACGTGGCCATGGTCGATATCCTGGATAACCCGAAGGAAGTGGAAAACTTCCTGCGCATGGAAAAGTGGATCTTCGATTCGCCCGACCAGGCCGGTGAAACGTTCCGCCAGTTCGCCCGTGATTTCTTCCAGAAGAACCTGTTGATCAAGGGCAAGGCCACCGTGGGTGGCCGCACGATTGACCTCGGTACGATCACCCAGCCGGTGCTGAACGTCTACGCCGAGCAGGATCACCTGGTGCCGCCCGCCGCCTCCATTCCGCTAAAGGACGCTGTCGGTAGCAAGGACTACACCGCGCTGCCATTCCCCGGCGGCCACATCGGTATCTATGTTTCGGGCCGCGCCCAGAAACTCGTGCCGCCGGCCATCCACGACTGGCTCGCAAAGCGATAACCCCTGTAGGAGCGCGCTTGCGCGCGATCCGGGGGTACGACGAGCACCCATCGCGCGCAAGCGCGCTCCTACAGGGGCCACAGGAGCGGCTGAACCGGGTCCTGCTCCATCGCGCGCAAGCGCGCCCCTACATGGGATAATCGCAGGATGAACATGACGACCTCCCACGACTCCATTCGCGCCGTGCAATGGCTCGGCGATCGCCTCCGCCTGCTCGACCAGCGCCGCTTGCCGGCGGAAGAAATCTGGTTCGATAGCGTGAACTCGGAGGATGTCACGCGGGCTATTCGCGACCTGGCTGTGCGTGGCGCGCCGGCGATTGGCATCGCGGCGGCGTGGGGCGTGGTGCTGGCTGCCAAGGGGGGCGAAGACCTGCCCAAGGCCATGGCCACCTTGCGTGCGGCGCGGCCGACGGCGGTGAACCTGATGTGGGCATTGGATCGCATGAAAGCGCGCGTCGACGCAGGCGCCGATGCGGCTGCGCTCGAAGCCGAAGCCCAGGCGATCCAGGACGAAGATCTCGCCGCCAACCGCCACATGGGCGAACTCGGCGCAGCGTTGATCGAAGCCGGCTCGCACGTCATGACCCATTGCAACACTGGCTCGCTCGCGACCGCAGGCTATGGCACCGCGCTGGGCGTGATCCGCGCGGGCGTGGAAGCCGGCCGCATCGAACAGGTGTTCGCCGGCGAAACCCGCCCCTGGCAGCAGGGTGCGCGTCTCACCATGTGGGAACTTGTCCGCGACGGCATCCCCGCCAAGCTCATCGCCGATTCCGCCGCGTCGCACCTCATGAAGGACGGCAAGGTGAAGTGGGTGATCGTCGGTGCCGACCGCATCGCCGCCAATGGCGATACCGCCAACAAGATCGGCACCTACCAGCTGGCCATCGCCGCGCGCCACCATGGCGTCAAGTTCATGGTCGTCGCGCCGTCCACCACGGTGGACATGGCCACGGCCAGCGGCGACGACATCGAGATCGAATTGCGCGACGCCACCGAGCTGCTTTCGGTCAGCGGTACCCGCACGGTCATCGAGGGCGCCGAGGCCTGGAATCCCGTTTTCGATGTCACCCCGGCCGACCTGATCGACGCCATCGTGACCGAGCGCGGCGTGATCCTTAAGCCCGATGAAGAGCAGATGCGGATCATGTTTCCGTGATCGCCAAAACACCCCTGTAACCCATTGAATTTACAGCTTTTTTAGCTGTCATTTCGACACCCGTTGTGTTATCATCGACGGGTTGAGCCGACCGTGGCGCCCGTAGGGCGAAACTCAGGGTCGGCGGGGGCACTCACACGGACACCCAGGAAGCCGATTGATGGCAGAACTCGCCAAAGAAGTCATCCGCGTCAACATCGAAGACGAGATGCGCCAGAGCTATCTCGACTACGCGATGAGCGTCATCGTCGGGCGTGCACTGCCCGATGTACGCGATGGCCTGAAGCCCGTGCACCGCCGCGTCCTGTTCGCCATGAACGAACTGGGCAACTCGTGGAACAAGGCTTACAAGAAGTCCGCGCGCGTCGTCGGTGACGTCATCGGTAAATACCACCCGCACGGCGATGCGTCGGTTTACGACACCATCGTCCGCATGGCCCAGCCCTTCTCGCTGCGCTACATGCTGGTCGATGGCCAGGGTAACTTCGGTTCGGTCGATGGCGACAACGCCGCGGCCATGCGATACACCGAAGTGCGCATGGCGAAGCTCACCCACGAGCTGCTCGCCGATATCGACAAGGAAACGGTCGATTTCGGGCCGAACTACGACGAAAGCGAAAGCGAGCCGCTGGTCCTGCCGACCCGCGTGCCGAACCTGCTCGTCAACGGTTCCGCGGGCATCGCGGTGGGCATGGCCACCAACATCCCGCCACACAACATGACCGAGGTCATCAACGCCGTGCTGGCGTTGATCGAAGAACCCTCGCTCGGCGTCGATGAGCTCATGACGCATATCCCCGGTCCGGATTTCCCGACCGCGGGCATCATCAACGGCTCGTCGGGCATCGTCGAGGCGTACCGCACCGGCCGTGGCCGCATCCTGGTTCGCGCGCGCGCCGAGATCGAAACCGAGGCCAATGGTCGCGAGACGATCATCGTCCACGAGCTGCCGTACCAGGTGAACAAGGCTCGCCTGATCGAAAAGATCGCCGAGCTGGTCAAGGAAAAGAAGCTCGAAGGTATCAGCGAGCTGCGTGACGAGTCCGATAAGGACGGCATGCGCGTGGTGATCGAGATCCGCCGCGATGCCATGGGCGATGTCGTGCTGAACAACCTGTTCCAGCAGACCCAGCTGCAGGTCACCTTCGGCATCAATATGGTGGCCCTGCTCGATGGCCAGCCGAAGCTGCTGAACCTCAAGGACATCCTTGAGGCGTTCATCCGCCACCGCCGCGAAGTCGTTACCCGTCGTACCATCTTCGAACTGCGCAAGGCGCGTTCGCGGGCGCATATCCTCGAAGGCCTGACGGTCGCGCTCGCCAACATCGAAGAGATGATCGAGCTGATCCGCACCTCGTCGTCCTCGCAGCAAGCCCGCGAGCGCATGGTGGCGCGTCGCTGGGAGCCGGGCATGGTCCAGGCCCTGCTTTCCGCCGCCGGTGCCGAAGCCTCGCGCCCGGAAGACATGGATCCGCGCGATGGCCTGCGCGCCGATGGTTACCAGCTGTCGGAGATCCAGGCGACCGAAATCCTGCAGATGCGCCTGCACCGCCTCACCGGCCTGGAGCAGGACAAGCTCAGCGACGAATACCGCGAGATCCTCGAGACCATCCGTGGTCTCATCGAGATCCTGGAAAACCCGGCTGTCCTGCTCGAAGTCATCCGTGGCGAGCTGGAGCAGATCCGCTCGGATTACGGCGACAAGCGCCGTACCGAGATCCAGCATTCGCAGGAAGACCTGAACGTCCTCGACCTCATCGCGCCGGAAGACGTGGTGCTCACGCTGTCGCACACGGGCTACGTGAAGCGGCAGGCGGCCAGCCTGTACCGCGCGCAGAAGCGTGGCGGCAAGGGTCGTTCCGCCTCGGCGTTGAAGGACGAAGATGTCGTGCAGCAGCTGTGGGTGGTGAACACCCACGACACACTGCTTACCTTTACCAGCACCGGTCGCGTTTACTGGCTCAAGGTGTACCAGATGCCGGAAGCCGGCCCGGGTGCGCGTGGTAAGCCCATCGTGAACCTCCTACCGCTGGGTGAGGGTGAGAAGGTCCAGGCCGTGCTGCCGATTCGCGATTACGACCCGAATTGCTTCGTGTTTTTCGCCACCCGCAAGGGCACGGTCAAGAAGACGCCGCTCACCGAGTTCGCGTTCCAGCTGCAGAAGGGCAAGGCCGCCATCAACCTCGACGAGGGCGATGCGCTGGTCGACGTGGCCATGACCAACGGCGAGAGCGATGTGCTGCTGTTCGCTTCGAACGGCAAGGTCGTGCGCTTCGACGAGAACAAGGTGCGCTCCATGGGCCGCACCGCCACCGGTGTGCGCGGCATGCTGCTGGCCGACGACGCCACGGTGGTGTCGCTCATCGTCGCCCACGGCGAGGGTGACATCCTCACCGCTACCGCCCGCGGCTTCGGCAAGCGCACCGTACTGGAAGATTTCCCGAAGAAGGGTCGCGGCACGCAGGGTGTCATCGGCATCCAGTGCTCCGAACGCAATGGCAACCTGGTCGCCGCCACGCAGGTCACGGAGACCCAGCAGCTCATGCTGATCTCCGACCAGGGCACGCTCGTGCGTACCCGCGTCTCGGAAGTGGCCCAGGTGGGTCGCAATACCCAGGGTGTCACGCTGATCAAGCTGCCGAAGGACGAGACCCTGATCGGTATCGTCCGCCTTGAAGCTGAGGAGGAATCCGAGGTGGAAGGCGAAGGCGAGGTCACGCCGGGCGAAACCCCGAACGGTGAAGCGGCGGCCGACATGCCGCCGATCGAATCCGGTCCGGTCGACGGCGAATAAGCAAAACAAAAACCCGCCTAACGGCGGGTTTTTTTTCACCTGTAGGAGCGCGCTTGCGCGCGATGGGTGCTTGCGACATCCGCGAATCGCGCGCAAGCGCGCTCCTACAAGGGTAAAGGTAGCTCAGCCATCAATGGCTTCGAGCATCGCTTCGGCGGACGAAACCCGGAATTCACCCGGTGCTTCAATGTTGAGCACCTTCACCACACCCTCTTCGAGATACATGGCGAAGCGCTTGGCGCGGATGCCCATGCCGTTCTTGGTGCCGTCGAGCTCAAGGCCGAGCGCCTTGGTGAAGGCGGCGTTGCCATCGGCCAGCAGGTGCAGGTTCTCGGGGATACCGCGTTCCTTGCCCCAGGCGTCCATGACGAACGCGTCGTTGACCGACACGCAGAATACCTTCACGCCGCGCTGCTCGAATTCCTCCATGTGCGAGATGTAACCCGGAAGGTGCTTGTTGGAGCAGGTGGGCGTGAAGGCGCCAGGCACGGCGAAGAGCACGACCTTGCCAGTGCCCATCAGGTCCAGTGTGGAGGCGGTCTGGATGCCTTCCTGGAAGTAGGTGACGGTGGATTCGGGGATACGGTCGCCAACAGCAATGGTCATGGGGCCTGCCTCGTGGTGGGAATTCCCCAAGTCTAAATGTAGGAGCGCGCTCGCGCGCGATGGGGGCGTGACGTAGACCTGATCGCGCGCAAGCGCGCTCCTACAAGGAGCTGGCGATAGGGGCCTTGAATCACGGCGGAGGGATCATATGTTTGTTCCCAGACGGCCGCGGGGCCGAAAAACCTTATTGGAGTCAGACAGATGAACCAGGTTCGTCATGTAGCGTTTCGCCGTGCGCCGGTGTTTGGGAATGAACTGCGCCATGTGTTCGACCACTTCTTCGCGGGCGAAGCCGCTGCGCCGGTCGCCGCCAGCGAAAACGCCTGGGCGCCACGCGTCGATATCCGGGAAGAAGCCGGCCGCTTCCTGATCCTGGCCGATGTCCCGGGCGTGGCCCTGGATAGCATCGAGATCCAGATGGAAAAGAACGTCCTGTCGGTCAAGGGCGAGCGTGCGGCTTACGCCAGCGAGACCGAAGGCAAGTACGCTCGGGTCGAGCGCGTGGCAGGTGCGTTCAAGCGTAGCTTCACGCTGCCGGAAAGCGCGGATGCCGAGGGCATCACCGCCTCGGGCGCCAACGGCGTGCTGGAAATCAGCATCCCGAAGAAGGCCCAGAGCGCACCGCGTCGTATCACGGTCAACGCAGCGGGCTGATTCGGTCTAAGCTTGGCTATCTGGCCCGCGGTGGATTGGTCCACCGCGGGCCTTTTCCTTTTCACTTATCGACACATGCCCGGCGGGAGAGCCTGTGGAGTTCAAGGATTACTACGAGATTCTTGGGGTAAAACCCGAAGCGACCGATGCCGAGATCAAGGCGGCGTATCGGAAGCTGGCGCGCAAGTACCACCCGGACAAGAACAAGGAAGCGGGTGCGGAAGAGAAGTTCAAGGCCATTAACGAGGCCAATGAGGCCTTGAAGGATCCCGAGAAGCGCCGTCAGTACGACCAGTTCCGCGCGGGTGGCTACCGGCAGGGCGAGCAGTTCCGCCCGCCGCCGGGTTGGGGCCAGGGCGGCGGTGGCGGTTTCGATTTCGGCGACATGGGTGGCGGAGCGGGACGCGGCGACTTCAGCGACTTCTTCGAAAGCCTGTTCGGTGGTGGCGGTGCGCGTGGGCGTTCGCAGCAGGCGCAGGCGCGCCGTGGGCGTGATATCAACGCCAAGATCGATACCGACCTGCAGACGGCCTTCAACGGCGGCAAGACCCGCGTCGTACTGAATGATTCGTCGGGCGGTGAGCGTGTGCTCGAGGTGAAGATCCCGGCCGGCATCAGTAGTGGCCAAACGATCCGTCTGGGCGGGCAGGGCCATCCTGGCAGCGGTGGAGGCCCCTCGGGTGACCTGCTGCTGGAGATCAACATTCGCGACGACGCACGGTTCCGGCTTGATGGCCGCACCGTGACGCATACCTTGCCGATTTCGCCGTGGGAAGCCGCGCTGGGCGCCACGGTGGCCGTACCGACCCTGGGTGGGGCGGTGGATCTGCGCATCCCGGCAGGCACGCAATCGGGGCGCAAGCTACGCCTGAAGGGCCGTGGCCTGCCCGGCAGCGAGCCGGGCGATCAGATCGTGGTACTGGAAATCCGCGTCCCCGTGCCGGAAACGCATGAAGAACAAGCGGCTTACGCCGAATTCAAAGACGCGTTCAAGGATTTCGACCCGCGCCGTTGAAGGCGAGCTCTTGTAGGAGCGCGCTTGCGCGCGATGGGTGGTGCGGCAACCCCGTCGCGCGCAAGCGCGCTCCTACAGGGGGTTCGCGATTCAGGCGGGCAGGTGGGTCTTCAGTGCCTTGACCAGCTCTTCTTCCTTGATCGGCTTGACCACGTAGTCCTTCGCGCCCTGGCGCAGACCCCACACCTTGTCGGTGTCCTGGTCCTTCGTGGTCACCAGGATGATCGGGATGTGCTTGGTGGTTTCTTCCTTGCTGATCGTGCGCGTGGCCTGGAACCCGTTGAGGTTCGGCATGACCACGTCCATCAGGATCAGGTCCGGCAGCTCGCGCTTGGCGGCTTCGACGCCGGCGGCACCGTCTTCGGCCGTGAGTGCCTCATGGCCCAGTTTCTCGACGATGCGCTTGATGCCCAGGAGCTGCGACGGCGAATCGTCGACGATCAGGATACGAGCCATTAAGTGATTCCCCCGGGCGTTGCCCGATTATTTTGCTTTGAAGCGGCCATGGTCCGGTGGCCGCCGCGTGTCTTCCGGCGACGTTAAACCGTCGCGCGTGTGGCCATTGGCGATGGCCCATTCTACTGGCCCTCCGCCTTGTATCAATGGTGAAAAGACCTAAACCTGCCTGAGCAGGCACTTAGCCGGTGATCCTGACCACGGTTCGGCCAAACGAACCCCCGGAAAGCATGGTCTCGAAGACGCTGGCGACGTCCTCCAGTGCCACTTCCTTCGTGCAGATCGTGTCCAGATGGCGTGGTTTCCAGTCACTCGCCAGGCGGCGCCACACCTCGTCGCGGATATCCCGGGCGGTGCCGGCCGAGGCCACGCCCAGGACGCTCACGCCGCGGATGATGAAGGGCATGACTGTGGTGGGCAGCTCCGGGCTGCCGGCGAGGCCGCAGATCGCGGCGTTGCCGTACGGGGCGATCTGCGGCAGGAAGCCGGCGAGCATGCTGCCGCCGACGTTATCGAGCATGCCGCCGTACTTTGCCGAGTCCATGGGCTTGCCGCTGAAGGCGAGGTGGTGGCGGTCGATGCATTCGACCGCGCCAATACCGCGCAGGAACTCGAAATGATCCGGTTTGCCGCTGACCGCATGCACCTGAAAACCGGCGCGCGTGAATATATCGACACCCAGCATGCCGACGCCGCCCGTGGCACCGGTGATGGCGATCGGACCCATGTCGGGGTGCTGGCGGTTATCCAGCATGCGGAGCAGGGCCAGGGCGGCGGTAAAGCCGGCGGTGCCCAGGATCATCGCCTCGCGGGTGCTCAGCGAGGGGGGCAGGGGAATCGTGAGCGCGGCGGGCAGGCGGGTGTATTCGCCGTAGCCGCCATCGCGCGTTTCCGAAAGGCCGCTGCCCGTGGCCAGGACCTTATCGCCTTCACGAAACGCTGGGTCGGTGGAGGCCACCACCGTGCCGGCGACGTCGATGCCACCGTTGAGTGGGTACTGGCGGAGGATCTTGCCCTTGCCGGTGCCGGCCAGGGCGTCCTTGTAGTTGACCGAGGAGTATTCGGCTTTGACCAGGACTTCGCCTGGCGAAAGCGCGTCGGTGTCCATGCGGGTAATGCCGGCGTTGTAGCCGCTGGCGTCGTTGTTAATCCGAAACGCCTTCATGGGTGGCATGGGCGGCTTCTCCTGCACGTTTGTTGTGTTGAGGGTTCGCGCGCAAGCGCGCTCCTACAGGGTCGCGTCGTGGGCTCCCACGGTGTTTTATACGGACTCTTTCGTGATCCATTTGGGGGCGTACGTGGATTCGTAGGTTTTCATCCAGTCGAATACCGCGTCGATGCTGTCGCCAAACCAGACCTGTTCGCGCTGCACCTGCTTCACGAAGCCCTCGGCGACCATGTGGTCCATGCTGGCGGAGAGGCCCTTGTAGAAGCCGAGCACGTCGAGGAAGGCGCAGGGGTAGGTGTGCAGGCCTAACTGGGCCCAGGTGAGCATTTCGAACATCTCATCCATGGTGCCGAAGCCGCCGGGCAGGGCGACGAAGGCATCGGAGAGCTCGTACATGCGCGTCTTGCGCTCGTGCATGGTCTCGACGACATGCAGTTCGGAAAGGCCGGTGTGGGCCACTTCCTTCTCGACAAGCTGGCGCGGGATCACGCCGATGACACGGCCGCCCGCGGCGACCACCGCATCGGCCACGGTACCCATGAGGCCGACCTTGCCGCCGCCGTAGACGAGGGCGATGTTTTCTTGCGCAAGGCGAGTGCCGAATGCCTTCGCCGCTTCGGTGTATTCCGGCCGGCTACCGCTGCTCGAGCCGCAGTAAACACAAAGGGCTTTGATATCACGCATGGTCTTGATCTCCGATGTACTTGTAGGAGCGCGCTTGCGCGCGATGGATCTTGCGGCAAGCACATCGCGCGCAAGCGCGC
>NZ_DASYCB010000071.1:0-40193 GCF_036500425.1 Luteibacter sp.
CTTGCGCATACGGCCGGAGATGTGGGCAGTAATGACATGCCCGTTCTCGAGCTGCACGCGGAACATGGTGTTGGGCAGGGTCTCCTGGACCGTGCCTTCCATTTCGATGACGTCGTCTTTTGCCATGTGTTCCGGGTCGGAGTAGGGGCCGGCGTGGCCGAATAAGTCCCCTATTATGCCATGCCCACCCCGCCAAGGCCACCCGGGCCTCCCGCCCCTGTAGGAGCGCACTTGCGCGCGATCGGGGTTGCCGCAAGGCCCATCGCGCGCAAGCGCGCTCCTACAAGAGGGCTCAGGCGAAGTATTCGTTGAGCTTGCCGCGGATCTCGTCTTCGATCTTGCCCTTGAACGCCGACAGCAGCATGCCAAGCTCGGCGGTCACATGGACATCGCTATCGGTGACGGCGATGGCGCCCTTTACCCCGGAGCCCGAGAACGCATAGGCATTGCCTTCCCAGCCGCCCTTGGTGCCGAATTTCTCGGCCATGCGGGCACCGACTTTTTCCACCACCGCGCGTGCTTCGGCTGCCGTCTTGCCGTGCTCCCGGCGGATATCGATCTTGGCCATTCGGGGTCTCCGCGAGAAAACGGCGAGTCTAACAGCCTGCTCCCCTGAACCGGAGTGATCTCTTTACGTTCAAATAGATACCGCACTCTGCTAAAGTCGCGTCGTCATCTGTCCGGTCCCTCCATGCGCATAGAATTCGTCAGCTCGGCTCGCGGTGATTTCCACTGGTCCCGGCCCGTGCTTACGATTGGCCGCGCGGAGGATAACGACCTCGTCGTGTCTGAATCGCAGGTCGCCCCGCGCCACGTCACGATCCATCGTGATCGCCGCGGCATGGTGCTCGAGGTGGCTGCCGGTGTCGGGCGCGTCTATGTCAACGCGCGGCCCGTGCGTGAAAAGGCGCTGCTGCGCCCGGGCGATAGCCTCTCGCTCGGCGACTGCCGCATGCTGGTCCGCGATGATGAAGACCTCGAAGCGCGCGAGCTCCAGGAGCCGACGGACGCCCGTTGCACCGCGGCCCTGCGCCCGGTGGCCGGTCCCTTGTCGGGGCGGCTCGTGGCGATCGGTGATCGCCTGGAACTCGGTGCCACCCATGGGGCCATGCCACTCGAACTGCCGGGTAACGATGCCGCACTGATCACGCTGGCGTGGGTGGACGAGGAGCTGATTCTCGATGCGTCGCGCGTGCCCGCCCGCCACGCGGTGCGGGTCAACGGCGTGCGTACCGTGCGCGCTGCACTGCAGCCGGGCGACCAGATCGGCCTGGCCACGCACCGCTTCATCCTTGAAGCGCCTGGCTGGCTGGCTGAGCCCGTCGTCGCCGCACCCGAGCCCGAGCCCGAAGCCGAGCCGGAGGAACCCGCCGGACCGCGTGGCGACGTGTGGTGGTTGATCCTCACCGCCGCCCTGCTCGCGGCAGGTATCGCCGTGGTGCTGTTCGCGCCGTTCTAAGCCTCCGTTTCGCCCGCATGCAACGGCATAATGCCGGTTCAACCATGCGAGAGGACGAGACGTGAGCAGAGCCTGGAATTTCAGCGCCGGACCCGCGGCACTGCCGGAAGCCGTATTGAAGCGTGCTCAGGCGGAGCTCCTCGACTGGAATGGTTCCGGTGCCTCGGTGATGGAGCTGTCCCACCGCGGCAAGCCCTTCATGGCGCTGGCCGCGGCCGCCGAGCAACGCTTGCGCTCGCTCATGGATGTTCCCGCGAACTACAAGGTGCTGTTCCTGCAGGGCGGCGCCACCCAGCACTTCGCACAGATCCCGATGAATCTCGCTGGCCCCGATGAGCACGCGGATTACATCGTGACCGGGCACTGGGGCGAAAAGGCCGTACGCGAAGCTGCGCCCTACCTCGATGCACGCGTTGCCGCCAGCTCCGAGGCGGACCACTACCTGAAGCTGCCGCCGCGCGACACCTGGCAGCTCAGCAAGGGCGCGGCCTATGTGCATTACACGCCGAACGAAACGATCCACGGCGTGGAATTCCACGATGTGCCCGATGTAGGTGATACGCCCCTTATTGCCGACATGTCCTCCAACATCCTCAGTGAGCCCGTGGATGTGTCGCGTTTCGGTCTCATCTACGCCGGTGCGCAGAAGAACATCGGCCCCTCCGGTCTCGTGATCCTGATCATTCGCGATGACCTGCTGGCTCGCGCTGGTCGGCCGATGGCGAAAATCTTCCGCTACGCCGAGCACGCCGCGAACGATTCGATGCTCAATACGCCGAACACGTGGGGCTGGTACCTCGCGGGCCTCACGTTCGAGTGGCTCGAAACGCAGGGTGGCATCGTTGCAATCGGCGAACGTAACAAGGCGAAGGCCGCGTTGCTGTACGACGCTATCGATAGTTCCAACGGTTACTACGGTAGCCCGGTTGAGCCTTCGTCGCGTTCGCGCATGAATGTGCCGTTCACGTTGCACGATAGTGCGCTGGATGCCGTTTTCCTCAAGGAATCCGAGGCCGCGGGCCTGCTCGCGCTGAAGGGCCATAAGGCCGTTGGTGGTATGCGCGCATCGTTGTACAACGCCGTTTCACTCGAGGCGGTGGAGGTGCTTGTGAAATTCATGCGGGACTTTGCAACGCGGCACGGTTAAAGTCGGGGATCACCGCAATGCAGCATATGTTTGCGGTGATAACTGTTTCATTTGCAACCACTTAGCCGCCTGGACGTCCATGAGTAAGAGTAGCTCCACCGATAAGCAAGCCACGCTGGGCGAGGCGCGCCAGCGCATCGACAGCATCGACCAGCAACTGCAGTCGCTCATCAGCGAGCGCGCCCGTTGGGCACAGCAGGTCGGCCGGGCCAAGGGCCCGTTGAAGGCGGCGGTGGAGTATTACCGACCCGAACGGGAAGCCCAGGTCTTGCGCGGCGTCATCGATCGCAACGATGGTCCGCTGCCGAACGGCGAACTGGTTCGCCTGTTCCGCGAGATCATGTCGTCGTGCCTTTCTCAGCAGCAGCCGCTGAAGATCGGTTACCTCGGCCCCGAGGGCACCTTCAGTGAACAGGCCGTGCGCAAGCAGTTCGGCCACGCCGCCTACGGTTTGCCATTGGGCAGTATCGAAGAGGTGTTCCAGGAAGTCGCCGCGGGCAACGCCGATTTCGGCGTGGTGCCGGTGGAGAATTCAGGGCAGGGCATGATCCAGATGACACTGGACATGTTCCTCACGTCAAAGGCCACGATCTGCGGCGAAGTGGAGCTGCGTGTCCACCAGAACCTGCTTTCGCTGACCGGCGAGATGAAGGATATCAAGCGCATCTACTCACACCCGCAGTCGCTGCAGCAGTGCCAGGCCTGGTTGCGTGTGAACCTGCCGAACGTCGAGCGCATCGCGGTGTCGAGCAACGCCGAAGCCGCGCGCATGGCGAAGCTGTCGCCGGAAGCGGGCGCCATCGCGGGTGAGTCCGCCGCACGCGTGTACGGCCTCAAGATCATCGCGGGTCCCATCGAGGATCGCAGCGACAACACCACGCGCTTCCTCGTCATCGGCCGCACCATCTTTCCGCCTTCGGGCAATGATCGGACCTCGCTGCTGGTGTCCGTACGCGACAAGCCCGGTGCCCTGTACGACGTGCTCAAGCCGCTCGCGGAGCATGGCATCAGCATGAACCGCATCGAGTCGCGCCCGGCGCATACCGGCAAGTGGCAGTACGCGTTCTTCATCGACGTCTCCGGTCACGTGGACGATCCGGCCCTGCAGGCCGCGCTGGACGAAATGAAGCCCGCCGCCGCCGATGTGCGGGTGCTCGGCGCTTACCCCGTCGCCTTGCCATGACCGCCGTGTTCGATGCAGCCGCGCTCGCCAACCGGGCGACGTCGGCCCTGCGTGCCTACGATCCCGGTCACGACCTTCCCGCATTGCGCCTTCGTTTTGGTGCGGTGCTCTCCGAGTTGGGGTCTAACGAGAACCCCCTCGGCCCGAGCCCGCAGGCCACGCGCGCCGCGACCCGCGTGCTGGAAGACATCTGGCGCTATCCCGATCCACTGGGTGCGGCGCTGAAACAGCGCCTTGCCGGCGAGCTGGGCATCTCCGCGCGCAGCATCACGCTGGGTAATGGATCGCACGAACTGCTCATGCTGCTGGCGCAGTGCTTCGCGGATGCCGAGCATCCCGTGGTGCATTCACAGTACGGCTTCGCGGTCTTCCCGATCGCGGCGGCCGCAGCGGGTGCGCCGGCGATCCGCGTGCCCGCGTTGCCCGCGGACCATCCCACCGCGCCGTACGGGCATGACCTGCCGGCGATCGCGGCAGCGGTCACGCCCGCGACCCGCCTGGTCTACCTCGCCAACCCGAACAATCCAACCGGCACCTGGTTCACCGATGCCGAACTCGAGGCCTTCATGGCGGCCGTACCGGTGGAAACGCTGGTCGTCGTGGACGAGGCCTACCATGAGTACGTGGATGCGGCAGGGCTGAGCACGGCACTGCATCTCCTCAGCCGTTTCCCCAACCTCATCGTGACGCGCACCTTCTCGAAGGCGTATGCCCTGGCGGGCTTGCGCATCGGCTACATGCTCAGCCACCCCACGGTGGCTGCGGTTGCCGAGCGCCTGCGCGAATCGTTCAACGTGAATGGCGTAGCGCTTGCGGCCGCGGAAGCCGCACTTGCGGACCACGAGCACCGTGCCCGCGTCCGCGACACAAACCACCGCGATCGCGCGTGGCTAGCCGAGGAGCTTGGCGCTCGCGGCTTCCGCGTGCTGCCGTCACAAACCAACTTCCTGCTGGTCGACCTGGGCCAGGATGCCGCCGCGTTCGAGAAACATCTCTTCGAACACGGCGTGATCGTCCGCCCCATGGGTGGCTACGGCCTGCCGCACACCGTGCGTATCAGTGTCGGTAGCCGCGGCGAGCTGCAACGTCTTCTGGAGAACCTGCCATGACCGCCCTGGCCTGGGTAAGCCGCGCCGCTGGCCCGATCCACGGCGAGCTTGTCGTCCCCGGCGACAAATCCGTATCGCACCGCGCGCTCATGTTTGGCGCGTTAGCCGAAGGCACCACGCACATCCGCGGCTTCCTCGAAGGTGAGGACACCCGTGCCACCGCCGCGATCCTCGGCAAGCTGGGTGTTCGCTTCGAGACACCTGCGCCAGGCGAGCGCGTGGTGCATGGCGTGGGTCTGCACGGCCTGCGTGGCACCACCGAGGCTCTGGATTGCGGCAACGCGGGCACGGGTATGCGTCTGCTCGCGGGCCTGCTAGCTGGACAATCATTCGCTTCCACGCTCGTCGGCGATGCGTCGCTGTCGGGGCGCCCGATGCGCCGCGTGACCGATCCGCTGGGCGAGATGGGTGCGCAGATCGATACGAACGACGGTAAGCCACCATTGCGTATCCATGGCGGTGGAAAGCTGAAGGGCATCACCTACCATTCGCCGGTCGCCAGCGCGCAGATCAAGTCCGCGCTGTTGCTCGCGGGCCTGTACGCCGAAGGCAGTACAGAGGTGATCGAGCCGCATCCGACGCGCGATTACACCGAAAGCATGCTCAAGGCCTTCGGTTGGCCGATCGAATACTCGCCGGGCCGTGCGAAGGTTGAAGGTGGCCACGTGCTGCGCGCCGTCGATGTGGATGTGCCGGCGGATTTCTCCTCGGCCGCGTTCTTCATCGTCGCCGCCTGCATCGTGCCGGGTTCGCATCTTCGGTTGAAGGGTGTAGGCCTGAATCCGCGCCGCACGGGTTTGCTCGCCGCGCTGAAACTCATGGGTGCGGATATCGCCGTAGAGAACGAGCGCCACAGCGGCGGCGAAGTCATCGCTGACCTCGTGATCCGTCAGCGTCCGCTGCATGGCGTCGCGCTGCCGCTCGATATCGTCCCCGACATGATCGATGAGTTCCCGGCCTTGTTCGTGGCCGCTGCCTGCGCCGAGGGGATGACCACCATCCGTGGCGCGGCCGAGTTGCGGGTGAAGGAATCCGACCGCATCGCGACGATGGCGCACGGTTTGAAGGCGTGTGGTGTGCTGATCGACGAACTTCCCGACGGTGCGATGATTCGTGGGGGTGCGATCGGCGGCGGATCGGTGGATAGTCATGGTGACCACCGTATTGCCATGAGCTTCGCCATCGCCGGTCTTGTCGCGACGGCGCCGATCACGATTGGTGATTGCGCCAACGTGGCTACCTCGTTCCCGGGGTTTATTGAGTTGGCTAATGGGGTGGGGTTCAAGCTCGGTCCCGCGTCCTGATATCGCGCGCAAGCGCGCTCCTACAGGGGTGACGAGAACCTTGTAGGAGCGCGCTTGCGCGCGACAGCCCTTCGCGACACCCCCATAATGCGTTCCTGACCCGGCTCTGGACCGCACCACATGGCTGCCAAAACCCCTCCCTTCGTCGTCGTCGTCCCGGCTCGCTACGCCTCCACGCGCCTGCCGGGCAAGCCGCTGCTCCCGATCGGCGGCGTGTCGATGGTCCGCAGGGTCGCGGTCCGGGCTGCCAGCGCGGGCGCCGCCCAGGTCGTGGTAGCGACGGATGACACTCGCGTCGCCACCGAAATGCGCGGCTGCGCTGGCGATATCCTGGTCTGCATGACCCGTGAGGACCATGCCTCGGGTACCGATCGCATCGCCGAGGTGGCCAGCCATTACGGCTGGCCGGACGACACCGTGGTGGTGAACCTGCAGGGCGATGAGCCGTTCGCGCCGGCTGCTGGCATTCGCGCCGTGGTCTACACCCTGGCGGCTGATGAGGCGCCTATGGCGACGCTGGCCACGCCGATCGCCGATGCCGATGAGCTGTTCGACCCGAATGTGGTCAAGGTGGTCCGCGGCGGCAACGGCCGAGCCCTCTATTTCACCCGTGCACCGGCCCCCTGGGCCCGCGATGCGTTCGCGAACGATCGCCACGTTCTGCCCCCTGGGGTGCCGTTCCTGCGCCACATCGGCATCTATGCCTATCGCGCCGGCTTCCTGCGTCGCATGGCCGCGCTGCCCCGGACCCCGTTGGAGCAGGCCGAGTCCCTGGAGCAGTTGCGCGCCCTGGAACATGGCTACGCCATCTCGGTGAACCTGACACCGGAGCCGTTCCCGCCGGGTATCGATACCCCGGACGATCTGGTGCGCGCCGAGCGTTGGCTGAAGGGGCAGGGTGACGTGTAAGGTTTTTCCGACAAGGGCGAGCGGGCGAGGCCTACAGGATTAGCCGGAATCCGCCGGGCGCGCCTACAAGGGCGACGACGTAATCTATCCCTGTCGCCGGAAACACCCAAGGACGAAGGCGACATCCCCCCAAGGAAGGCCCGCGCCGGCATGGTCCCCCTCCATGCCGGCGTTTTTCATTCCCGGTTGCGCTTCACCAGCTAAAATAGGCCGATGGAGCACACCGAGTCGCACCCGTTCGATGGCAAGGCCTTCGTTCGCCACCTCACCACGTCGCCCGGCGTCTATCGGTATTTCGATGCCGAAGGCGAGCTGCTGTACGTGGGCAAGGCGGCGAACCTGAAGAAGCGGGTCAGTAACTACTTCCTGAAGCCTCCCATGGATCCGCGTATCGCCTCTATGGTGTCGCAGATCGATCGAGCGGAAGTCACCCTGACCCGCACGGCGGGCGAGGCCCTGCTGCTCGAATCGCAGCTGATCAAATCGCTGAAGCCGCGCTACAACATTGTCCTTCGCGACGATAAGAGCTACCCCTACATCTACCTGTCTGGGGGCGAGGACTACCCGCGCCTGGCGTTCCATCGTGGTGCCAAGACCGGTTCGGGCCGCTATTTCGGGCCGTACCCAAGCACGTTCGCCGTGCGCGAAAGCCTGGGCCTGATGCAGAAGCTGTTCAAGGTACGCCAATGTGAGGACAGCTATTTCAAGAATCGCTCGCGCCCGTGCCTGCAACATCAGATCGGCCGGTGCAGTGCACCCTGTGTGCAGCTGATCAGCGTCGATGACTACCGCAGCGATGTACGCCACGCGGAAATGTTTCTCGAGGGTCGCAGCAGCGCGGTCATCGACGAGCTGGCGCAATCGATGGAGGCCGCCAGTGCCGCGCTCAACTTCGAGCGCGCCGCCAGCTTGCGCGATCAGGTGGCGGCGTTGCGCAAGCTCCAGGCCCAGCACTTCGTTCAAGGTGCCAGCGCGGATATGGACGTGATCGCCTGCTGCCTCGAGGGCGGCATGGCCTGCGTCAGCGTGTTGTTCTTCCGCAACGGCGTCAGCCTGGGCTCGCGCGATTTCTTCCCGCGCCTGCCGACGGATGCGTCCGTCGCCGATGTGCTTGGCCAGTTCATCGCGCAGTACTACCTGGAGCGCCAGGTGCCGCGCGAGTTGGTGTTGAGCGATCCGGTGGAAGACGCCGAGATCCTCGCCGACGTATTGTCCCAGCACGCGGGTTACGCCGTGCAGCTGAAGCCCAGTGTGCGCGGCGACCGCGCACGCTTCCTTGAAATGGCCCAGCGCAACGCGAGCGCAGCGCTTACCTCGCGGTTGGCCAGCCGGCATACCTTGCTCGCACGGTTCGACGATCTGCAGAAGGTCCTTGAGCTCAGCGAACATCCACGCCGGATCGAATGCTTCGACATCAGCCACACCCGCGGCGAAGCCACGGTAGCTTCCTGCGTGGTGTTCGGGCCTGAAGGCCCGGAGAAGTCGCACTACCGCCGCTTCAATATCACGGGTATCACCCCGGGTGACGACTACGCCGCCATGCACCAGGCGCTGACACGACGCTTCAAGAAGGTCGTAGAAGGTGGCGTGAAGCCTGACATCCTGCTGATCGATGGCGGACTGGGGCAGGTAGCCCAGGCGGTCGACGTGTTGCGTGAGCTCGGTGTCGAAGGCATCCGGGTGGTGGGCGTGGCCAAGGGCCCGGGCCGCCGCGCGGGTGAGGAAACCCTGGTGCTGGCCGAAAGCGGCAAGATGCTGCACCCCGGTACTTCGTCTCCCGCATTGCACCTCGTGGCGGCGGTCCGTGACGAGTCGCACCGTTTTGCGATCAGCGGCCACCGCCGCAAGCGCGAAGCGGCCCGCGAGCGCAGTACGCTGGAGGATGTGGCGGGCGTTGGTGCACGTCGCCGGGCGGCGCTGCTCAAGGCGTTTGGCGGCCTTTCCGGTGTCGAGGCCGCGGGCGTCGAAGAATTGATGAGCGTAAAGGGTATTGATCGCGGTCTCGCCGAACGCATCTATGCCATGCTGCATCCCTGATCGTACGGAGGCGCCTTGCTGACGCGTCGCCTCCCGCAACCGGCTGAATCCATGCGTATCAACCTGCCAACCTGGCTTACTCTTTTTCGTGTGCTGTTGCTGCCGGTCATGGTGGTGGTCTTCTACCTGCCGTTCCGCGGGGCGAACCTCACCGCTGCCATCGTCTTCGTACTGGCCGCCTTCACCGACTGGCTGGATGGCTACCTGGCCCGCCGCCTCGACATGACCTCGGCCTTCGGGGCCTTCCTCGACCCGGTCGCCGACAAGCTGATGGTGGCGATCACCCTGTTCCTGCTGGTGCAGTCGGCGCCCACCGGCTGGCCGGGCATTCTCCTGGCCGTGACCGCGGCGGTGATCGTTGGCCGTGAGATCAGTGTCTCGGCCTTGCGTGAGTGGATGGCTGAGATCGGTGCGCGGTCCAAGGTCAAGGTCGCCTTCCTCGGCAAGCTGAAGACGATGATGCAGATGGTCGCCCTGGTGACCCTGCTGCTCCAGCACGATGCCGAGACCCTGCGTTACTACCATATCGGCGAGGCGCTGCTGGTCATCGCGGGCATCCTGACCATCTGGTCGGGGCTGGATTACCTGCGCGCCGCGTGGCCCGCCCTGCGCGGGGACGACATGGGCGTGAAAAAAACCGAAAAGAATCCGGTGCAAAACAGTTGACACATCGGGCCAGATCCCTAAAATAGCCGGACTACGACGCGGGAATAGCTCAGTTGGTAGAGCACGACCTTGCCAAGGTCGGGGTCGCGAGTTCGAGTCTCGTTTCCCGCTCCAGGATTCCACAAAGCCTCGGGTGACCGAGGTTTTGTTTTTTAAGCGCTATGCGGATACTCTCCGCGTGCGCAAGCGATGGCCGGGTGGCAGAGTGGTCATGCAGCGGACTGCAAATCCGCGTACGCCGGTTCGATTCCGACCTCGGCCTCCATCGCATTCCAAGGCGCACACGCTTCACGCGGGTGCGCCTTTTTTCTTTCAAGCCCGGATGGCGAAATCGGTAGACGCAAGAGACTTAAAATCTCTCATCCGAAAGGGTATGTGGGTTCGAGTCCCACTCCGGGCACCATCTAGCCGCTTCTCGGCATCCCATCCCCGCTCACTGACGACCTGGCTGCGGACACGCTCGGGACAAAAATCGACCCTCGAAAGTAACGCTGTTAGTAACGCTCTCGCCGTTACTCAACGGTCGCCAGGTTGGAGTAACCGCAAGCCTGACATCCAGCGGGTGCAGCTAGGTGCTTGCACGCTGCTAGCAGTTCCGTATCGCCGATGGGCATGGCGTCGCTACGAGCTGATGGTTGCCCAGCGACAGCGCATGGAAGCATGACTCATGGCGGACGGCGGGCGGGCCGAAACCCAGGAGGAAATGATCGACCGGGCAGCCCGTATCCTCGCAGCGGCCCTCGCCACCGGGTCACCGTGGATTTCCCGGGTGAACTACGAGCGTCTTGCCGGCGAATCCTCGGGAGACCTCGCGAATCCTCGCGAATTGATCGTGGCCGAGAGGGAGGAGCGGAAGGGCAGGCGAAAAGTGCTGGTGAGTACCCTTCGGGACCATGACAGGAAAATTGCCGTCCGTCGCTTGCGGGTATGGAGGTATCACAAGTTCGCCGCCGATCCGGTCTACAACCCCTCCTGGGACGCTCTAGGAGCATTAGCTATAGCGAAACTAGACGGACCCCTAGAGGCAACCCTTCTCCTGTACGCCACGGGCGATGTACATAGGTACTGGCCGACTGTAGAGCTATACGGTCTGGCATGCCTTCGCAATGCGTTCGCATGGGAGGCTCTGACGGACGCTATGCAGCGAATCCTGTGCGGACGGGCTGCGGCCGACGGAAAGGTCTCGCGACGGGCGGCGTCGATCACATCGACTTTGGCGGCCCGCCGCGAAACAAGCGAACGTTACTGAGCGGAAATCTTGTTCGCGGTGCAGATACCCGACCCGTTGACGTCATATGCAATGGATACAATCGCCCCTCGCGACTGGGCGGCCACGAGAACTGCCATCATTGCCCGTGCATTATACTGGCTCAAGTCTGGCAGGTAGACGGTTCCGAACTGGCATGGCTGGGAGAACCCTTCCTTCACCTGAACATAGCCAGTGCCTTGAACACCTAGACCAGAGATGGTCCTGCCCTGGTCTTCAACTGCGAACGCCTGTGTCGAGAATGCAGCGAGGGCGACGACGGCGAGTGCGATAATTTTCATGTCAGATTCCTTTGATGAAGGTCAGTCGTTAAGCAGCAAGCTTGTCGCCGCGCTCACATCCGGGTAGACGGGAGTTAGCACCACGGGTGCCGATGTAGACGAATGCGAATCTAGATCGCCCGTGTAGGACGCCACGATTGAGTACGACGTAGCGCCAGCTGGAAGAGAGACCGGAAGCGTCACGTCGGTATTCGTTGAGATGTATTTCGTTCTGATGCAGCTGCCGTACTGGTCGTACTGGACGCAGCCGCTATCACTCAGGTTCGAATTGAAGGGCCAAGCGGCCTCGACCTGAGCGACCAACGTGCCATTTACGGTCACTTGAACCTTGCCGCCCGTCACGGTAAATCCGGGGCCGGTAACCAGATGTTTGCCGGTAACCACCACATGTGCGGACACCTGTTTTCCAGGTGTTGGCGTTCCGCTCACGGTCACGGTCGTGCCCGTGGTGCTGTCGGCGAATGCTGACATCGGGATTAGTGAGGCTGCCGCGAGCACGAGATGTAGAGCGATTCTTCCTTTCCCCTTGGGGGAGCCTTCCGCTGCGATTTTCATGACTGTCATCTCAATTCGGCGCGACGGAGAAGGCGCGAATGACGCAATTGTCAGCGTTGAAATCATAATCGAAGCCCATCTTTGCTCCGGTAGCCTTCGCAGAGAGAACGGTCGCCCACAGAAGCTTCTGCGTGTCGACATCGGCGCTCGGGTCGAGCGTCAGGTGCCCGGTGCTGCAAACCGAGCCCGTGTAGAACAGGACGGGCGTGACTCCGCCGTAGCTATTGACCTGCACGGCGCTTGCAGCGACGTCTACGTGGGCCGTGGCCATGGCAGACGCGCTGGCACCCAGACCAAGCACGCACGCGATTGCTACGACACCCTTACGGATTGACTTCGATAGCATGTGTTTCCCCTTTGAGAGATTGCCGCCCAGGCAGTTGGGGGCGCGGGAATCATGCCGGGACGGAATCGGCGTCGTATGTAGGCGAAGGACTCTACGGCTGTAGGGAAAGCCCTACACGAGGCTACGGCACACTGCTTATGTGATCAAAGACGCAATCAAGGCGTGAGGATCTTGGCCAGCTGGAGCATTGCCCGGCCGTAGCCCGGAAGCGGCTTACAACCGATGGGCCCTAGATGGACCGCCACTTCCTCCGCTGCGGACAACACCTCTGGCAGGCCCATTTTTTCGGCCGTCCTTCGGATGAGGTTTGCCCTAAACCGAGCCTCGTCCAAGTCGTGCGCTCCGGCCGAGTCATTCATCGCTATCGCCTCTACGTTGAGTTGGGCGAACCGGAGAACGGCGGCTTCGTCGATGTTTCTCATGGGGGCAAGGATAACCCCAGACGTGTCCAGCCGCCCCAATCAGGTGTCTGACTGAGGAAGCGGAGCCGCGGTGTCTAACGTCGCGACTCCGCTCAAGTAATCGGGTTTACCTCGCGCCCGAGAGGCGATAACCAGAGTGCAGATCGTTCGATAGGTTCGTGCACCCATTCGCCAGAGTGGGCCGCCAGAAACTTGACGGGTCCTCAGTGCGCACGCACCAATGACTGGCTACGTTGGTGATCGCCCTCAGATTTATTACTGAGTAAAAGATGTTTGTGGTGTTTCCAGTGGTGATCGAACGCTGAATGATCGGAGCGTTTACCTGCCACTGTTGAGTGGGATCGTTGTTGTTGCAGACGCGTTGAATGATGCCGATAGCGCCGCTGGCGGGGTTCGAACTTTCGGCGGCTGCACACATGCCCGAATTGACGTTCACAATATGGGCTAGCGGCGAGTCGCCGTTGTAGCCGTAAACCTGAAATGCCCACAGCTGATTGGTGGTCCCGGTGCAGGTGTACATCTGCACAATCGCGCCGTCAGCGGTCGAATAGTCCTTCACATCCCAGCACTGGTTGCTTTGGGCAGACACAATGGCCGTGGATTCGACCGCCTGAGCCTTGGCCGGCGAACCAAGTCCTAGGCCGAGGCCAACCACCACTAGCCCAAAAAACAAGCTCTTCATGCAGTTCTTCCATTGAGCCGCCAATCGCGGCGACGCATATTGGACGAAGCTATTTCTCCCGTCTGTAGGGTTAACCCTACATATGCACTACCGGGACGGAAACGCACCCCGAGAACGGCATAAGTAATAGGGACCCTTGCCGCCCAAGGCCCTACCTCGCCCGACGCCGTGCCGGGTAATGCACGGCTTTTCTTTCTCGGTAGGGCGGACCGATCAACTTTATGAGGTTACAAGATGGGCGGCGGTGCGACGGGTGCGGAGCAGGGCTCAAAGTGAGCTGGCCTCGGATGAGGCCGTGCTCGACACCTGACCCAGTGCTCGTTAGGATCGCGAAAACTCGCGAATCTCATCTTGTGCGGGAGGGCTAGCCGTGACGCGCATCGTGGAACTCATCCTCGTCGTCGGCCTCATGGTCATAGTGGGCTTTACCAGCGTTCTGCAGTTCAAGCAGGATCGCAGATATCGGGACGACGACTCGCCTCTAGAAACTGCCATCGCCCGTGCGCGGCAACGGGCCGGCACGCGTTCGCCCGGCGCGACCTTGCGTGGCTATGAACAAATCTTGCCGCACCCGGCGGTGCGTCTCTTCGCGTGGCTTGCCGGTCTTGGAACTCTCGCACTTGCGGGACTCATTGTCCGTTGGTGGTGGCAAACGTCGGTACACGAGTTCAGCGTTCCGGGTGTCGCGTTCTTTCTTTGTGGACTGACTTTCGGCACGCTCGCAATCAATATGGCGGTGACACGAGCGTCTCATGATGACGACTCGTTTGTGCTAAGAACGCTGTTTAGTTCGTGGAGGGTACAGCGCGCTGAGATTGTCGGATGTCGGTGGCTCGAGCAACACGCTGTTGGTTCCGGTGGATGGTACGTTGAACAGGTGCTCTACGATCGGGCAGGCCGTTCCTATCGTATTCCGAATGTTTTGAAGGATCGGATCCCCTATGGGAGCTGGATCAGGCAGATCGAGAACCACGGTGACGTATGGCCGCGGTCATGGCCCTGGTAAATGTGCCAAGGCCGCGCCGGAGCCCGTGGCTGGCCTAGACGTCGAGGTGGTAGCCGTCAACTATTGTGAGTACGGCTGTGAGTACAAGCCGCCGTTTCCGGCTTTAACGTATTGTTTACCGTCGCTCGCAAAGCGCCGTTCGAGTCCCCCCCTCAGGGCACCATCAACCTATTTCGCCGTCATCAAGGATGTTGCACATGCGCGCTATTGCTTTCTTTGTTGTCCTTAGTGCCACCCTGATCACCGGGTGCGCCACCGCTCCATCGAGCCAGACGCATAACGGACCTTCATGCTCATCGGGTCCGAACGGCCAGAGTCTGGGATGTGCTGCGACCATCGGCGTGAGCGCCATCATCAAGGCCGCTCAGCGAGATTGATCGGCTCGCGCTGGTGAATCTCGCTGGCGATATCCACCTCGATCGATCAAGCACATCCTTGGCCTCAAGGCTCAGGGAGATGGGTCCGAAGGTGGCTTAGCGTCCGCACATGGGGAGAGGATCCGACGGGTTGCGTGACGGCGCCGTTGCCGGAAAGGTCGCGCCATCCATAGCATCGGCCGCCTGTTCACAGAAGGCACCGCCTGCGTTCATAATCTGGGCTCCCCACGTCAACGTAAGGCCCCGCAGATGAATGACGAACTGATGTTCCCCGACGACGAGAACGGTAACGCTCTACGACAGATGCTAGCGGAGGGCGACAACCTGTCGATGCCTCGCGACTTTGATTTCACTGTCGTTTTTGCGACCGAAGAGGCAGCACTCCAGTTCGCGGTGGCCATGCTGAGGCAAGGGCAGAAAGCTTCGTTCTCCGAATATGAGGAGGATGAGGAGATGCCGTGGCAAGTAACCCTTCACCCCTACATGGACCCGACGCACGAGAATATCTCGCTGTACGAGAGTGCGTTGGAGAATGAAGCCAGCGCGTTTGAGGGAGCCCTTGAGGGGTGGGGGTGTGTTCCACAAAGCTGAGTGCTGGCGGCGCTCGACTCGTCGCGGTGGACATCGGGTGCGCCGCGAACTCGCGTCACACAGATTGAAAGGTGACGCGCCGATGGCCTGGTAGAACCACTTCTCCCGGGCCTCCAGATCGACGCGGCCCTCTTCGTTAAAGTCACCATCTTCATAGCGAAGACTCGCCCACTCCCATTGGCGGTCCTTTAGCTCATCCGTACGCGCGCCTTGTGTAAGATCTTGTCCCATGGCCTCGTCTCCCACCCGCGGAGCGATAAGTGCACCATGTGAAGAAATCGCTCGTTCCCGAATATTCGTGGGCCGTGGGGTAGGTAGAGCTACGGGCCGAGCGACGGACTGAGCGACGGAAGTGCTCAATTTCTCAGGCGGGAACGTCCAGGCCGCTGCAAAAATTGTCCGACCTGCGGTTCACGCACATCGGCGTCGTCGAAGCCCTTCAAAGTCTGTTGTGCTCGGCCTACAGCGCTTCCGTTAGTGATCGCGCACGATGGTGGTGTCTCTGAGGATCGACAACGGCGCTCCCGGGCAAACTTCTCATTACACGACCTGACCAGGGAGTTAGCATGGATGGCATGACCGAATTTCGCCTTACTTACGACGGCCCCGCGCTTATCGCGCATGAAATGCATCCCCGCGATCTTGCCCCCGCGCTGATCGCCATGTCCGATCTTCTGGAGGCCGCGGCGCATGCCATTTACGGCGAAGACGTGAAGGTCGACGTGCATATCAAGGGGCCTTTCAAGTCGGGCAGCTTCAATATCGACTTTGTGGCAGGTGTTCAGTGGCTCAAATCGGTCCGTGAGTTCTTTTCCGGTCAGGGGGCTGCCGCGTGCGCAAATGCGACCGCGATACTCACGGCGGTCGGCATCATCGGACGAGGCCTATTCTCGCTTTTGAAATGGCTTCGCGGTCGCCCGATCTCACATATTGAAGATATGTCGCCCGACGCTCATGGGTTTGCGCGCGTCCGAGTGCACGCGGGTGAGGATGCTTACGAAGTCCGACGTCACGCATTGGACCTTTTGAACAACGCCAGCGTCAGAACAGCCCTCGAACGCGTGATAAAGCCACTAGACGAGGATGGGGTCGAGGTATTCGCTCTCGGCTACGAGGGTGTGCTGAGCGTCATCGTGCGTGGCGACGAGCGCATTTACTTCGCCGCCCCATCGGAAGAAGAAGTGCTTCTTATCGATGATGTCCGGGACATGTCTTTCTCCGTTGCGGCTTGCCCCGGCGGGGACACCAAAGCGTGGCGATTCTCGGATGGTGAGGCGATGATCGGCGCGAAAGTCTCCGACGAGGCCTTCCTTAGCGCGGTTGAAGACGATCGAGTGACGCTACTAAAGGGAGACTTGCTCGTCTGCCGCACGAGGATGAAACAGTGGAAAACCGTCGGTGGTATTCGCACCGAATACGATCTGGTCCAGGTCAACAGGCACATTCGTGCCAACCGTCAGATTCCTTTGCCATTGGACGTTTTCCCGCTGTGTGGAGAACTTAGCTAAATCGACGAGCCGTGCGCGCGGTGCGCCGAACAGGGCATAGCCCGCGCGGCGGATGTGGCAGACTCCCCCGTCTGACGATCGCAGGGGAAAGCGAGTGGGGCATTCGTTCATAGCAGGGGTGATCCTGGCATTTTCGCTGGCCGGGGCCGCACGCGCCGCAAGTCCAGTTATTACCGATGCCGTCTATACGCATCCGGCACGCCTGGTCGATGTAGGCCAAGGGCGACGCATGAACTTATATTGCACCGGGGAGGGCTCACCGGCCGTCATCATGGATGCGGGCATGGGCGACTCAACCATCAGTTGGGCGTTGGTGCAGCCGGCTATTTCGCGCCATGTCCGTGCCTGTTCATTCGACCGGGCAGGGCTGGGCTTTAGCGATGCCGCGACGCGGGCGGGTACGCCAGACCATGCTGCGGACGATCTGCATCATCTTCTCGGTGCCGCCGGTATCAAGCCTCCGTATGTGTTGGTCGCTCATTCACTGGGTGGTCTCAATGCGCGCGTCTTCGCTGATCGGTACCGTGGCGAAGTGGTAGGCATGGTCATGGTCGAATCCTCTCACGAGGATCAGTTCACCGAAGGCTGGTCCATCGGCGCACCCGATCAGAAGGCAAAATACGAGGCTTACCTTGCCCAGATGCATAGCTGCATCGCGTACGCGGAGAAGGGCTTAACCCCGGGAACCCCGGAGTTCACCCGTTGTGTGGGTGATGACGCTGACCCGCGTTTCAATGATGCGATCAATGTGGCGCAGCGCAAGTACGGCGTTACCGCCCGATGGCAGGCCGCTGTCGCGTCGGAACGGGAGAGCGTCGCAAGTGTCAGCGTGGATCAGGTGCGCGCGACACGTAAGGACTACGGCGATATGCCCTTGCTGGTTCTGATCCATTCCCCGTTTCCTAAGCGTGATGACGAAACGCAGGTCGAACGCGACCTGCGTACGTTGTCGTGGGAACGGCTGCATACCCGCATGGCGGCCATGTCGACGCGAGGCGTCAACATGATCGTTCCGGATAGCGGTCATTACATCCAGTACGACCACCCCCAGGTGGTCGTGGATGCCGTGCTTCAGGCCGTGGCGCTTCAGGGCCGTCGTTAAGCGACCTCCGGTTCCTTTGATGTAAGCGGTGGCGTTTCCTCCGCCAGTGGCGGCGGAAGTGCCATCCGCGCCAGACGCTTCGGTAGCGGTGGCGGTGCGTTGTACGGGAGGTCCATCCAGCCGCGCTTTAGCTCAAAGGCATGTTCTGCGCCGCGGGCAAACATCGATGGCACGTTGCCGCCCAGCATCATGCGGGTCAGCTTTCGGGCGGTGGCGATGTTTCCGAGAGCGTCGGCTTGGGCCTGGGGCGTGGTGATGCCGGCGAGTTCGAGGGTGGAGAGGATGTGCGAGAGGTTCAAACGACGATGATGCTGGCGGAGCATGGTGCGTACGGCTACTACGTAAACGGTAACGGACCGTTATACCCGAGCCATTTATCGCTGTAATGCGGCAGTTATATGAAAGTTCGGCAGGTTGCTCTGTCAGCCTCCACATTTGTTTTGTCCGGGTGAAACTCGCCCGAATGGGACTCTTATGGCGGGTCTCCGATAGAAACAAAATCGCAGACAGCGAACTCGGCTCCGCAAACGGTCCACGAAACCGCGGCCTCAAAGGAGCACGAGCAAAACGAGCACTGGAACGACCCCATGAATACGACCCATTCCCGGGATCCGAGGAAGAAAGACGAATATGGCTCGCCTGTGCCGAGCACGCCCAAAGGGCAGGGCACGAACTCGAGCACCGATGCGCAACGCGCGGCGGATGCGAAGCAGCACTGACCGCATGCGGCATGCAACCGCCTTGCCACGCCGCTGGCTGACGAATACCGTGTGGGCGTCCAGACGAGGAGCGCCCCCCATTGAAGCCCGTGGTAGCACGCAACCTGCACAGCCAGGTAGTCAACCAGTTGGGCCAGCTCATCGTGAGCGGGAAGTTAGCGCCGGGCGAGGGTCTGCCGCGTGAGGATTTGCTTGCGGAAAAGCTCAACGTAAGCCGCACGGCACTGCGCGAGGCCATGAAGGTACTGGTGGCCAAGGGCCTCATCGAATCCCGCCAGAGAACGGGTGCCCGCGTTCGTGAGGCCAGCCACTGGAAGCAACTCGACCAGGACGTACTGGCGTGGCGCTGCGCCTCGATGCCCACGGATGACTTTGTCGAGAAGCTCGTGGAAATGCGTGAGCTGATCGAGCCTGGCGCGGCGGCCGCCGCCGCCAAGCGGCGCACGACAGCACAGCTCGACGCCTTGAAACAGGCTTACGGCGCGATGGCCGCGGCGGAGGATCTGGACGCATGGGCGCAAGCCGACCTCATGTTTCACGAGACCATGCTCAAGGCCACCAACAACGAACTCATGGTGTCGTTGTTCACCGTGATCGAAACCGCCCTGGGCCAGTATTTCCTCCTCTCGGCGCGCAAGGCGGTCGATTTCAAGGCGGCCCTGCCACAGCACGAGAAGGTGTTAGAGGCGATCCGCCGCAAACAGCCGGAAGCCGCGCGCGAAGCCATGTTCGACATGGTGGAGGCGTCCCGTCGCAACATCCGCCGCCGCCGCTAACCCTGTAGGAGCGCGCTTGCGCGCGATCCCTGTTGGCGGAAGAGCTGCAAGTCATGGGTAGTGAGGCGAAAGATGTCGCGCGCAAGCGCGCTCCTACAGGGAGCCGTGGCTCATGCTGCGCCGCAGCTTGATGTCGGATAATAATTAAATACTACAATTGGCTCACCATGCCGTCGGGGGAGTCTGACATGCTCGAGCTGGCCAATGACCGGCTCGCCGTGACCTTGCTGCCCGACCTGGGTGGCGGGGTTGCAAGCCTCGACTGGCTAACCGGTACGGGGCGCGTAGAGATCATGCGCCCCCACCCCCGCAGGAGCGCGCTTGCGCGCGACAGCCGCAACGACAACGACAACGACAACGACCCGAATCTCCTGGCCTGCTACCCCCTCATCCCGTGGAGCAACCGCATCACCGGCGGTGGCTTCACCCACGACGGCGAGCGAACCCTTCTCACGCCAAACCGCGCGGACGATGCCTACCCCATCCACGGCACCGGCTGGCAGCGCTCCTGGCAGGTGGAACGCCACGAGGCCGATGTCGCCGTGCTTTCCCTACGCGACGCGGTGGAAGGCGCCTACGACTATCGCGCCCGCCTCGCGTACTACCTGGAGAGCGACACCCTGCGTGTCGAACTCTCGGTCACCCATACCGGCAAGGCCACGTTGCCCTTCGGCCTGGGCCTGCACCCTTTCTTTCCCCGCCACGGCAGCGTGCGCCTGCACGCCCCGGCGCGCACCGTGTGGCGCAATGACGAACGGAACCTTATTCCGGTCGCCCGCCACACGGTGCCGCCGGCGTGGGATTTTTCTTCCGATGCCGCGCTCCCCGAGGGCGGGCTCAACAACGGCTTCCAGGGCTGGTCCGGTGCGGCGCGCATCTCCTGGCCGCTCAAAGGGCTGAGCCTGGACATCACGGCCGACGTAGATACGTACATCCTCTACGTGCCTGAGGGCGAGAGCTTTTTTTGTTTCGAGCCCGTCGACCATCCGGTCAACGCCGTCAACCTGCCGGGTGGCGCCGCCGCCAACGGCATGACCGTGCTGGCGCCTGGGCAGGCGTTGGCACGATCCTTTGCATTCCGTGTTTCCGAAGAGGGGTCATGATCTTGAAGCAGCACGTCACCACCACCCGGCTCGCCCTTGCCCTGGCCGCCGCCTTCGCCGCCCCGCTGGCCGCCGCTCCCGCGCCGCGTGACGCTACGCCACGCTATGACGCGGCCGCGCATGTCTTCCGGCTCGACGCCGGCAAGGTCACCTACGCCATGGGCGTGGATCCCGACGGCCGCCTGCAGACGCTGTACTGGGGCGCGCGACTGGCGGCGGACGATCCGCTGGGCCCGGCCGTGCCGGCACCGGAGCGCTCATCCTTCGATCCCAAGGGAGCGCTCTCGCGCCAGGAATACGCGGGGTGGGGTGGCAATATCACCGCGATGCCTGCGCTCAAGGTGAAGTTCGACGATGGCAATCGTGACCTGATCCTCCGTTACGACAGCTACCGGATCGACCACGGAGCGCTCGCCATCCTGCTGCGCGACAAACAGGCCGGCGTGGACGTCACGCTGCGCTACACCGCCGACGAAGCCACGGGCGTGATCGGCCGCTCCGCGCACATCGAGAATGCGAGCAAGCAAGCGCTGACGATCGATAGCGCCGCTGCGGCGACCTGGAGCCTGCCCGCGGGCAGTGACTATTCATTGCGCTACCTGACGGGCACCTGGGCCGGCGAATGGCACCTGCAGACGCGCGCGATCACGCCTGGTGCGACCGTGCTGGAAAGCCGCCGCGGTTCCACCGGTGACGAGAACAATCCGTGGTTCGCGATCAACCGCGGTGGCGCATGGAACGAAGAGCAAGGGGATGTGTGGTTCGGCGCGCTCGCATGGAGTGGTTCGTGGAGCATCCGCGTGGACGAGGACATCCTGGGCCAGGTGCGTGTCACCGGTGGCTACAACCCGTTCGATTTCGGATACCGCCTGAAGCCAGGCGAAGCGCTCGATACGCCGGTGTTCTACGGCGGCTACACGAGCGATGGCATGGGCGAAGCATCGCGCTTGCTGCATCGTTTTGAGCGCAACCGCATCCTCCCGGACGGTGATGCCGCCAAACTCCGCCCCGTCCTCTACAACTCGTGGGAAGCGACCGAATTCAAGGTGGATGAGGCGGGCCAGGTCAAGCTCGCGGAACGCGCTGCAAAGCTCGGCATCGAACGGTTCGTCGTTGACGATGGCTGGTTCGGCGCACGCAACAGCGACCACGCCGGCCTTGGCGACTGGACCGTAAACCGGACCAAATTCCCCAACGGCCTGAAGCCGCTGATCGACAAGGTGCACAACCTGGGCATGAGTTTCGGTCTGTGGGTCGAGCCGGAGATGGTCAATCCGGATAGCGACCTCTACCGTGCGCATCCGGACTGGGTGCTCAACTTCAACGATCGCCAGCGCAGCGAGGGCCGTAACCAGCTGGTGCTCAACCTCGCGCGCCAGGACGTGAAGGACCACGTCTTTGAAGTGCTCGACACGCTGCTCCGTGAGAACGACATCCAGTTCCTCAAGTGGGACTACAACCGCAACTGGTCCGAGCCGGGCTGGCCGCAGATGTCGCCGGATGAGCAGCAGAAGGTCTATGTCGCGTATACGCGGAACCTTTACGACATCCTGCGCCGCCTGCGCGAGAAGCATCCCGGCGTGGAGATTGAATCGTGCTCCGGCGGTGGTGCACGCGTCGATCTCGGCGTGATGGCGCTGACCGATGAAGTGTGGCCTTCCGACAACACGGACGCTTCCGATCGCTTGTCGATCCAGGATGGCTTTAGCCAGGCCTATGCCCCGGCGACGATGATGGCGTGGGTCACCGCTTCGCCTTCCTGGGTGAACAAGCGCGCCTTGTCGCTCGATTTCCGCTTCCTGTCGGCCATGCAGGGCGGCCTGGGTATTGGCGCCAACCTGCTTGAATGGACAGACACCGACAACGCCACCGCGCGCCAGTACATCACCGATTACAAGGCGATCCGCGCCACCGTGCAGCGGGGTGAGCTTTACCGCCTGATTTCGCCGCAGGGCCGCGCGTCGTGGTCCGCGACGAGCTCGGTCTCGGCCGACCGCAAGCAGGCCGTGCTGTTCGCCTTCCAGCGTGATGGCCAGGAGGCGCGGGCGTTCCCGACGCTACGCCTGCAGGGCCTCGACGCCACCGCTCGCTACCGCATGCACTTCATCCACGGTTCCGCGGCACCTGGTACGCCGGAGATCGCCAGCGGCGCGTACTGGATGGAACACGGCATCGACCTGCAGATCAAGGGCGATTTCGACGCCGCAGGAGTCGTGTTCGACAAGCACTAGTTTCCCCCCGCAAGGAGTCGCGCCGTGCCTGTACGCCATGTTCCGTCGCTCCGCCATCTCGCCCTGGCTTGTGGCCTTACCGCCCTGGCCAGCACCGCCACCGCCCAGGTCAACGGGGTAGCCCAACGGCCGTACCTCGGCTGGAGCAGTTTCAGCCAACAGACGATCGATCCCACGTTCCTGACCCAGGCCAACATGCTGAAGCAATCCGACGCGCTGGCGTCGTCGGGTCTGCAGGCGCATGGCTACACCTACATCAACCTGGATTCGGGGTGGATGGGCGCGTTCGACGCGAACGGGCGTCCCATTCCTGACGCGAATACGTTTCCCGACATCAAGGCGTTGATCGACCATATCCACGCCAACGGGCAGAAGGCCGGCATCTACTGGATTCCCGGCGTCGAAGAACCCGCGGTGCAGGCGAACTCACCGATCCTCGGCACCGACAAGCACATCCAGGACATCCTCGCGCTGCCGCACCGTGCGGGTAACGCATTCGGTGGCCCGGGTGAATCGCCGTACCACTACAAGATCGATTTTTCGAAGCCTGGCGCGCAGGAATACATGGATTCCGTGGTCGCGCTCTTCGCCGCCTGGGGCGTCGATTTCATCAAGCTCGATGGCGTGACCCCGGGCTCGTACAGCGACGATCTGAGTATCGATAACCGCGACGATGTGGTCGCGTGGTCCAAGGCCATCGCCAAGAGTGGCCGGCCCATGTGGTTCACGGTCTCCTGGCAGGTCGACAAGGATTACAACAACATCTGGTCCGGTTGGGCTAACGCGCGCCGCATCGACGATGACGTGGAATGCGAAGGGCGCTGCGCCACTCTGACCAACTGGCCGCGCATCGAGAAACGTTTTCGCGATCTCCCCTCTTGGCAGGACGCGGCTGGTCCGACCAAGGGCTGGAACGATCTCGATACGCTGGATATCGCCGATGGCGAGCTGGATGGCCTCACGCTCGATGAGAAGCGCTCGGCGATGACGATCTGGTCCATGGCCAACGCACCGTTGTACCTCGGTGGCGACCTGACCAAGGTCGACCCGGACGGCCTGCGTATCGCGACGAACGATGAAGTGCTGGCTGTCGATCAATCCGGTCACCCCGCGCGACAGGTGCTGGGTGGCGATCATCAGGTGTGGGTCAGCGACCTTGGCAATGGCCGATCCTACGTGGCGCTGTTCAACATGAACGCGGCACCGGCCACCGTGACCTTGCCATGGCGGTTGCTCGGTAGCGTGGGCGCGCTGCGCGTGCGTGATCTTTGGGCGCATAAGGAACTCGGCCCGTCGGTGATTCAGCACGATGTGATCTTGCCTGCGCACGGCACGCAACTGCTGCTGGTGGAACGCTTACCGGGGCAGGTGCCGTCGGGCGCATCCACCGCGTACGAAGCCGAGGCCGGAGCGCTGGCAGGTACCGCCCAGGTATTTGCCTGCAACGGCTGCTCATCGGGTAACAAAGTCGGTGGACTCGGCCTGGGTACCAACAACACCGTGTCCTTCAACAACATCAGCGTGCCGCGCGATGGCGTCTACCTGATGCAGGTGGATTCGCTCACGCAAGGCTTGCGCTCGTATCTCTACCGCATCAACGATGGCCCGTACCACACGTTCAATTCCGGCGGCGGTAGCTTCCAGCTACCTTCCTCGAGCACGCTGCCGGTGTGCCTGCGCCGCGGTGTGAACCGCATCCGCTTCGGTAACGACGTGAGCTACCCGCCGGATCTGGACCGCATCGTGATCCGCGATGGCCAGGGCGTGCCGGCGCCTGTCGCCAGCGTGTACGAAGCCGAGGCGGCGACGCTAGGCGGCACTGTCACGGCGGGTTTCAGCAACTACTTCTCGGGGCTGGCGAAAGCCGGCAATATCGGTGCGGGCGCGGCGAATGCCGTGACCTTCACTAACGTCAGCGTTCCGCGTGCCGGCGTCTACCAGCTCGAGATCGATTATGCGACGAAGGGTCCGCGCACGCTGTTCCTCACGGTGAACGGGCGTAATCCGCAGCCGCTCGATCTCGATGGAAGCAGCTTCGACGATCCGGTCGCCCGGGTGCTTCAGGTGCCGCTGCTCAAGGGCAACAACACCCTCCAGCTCGGCAATTCGTCGGGTTACGCTCCCGATCTCGACCGCATCGTGATCAGCCCCCGCACAGGCACGTTCGCGCCAGGCTGTCCTTGAGCTCAGGGCCATGCGCCGACCATTGCCCGAGTGAGGCCTTCCATGTGACGCTCCGCCCACCACAGCGAAGGGAAGGGCGTCCATGGTAAGTCGTCGTGAGTTCCTCCAGGCGGTGCCGCTCGGCGCCCTGTCCCTGGCCACCGTGGGGGCGCCGTTAGGGCTCGCCGCCGCCCCCGCTCCAGCACAGGCCGAAAAGCCTCTCGCGGTGGAGAAGATCGTCGCCCTGGTCGGCGATGACATCCCGACCCGCTCGATCTACCTGCCGCATCGACTGGAAGAAGCGATCGCAGGCGATACCGAGGTGGGTGACAGCTATCTGCACGAAGGCGCCGTCGGCAAATTGGAGAAGCGCTTCGCCGAACTGCTTGGCAAGGAAGATGCGGCGTTCATGCCGACCGGCACCATGGCCAACCAGGTCGCCATCCGCATCCTCTGCGGTGATCGTCGCCACCTTCTGCTGCAGAAGGAGAGCCATGTCTATCGCGACGAGGAAGACGCGACGCCGGTGCTCAGCGGGATCAATCCGGTCCCCATCGAGGGCGGTACCGGTGATTCGCTGGTCGCATCGATCGAAGCGGCGTTCAACCAGCGCTCTGAAGACCCTTATCCGCTTGAGGTAGGTGCCATCGCGCTGGAAAGCCCGGTACGCCGCCTGGACGGCTCGACGATCGCGCTGGATACCATCCTGCGCATCGCTGCCCTGGCGAAAAAGAATGGCACCGGCATGCACCTCGATGGCGCACGCATGCTGCTGATGTACGGTATGGAAGGCTTCGACCCGAAGACCTACGCCGCGCCCTTCGATACCGTGTACGTCTCACTCTACAAGTACCTTGGCGCCCCGTTCGGCGCGATCCTTGCCGGTGACAAGGTGCACATCGATCGGGCGCGCCATGTGCGACATATCTTCGGCGGGACGATCTACCACGGCTGGCCAGTGGCCGTCCTCGCGCTACAGCGCCTGGACCACTTCGGCGAGCGTTTCGCGCGCGTGCGCGCGGCGGGCGATGCACTACTCACCAAACTAGGAAGCATGCCGGGTATCCGTATCGAGCGTGTCGAGCGTGGCAGCAATATCGCGACGGCGGTGCTGGAACCGTCCGTCGCCGATGGCCTGCGTGAACGCGCGCGGCGGGCGGATATCCTGGTCGGCAATCCCGATAATGGACGGCTGCACCTCACGTTCAACGAGACGCTGTTGCGCAAACCGACCGCTGCCATCGCCCAGGTGTTCGCGACCTGAGCGACGAGGTGTCACCGTAGCGCCAGCTATTCGTCCGGCTGGCGCTTACGGTAGGCGCGCATCTCCGCCAGGCGCATGCCTTCAGGCACCTGACGCACATGCTTGGCCTGGCCCACGCGCTGGGCGTGATAGATGCCGGTGTGCCCCGAGAACATGTAGCTCGCCACGCACGCGATCGCGGCGAAGGGCGCGATCGCGGGGCCAAACAGTTCAATGGCCATGACAGTGCATGCCAGCGGAACGTTGGCCGCACCGGCGAAGACAGCGACGAATCCGAGTCCGGCCAGCATCGCGACCGGCAAATGCAGCAAGGGCGCGAGCGCGTTGCCGAGCGTCGCACCGATATAGAACAGCGGTGTCACCTCACCGCCTTTGAATCCCGAGGCGAGCGACGCCACCGTATAGGTGAACTTCCCGGCGAAATCCCACGGCGCCAGCGGATGCTGGAACGCGGCGACGATGGTAGGAATGCCCAGGCCAATGTAGCGTTCGGTGTGCAGCACAGCGACGGACAGGGCGATGACTGCACCGCCGAGCAATGGGCGGAACGGCGCGTAGGGAATGCGCCGCTTCATCCATCCACCGATCGCATGCGTGACCGTCGCGAAGAGCAGGCCAACCAGGCCGAAGGCGAAACCCGCCATGATGACGCTGAGTACCGTTGTGAAGGTCACCGCGCTGACCTGATCGATCCCATACACCGTGTGGTGCACGCCCCAGGCCAGGCAGACCTGATGGGCGACGATGGCGGCGATGACGCAGGGGAATAACGCGTCGTATCGCAGGCGCCCGATAGCCAGGACTTCGAGGCCAAACAGCGCACCAGCGAGCGGCGTTCCGAACACCGCGGCAAAGCCTCCGCTCATGCCGACCATTAGCAGGATGCGACGCTCGTCATGGCGCAGGCGGAAGAGGCCGGTGAGCTGATCGGCGAGCGCTCCACCCATCTGCACGGCCGTGCCTTCGCGGCCGACGGATGCGCCGAACAGATGCGACACGATGGTGCCGATAAATACGAGTGGCACCATGCGGCGGGGGATGACCCGCTTCGGGTCATGTATTTCGTCAATGATGAGATTGTTGCCGGCCTCGACGGGCTTGCCGACCCGGTCGTAGGCCCAACCGACGACGAAGCCGGCGAGGGGGAGCAGGCCGACCATCCAAGGCTGTGCTTCGCGCGTGGCGGTCGCCCATTCCAGGGCGAGCAGAAAGAAGGCGGAGGCCGTACCGGCCAGGATCGCGGCGGCGGTACTGATGACGAACCACTTGCCCATGTAGGGCAGGAGTTCCCATTGTTCGAGTGATCGCAGGTGTCGCATGCAGGTTCCGGTAGGTGTCGTCTTAACACCCAGGACCCGAACGCCATAAACACGAATGCCTACGCGCCCGGAAACCCAGGATACGTAGGCATCATCAGCCCGAAGGCGGTTCGCGGAGGCATGCCATCTCCGTGCCTTCAGTTTAGCGACCGGCCGCGGGCGGCGTCAAAACGCTCAGCGCACGAAGACGCGACCCAGGGCAAAGCCTAGTGCCAGGCAACCGAGGGCGCCCAGCACATGGGCGGCCAGGTGGGCGAAGACCGCGACGTATTGACCGCGTTGAAGCAGAAGGAAGCTCTCGGCCGAAAAGGTCGAGAAGGTGGTCAGCCCGCCAAGGAATCCGGTCGAGATACCCAGCCGCACCGCGATCGGCATCTGTGGAAAGGCGAGGAAAGCGGCAATGGCGATACCCATCAGGAAGCCGCCAATCAGGTTGGCGGCCAGGGTGCCGAGAGGCAGCGAGGGGAGGGCAGCGTTAAACGCCTCCGCCAGTCCATAGCGAAACAAGGTGCCGAGAATGGCGCCAATGCACAGGGCGAGGATGGTCAGGGGCATGCCCGAAGCCTACATCAGGACCGTGAGATTGGCTTGGTAGCGAGGGATGTAGAGGGGCTTGCGTATCCGCTGGCAATCTCTATAATGACCGGCTCACGACGCGGGAATAGCTCAGTTGGTAGAGCACGACCTTGCCAAGGTCGGGGTCGCGAGTTCGAGTCTCGTTTCCCGCTCCAGTTTTCTACAAAACCCCGGCCTTGCGCCGGGGTTTTGTTTTTTGCGTCGTTCCATGCATGGTGACGGGCCGTCAGCTGTCCTTGTGGAGTATTCCCTCGAACGCATTCCGTGCATCCTCGACTTCATCGTCTTCCGCATTATTGGTGAGAATGACAATGGTGGTGTCTTGATCGGGGAGAACGGTCAGGTCTGCCTTGAAGCCTCGCCAGTGGCCGCCGTGCGACACGCTGCTTTGGCCAAGCACCGAGGGCTTGAGGCTCAGGCCGAATCCGTAGGGGCTGCTTGATCCATCGGCAAGCGTCACGGGCGCCGTGGCTTCCCGCCAGTGGTCTGTCGACATGACCTTTCCGTGGCTCAGGGCGTTCGCCCAAATCAGCAGGTCACCTGTTGTCGCGTAAATACCGCCGGCTCCATATAAGTAGAGCCCGGGCACCTGGTCGAACGCCTTCCGCGCGCCGTTCCTTGTCACCCGCATGCCGTATGCGCGATCCGTACCCGATGGCACTTCCATGCTGGGCGTGCGCACCCACGTATGAGTCATCCCGAGCGGTACGAAAAATTCGTCACGGAGGAAGTCGGCATAGCTCTTGCCTGAAGCGTTCGTTATCAGTTTTCCAAGCAGTGTGTAGCCGGTGTTGCTGTAAGCGAAAGTCGTCCCGGGTACTGCGACGAGGGGTTGCCTGGAGGCCGCTAGCACGTCGACCACATCGGACAGGTCGACCGGGCCCTTTGCAGTGCCGCTTAGGATCACCTCGGTGTAGTGCGGCATGACATCCGGTATGCCTGATGTCTGATTGAGGAGCTGGCGAATCGTCACGGCGGGATACGGAAACCCCGGGAGATGTGTGGCGACGGTGTCATCGAGATCGAGCTTGTGTTGCTCGGCCAGTCTCACGATGGCCGCCGCAGTGAACTGTTTGCTGACCGACCCGATGTCGAACGCGAAATCAGTGGTCAGGCGCTTGTGTCCTTCGAACGATGCCCGGCCCACGGCGCCCTGGTAGATGACTTTCCCCGATTGAGCGACGAGATATGAGCCATTGCATACGAGCGCTGCGCCACATTGGCGCACATACAGCCCGATATCGCCCTTTGCACGGCCGCTCGCCGCAGCGTCGGGGGTGCCGAACGCGAAGCACGCCAGTACAGCCAGGAACGATATCCCGGCAGCCTTCGTCAGTTCCATGATTGCCTCCGCAAACCATCGCTTGATTAGGTGGCCGGAGTCTTCCAGTCATTCGGGATGAGCGGGTTCCTTTTCCGACGAAATCGCGAAAAGGTGGGGCGGAAGGGTCTAAAGTGGGGGTGGGAGGAAGACCGAATGATCAATCACTACATGCGTGCGCTGGCTGTTGCTGGAGCGCTGATTTGCTTAGCCGAGGTGGCCTCGGCACAAGCATCGCAAACTGGCCGCTTTGGCTTTGACGAAACCGGCATGGATCGTTCGGTGCGCCCTGGCGATGACTTCTACGCCTACGCCAACGGCACCTGGGTGAAGAGCACCCCGATCGCGGCCGATCGGTCGACGGTGTCGCTGTTCACGCGCATGGCGGATGCGAACACGGCGCGGGTGCGCGACATCCTGGATGCAGCGCGGCGTGATCCTTCCAGCCGTATGGGCGCGGCGTATGCAAGTTACCTCGACCATGCGCGTGTCGAGCGCCTGGGCATGACGCCGATCGAGCCGTGGCTCGATCGCGTGCTCGCTGTGCACGACCTGGCGGGTTATCGCGCCTTGCTGCCTGATGCACTGCGTCTCGGCATTTCTTTGCCGATTGCTGTGGATGTGCAGCCCGATGATGGAAATCCGGACGTGTACACGGCGATCGTGTCGCAGGCGGGCCTGGGTATGCCGGATCGTTCGTACTATCTCAGTACGGACGCACCGATGCCGGAAACACGCTCAAAGTACATCGCGTGGATCGCGCAGATGCTCGCGTTGGCGGGGCAGGGCGACGCCGCAAAGCGCGCCGATGCCGTCATGGCCTTTGAAGCCGCGATCGCAAAAGTGAGCTGGACGCCCCTGCAAAACCGCGATGCGACACATACCTATAATCCGACGACGCTAGACGCGTTGGAGAGGACGTCGCCGAACCTCGGTTTTGGCCGAATGCTTGGCGATGCCACGAATCCCTCCACGCGCGTGGTGGTGATGCAGCCAGACGCGATCGCTGCCATCGACAAGCTCGTCGCCGCGACGCCTGTCGCCGTGCTTCGCGATGCGCTCCTTGTACAGACGCTTCACGCCTATGCCGACGTCTTGCCGGACGCGGTCGCCGACGCGGACTTCGCCTTCCACGGCAAGGTCATTGACGGCAGCGAACAACGTGAATCACGGGAAGAGCGCGCGGCCGCATTCGCGGTGGCGGCGGTGCCCGATGATGTCGGCAAGGCCTACGTGGCGCGCTGGTTTACCCCGCAGACGAAAGTCGCGGCGCTCGATATGGTGAAGGGCATCATCGCTGCGATGGATCGCCGTATCGATGCACTGGACTGGATGACACCCGCCACCAAGCAGCGCGCACATGCCAAGCTGCGACACTTTACGCCGCGTATCGGCTACCCCGATCGCTGGCATGACTATGGTTCGCTGGCGATGCATGCGGATGACCTGGCAGGCAATGCGATGCGCGCACGGCAGTGGCGCCATGCGTGGGATCTTGGCCGTATCGGCAAGCCCCTTGATCGCTGGGAGTGGACTGCCACGCCGATGACTGTGGACGCGTTCGCTAATTACCCGACGGTGGCGATCACCTTTCCTGCCGCCATCCTGCAGCCGCCATTCTTCGATCCCCATGCCGACGCGGCCGTGAATTACGGCGGGATCGGCGCGGTGATCGGGCATGAACTGAGTCATCAATTCGACGACCAGGGTGCGAAGTACGATGAGCGTGGCCGCCTTGCAACGTGGTGGACGCCAGCCGATCTGAAAGCGTTTCAATCGCGCACTAACGTGCTGGTACACCAGTTCGACCAGTACCAGCCCTTGCCAGGCATGCATGTGAATGGCGGACTGACGCTGGGCGAGAACATTGCCGACCTCGCCGGCCTGACCGTGGCCTACGATGCTTACAAGGCATCCCCGGAAGGCCACAAGGCGGCGGTCATCGATGGATTTACCGGCGATCAGCGTTTCTACCTCGGCTGGGCGCAGCTCTGGCGTTACCGCTACCGCGATGCGGACCTGCGTCGTCGCCTGCTCACCAATGGCCACTCGCCCGGTACGCAGCGTGTCTGGACGATGCGCAACCTGGATAGCTGGAACGCGGCGTATAGCGTGGGCCCGGGCATGCGGCTTTACCTCCCGCCGGCCGAACGCGTTCGCATCTGGTGAGGCCGGAGCGCCGGCTCGACGCCCCCGAGTGAGAAGGCTCTCAAGCCGCGCTTACTGAAGCCGCGTTTCTTGCGGCAACACAGATCGGCATTGAGGTGCGTGTGCAGGCATCGTCAACAAGGGTGTAACGATGGCCAGCCATCCTTCCGCAAAGGCCCGGATATCTGGTGCGTGATGGGCTGGCGCTTGCCTTGCCATGGCTTCGCAAACGGCAAGCGTGAGCACGCGAGGTTCGGGGTGGGTCGAAATAGCGGCTTCCAGCGCGGACTCCAGCGCGGCAAGCTTGCCGAGCAGGTACGTACGATCATCCATGATACTTCCCAATGCCTACAGGCTTTCGCGCCCGACGATGACACGAACGTCAGGTGGTGTCACCTCACAACGGGCGGTAAATGCCGCTACAGCGCTGCTGGGCCACGCCGGATGATAGGGCTGCGCTGGTTGTCACGCCTGCACAATCTGGCATTGTATGCATTCGCAGGCCGCGCGCCGTATGCGCGCAAAGAAGTACAGTCGGCCCAGGGAGGGCAATGAATGATTAGTGTTGTATTGGTCGACGACCACGAACTGGTCAGGACCGGCTTCCGGATGATCCTGCAACAGCAGGCCGACCTCCGGATCAGGGGAGAGGCCGGGACCGCGGAGGAGGGCCTGCGCCTCATCCGTGCGCAGTCCCCGGATATCGCCCTTGTCGATGTGCACATGCCGGGTATGAGTGGCGTGGAACTCACCGAGCGCGTCATCCGCGCCAAGTTACGTACCAATATCGTCATCCTGACCGTGGTGGACGATGCACGATTCCCTAAGCGCTTACTCGATGCGGGTGCGCTGGGCTACCTGACCAAGGGCTGTTCGGCGGATGAGTTGCTAACCGCCGTGCGCTCGGTGGCCGGTGGGCGCCGCTATCTCGCGCCGACCGTGGCCCAGCAGTTGGCGCTAGCCACGCTGGATGGCTCCGATTCGCCGTTCGATTCGCTATCGACCCGCGAAATGGAGGTATCGATGATGCTGGTGCGCGGGATGCCGCTGACCTCGATCGGCGAGCGCCTGAATCTAAGCCCGAAGACGGTATCCACCTACAAGCAGCGCCTGATGGAAAAGCTGCATGTCGATCATGTGGTGGGCCTGGCCCACCTGATGACCGTGCATGGGCTGCTCGATACGCATAACCACCAGGTCGGTAACTAGGGTCACCCAAGGCATCGGGGAATGACGCCGGGCACGTATGTCCCGGCGTTTTTTATGGGCCCCATAACGCAGCGGGGAGGCCGTTGGCCTCCCCGCTGTGTGGTGCTTACGACTGGCCGTCGTGCGGCTCGTGGCGCGGTCGCGTCAGCAGGTCGCCCTGCGTAGGCGGCGTCCAGGTCGGCTGATCGCCCGGCGATGCCGGCGTGTGCGATACGTGCGAGACATTCGACGCGTCCGGCGACTTCGGCGTGACCGGTTGGGTCGGGGTTTCGACAGGGGCCGGCGGGGTCGGGGCGGCAACCGGGGTTGGAGCCGCGACCACGGGAGCCGGGGCGACCTTCGGTGCTTCGGCGACCGGTGCGACGGCTTCTGACGGCTTGCTGGCTTCGGCAGCCTTGACGGCCTCCTCGGCGTCGTCGACGGTCGGCTCGGCCACCCCATCGGCGGCGCGAACCTCGGCCTTCGGTGTCTCGACCGGCTTGACCGGCTCGACGGCCGGAGCGACAGGCTCGGCGATCGGGGCGGCTTCGGCCTTCACCGGCTCGGCGGTTGGCGCCGGGGTGGCTTCGGCCGCAACCGGGACCGGGACCGGGACCGGGACCGCCTTCAGCGGTGCATCCGATTCCGTCTGGCGGCGCTCGCTGGTGCGGGCCTCGACCGAATCGGCCGGCGAGACCGGCTCGTACGTCGTCACGGCGTGGACTGGCGGCGTCACGCTGTGGCCCGGGATGGGCGGCAGCTTCGGCAGCGAGGGTAGGGTGAGGGCCGAAGGCACGTCCTCTTCGTCGCCCGGTTCGGCGGGGCGTGTAGCCTGTGTCTTCGGTGCGTCGAGCTTCACGGCGTTGGCCGTGGCTTCCGGCGTATCGAGCACCGGTGGCACGCTGGCGCTATCGCGACCGGTGCCGAGGTCCTCATCACCCTCATCATCATCATCCAGGTCGGCGCCTTCGGCGTCGGCCTCGAGCGCGCCAGCCGGCGTGCCGTCATCCTGGCGACGACGGCGGCGGCCGCCACGACGGCCACGGCGGCGGCGCTGGCCACCTTCACCGGCATCGCGGTTGCCTTCGCCGGGCGTACCGTCGATGGTCTCGGCCTCAACGGACTCGCCCGTAGCGACCGGTAGTTCGGCGACCGGCGCGGTCAGCAGCGTTTCGTCCGTAGCAGCGGCAACGACCGGAGCGGCCGGCTTTTCAGCCTGGTTGCGCGGCGGGCGCGGCTGGCGTGCGGCCTTATCGCCGTTCTCGACCTTCTCGTCCTGCGGCTGGCGCTCGTTGCGCGGCGGCTGCTGACGGCGGTTCTCGTTGCCCTGGTTCTTGTCCTGCTGCTCCTGACGGCCGCCCTGGCGACCACCCTGGGCCTGCTGGCCGTCCTTCTGGCGATTCTTTTCCTCACCCTGGCGCTGCTGCTGGCCCTTGTCCTGCTTGGGCTTCGGCTGCTGCTGGTTCGGGTTCTGGCGACCCTGGGTGTCGGACTTGTCCTTGCGCTGGCGCTGCTCGCCCTTGCCGCGGCCCTCGCCACGACCTTCACCGCGACTTTCGCCACGACGGTTGCGGTCGTTACGGTCATTGCGGCTGCCCTGACGCGATTCCTCGCGGCGGGACGACGGGGACGATGCGGGTGCGACCGGCTCGGGCTTGGCGCCGCCGCCAAACAGGCCACTGAACAGGCGCGAGAAGAAGCCGCCCGTCGGGGCGGCGGGCGCGACCGGGCGTGTGGCCTGGGCCGAGGCGCTCACGGTTTCATCTTCATCGTCGCGGATCGGGGCGGGCGAGGAAGGGACGACGCCGGTGACCAGCGGCTGCTCGCCGCTGCCCAGCATCTGGCCCATCTTCGGCAGCGCCGTGGCGACCACCGGGGTGGTGCGCTCGTAGCTCGGCTTGCTGTGCTCGCCCATATCCGCTTCGCGGATGCGGGTGATCTCAAGGTGCGGGGTTTCCAGCTTTTCGTCGGCGACGACGACCACGTGCACGTTATGGCGCAGCTCGATCTCGACGACGCTGGCGCGCTTTTCGTTGAGCATGAAGTTGGCGACCGACGACGGCGCCTGCACCAGGACCTGCCCGGTGTTTTCCTTCATCGCGTGCTCTTCGATCAGGCGCAGGGTCGACAGGCCGAGCGACTCGACGCTGCGGATGTGGCCGTGGCCTTCGCAACGCGGGCAGACGTTCTGGGTGGCTTCGCCGAGGCTGGGACGCAGGCGCTGGCGCGACATCTCCAGCAGGCCGAAGCGGCTGATGCGGCCGATCTGGACGCGGGCGCGGTCGGCCTTCAGGGCGTCCTTCAGGCGCTCTTCCACCTCGCGCTGGTGGCGCGGGCTGTCCATGTCGATGAAGTCGATAACGATGAGGCCGCCGGCATCGCGGATGCGCAGCTGGCGGGCGATCTCGGTGGCGGCTTCAAGGTTGGTGTTGAAGGCCGTCTCTTCGATATCGCTGCCCTTGGTCGCCTTCGACGAGTTGATGTCGACGGCGGTGAGGGCTTCGGTCTGGTCGATAACGATGGAGCCGCCCGAGGGAAGGCGGACATTGCGCTCGAAGATGGACTCGATCTGGGTCTCGATCTGGTAGCGCGAGAACAGCGGGGTCGGGTCCTGGTAGAGCTTGAGCTTGCGCAGGTTGTTCGGCATGACCTGCTGGACGAAATCGCGCGCATCCTTGAACAGCGACTCTTCGTCGATGAGGATTTCGCCGATGTCATTACGCAGGTAATCGCGCAGCGCGCGGATGAACAGCTTCGATTCCTGGTAGATCAGGAACGGCGCTTTCTGTGACGTGGCAGCCGAGGAAATCGATTTCCACAGCTGGAGCAGGTAATCGAGATCCCACTGCAGCTCTTCGGCATCGCGGCCCATGCCGGCGGTGCGCACGATCAGGCCCATCTCATCAGGTACGGAGAGGTGCTCGAGGGCCTCCTTCAGTGCCTGGCGGTCTTCGCCTTCAATGCGACGCGAAACACCACCCGCACGCGGGTTGTTCGGCATCAGCACCATGTAACGGCCGGCGAGGCTGATGAACGTGGTGAGGGCAGCGCCCTTGTTACCGCGTTCTTCCTTCTCGACCTGGACGATGATCTCCTGGCCTTCTTTCAGGAGCTCGCGGATGTTCGATTTACCTTCCGCGTTCGGATTGAAGTAATCGCGGGAGATTTCCTTCAGCGGCAGGAAGCCGTGGCGCTCGGCGCCGTAATCGACGAAGCAGGCTTCAAGGGACGGTTCGACGCGGGTAATGCGGCCTTTGTAGATGTTGGCCTTTTTCTGTTCCCTGGACGGGATTTCGATATCGAGATCGTAAAGGTTCTGGCCATCGACGATGGCCACACGCAACTCTTCGCGCTGAGTCGCGTTGATCAACATACGCTTCATTGTGGATTCCTCGGCCCAACCGCGCGGCCGCGCGCCGCGGTGGCGCCCATGTGGCGGCCTGCCGGGGATCGCGCCGCAGCGGTGAGGCTTTAAGCGGCATGGTTTCCGGGGCCGATACCTGGTCCCGGCGTGATTCGTGAATAAGCACCTTGCAGCCGACCCGTTTCCTTACAGATAACCGGACAACTGCAACCCGAACCATTACGATATGGGGTGTCTTCCACCTCCCGACCCCTCGGACGGGATAGCGTGACACTCGCCTTACGCGACGGAACCGGCACCCCGCGAGAGATAAGTCTTCAGCGGAGCCTGACGCTCGCCGAGTATCCTATCAATTTCGAGTTTTATCAATGCAGACGGCAACTTCCCTCGACGGCGGCCAAGGTGTGCGGCTGGTCGAAATCGGTCCTGAGAGGGACGGCCAGCGCGTGGACAACGCCCTGATGACCCTGTGCAAAGGGGTCCCCAAGAGCCTGGTCTACCGCATTTTGAGAACGGGCCAGGTCCGTATTAATGGCAAGCGCGCCAAGCCGGATACCCGGCTCGCGGCGGGGGACATGCTGCGTATTCCGCCGGTTCGCATCGCGGAACGGGAGGAGGGCGTGGCGCCGACCGGCATGGTCAAGGCCGTGACCGACTCGATTATCTTTGAAGACAAGCATTTCCTGGTCATCGATAAGCCGGTAGGCATTGCCGCCCATGGCGGTAGTGGGGTAAGCCATGGCGCGATCGAGCTTCTGCGCGCCGCCCGCCCCAATGAACACCTCGAGCTGGTGCACCGCCTCGACCGCGACACTAGTGGCGTCCTGGTTTTCTCGAAGAGCCGGGCCGGCCTCACCGGCCTCCAGGCCTTGATCCGCGAAAACGTGGTGGTGAAGCAGTACCTGTGCCTCATGACCGGTACCCCGCGGAAGGCGAAGTTCGATGTGAACGCGCCGCTGTTGAAGTCGGTGATGCACGGTGGCGAGCGCATGGTCCGGGTCGATGATGCGGGCAAGCCGTCCCTCACCTTCTTCCAGGAAGTGGAGCAATATCCCGGCTGCCGCCTGATGCGCGCCACCCTGGGCACCGGCCGTACCCACCAGATCCGCGTCCACGCCCAGTACGTTGGCCATCCGCTAGCGGGCGACCCGAAATACGGCGACCCGGAGGCTAACAAGCGCTTGCGCGCCAAGGGCCTGAAACGTATGTTTCTCCACGCCGCCCGCATGAGCTTCGATCTTGACGGCAAGAACTACGACTTTTCCGCGCCGTTACCCGACGATCTCAAGGCGTTCCTCGACAATCTCCGCAGTTAAAGGCTCCGCGCCCCCTGTAGGAGCGCGCTTGCGCGCGATGAGTGCTCGCGGCAAGGCCCATCGAGCGCAAGCACGCTCCTACAAGGCGTCAGGAGAGGAAGCGGGCGCTGACTTCCAGAGAACGGAGTACGCCCCCGGCCATGCAGGCTTGCAGGACGACAGCCGCCGCGGCGTGGGCGACCGCCACGGGCAGCAAGGCCCGCTGGTGCAGATACCACCAGGCCCAACCCAGTTCCGCGACGAAGCACAGCTGCATCAACAACCCGTTAGGCGTGTGCAGCAAGGCGAACGCCAGCGCCACGAGCAACACCGCCACCGGCCGTGGCAGCGCCCGGGCTAGCAAACCGGCGACGACCGCGAGCATCAGCCACTGCTGGAAGAACGCCCAGCCTATATAAAGAAGGGCCCGGCTCGCCGGAGGCCATATCGGCGCGTGGCCAGCCACCGCAGCGATACCGATGGCCACGGGAATCGCCAGCAGGGGCCAGCCGGCCAGGCGCCATCCGCCTCGTCCTAGCCAATGCCAGCGGGGTATCGCTCGAATCCAGGTGAGGAAGGCGCCGTAAACCACGCCGCCGGCGAACATCGGCACGGCGCTGGCATCTACGTGAGGGCCCAGGCCGAGGCCGGCGATAAACCAGAGCGGGCCGACTAGACAGAGCAGTCCGTTGGCAACATCGCTCGGGGCGCGAAATCTGCTCGGGGGTCGCCGGCTCAGCGCGCCCGCAGCATCGCTCGGCGCGTCGCGCCTTTCCCGGCGCCGCCAGCCTATGGTGCCCGCCATGATAAGCAATAAAGCGTAGGCTCCGGGCGCGATCCAGCGGGCCCCGCCGGGGGCGTCCGTGTGGGCCGGCGAATCGCCGAACGTCACCAGTGGATCGAACGCCCGTTGGCGGTCACGCCAGCGCAGCAGGCCTTCGGCGGTCAGTCCCGTCGGTACGGCCATGCCAGATTCCGGAAACGGGCCTTCTGCTCGGGCGAGGCTGGCACCACGTAGCGTGAGCGTGGCATCGGGTGGCAGGGTGAAGGCAAGGCGTAACATCGCGGCGCGCTCCGGCGGAGCGACGGGCTTGCCCGTCGCGTCATGCCATGCCATCTGGTCGAGCCTTATGGGCCGCGCGAGCCCCGGCAGGTCGGCCCGGACCAGCGGATCGGCCAGCGTGGGCCTTACGACGAGGCTGATATCCCCCGTCTGGGAGATCGCATCCAGCCGCAGCAGGTTCAGCCGACGCAGGTCGGCCTGGCGGCTCAGCGGAAAGCCCAGTTCGCCGCGGCCTGTCCGTTTGGGCGTCACGATCAGGCCGCTTGCATCGGCCTTGATGGCCGCATCCCCGAAGACCTTGCCGGCGACGATGTCTTCCGTGTCGGCGAAGCGCCAGGACCAGGGCGAGGTCCCCGCGGCATAGGCGGCACGATCCGCGGCGCCGCCGTCTTCCAGGGCGCCACGTACGACCCAGGCGGCGAGCAGTGGCAGCACGAAGCAGGCGGCGACCGCCAGGGCGGCCATCGCCAGCGCGAGCAACCGATAGCGGCGCGAGGGCACGTCAGCGGTCGAGCAGGGCCTCGACGCGCGCGGCGCAGATGAAATCGTTCAGCGACAGGCCGCCCACGTCGTGGGTCGACCACAGGATGTGGCAATGGCCATAGCCGGCTTCCAGATCCGGGTGATGGTCTTCCTGGTTGGCCATGAAACCTACCGCGTTGATGAAGCCCAGCGTGTGGTGGAAGTCCTTGAACGGGAAGTCCTTCACGATCGCCTTGCCGTCCGCGCTGACCTTCCAGCCCGGCAGATCCTTCAGGTAGCCCTCGATGGCGGCGTGGTCGAGCGCGTGTTCGGCGCCCTTGCGCGGCTGGCAGTGCTGGGTGGCAAGCGGGGAAAGCGACATGGCGAAGGTCCAACCGTGGAAAGGAGCGAAGCGTCGATGGTCGCGGTTGAATTGTCAAAAGGGCGCGCCCAGATCGAATCCGTACTAAAATGGTCTTGTTTCCCGGCGATCCCCGCGCCGGGCATGTCTTTCCGGAGTCACCATGATCGATATCACGGAACGCGCCCAGGCGCATTTCCAGCGGCTGATCGCTCAGCAGGGCGAGGATGGCCTCGGCGTACGCCTGCGTGTCGTCTCGGCCGGTACGCCTTCGGCCCAGTGCGAGCTGGAATTCTGCACGCCGGCCGAACTCACCGGCGATGAATGGACCATCGAGTGCCAGGGCTTCAACCTGTATGTCGATAGCGCGAGCATGTCCTGGCTCGATCCGGCTCACATCGATTACGAGATGACCCCCACGGGTAGCCAGCTCAACATCCGCGCACCACGGATCAAGGGTGAGGCCCCGGGCGAAAGCGCGGGTGTCGTCGAGCGCGTGCAGTACGTGCTGGAGACCGAGATCGCCCCGGGCATCGCCTCACACGGCGGCCGCATTTCGCTGGTCGAAGTCACGGCCGAGGGCGTGGTGGTGCTGCGCTTCGGCGGCGGTTGCCACGGCTGCGGCATGGTCGATGTCACGCTGAAGAACGGCGTGGAAAAGACCCTGCGCGAGCGCATCCCCGAAATCACCGAAGTCCGCGACGCTACCGACCACGCCACGGGCGAAAAACCTTACTTCGAACGCCAGGCTGGCTAACGGCGACCCCGCCGCGGGCTCCAAGAAGATCGCCACCTGCGTCGCCTGCCACGGCAAGGATGGCAACTCGGTCGATCCGCAGTACCCGCGCCTTGCCGGCCAGTACGCCGACTACATGGCCCAGGCCCTGCA
>NZ_DASYCB010000072.1:0-20934 GCF_036500425.1 Luteibacter sp.
TCGCCTCACCCCACCAACCACACCCACACCCTGTAGGAGCGCGCTTGCGCGCGATCGCGCGCAAGCGCGCTCCTACAACAGGTCAGGGGGCCGGGTTGTCTTCGGCAGCTTCCGCACGCTTCTGCTTCACCGCCACCACCGCACGCAAATTGCGCTCCAGCTCGGCGATGCTCAGCGGAAAATAGCTTTCATCCCGATCGCCCACCGCCCAACTGGCGAGGCGTTTGTCCGTCGCACCGACACCCGTGGCATTAAGCGCCGCAAGCACCTCTTCGGGCTTCAGATCCGTCGCCTGCAGGATCAACTGCCACAACCAGTTCATCCGCTGTGGATCCACGCCGCGAAGCATCGGCGGGCGCGTGTACTCACGGACAGGCGTGTCGTCTTCACTCATGGCAGGGTCCCTTTTGGCCTGCCTGGGAGTATAGACGCGGCGCGGCACCACCACGCCCGTCGTCACATCCCACCAGAACTCGCCGCACCCTGAAAGCCGCATTCTGACCATGACCGCCCCACCCCGGGGCCGTTGCGTGGTCCCTGCGAGGCCAGATTGAGCGGCCGCGCCGGTGGCGGCAATTCGGCCGGAGGGGGTACGCCAACCGGCTGCGCCGGCAAGACCTCGACTGCAGGAGCGTGTTTGCACACGATAGCCAGCGTGCCGATCGAACGAGCTCAGGCGACTCTCACAAGACGGTGCAGCAAGGCCGAAACGCCGTCTTCGTCAGCGAGCATGGCACTGGCGACGTCGTACGACGTGCCGTCGAGCGTGGCGAAGCGAGTGGTGCACAGGACCAAGGGGCCCCCGCCCGAGGCAATCCACACGGTGTCAGTCACGGGTTAGACAAGCACCATCTCCGGCCGGCGCCATCGCCGCCAGGCACTATCGGCGGCGCCGCTAATCCGCGACCAGAGCGTGTCCTGTGGAAAGAACGTGAAGCCATCCGGTTTCTGGGAAGGATCGCTTTCCGGCGGCATCTTGTACATCCCAACGATGACGCAAAGCGTGCGACAGGCGCCTTCTTCCACCAGCCTCACCCCATGCCTCGTCATGCGCGCCAGAAGTTCGTCCCTGGCAGCGTCGCGCATGGCATCGAATGGGCCCAGGTCAACGAACACGGTGGCGAAAAAACCATGGGGAACTTCCTCCTCGGCTATCGATACGAAGAGCCCCATCACACGGATCATCGCGTAGTTCAATTTGGATTCGACTCTTTGATATTACTCGTGCATCAGTCGCCCTAGTGCAGGTTCACGGTGACAGTGGGGCTATACGCTGAGCAGCCGACTGCGCGGTTACGGACGGCGCGCGGCCGGGGGATCCGGCGCGGCTTCAGCCGCGAACATCGTCTTGAGCACGGGGACGCCGGACAGATCGAATGTCGCGGTGATCTCCGCGCTACTCACTACGAGTTTCCCACCCTTTTCCAGCCGGCGATGGATACGCGCTACATCAGATAGGCGCGTGGGACGGTATACCAACAAATCGCCCATACACGCCCCTTGAAATGTCATGCGCACGCCATCCAGCGAAAACAGGCGCAGGGTGGCAGGAGTAGACGTTTCACAGGGTGTTGCAGGGTTACCCAGGGCAATGCCGTAGGAGATAGCTCCGGGCCTTGCGCTGCGAAGAGCGACCAAATTGAGCTGCCCGCCATCCAGAGCACCAAGCCGGTACCCGTTGCCCGGCCACACAACCCAAAACGAGGCCGGATCATCATTCGCGTGCTCTCGCGACACCCGCTGGTAGTCCGCGATGGCGTCAACCACGTCTCCGCCATGCCGCTGGCTTATAGAGGATGCGGAAATTCCTTCGCGCTGCTGCCAATGCCCTGTACCCGAGCTACCGTGTGCCGGAATGGCCATGAAGCACGTAAACCACAATGCGGTGGCCCGAAACACGTTCATTCGCAATGCCGCCTTTTGCATATCCCATCCGCCGCTCGTATGCCTTCTCGCGTCACGGCATCTTTCATGTCCTCGTAAGTATCGCCCGGCTTCCACAACCACCATCTCGAAGTGCTTCCCGCGGCTGCGACTGCGCGTACAGCGCAAATGGCAGGACAAGGAGCAACGAAGCCGCGAGACGGCGCAACACACGCCCACGGAAAGACACACGGCCAAAGGCCGCGCCCTGCACGTCCAAACTCATTCCCTGTTCCCCTGTGCACCGGCGCGTACCGACGCTCGCAAAATCTAACGAGCGAGCGGCACGGGTGTCAACAGGGGGTAAATCCGGCCCAGATCACGCTATTGAACGAACGAAATCTCGCGCTGCACGGGACGGATCACATACCCCACCGGCAGCCAGCCCTCGGTGCCTGGCGCCAGCGATACGGTTTCGAACATCACGGCTTTGGCGTAATGCGCCATGAAGATCACGTTGAGGTAGTCGCCCGCGGGCAGTCCGACCGGGTCTCGTACCCGGGCCATTTCGAACCACTCGCGGCCAACCAGCACACCGCGATCGAGGCGGATCTTGCGTATGTAGCGTACCCACTCGGCACGCGGCACCATCCGCTGCATCATCATCCCCGCCTCCAGCCACATGGCATCGGGGCGGCGGGCATCGGAGAGCTGGACCCAGTGCTGGGCGCAGGCCAGGGCTTTATCCAGCGACTTGGGCTGGGGCCCGATCCGCGGGGCATTGGCCACCGTGAGCATCGCCCCCAACGGGTGCGCGGCCGGCCGGGCAGCCGGGGCCTTGCGAACTGGAGCCGTGGCGCTGGGCATTGGGAAGCTCCCCCGAGGGTACGGCCCCAGCTTGGGCGGCCCGGCCGGATGCGGCAATTCGGCTAGAAGGGCTACGCCAAACCGGCTGTGCCCCACCCTGTAGGAGCGCGCTTGCGCGCGATAAGCCTACGGAGCGGTGAGGCGAGAACCCATCGCGCGCAAGCGCGCTCCTACAAGGGCCGGGGGCTTAGCGTTTGCCGAAGGCCAGCACGTCGGCGGTGTAGGTCTCGATCACCAGGCTGAAGGGCTGGTTGGCTTCGTTGTAGAGCACGGCGCGGTGGCGGAGGACGTCGTGGGGGATGGCCAGGGGGCCTTTCCCGGGCGCGGGCAGTGGCGCATCCATTTCCCAGCCCTTGGGCAGCGGCGACCACAGCAGGTCGGCGCTGATCGTCTGGCGGCGGAAATGAAGGGGCTGGACGACCTTGCCGAATGGCTGGTCGGTGGTGTCGAGAATCTGGTTCATTTCCGGCGTAAGCCGGGCCGGCACGTACCAGTTATCCGCTTCCGAAAGCACCACCGAACCGCAGGCGAGCTGCACCCGGCGGTAGCGCACAGGCTCGTTGGCATCGATGCCAAGCGCAGCACGATCATCGGCCGCGAGCGGCTTGTCGTCGCCCTTGATCCGATGCGCCACGATCTTCGCCTCCGGCGCCAGCCCATGATCACCACACCAGCGCTCCAGCGTGAGCGTGGCACTAGGGTGGCTGAGCAAATCGGCATTAAGCGATTCCAGCAGCGCCAACGCCTGCGTGCGCGAGGCGACATCGTCGGTAAACGGCGTACGCGCTTCAGAAGGCGACGACACCGTCGCCATGACCGCGATGGAACCCGCGACAATGATTTTCTTCGTGACCATCTCAAACACCCGCGTGGACTTAGTGTAGGAGCGCGCTTGCGCGCGATGGGGGTTACGCCAGACCCATCGCGCGCAAGTGCGCTCCTACAGGGGAATAGTCCACGGAGGATACTCCTGGGCCAAAACCCGGCCAACTGACCGCTCGGGTACGATGTGGACGTGGTGCACTTACATCTGTAGGAGCGCGCTTGCGCGCGATGGGGCTTGCGGCAAGAGCCATCGCGCGCAAGCGCGCTCCTACAGGGGTGTTAGGGTTTGGTGGGGTCGAGGAGGAAGGTGGCGTAGATCGTGCGTTCCATCTTGAGGCTGCCTACTTCCAGGTCGATCTTTGGCAGGCCGTTCGCCATGACCTCGACGCTTGGCGGGGGTGGGTACTCGCTGCTGCGGCCGGTCGGTTGATCGGACACCGTGTATACCGCGCCCACCTTCGCGCCATACGCTTTGGCGATCCGCTCTGCGTTGCGCTGGGACTCATGCATCGCCTGTTCGCGGAGGTCGTTGTCGATGGCCTCTGCATCACTCCGGGTCATCTCGGTGCCGGTGATCTGCAGTTCTTCGCCTGCGGTATCGAGACCATCGATAAAGTTACGCAGGTCTTCCATACGCGTGAACGTGGCCGAGGCGGTCCGGGTTACCTCGGTACCGTCGACGGTATCCCGGTTATCCTCGTACCGCTCATGCGGACCGATCGAGATCGTGGATGCGACGATGGATTCAGGCAACGCGTGGTTGGCACGAAAACCGGCCGTGACCTTGGCCATGTTGGCTTCTACACGAGCGCGGGCACGGGCCGGTTTGATGTCCGCGGACTCGACCTTCATGTCGATGTGGAAGCGGTCTGGCTGGACCTGTCGTTCGGCGTGGCCGGAGACATCGATATGCGGTGTGGTCTGCGCCAGCGTAAGCGCGGGCATGCTGGCGAGGGCAAGCACGAGCGAGATGGCGGGGATACGCGTCGTCATGGGTAACCGAACTCCTTCACTAGAGAGGGGAACTGCTTCCTTCGTGACCGGTTGGAACACTCGCATGTTGTAGGAGCGCGCTTGCGCGCGATGGGGGTGTGGCAAGAGCCATCGCGCGCAAGCGCGCTCCTACAGGCGTGTTATAGGCCTTTCGCGGCTTGGGCTACGGCGCGGAACAGGGCCCTGCCTTTGTTCATGGTTTCTTCCCACTCGGCAGCGGGGTCGGAGTCGTAGACGACGCCGCCGCCGGCTTGTACGTGGAGGCGGCCGTCCTGGATGACGGCTGTGCGGATCGCGATGGCGGTATCCGCATCGCCCCACCAGCCGAGCCAGCCGATGGCGCCGGCGTAGATGTTGCGCTTGTACGGTTCGAGTTCCTGGATGATCTCGAGCGCGCGGATCTTCGGCGCACCGCTGACGGTGCCGGCCGGGAAGGTCGCCTTGATCACGTCCATGTAGGACATGCCATCTTTAATATCGCCCTCGACCTGCGAGACGATGTGCATGACGTGCGAGTAACGCTCGACCACGAACGATTCGGCGAGCTCGACCGTGCCGGTCTGGCTGACCCGGCCGACGTCATTACGGCCGAGGTCGATCAGCATCAGGTGTTCGGCGCGTTCCTTCGGATCGGCGAGCAGTTCCTTCTCGAGCGCGATGTCTTCGGCTTCATCCGCACCACGGCGACGCGTGCCGGCGATCGGGCGCAGGACCACGCGGCCGTTCTTCAGGCGCACCAGGATCTCCGGCGAGGAGCCGACGATCTGGGTGGGGCCAATGTCGATGAAGAACATATACGGCGAAGGGTTCATCGCACGCAACGCGCGGTACACATCGACCGGGCGCGCGTTGAAACCGATGCTCAGGCGCTGCGAGGGCACCACCTGGAAGATGTCGCCAGCGCGGATGTACTCCTGCGCGGTGCGCACCATGTTTTCGTATTCCTCGCGGGTGAACGAGGATTTGAAATCGGATTCGTCGAGCGCGGCCGGCTGCAGCATCTGCGGGTAGCTGACGCCACCCTGGCGCAGGCGGAAGGTCAGCGCATCGAGACGACGCACCGCTTCCGCGTACGCCTGCGGGCGCGACGGATCGGCATGGACGATAAGGTACAAGCGACCCTTGAGGTTATCGAACACCGCCAGCTCGTCGGCGAGCATGAGCAGCACGTCGGGCGTGCCGAGCTCATCCTTCTTGTCCCACTGGGCCAGGCGCTCTTCGATATAGCCGATGGTCTCGAAGCCGAAATACCCCACGAGGCCGCCGGTGAAGTCCGGCAGGCCCGGCAGCTGCGGCACCTCGTACTGCTTGCGCAGCACTTCGATCTCGGCCAGCGGGTCCTCGAGGTGGCGGGTTTCGATGACCTCGCCGTTTTCTTCGACCTCGAGCTCATGCCCGCGCAGGCGGTACACCCGGCGCGCCGGCAGGCCGATCATGGAATGGCGGCCCCACGTCGCCCCACCTTCGACCGACTCAAACAGGAAGGTATACGGGCCATCGGCCAACTTCAGGTACACCGAGAGCGGCGTATCGAGATCGGAAAAAACCTCGCGCACCAAAGGGATACGGGTGTAGCCCTGGCCGGCGTAGGCGTCGAATTGTTCGCGGGAGATCATGGGGAGTGAGGGTGCCCGTGGGGTGACCATCGATTGTAGGGGCAATTGCGAAAGCAAGGACCCTACTTAGTACTTCCGTTCGGCTTCCGGAAGATCTTGCGTCCCGATACGCTCCATAGCCTCGCGCATCCCTGGGAAGGGGCCCGGAGCCAGCGCGCTGTCAGCTGTTCGGTATCGTGCTTACGCCCGAGGGATAGCCATGGCCACGGAACGCTCCGTCCTGCTCAAGGTGTCTGGTAACAAGGGATTGCTCGAAAAGGCCGCCGGCAAGGCGTTCGGCGCCGCGGGAAGCCGGATCGAGACGATCCTGAGCGTGCCTGCCAACGCAGCGAAGGGTGCTGGCGTCGCGCCTGCCGGGCCCGTGGAATGGGTGCGCATGGCATTGCCCGACACCCGCGGCAACCCGTGGGATGCCGTGCACGCGCTCTATGCCAACACCACGTATGCGGCAGCGGCGACGGCCCACGTCATGGCCGCCGAGCCCGACATCGCGCAACAGTGGCCGTACGCAGACCAGTCATCGCGCCTGCGCGGGATGGCCGCGGCCGGCACGCCTTGCGCCTTCGAGGACCAGGATACGAAGGGTGGCAAGGCGGCCGGGCCAGGAATTGCATGGCAAGCGACTGCCGACTTCGGGCAGCTCGGCCCCGCGCGCGCGGCGGTCAGCAAGAAGGATCAGGCGGCGATCATCATCGCGCACCTGGATACGGGCTATGACCCCGCGCATGCCACGTTGCCCGCGGGCCTCGCGCGCGACCTGCAGAAAAACTTTGTCGATGCCGGGTTCCCCGACGATGCGACGGACCGCGTACCCACCGATGCCCTGCTCATGGCGAACCCCGGCCACGGCACGGGTACGCTAAGCCTCCTGGCCGGCAATCAACTCGGTGGCACCTCACCAGGCTGGCCGGGCATCAAGGATTTCATTGGTGGCGCGCCGTTCGCGCGCATCGTGCCCATTCGCATCGCCGATTGGGTCGTGCGCTTCAGCACCAGCACCATGGTCAAGGGGTTTGACCACGCGCGAAAGATCGAGGCCCATGTGCTTTCCATGAGCATGGGTGGGCTGGCGTCGCAGGCGCTGACCGATGCGGTCAACCTCGCCTATGAAGCGGGCATGGTCATGGTCACCGCCGCGGGTAATAACTACGCGGGCTTGCCGACGCCAGGTTCGACGGTGTTTCCCGCGCGCTTCCAACGCGTGCTCGCCGCCTGTGGCGTCATGGCGAACGGCGCGGCGTATGCCGACCTCAAGCGCGGCACGATGCAAGGCAATTTCGGACCCGCCGAAAAGATGGCGACGGCGCTGGGTGCGTACACCCCGAACGTGCCGTGGGCCAAGTTCGGCTGCCAGCAGATCGTCGACATGGATGGTGCAGGAACCTCCGCCGCGACACCGCAGATCGCGGCGGCCGCGGCCTTGTGGCTAGCGCAGCACCGGGATGCCATCGAGGCGTATAGCGAACCATGGATGCGCATCCACGCCGTGCGTAACGCGTTGTTCGCCTCCGCACGCAAATCCACCAGCGTGATGGACGAGGCCTGCACGCGCCGCAAGGTCGGCCAGGGCATCATGCAGGCCATGGCGGCACTGGCGGTGCTGCCACTGACCGAAGCGCAACTCAAAGGCAGCAAGCTACCGCCCGCACGCGCCACGTGGAGCTTCCTCGACCTTATCCTCGGCCACGGTGGCGTAAGCCTCGCCGTGGCCGGGCCGGCCGCGCTGACACCGCGCGATCGCATGCTTGCACTGGAACTGACCCAGGTCGCGCAGCGCGTCACCGATGTCGACGAAGCGATCGATGACCCTGAGCGTCCGGCGGCGTCCATTCCCGCCAAGGCATGCCTGCGCTACCTGGAAGCGGCACTCGAACAGGGTTCCCCTTCTGCGCCGCTCGCTGCCGTCCTGCGAGGGCTCATGAAGACGCCCAGCCCTCCGCCTTCGAAGGGGCCGCCAACCCCACAGGCACCGGTGCTGCGCAAGGCGTTCGTTATGCCGACGCCCAAGCGGCGGCTGCGCGTGTACGCGCTGGATCCGAGCATCGCCAAGAAGCTCGTATCGCTGGCGGTCAACGAAACCACGCTGACGCTGCCGTGGGACGACACGCCGGACAGCCCCTTCGCGCTTGCCCCCGGTCCGGTAGGTGAGTACCTGGAGGTGGTCGATGTCGATCCCGCGTCGAACATGGCGTACGACCCGATCGACCTCAACCACCCTTTCGTACTCGCACAGGATGGCTTGACGCCTTCGGAAGGCAACCCGCAGTTCCACCAGCAGATGGTGTATGCGGTGGGCATGACGACGATCCGTCACTTCGAGATGGCGCTCGGCCGCCAGGTGTTATGGCGCGCCCGCACCGTGACGCTGCCCGACGGCAAGGTCGAGAGCTATGAGGTGCCCCGGCTGCGGATCTACCCACATGCGCTACGCACCGACAACGCGTACTACAGCCCCGATAAGGTCGCCCTGCTGTTCGGCTACTTCTCGGCCAGTTCGCAGGACGGTGATGCAACCGCGCCCGGATCGATGGTCTTCAGCTGCCTGTCCAGCGACATCATCGCCCATGAAATGTCGCATGCGCTGCTCGATGGCCTACACCGGAGCTACGAAGACGCGTCCAATCCCGACGTGCCGGCATTCCACGAAGCGTTCGCCGACATCGTGGCGTTGTTCCAACACTTCACGATGACGGAACTCGTACGGTTCGAGATCGCGAGTGCCCACGGCGACCTCTCGGCCGCCAGCCTTCTCGGCGGCCTCGCCAGGCAGTTTGGCGAAGGTACCAGCCGTGCGGGACCCCTCCGCGATTACACGCAACCCGCGGCCATGAAGCTGAAATACGAAGACGCCGTGGAAGTGCACGAGCGCGGCTCGATCCTCGTGTACGCAGTGTACGAGGCGTTCCAGAATATCGTGGCGCGGCGCACGGAAGACCTGCGCCGCCTGGCGACGGGCGGTAGCGGCATCCTGCCGCAAGGCGCCCTGCCCGCTGAGCTGATCGACCGCCTGACCGATGAAACCTGCAAGGTCGCCCGGCACGTACTGCATATGGCGATTCGCGCACTGGATTACTGCCCGTCTGTCGACATTACGTTCGGCGAATACCTGCGGGCCATGATCACGGTCGACATCGATGTCATGCCCGATGACCGTTACGGCTACCGGGTGGCCTTCATAGAGGCGTTCCGCAACCGCGGCATCCTTCCGCGCAGTGTGCGTACGATCTCGCAGGAATCGCTGGCGTGGGATACGCCGCAGGACCCGACGCCGACCTGGCTTCGCCCGCTGCTGGACAGCATCGACATCCGCTGGAACCGGCGTCTGCAACGCTCCGAGGTCTTCCGCCTCAACGAATCCAACCGCCTGGCCGCGCTTGGCGTACTCCAGCGTGCTTGCCTGAAGGACCCGGCGCTCTACCAGCAGTTCGGCCTGGTGGGCGGCGTGGATCGGTACAACGAAGATGGCACGCCCAAGCACGCCGCCGCTCCCGGCGGTACGACGTTCTCGGTGGCGAGCGTGCGTCCGGTACGCCGCGTTGCATCGGATGGTTCGTTCCGTACGGATATCAACGTGGTCATCCAGCAACGCCAGCGCTTGCCGGTGGACCCGAAAAACCCAAAGGGCGAGTGGTTCTGGTTCCGCGGCGGTGCCACGCTCATCCTCGATGCGCGCTACGGATGGGAAGCGGTGCGCTACGCGATCGTCAAGGACGGCAACAGCGTCACGCGACAGGAGCGCCAGCGCACGATGCAATCGAATGGAGAGGGCGCCGCGCTGGCCGCCCTGTATTTCGGATCTGGCACGGGCGAACCCTTCGCCATGATGCACGCCTTTGGAGGAACGACGTGATGGCCACCCGGAAAGCGACGCCACGCCGGAAGGCGCGGAAAGCGACCGCCGGCATGACGGTCCGACACTATTGCCAGGGCATCGGTGACTGCCACCTGTTGCACTTCACCAAGGACGACGGCAGCGACTTCTACATGCTGATCGATTGCGGCCTGCACAGTTCGGTGACCAACAACACGACCAAGATTAAGGAGATCGCCGCCGACATCGCAGGCGTCACCAAGAACATCGATGTCCTCGTGGCGACCCACGAGCACTGGGACCATATCTCGGGCTTCCGGACCGCGAACGAGACGTTCAAGACGATCAGGTTCGGTGAGGCATGGCTGGGCTGGACCGAAGACCCCAAGGACAAGCAGGCGCGCAAACTCGACAACTACAAGACGAAGGCGCTCAAGGCGCTGGATGCGGTGAATTCGCACCTTGCGCCGGCAAAGGCGCTGAGCCCCTACATGCAAGGCGTCAAGGAGGGCATTTCCAGCCTCAGGGGCTTCTACTTCGGCGCTAAGGGTGACACCGTGCGCAACGCGCGGAATGCGACGGTTGCCCTCGCGAAGAAGGTCAAATACATCGAACCGTCCAGCAAGCCGCTGACGATCCCCGGCATGAAGAACCTGCGCATTTATGTGCTTGGGCCGCCCCGCGACGAGGCCATGATCCGCGTGACCGACCGCGCGAGCGAAATGTACGGGCTATCGATGAACCGGGGGCATGCGATGTCGGCCGCCTTGCTCAACGCCGTCGCCAATTTCACGACAGCGACAGCGCCGCCCGACGACGATGTCATCGACCCGTTCGACCGTAACCTGGGCGAGCCGCTCTCCAGCTTGCTGGCTGCGGGGAGTTCGTCACAACGCGGCGACGCCGATTCAGACCCCAGGTTCGTCGACCTTCGCCGATTCGTTGCCGCCCACTACGGCGATGCCGCGACCAAGGGCGAGCAGGATTGGCGGCGTATCGATTTCGACTGGACGGGGGTGGGCGCGGACCTGGCGATGCAGCTGGATGATCGCACCAATAACACCAGCGTGGTGCTCGCGTTCGAGTTCGTCGACACCGGCCGCGTGTTCCTGTTCGCAGCGGATGCGCAGATCGGCAGCTGGCTCAGCTGGCAGGACCTCCGTTGGAAGGTCGATGGCGAATGGGTCACGGCACAGGATCTGTTGAAGCGCACGGTGTTCTACAAGGTAGGCCACCACGGCAGCCAGAACGCGACGGCCCGCGCCAAAGGTCTCGAGCTGATGGATAGCCCGGACCTCGACGCGTTCATCCCCACCAACCAGAAGGACGCTTTGAAGGTCAACTGGGGCGCCATGCCGTACAAGATCCTGTTGAAAGATCTCGAGGAGCGCTGCCGGGGGCGCGTAGTGCGCGCCGACGATGCGTGGATAGGCACGGGCAAGGTGCCCGCCAGCCTCAGCAGCGGCAAGGGCAGCATCACCGCCGCCGCCTGCGGCAAGGGGCTATGGGTGGAGTTCGAGCTCAGCTGAGCGAACGCGAACCCCTAGTCGAGGTGCGCCCACAAGTAGCTATAAATCAGCGTATCGAGAAACGCGGCCTGTTCGTTATTCGAGGCGCCGGCGTGGCCACCTTCGACGTTCTCGTAGAGGCTGGCGTCGAGCCCCATGCCGCGCATGCGTGCCACCATCTTGCGGGCGTGAGCCGGGCCCACGGTATCGTCGGTGCTTGACGTCGCGAACAGGGCAGACGGATAGCGCTGGCCTTTGCGCAGCAGCTGGTACGGCGAGAACGTGCGGATGAACGCCCAGTCCGCAGGCTGATCGGGGTCGCCATACTCCTCGATCCACGAGTTACCCGCGGCGAGGTGGGTGTACCGCTTCATGTCGAGCAGGGGCGAGCCGACGATCGCGGCACCGAACAGGTCAGGGTAGCTGACGAGCATGTTGCCGGCGGTGAGGCCACCGTTGCTGGAACCTTCGATGCCGAGATGGGCCGGGCTCGTCACCTTCCTGGCGATGAGGTCGCGTGCCACCGCGGCGACGTCTTCATAAACGCGCGGACGATGTTCGCGGACCGCAGCGTCGTGCCACGCAGGCCCGTATTCGCCACCGCCGCGGGCATTGGCAATGACGTAGACGCCACCCCTCTCCAGCCACTGCATGCCCACGGCTGGCGAGTAGAACGGCTGCATCGCCAGTTCGAACCCGCCGTAGGCGCTGATCAGGGTCGGCCGGGGGCCATCCGCGGGACGATCGCGCAGACCTACCTCGAAATACGGCACCTGCGTGCCATCCTTCGACCGGGCGAAATGCTGGGTCACCTCCATGCGCGACGCATCGAAGGCCGCAGGGGCTTGCTTCACCCGCTCCGGCGAGCCGGCACCTGCCGTGCCGTGGTACAGCGTGCCAGGCGTGAGAAAGCCTTGCGTATAGACGAGGTAGTCATCGTTTTCATCCGGCGCCAGGTTGACGACGCGGAGCGTGTTGAAGGGCGGAAGCCCGCGCAACGGCACCTTCTCCCATGGACCCACGGCGTTCGGCGTGAGCACGTCGACGCTCCCTGCCACATCGTGCAAGGTGGTAAGGATGAGGTGGTGGCGCGTCCACGCGAACTGGACCAGCGAGGTGTGCGCATCCGGCGTGAAAAGCTCGATGAGTTCACGCTTGCCCGCCATGTAATCATCAAAGCGGGTAGCCAGCAGCGTGCCGGGCGCGAACGTGCGCCCGGCCACGTGCCAGGGGCTGCGCGGTTGCACGAGCAGCCATTCGCGTTTGATGTCGATCACGGCGTCGCGCGGGACATCGATCTTCGTCAGGTGGCCATCGGGCTGGCGTACGAAGGTCTCCGTTTCGTAGAAGGAATGACTTTTCGTCACGAGATCGCGCGTGAAGCCTGGCGCCGCGTCGTGCGTCACATCCACGGAAACATCACTCGCAGGGACCTCCGCCACCACGGTGGCGCTGGCGAGCGGCGTGCCGCGCTTCCACAGCCGTGCAGTACGCGGGTAGCCGGCCTGGGTCATGGAGCCCGCGCCGAACCCTGTGCTGACGTAGACGTGGTTCACGTCGATCCAGCTAACCGTGCCCTTGGATTCGGGTACGTTGAAGCCATCGGCGATGAAGCGACGCGTCTCCACATCGAACTCGCGCACGACTTGCGCGTAAGCACCGCCACGCGATAGCAGCACGAGGCAGCGGTTGTAGGCTGGAGGAAGGCACTGCGCACCGTGCCATACCCAGTTCTCGTGCTCCTCGCGCGAAAGCGCATCCAGATCGAGGATGGCCGTCCATTCGGTGGCCGGTTTGCGGAGGTTATCGAGTGTCGTCCGCCGCCACACACCGCGGGGATGATCCTTGTCCTTGCCGAGGTTGTAATAGAAGCCGGCCATATACGTGACACGGGGTGTATTTGCTGCGCCATCGAGCATGCCGCGGAGCGCGGCGACGTCATCGCTGAAGCGAGGCGAGCTGGCGTAGCGCGTGCGTGTTTCCGCATTGCGCGCGGCCACCCAGGCCTGCGCCTCGTTGCCCTTCACTTCTTCCAGCCAGAGGTTTTCATCGACGCCATCAGCGTCAGGCGATGCAACGGTGGACGTAGCTGGCACGTGGGTCGGGTGGTGCGCCACCGCAGCGCCGGGCAGCGCCAGTGCCAGCACCAGTGATGCCGTGAATTTCCCATGGGAACGCATAAAATCAAACCACTCCATTAAAGCCATTTCGGCACATCGGTACGCTGGTAGCGCCTGAGTGCGTCGACCAGGCCGCGCGCATCGGCGTCGACACTGAGCGCCTGGCGGTGCGCATCGGGAAGAAAGCGCTCACCGACCATGTGGTCGAGGAAGCGGAGGAAGCCATCGAAGAAGCCGAGCGTGTTCAGCAGCCCCATAGGCTTGTCGATTTCGGCGAGCTGGTTGCGCCCCCAGGTGTCCATCAGTTCCTCGAGCGTGCCGATGCCGCCGGGTAGCGCGATGAATGCGTCGGCCAGGTCGGCCATGCGTTCCTTGCGCAAACGCAGGTTAGGCGTGATGTCCTTGCGGCTGAGGCGCGGATGGGTATGGCCACGCTGGTGCAGGCTCACGGTGACCACGCCGTGCACGTCGCCGCCGGCGGCCAGCGCAGCATCAGCGAGGATGCCCATCAGGCCGTTGACGGTGCCGCCGTAGACGAGCGTGATGCGTTCGCTACCGAGGACATGCCCCAGCCACTTTGCGGCCTCGGCGTACCCGGACGCGCCACCCTGGTTCGAGCCACAGAAAACGGCCACGGACGTGATCGTGCGCATGTCGGCGGCCTCAGGCAGGCGTCGACGCGAAGTGTTCGCGCATGGCGTGGTCGGTGGTCGCGCGGGCTTGCGCAAGCACGTCGGCTGGCATGACGGTGCCTTGCACGGTGAAGAAGGTCACGTCGCGCAGGCCGATCATGTCGAGTACGTAGGTAAGGTACGGCGTCAGGAAGTCCGGCTGGCGCGCGTGCTCGCCGGTGAAGCGGCCACCCGAAGCGACGGCGATATACACCGGCCGATCGTGCAGCAAGCCCACCTTGCCCTGCGCCGTGATGTCGAAGGTGACCCGTGCACGCACGATGTGGTCGATCCATGCCTTCAGCGCCGAAGGCACGCTGGTGTTGTGCATGGGTGTGCCGATGACCACGACATCGGCGGCCTTCAGCTCGGCGATGAGCGTATCGGAGAGGGCCAGGGAGCCTTCAGGGCTCGTGGCGGCGGACGCCGCGTGTTGCGCGAACGCGTAGTCGCTGTCGATATGCGGTGGCACCTCACCGCTGAGCACACGCTGGACCACGCGGGCACCCGGCTCTTTCGCGAGAAGGTGCGCGACGATCTTCAGCGAGAGCTGGTAACTCTCGGCCGCGGGCCCTCGCGGGCTGGCAAGCACATGCAGGATGTTCATCGTTCGGGGACTCCGGCCTGGCGGCGATGTTTTGCAGCTTAGGCGCGCATGGCCTATATAGTCGGGCCATGAACGGACATTGGAACTGAGCCATGGCGACGCCGCGGCATGCCCTCTTCGCACTCGACCCGGCGGCCACTACCCCGCTGTACCGGCAGATCTACGACCGGATCCGCGGCGCTATCGCCAGTGGTGCGCTGAAACCGGGTGACCGCGTCCCTTCCGCGCGGGCGCTCACGGCCGAGCTGGGCGTGGCGCGCGGCACGATCGACGCCGCGTACGGCCTGCTTTCCGCCGAGGGTTATATCGAAGCGCGCGGACAAGCCGGGACGGTGGTGACGCCGGGCCTCAAGCATCGGGCGCCGGTGGTGGCGCCGCGCCTGCGCAGCGAGCCTGCCGCGCCTTCGTTCCGGCCGGATACGGTGTTGCCGCTGCAGATGGGCTTGCCGGCGCTCGATGGTTTTCCACGGAAGATCTGGGCGCGCCTCGGCGCCCGCCGCGCACGGGCCACGCAGCACATCGACATGGCCCAGCCGCCCTTGTTTGGGCTGCCTGCGTTGCGCGAGGAGGTCGCCACCTACCTGCGCGTCTCGCGCGGGCTCGATTGTTCGCCTTCGCAGGTCTTTATCACCTCGGGCTTCCGGCAAACGATGACCCTGGTCACCCGCGCCGTGCTGAAAGCCGGCGACCGCGCGTGGGTCGAGGATCCGGGTTACCCGCCTGCGCGGCGCATCCTGGATGCGATGGGGGTGCGGGTCGCCCCGGTGCCGGTGGATAGCGAAGGCATCGTGGTGGCCGAAGGGGTGCGCTTGGCGCCGCGCGCGAAGCTGGCGGTGGTGACGCCTGCGCACCAGAGTCCGTTGAGCGTGTCGCTGTCATTGCCGCGCCGGCTGGCGTTGCTTGATTGGGCGGCGCAGAGCGGCGCGTTCATCGTGGAAGATGATTACGACGGTGAATACCGCTACGTAAGCCGGCCGCTTCCTGCGCTAGGCAGCCTGGACCGCGAGGGCCGCGTGATTTACGCAGGCACCTTCAGCAAGGTGCTTTTCCCTTCATTGCGCCTTGCCTATGTCGTGGTGCCCACGGGGCTCATCGAACGCTTCGAGGAGGTCTTCCAGGTGTTCGCCGGCGACGCGCCGGAACTCACCCAGTCGATCGTCGCCGCCTTTATCAAGGAAGGGCATTTCGCCCGGCACATCCAGCGGATGCGCGCGTGTTACGCACAGCGCCGCGCATGGACCGTCGCCGGCCTTGGCCAGGCCCTGGGTCCCGGTGTGCGCATCGACACGCAACCCGGCGGCATGCACCTGATCCTGCGCTTCCCCGGCCGCTGGTCCGACCGCCGGCTCGTTGCACGCATGCGCGACGACGGCCTCTACGCCGAAGCCCTCACCGACTGGTCCGTGCAAGGCAACGGCTCCCCCGCCCTGCTGGTGAGCTTCACCAACGTCACCTCCCACGACGAAGCCAAGGCCCTGGGCACCCGCATAAACCGCCTACGCTAACCCGCCTCCTCCCTCCTGTAGGAGCGCGCTTGCGCGCGATGGGGGTGCGGCAAGATCCACCGCGCGCAAGCGCGCTCCTACAAAGGTGGGGAGGGGTTGTGGCAAGTACCCATCGCGCGCAAGCGCGCTCCTACAAGGGAGGTTATGGCCTAGTTCATATGCCTTATCTTGGAATGCTTCACTAGGCCACAACGCGGAACAATAACGACCTCCCCTCTTCCTGGAGCTCGTCATGACCCAACGCCTCGATTACGCCAAAGCCTCCCCTGCCGGCTTTAACGCCTTTCTCGCCGTGCACAGCGCCGTCTACAAGGGCAGCCTGCCGAAGGGTCTGGTCGACCTGGTTTACCTGCGTATCTCGCAGATCAACGGTTGCGCCTTCTGCATCGACATGCACACGCGTGATCTGCTGAAGATCGATACGCGCGTCGCGAAGCTCGCGCTGCTTTCCGTGTGGCGCGAAGGCGGCGAGACCTTTACGCCGCGCGAGCGGGCCGCGCTTGCCTGGGCCGAATCGGTCACCCGTGTCATCGACACGCATGTCAGCGATGACGACTACGCCGCCGCGGCCGCTGAATTCAGCGCGGAGGAACTCGCCGACCTGACCTACGCGATCGCCCTGATGAATGCCTTTAACCGCTTCGGCGTCGCCTTCCGCACGCCGCCTGCAGGAGCGTGATGCCATGGCCTGGCTGTTGCTCACCGGCGCGGGCTTGCTGGAGATCGTCTTCGCGCTTTGCATGAAAGCCTCCGCGGGATTCACGCGGTGGGTTCCCGCCGTAGCCACCGTGTTGACCGGCGTATCCAGCGTGGTCCTCCTGTCGATATCGCTACGCACGCTGCCGGTGGGTACGGGCTACGCGGTATGGACCGGGATCGGTGCGGCAGGTACCGCCATCCTCGGCATCCTGCTGATGGGCGACTCCGCGGCGCCTGCACGCATCGTATGTATCGCGCTGATCCTCGCAGGCGTGATCGGGTTGAAACTCGTCTCCGGTCCGTGACCCCTATCGTGTAGGAGCGCGCTTGCGCGCGATGGGGGTTGCCGCAAGCCCTATCGCGCGCAAGCGCGCTCCTACACGATGGGGGTTGCCGCAAGCCCCATCGCGCGCAAGCGCGCTCCTACACGAGTAGGTCAGGCGAGGCGTTGGCGGGGGAGGCCTTTGAGGTGCAGGGTGAAGGCGACGCCGTCGTCGATATTGCGTGCACTGGCGCTGCCCTGGTGGCGTTCGGCGACGAGGCGTACCACGTAGAGGCCGAGACCCAGGTGCGGCGCTTCGCCCGGGGTTGTTTTGTCGCGCAGGCTGACCAGCGAATCGAACAACCTGCCCTGCATCGCCGCCGGCAAAGGCGGGCCCTGGTTGGCGAGTTCGACATCGGCGCCATCGGCGGTCACGCGCAGCGCGATGCGCATCCAGCCATCGGTGGGCGTGAACGACAGCGCGTTGTCGAACAGCTTGTCGAGCGCCTGGGCGATGAGCTCCGGTGAGACGTGCATGTGCACTGGCGCGTCGGGTAGTTCCACGGCGATATGCCGCTCACCCGCGAGTGATCGGTAACCTTCGGCGCACCCGCGCACGACATCGACAAGGTTGACGTCTTCGGCTTCGGCAGAGGCGATCGCCCGCTCCATCCGGCTTGCTTCACTCATCGCGCGTACCAGCGCACCGAGTCGCGCCACGCCATCGCGCGCCCGCGCAAGGTAAGGCTCGGCTTCCGGCGGTAGCCCCGCATGGTCCAGGTTATCCAGCGAGGATTTGACGATCGCCAGTGGTGTCTGCAGTTCATGCGAGAGCTTGGAGGCCAGCGTGCGCAGGTAGTCCGTATAACCGCCGACCACATCGAACAGCCGCGAGAAGCTGCGCGCAAGGTCGCCGAGTTCGTCGGTCGCATCGATCAACGGGAACGGCCCATCGAGCTTGCCATCGTTATCCTGCGCGCGCTCGGCGGCATTGCGCAGGCGACGCAGGCGGAAGGTGAGCCGCGTAGCGAATAACAGCAGCACGCCACCGGCGATGAGCAGCACGGCGAAGCTGGTCAGCAGCAAGCCGAACAACGCGCGGTTGGCGAGCAGCGGCACCGCGCGGCTGGGCTGTTCCAGCAACACCACGCCATGCAGTTTGCCGCCCTGGGTGATCGGCATCGCCGCGGCGAGGACGACACTGCCGCGCGCTTCGCCCGCGCGCCACGCCGTCGCCGGCTTGCCTGACAGGGCTTCGCGCACTTCAGGCAGATCGATCTTCGGCGCGTCTTCGGTCCACGCGGCGTTGTCATCCAGCCGCGTGGCGAGCAACGAGCGGTAGACCAGCGAGGGAAACCAGCCTGGCTGTTCGCTCGCGGGGGTATCGGGCAGCGTGAGTCGGCCGGTCTGCGCCATCAACCATGCATCGGGCGAAAGCACGCGTACACGCACGCCATCGGGGGCCAGGCGCGCCAGCTCCTGCGATAGCGAGGGCGAGAATTCGAGCAGCGGGCGGTTATCGGCGCTGAGTGGTTCGGCGTCGCCGGCGAGGTGCACGCCCACGCCGAAGCGATCGAGGCGCAGGCCGCGCGGCAGCTTCAGTTCGGCGCGGAAACCGCCGCCATCTTCCTGCCATTGGGCGTTGAGCCGATCGGGCAGCACGCCCGCTTCCGGATCGAGCGCGATGGCGGTCGTGGCGCCCGGTGCCGCGCTGGCGAGCAGGTAGCGCTGTGCGTCTTCGTTGCTGGCGATCGAAAGGATGAGGTGATCGGCGCTGAGCGCGAGGCGATCGGAGGCATCGGCGCGGCTGCGTCGCGGGGCGCGAACGTCGATGGTGAAGTACAGCCAGCGGTCGTCTTCCGCGAACATGACCTTGGCGTTGCGGCCGAGCGGCTGCGCCCACGGGCTCAGCGAAGCCCAGTCATCCGCGTAGCCATCGATGGTGATGGGCACGTTCGCCTGTTGCACATACCAGGCGCTGCCAGCAGGCGGCAGCGGTGCTTCGACCACGACCAGGCTGCGCGCCAGCGCACGCGCCGACGCTACCAGCGCCTGGGCCTGGCCTTCGCGGAGCAGGGTTTCCATCTGCCGGACGTACAGCCACCCGGCCACCGGAAGAGCCAGGGTACATAAGGCGACGAGGAGCAGTTTCTGACGAAGCGTCATGCGGTCACATGTAGGAGCGCGCTTGCGCGCGATAGACCAACGAAGCGAGGAAGCCGGATGTTAGCCAACCTGTCGCGAGCACCCATCGCGCGCAAGCGCGCTCCTACAACGTGCATCAGGGGGTCCAGCGGTAGCCGACGCCGTGGACGGTTTCGATCGCGTCGAATTCCGGGGCCAGGGCGATGAATTTCTTGCGGATGCGCTTGATGTGCGAGGTGATGGTGGCGTCATCCACGACGAGCTCGGCTTCGCGCATTAGCTGGTCGCGGTTTTTCACGTGGCCGGGGAAACGGACCAGCGTGTGGACCATCCAGAATTCGGTGACGGTGAGCGGGATCTCGGTGCCGTTCCAGGTGATCCGCATGCGCTCGCTTTCCAGGCGCAGCGGGCCGTGTTCGATCACGTTCTCGCTGGCGGCGGGCTTCTTCAGCGATTCGATGCGGCGGAACAGGGCGGCGATGCGCGCGGCCAGCTGGTGCAGGCTGGTGTCCTTCGAAAGGTAATCGTCGGCGCCCAGGCGCAGGCCGGAGATCACGTCGAAATCCGAATCGCGCGCGGTGAGGAAGATCAGCGGCAGCGTGGCGCTCTTGGCGCGCAGCTCGCGGCACAGGTCAAACCCACCCTCGGGCTCGTCGCCCAGGCCGATATCGATGATGACAAGCTCGGGCAGGCGCATGGCGAAGGCCGTGGAGGCTTCCGCGCGCGAGCCGTAGCCGCGGGTCTCGTAGCCGAAGCGGGTGAGCGCTTCCACGTAGTTGGCGCGGATGAGGGGTTCGTCTTCGACAATGGCAATGCTGCGGCCCATGGGGGTTCCGTGTTTTTGGGTTGGCGTGCGCAGGGTGCATCGGCGGGTTCCGCGGCGCAAGCGCCCGCTGGCGATTGCCCGTGTTTTGCCCGTGCAAGAGCCCCTCCCCGGCCTACACGCCGCCTTTGCCCGCGTTTTGCCACAAACGGCCTGAGGATTGCCCCACCCGAGCCGCGTCTGCCGCCCCGGCAGTCGCTGTACTGGCGCCATGGAAAAGACAATGAAAAAAGACGCTGACAACACCGAGCTGGAGCGCAATTTCGAACCGCTGCGCGTTACATTGGCGCTGGGGGCCCTGCTATTGGGCCTGCTCTGCGGGCTTCACTGACCCGCGCTAACCCAGGGAGGCTTTCCCGTGGACCTTTTTGACGATTTCGTGGAACCGGCCATGGAAGGCCTCGGCGCGGCGGGCATGCACGAGCATGCGCCCGTCGCCAGTGCGCCGGAACCCGATCCCAACTGGCAACCGGTGTAACCCCTTAACCGTTTCCCCCTCGAGCTCCGGTGTGGACGCTCCTTCACTCCCCAGGCCCCCTGCCCGGGGAGTTTTTTATGCATGTAGGAGCGCGCTTGCGCGCGATGGGTGCTCGCGGCAAGACCCATCGCGCGCAAGCGC
>NZ_DASYCB010000073.1:0-76798 GCF_036500425.1 Luteibacter sp.
GCGCGCTTGCGCGCGATGGGTGCTCGCGGCAAGACCCTATCGCGCGCAAGCGCGCTCCTACAGGATCAGACTTCGACTGAGGCGGCGTGCTCGCGTGTCGCCGAGAAACGCACCTGTGGCCAGCGTTCCTGCGCAAGCTGCAGGTTCACGCGGGTCGGGGCGAGGTAGACCAGTTCGCCGGCCGCATCGATCGCAAGGTTGGAGGCGTTCTTTTCCTTGAACTCCTCCAGCTTCTTCTCGTCGCTGCAATGCACCCAGCGCGCGGTGGCAACGCCGACCTGCTCGAACGACGAGTCGACGTTGTACTCGTCCTTCAGGCGGTAAGCGACCACATCGAACTGGAGTACGCCGACCGCGCCGAGGATCAGGTCGTTTGACATGAGCGGGCGGAAGAACTGCGTCGCACCTTCTTCGGATAGCTGGGCGAGGCCCTTCTGCAGCGCTTTCATTTTCATCGGATCGCGCAGGCGCGCACGGCGGAAGAGTTCCGGTGCGAAGTTGGGAATGCCGGTGAAGGAGAGGCCTTCGCCTTCGGTGAAGGTATCGCCGATGGTGATGGTGCCGTGGTTGTGCAGGCCGATGACATCGCCCGGGTAGGCGCGTTCAACGATCTCGCGATCGCTGGCCATGAAGGTCAGTGCGTTGGCGATGCGGACTTCCTTACCCGTGCGCGTCTGCTGCATCTTCATGCCGGCGGTATACGTACCCGAGCAGATGCGCATGAACGCGACGCGGTCACGGTGCGCCGGATCCATGTTGGCCTGGATCTTGAACACGAAACCGGTGAGCTTGTCTTCCTGCGGCAACACCTCACGCGTGAGCGTGTCGCGCGAACGTGGTGACGGGGCATGTTCGACGAAAAACTCGAGCAACAGCTCCACGCCGAAGTTGTTCACGGCCGAGCCGAAGAACACCGGGGTCTGCTTGCCGGCGAGGTAAGCCTCGACATCGAACGGGTTGGACGCGCCGAGCACCAGTTCGAGTTCGTCACGCGCCTCCTGCAGGGCACTTTCGCCGATGCGGGCGATGAGCTCCGGGTTATCGAGACCACCCTTGAAGATCGTCGAATCCTGGCGGGTGAAGTTCTTGCCCGGCTCGAAGATGTGGACCTCGTCGAGCAGCAGGTGGTACACGCCCTTCAGGCGCGAGCCCATGCCGATCGGCCAGGTAACCGGTGCGCAGGCGATACCCAGCACCGACTCCACTTCATCGAGCAGTTCGATCGGCGAGCGGCCCTCGCGGTCGAGCTTGTTGATGAAGGTCATGATCGGCGTATCGCGCAGGCGACAGACTTCCATGAGCTTGATCGTGCGTTCTTCCACGCCCTTCGCGCAGTCGATCACCATCAGCGCCGAGTCGACGGCCGTGAGCACGCGATAGGTATCTTCCGAGAAGTCTGCGTGGCCCGGGGTATCGAGCAGGTTCACGATCGCCCCGTTGTACGGGAACTGCATGACCGATGAGGTGACCGAGATACCGCGCTCTTTTTCCAGCGCCATCCAGTCCGAAGTGGCGTGGCGGGCGGCCTTGCGGCTCTTCACCGAGCCGGCCATCTGGATCGCGCCGCCGAACAGCAGCAGCTTTTCGGTCAGCGTGGTCTTGCCGGCGTCGGGGTGGCTGACGATGGCGAAGCTACGCCGCCGCTTGGTCTCGGAGAGGTGTGAAGACATGAACCTAGGGTCGCATCGAAGGGCTAACCCCATATTCTAGCGCGGTTTTACCCCGGGAAGGCCGCGGCCAGCCAGTCCGGCACGGCGATGCCCTTCTCGCGCAGGAAGGCGGGATTGAACAGCTTGGCCTGGTAACGCATGCCGCTGTCGCACAGGGCCGTGACCACGGTGTGGCCCGGCCCGAGGTGGCGGGCCAGGCGGACCGCCCCGGCGATGTTGACGCCACTGGACAGGCCTACGCAGTAGCCCTCCTGGCGAAGCAGGGCGTGGATTTCGGGGATGGACTCGGTATCCGGGATCGACCAGGCCAGGTCGATCGGTGCATCCAGGAAGTTCGCGGTGAGCCGGGCGTTACCGATGCCCTCCGTGATCGAACTGCCCTCGGCCTTGGCTTCACCCGTGGTGACGTAGCTGGCCAGGGCCGAGCCGGCCGGGTCGGCCAGGGCGATGACAATTCCCTCGCGGCGGGCTTTCAGGGCCCGGCCGACGCCGGCGATGGTCCCGCCGGTGCCCGAGGCACAGGCGAAGCCATCGATCGTGCCACCGGTCTGCTCCCAGATTTCAGCCCCGGTGTGGTCCTCATGCCATTGGCGGTTGGCCAGGTTGTCGAACTGGTTGGCGAACCAGGCGCTGCCCGGTACCACCGCGTTCAGTTCGTCGGCGATCAGGCGCGCCGTGGCCGCATAGTGGTTAGGGTCGGTCCATGGCACGGCGGGTACCAGGCGGACATCTGCGCCAGCGGCGCGCAGGGCATCGATCTTCTCCCGGCTCTGGGTCTCCGGCATGACGATGACGGTCTGGTAGCCGCGGCTGTTGCCCAGCAGGGACAGGCCGATGCCCGTATTGCCCGCGGTGCCCTCCACAAGGGTGGCGCCGGGGCGGACCAGGCCCTGGCGCTCAGCGTCATCCAGCAGGCCCAGCGCGGTGCGGTCCTTGATCGAGCCACCGGGGTTCAGGAACTCGGCCTTGGCCAGGATCTCGCAGCCGGTGGCCTCCGAGGCGTGGCGCAGGCGCAGAAGGGGCGTGTGGCCGATACCGGCGCTGAGGGTGGGATAAGTAGCCATGCCCCGATGTTAACCCGCCCTCCCAGACCGCCACACCCCCTGTAGGAGCGCGCTTGCGCGCGATGGGGGTTGCGGCAAGGCCCATCGCGCACAAGCGCGCTCCTACAGAGGGCATCGCAAGTAATTGGAGGTTTAGACGTCTATACGGCTGTTGACACACCATGGCTCGGCGCGTATCGTCGGTTTCACTCATCGAGACCGGCTGAGGGACAGGCCCTTTGAAGCCGGGGCAACCTGCGGATTTCCGCAACGGTGCCAACTCCTGCGGTGCGTGGTTCGCCACGTAACCCGATAGATGGGAATGTCCGAGCCGGGCGCGTTCTTGCGCACCGTGCCTGGCAGTCCGGCTATAGGTATCCGCAGGGGCTCGACCCGACAGGAACCCCGGACATGCCAGCAGAGCCCCTCACCGTGATCCCTCTCTCCGAAGTGGCTGAAACCGCCGCGCCGCGTGGTGCGGCCGATCTCACCGAGCAGCGTGGTACCCGCCGCGTGGCCTTCACGCCCAAATACGGCAGCGAGGCCGTGCAGGTCGATGTGCGCTATCTCTGGTGCGGCGCCCCGAACGCGCCCACGGTCATCGTCCAGGGCGGCATCTCGGCCACACGCGATGTTTGCGCGGGCCGCGACCGCCAGGGTTGGTGGCAGGAGCTGGTGGGTGAGGGCGGTGCGATCGATCTTGCGCACTGCCGCGTGCTCGCCATCGACTGGCTCGTCCCCGGCGATATCGAAGGCGTCGAGTCGGTCTCCAGTGAAGACCAGGCCGCGGTGCTCGCCGTGCTGGTCGATGAGCTCGGCATCGGCCGCGCACAAGCCTTTATCGGTTCGTCCTATGGCGCGATGACCGGTCTCGCTTTCGCGGCGAATCACCCGGACAAACTGAAGTCGCTCGTGTTGCTGGCCGGTGCGCACCGCCCGCATCCGCTCTCGACGGCGCAGCGTTCCGTGCAGCGCGGCATCGTGCGCCTGGGTATCGAAACGGGTCGCACCGATGAAGCACTCGCCCTGGCCCGTCAGCTGGCGATGACCACGTATCGCGGCAGTGAGGAGTTCTCGCGTCGTTTCGCCGCCGGTCCTGAGCTGCGCGAAGGTCGCTTCTACTTCCCTGTCGAAGATTACCTCGAGCACGCGGGTCGTCGTTTCGTCGAACGCTTCGATCCGCAGCGTTTCCTCGCGTTGTCGGAGTCGATCGACCTGCACGACGTCGCGCCGGAACGCGTACACGCACCGACCACGCTCGTGGGTTTCCCTTCCGATCGCCTGGTACCGCTTTCCGACCTGTGTGAACTGCAGCGTCGCATCGGCGGCACCGCCACCCTTGAAGTCGTGGATTCGCCGTATGGCCACGACGCCTTCCTCAAAGAAACCGTGCAGCTCGCTCCCGTGCTGCGTCACGCACTCAACGACTGTTGCGGAGCCCGCTAACCATGACTCGTGAAACCCGCCTGTGCACCCGCGCCGTCCGCGCCGGTATCGAATCCGACACGCAGCATGGCGCCGTCGTGCCGCCGCTGCATCTCTCCACGAACTACGCCTTTGAAGGCTTCGGTCGCAAGCGTGCGTACGACTACTCGCGCAGTGGCAATCCCACGCGCGATCTGTTGGCTGATGCGCTGACGGAACTGGAAGAAGGTGCGGGCGCCGTCGTCACGAATACCGGCATGTCGGCAGTGGCACTCTCGCTCGAACTCGTGCCGGCGGGTGGCCTGGTTATCGCGTCGCACGATTGCTACGGCGGTACTTGGCGCCTGCTCGATGCATGGGCGAAGAAGGGGCGCTTCAGCGTGCGCTTCGTCAATTTCAACGACCCGACCGCGCTGGCCGAGGGCCTGGCGGCGAAGCCGGCCCTGGTCTGGATCGAGACCCCATCGAACCCATTGCTGCGTATCACCGACGTGCGCCACGTTTCGCAGGCCGCGCACGCGGTGGGCGCACTGGTGCTGGTCGATAACACCTTCCTCTCGCCGGCCCTGCAGCAGCCACTGAAACTCGGCGCCGACGTGGTGTTGCATTCCACCACCAAGTACATCAATGGCCACAGCGACGTGGTGGGTGGTGCGGTGATCGCCGCCGATCCCGCCGTCGCCGAACAGCTCAAGTGGTGGGGTAACTGCAACGGCCAAACCGGTTCGCCGTTCGACAGCTTCCTGACCCTGCGCGGTGTGCGTACGCTGGCCGTGCGCCTGCGCGCTCACGAGGAAAACGCACGCCGCATCGCCGAGCGCCTGGATGCCCACGAAGCGGTCGAGCGCATCTACTACCCCGGCCTCGCCTCGCATCCCGGCCATGCGTTGGCCCAGCGTCAGCAGAAAGGCTTCGGCGCCATGCTCAGTTTCGAACTGCGCGGCGGCGATGCCGCGATCGAAGCCTTTGTCGATGGCATCCAGTATTTCTCGTTGGCGGAATCGCTCGGTGGCGTCGAAAGCCTCGTGGCGCATCCGGCGACGATGACGCATGCCGCGATGGCTCCGGAGGCTCGCCGCACCGCGGGTATTGCGGACAACCTGCTTCGCCTGTCCATCGGCATTGAAGACGGCGACGACCTCATCGATGATCTTGAGGCCGCGCTCGGTCGCGCCGCTGCGGCCGCCCGTCCCGCTTCCAAACGCAAGGTCGGCGCATGAGCGCGGTGGTGGCTCCGCTGGCACCCGCCGCGCCGCATACGGCGGTTGTGCTTCTGGGCACCGGCGTCGTCGGCCGGGCCCTGCTGACCCTTCTCGCGACGCCTGCGGCAAATACGTTGCGGCTTGTCGGCGCGGCCAACTCGCGCCGCCAGCACGTGCTGGCCGAGGGTTTGCGCCCTGTCGAAGTCGCCGATGCTCTTGCAAAGGCCCGCGATGGCCGCGATAACGGCCCCTTGCTCGCGGCACTCGATGCCACCGGCGCCGAGCGCAAGGTGGTGATCGATGCGACGGCCTGTACCAAGGAGGCCACCCGGCATGCCGAGTGGCTGGAACGTGGATACCACGTGGTTACGGCGAACAAGGCGCTAGCCGGTGGCCATCTCCAGGGTTGGCGCGCGCTTCAGGCGGCCTCGGCCAGTGGCGCGGTCTACGGCGATGCCGCGACCGTAGGTGCGGGCCTGCCCGTGCTTTCCACGCTGCGCCGCCTGCGCCGCTGCGGCGATAGCCTGCTTACCCTCGAAGGCGTGTTTTCGGGTTCGCTGTCGTGGCTGTTCAACCAGTATGACGGATCGCGCCCGTTCTCCGCCTTGCTCGCCGATGCGCGCCGCCTGGGCTTCACCGAGCCGGATCCGCGTTCGGATCTCTCGGGCGAGGATGTCGCGCGCAAGCTGTTGATCATCGCCCGGCATGCCGGCTTCGCGTTGGGCAGTGACGAAGTCGAAGTGGAAAGCCTGGTCCCCGAGGCTTTGCGCGGTCTGGATACGGCGGCCTTTCTCGATAGGCTGAAAGAGCTGGACGAACCGCTCGCCCGCCGTCATGCCGAGGCGAAGGCCAACGGCAAGGTGTTGCGTTATCTCGCACGGCTAAATCAGCGTGGGCGTGCCCGCGTTGGCCTCGTTGAGGTCGGCCTGGATCATCCGGCGTCGCGGCTGTCGGGCACGGACAATCAGTTTGCATTGACCACCACGCGCTACCACTCCACGCCGTTGGTGATCCAGGGGCCGGGCGCGGGTCCGGAGATTACCGCGCAAGCGCTGTTAGGTGATGTGCTCGGACTTTGATGGCTACACCGCTGCGTAGGTGGATCGCGCGCAAGCGCGCTCCTACAAATGCCTGCGCGGCAGGTGGGTTGGCCTGCGCATGTGTTCTGTAGGAGCGCGCTTGCGCGCGAGATCCACTCCACGACAAGGTAAAAAAGGCGCCCCGAAGGGCGCCTTATTCGTTTAGCGGTGGCCGGTGATGGCCTCGGCTTCGTCCGCGCTCGGCGGTAGCACCGGTTCACCCGGCTCCTCATCGTGATGGAAGCGCGCGGCCTCCACCATCGGTGTGCGCCAGCCCGAGGACACGCCCCAGAAGTAGAAGATCGCGCCAAACACCGCGACCAGGGCGAGATCCCAACCGTACGGGATGTAGTCGTGGCCGCCGAAGGTCTTGCTGCCGGCCCAGGAGATCGCCGCCATGATCGGCAGGTACGCGATCAGCCACCACGCACCCTGGAGGTGGCGGCCGAAGTCTTCCCAGCCGCTCTTGGCGGTGTAGTAGAAGTACAGCGGTAGCGCCACGACCATCAGCAGGATGATCTCACCGGTGAGCGGCCACTTGGCCCAGTACAACAGCTCGGTGGCGAAAATGAAGGCCAGCGCCGCCAGTACGGGAAGCGCGGCGATGCGCAGCGGGCGCTTCAGCTCGGGCGCCGTGCGGCGGAGCGTCATGACGCTGACCGGGCCGGTGAGGTACGAGATGATCGTCGACACCGAAATGACCGCGGCCAGCGTGCCCCAGCCACGGAAGAAGAACAGGAAGATGAAGCTCACCCCGAGGTTCAGCCACATCGCCGGGCGCGGGATGCCGAAGCGCGGATTGATATGACCAAAGATCTTCGGCAGGTGCCCGTTGCGCTCCATGGCGTAAATCATGCGTGCCGTGGTCGCGGTATACGTCGCGCCGGTGCCGCTGGGGCTGACGAACGCATCGGCGTAAAGCAGGATCGCCAGCCAGTTGATCAGCAGGGCGGTGGCCAGCTGCGCGAACGGCGATGCGTACTCGAGGGCAGCCCAGCCCTGGGCCAGCTGGTCCGGTGGCACGGAGCCGATGAAGGCGATCTGCAGCAACACATAGACCACGGTGGCCAGCAGGATCGAGCCGATGACCGCGAACGGCACGCTGCGACCGGGATTGCGTGCTTCGCCGGCCAGGTTCACCGGGCTCTGGAAGCCGTTGAAGCTGAACACGATGCCCGAGATGGCGACGGCAGTGAGGATCGACGAGATGTCGATCGCGTGGGTGCCGCCGTGCGCGCCAATGTGGAAGTTGCCCGGGTTGAAGCTCGTGCAGATCAGCGCGACGCCGGTTGCGGCGGGCACCACCAGCTTGAACACGGTGATCGCCGTGTTGCTCTTGGCGAAAAGCTTCACGCTCCAGAAATTCAGGAAGAAGTACACGAACACCAGGACCACGGCGATCGCCAGGCCGGGCGGGGTGAGCTCACCATGGCCGGCGGTCACGACGTAGAGATCCTTCGTCCATTTCGCCCACTCCCAGGGCCACGAGGCCATGTACTGCACCGAGGCTTCGGCTTCGACCGGGATCACCGAGACGATGGCGATCCAGTTCGCCCAGCCGGCGATGAAGCCCACCAGCGAACCGTGCGAATAATGGCCGTAGCGCACCATACCGCCCGACTCGGGGAACATGGCGCCCAGCTCGGCGTAGGTCAGGGCGATGAACAGGATGATGACGGCGCCGATGAGCCAGGCGTAGATGGCGCCAGGGCCAGCGAGCTGGGCCGCGTGCCAGGCGCCGAACAGCCAGCCGGAGCCGATGATCGAGCCCAGGCCGGTGAGCATAAGGGCGAAGGCGCCGACATCGCGGCGGATATGGTGTTGGGACATGGGGACTCCGGTCGGACGGACCGGGGAAACCCGGCCCAGGGCGGCACAAGGGCCGGATGATGACAGCCCCCGGCCGCCGTGTCAGCCAGCGATCCCCTACGCAAACCATGGGCACATCGATATACACTGATCGATGCGGTAAGAAAGAAGGGGTTCGAATGCGATCGAAGGTAGTCGTCAACGGCATATGGCTTGTCGCCATATCGGTATGCGGCATTGCCGCAGCCGAGACGCCGTGGAGCGACAAGGGCCGGCTGATCGATTCGGAGTCATACGACCGTACCGCCAAGGGTTTTTACTTCACCCTGTACCCTGGCGAGGACCCGGTCGAATCCGTGCGGCGCTGCGCCATAACCATGCGCGAACTGGGGCACCTGGCCTCGGTTTCGTGCTTTGCGTACACCAGCAAGCCGCGCTTCGACACCCGCAAGGGCAAGCTGCGGATCTGCTACACGGCCGTCGCGAACTGGTGGGGACAGGACGAACCGGTGCGGGTCGAGACGGTCGAACGCCTGCCGCGGGCCTGTCCGACCAAATAATTTCCGGCACGTGGGCTCCCACACATCAGCACTCGATAACGTTGACCGCCAGGCCGCCGCGCGAGGTTTCCTTGTACTTGTCCTTCATGTCGCGACCGGTGTCGCGCATGGTGGCGATGACCTTGTCCAGCGAGACGTGGTGCTTGCCGTCGCTCTTTAGCGCCATGCGGCTGGCGTTGATCGCCTTGACCGCGCCCATGGCGTTGCGCTCGATGCAGGGGATCTGGACCAGGCCACCGATCGGGTCGCAGGTGAGGCCCAGGTTGTGCTCCATGCCGATCTCGGCCGCGTTTTCCACCTGGGTGACGCTGCCACCGAGCGCGGCGGCCAGGCCGCCGGCGGCCATGGAGCAGGCCACGCCCACTTCGCCCTGGCAGCCGACTTCGGCGCCGGAGATCGAGGCGTTCTCCTTATAGAGAATGCCGATGGCGGCCGCCGTGAGCAGGAAGGTGATGATGCCGTCCTCCGACGCACCGGGGCAGAAATGCCGGTAATAGTGCAGCACGGCGGGCACGATGCCCGCGGCGCCGTTGGTCGGCGCCGTGACGACGCGGCCACCCGCGGCGTTTTCTTCGTTCACCGCCAGGGCGTAGAGGTTCACCCAGTCGAGGATCGTCAGCGGATCGCGCAGCGCGGCCTCCGGCTGGGCGCGCAGTTCCGCGGCCATCGCCGGCGCCCGGCGATTCACCTTCAGGCCGCCCGGGAGGACGCCCGGCGAGCGCAGGCCGCGGGCCACGCAATCCTCCATGGCCTTCCAGATCGTGAGCAGGCCCGCGCGGGTCTCCGCCTCAGGACGCCAGATGCCCTCATTGCGCATCATCAACTGGGCGATCGTGAGATTGTTCTCAGAGCAGAGCGCGAGCATCTGGTCGCCGGTGGAAAACGCATACGGCTGCTCGCTGGTGTCGGCCACGATGCGGTCTTCGGCCGCCTCGTCCGGGTTCACCACGAAGCCGCCACCCACCGAGTAATAGTCGCGGGTCGCCAGTTCGTTGCCGTCAGCGTCATACGCCGAGAAACGCATGCCATTGGTGTGGAACGGCAGTTTCTGGCGCTTGTTGAAGACCAGGTCGACCTTTTCGTCGAAGGCGATCTCGTGGCGGCCCAGCAGGTTGATGCGCCGGGTCGAGCGAATGCGCTCCAATGTTGCCGGGATGGCGTCGGGATCGACCTTGTCAGGCCATTCGCCCTCGAAGCCGAGCAGGACGGCCTTGTCCGTACCATGGCCGCGGCCGGTCATCGCCAGCGAGCCGAACAGCTCGCAGCGTACGCGGGTCACGCGCTCCAGCACGCCTTTTTCCTCCAGCCAATGCTCCGCAAAGCGCGCACCGGCCCGCATCGGGCCGACGGTGTGGGAGGAGGATGGACCGATGCCGATCTTGAAGAGGTCGAAAACGCTGACTGCCATGGCTGGACGTGGGGTTGGCTATGGGGAATAGCCGGCTATTCTACGCCCGACCCACCACGAGCCCATACACCTCCGCATGTACGCCTTCACCCTGTTCCAGCGCGATGACTGCCACCTGTGCGACCAGGCCCTGGAAGTGTTGGTGCAGGCGCGTTTCCCTGAGTTTTCCTCGGTCTGGATCGATGAGGATGACGGGTTGGAAGCACGCTATGGCGTGCGCGTGCCGGTGCTGCGGCGCAGCGATGGCGTGGAGCTGGATTGGCCGTTTGACGAGCTGGCGGCCCGGGCGCTGGCTGAATAGACGGCTTCACCGCTCCGTTGGCCCATCGCGCGCAAGCGCGCTCCTACAGGAGTCTGCGCAGGGTTGGCTGGTCGCGCGCAAGCGCGCTCCTACAGGAGTCTGCGCAGGTCTGCTGTAGGAGCGCGCTTGCGCGCGATGGGAACCCTCAACGCTTAAGGCGCTTAAGAATCTCTTCGCGCGCCTCGCGGAGGATCGAATCGCGGTCGAGACTGGCCACGACCTCGGCCACGGCGCGCTTGGCGCCGTGTTCGCCCCAGGACTTGCCTGAGACGAGGTACCGCTCGGCCACGCGGCCGATCAGCACGGTGGCGTACCAGCCCAAGGCACCCTGCGCGGCGGCCGTGACCAGCACCGAGAGGCCGCCGCTGAGCCCCTTCAGGGCGGAAGCGACCAACTGCACGCCCCATACTGCGCCCATCAGGGCGGCCAGTTGCGTGCTGATGACGGCGACGAGCCGGCCCGATTCGGCCCGCGTCAACGGCAGCCCGTAAACACGGCTCAACTGCACCACCATCGCTGCATCCAGGCCGCCAGCAAGCAACAGGTCGGCGACCGGCACAGGATTCAACGCCACGGCGACGGACTTCGCGATGCAGTACTGGCGGATCACACCTGAAGCCACCTCGCGCCGCGCCGTGGCGATATGCGCGGTGACCTGGTCGGTAAGTTTGCCGGCAAACAGTCCTGCGTGGATGGCGGCAAGAGCCTTGCCCTCGCGCTCTGCGATCGCGACCAGACGCTGCTTGAGCGCGGTGACATCGGCGGGCAGCGCCTCGTGTACGCGGGTTTCATGGCCGTGCGCATCCACGTCAACGACGACGCGTGGCGCTGGGCGTGCCGCGACAGCCAGCACATCCTCGCGACGGACCAGGCCCGCGGTGTGTTCGCGTAAGCGGTCGAGCAGGCCATCGCGCTCGTCGTCGTTGTAACGATCGGCCTTGTTCAACACGAGCAGCAGCGGTCGCGACGTCGCGGCCAGTGTGCGCAAGGCATCGCGTTCCTCGCGCGTCAGGTCACCATCGGCGACGAACACGATGAGGTCGCTGACTTCGGCGACCTCGTAGGCCAGCTTCTCGCGTGCTTCGCCGCCGAGTTCGTTGATACCTGGGGTATCGATCAACACGAGGCCGGCGTGCGCGGCCTCGTCGAGACGCACCGCATCCGCTTCGGTCGTTGTTCCATGCAGGACGCCCATGGCGAACGCGTCACGGCCGAGCAGGGCATTGCCCAGCGCGGATTTGCCGGCCGAGACGCGGCCGAACACGGCGACATGCAGTTCCTCGCGCTCGATGCGTTCAAGCATCTCTTCGACGCGCCGAAAATCCGAGGCCATGGCCGTGCGCACGTCGGCCGGGATCGAGGGATCGTCGAGCAGGCCACGCAGGCTGGCGCCCACCGCACCGCCGCGCGCCTCCACCGCGGCCGCACTCGGCGCACCACGGCGGAAGCGGCCCGCCAGGCCGCGCAGACGGTCACGCCAGCCTTCGGCCACGACTTAGTTCGGCAGCAGGTTCAGCGAGCCGTTGACCAGCACGTCGTCGGCGATCGTGCCGGTGTCCTTGTACTCACCGCTGCCCACGCCAAAATCGAGGCGCTTGAGGCTGCCGGTGACCGAGAGGCGCGCACCACCGGCGTTCGGGTTGAACACCACCTTCAGCTGTACCGGCTTGGACACGCCATGCAGGGTGAGCGTGCCGTTGGCGACCACATTGCCCTTCGCATCCTTGGTGAAACCGGTCGTGACGAAGTGCGCCTTCGGGAACTTGGACGCGTCGAAGAAATCGGCCGTCGGCAACGCTTTATCGCGATCGCCATCGCCGGTCTTCGCGGTAGCGACATCCACGCTCACATCGAACTTGGCCGTGGCCAGGTTGGCCGGGTCGTAGCTGATCGCCGCGTCGAACTTGCCGAAGGAACCATCGAACTGCTGGCCCTGGAACTTGCCGCTGAAACCGAGCGTGCTACCCGGGCCGACCTTGTAATCCGCCGCGGAGGCGGCGAAGGGCAGGGCAAGCGCAACGGCCAGCGCGGAAAGGCGGCGGGTGGACAAGGTCATGGCGTATCTCCGGAGGAAGTGGGGGAGTTCCGCTTCGCACGCCCGAACGGCAGCATGCGGCGGAGGGTGTCATCGCGGTCGATGAAGTGATGCTTCAGCGCGCCACCGATGTGCGCGACCAGCACCAGCAACAAGAACCAGAACAGATACACGTGCACCGTACCGAGCGTATTGGAAAGTTCTTCGTTCTTTTCCACCAGTGCCGGCAGGTTGAACTGCTTGAAATATTGCAGCGGGAAGCCGTGCGCGGAATTGAACGCCCAGCCGCTCAGCGGGATCGCCACGATCAGCAGGTAGAGGCAGCCGTGGACGAGATGCGCCGCGAACTGCTGCCAGCGCGGTGCCGGTTCATCCGGTGGCCGGCGGTCGAACATCTTCCATGCCAGGCGCAGTACGAACAGCGCCAGCACGGTGAGGCCGATGGATTTGTGCAGCGCGAACATGTTGATCTTGTTCAGTGACGGCTTCAGGCCGTCCATCCACAGGGCGAACGCACCATTGCCCAGGATCAGCAGGGCCATCAACCAGTGAAACGTCTTGGCGACGGTGCTCCAGCGGGTAGGTTCACTGCGCGTGGGCATCGGGGGTTTCCTTATCGTGGCTTGCGGGGCCTTCGCCGCCGCGGATGGCTTCGATTTCCAGCCATACCGACACCTGGGTGCCGATCGAGCCGGTGTTTTCGGTCATGCCGAACGTCGTGCGGTCGAGCACGAGGTTGGCGGAGAAGCCGGCGATGGTATGCAGGCCATAGATCGTCTTGCCGACGCGGTTCACGCGGAACGGGATATCCAGCGGCAGCGTCACGCCGCGCAGGGTGAGCTTGCCATGCAGGGTGCCCTCGTCGTCGCTGCGTTTCTCTACCGAATCACTGGTGAAACGCGCCGTGCGCGAGCGGTCGGCGTCGAGCAGGCTGCTGCCGCGCACGGCTTTGTCCCATTCGGCATCGCCCATGTCGACGGAGGCGAGATCGATCGTGGCGTTCACCGATGAGGCGGCCCAGTTATCCGGATCGAAACGCACCGTGCCGTCGCTGATACGCAAACGACCGAAGGCGCGCGAAAAGCCGTTGTGGTCCACGTTGAATACGACCGAACTATGCACCGGGTCGATCTGGTAAGCCTGGGTCGCCGCGTGGGCGCTGCCAGCCGCGGCCAGGGCGAGAAGGGCGGGGAGGAGGAGCTGTCGCATCAGGGGGCCTGCTCCATCAGGGGGCGCCAAGGGCGGCCGATGGGAAAGAGTGTGGCCGACGGCGCCGGCCTTGTCAGCCCGCGTGCCGCGAACGGATTGTTCACTTAGCGATCCCGCAGGGCATCGCTGGTGAGTTCCGCCAGATGGCGCAGGCGGTTGCCCCGGGTGTCCGCCAGCAGGTCGCGCATGCGCTCGCCGGCCTCGGCCTGGTCCAGGTGCTGGTGCTCGGCCAGCGTGGCAGCCAGTGCTTTACCCAGGCTGTCGAAGATCAGCGCATAGGCGAACGCGTGCAGCACGCCACCGCCCAGCGTACCCAGCCCCGGGAAGGCCTTGAGGGCATTGCCCGCCACGGCCAACACGACCGACGTCCCGGTTCGCAAGGTCATGCGGACCTGCTTCAACAAGGCCTCTATTTCCACATCGGTGACGCGTGTGCCGTAAAGATCAGCCAGGGCGCGGACGAGGCCGGTTGCCAGTACCCCCTGGATGACCAGGTCGGTGCCTGGCGCGACCGCTGCCATCGCGCCCACGATCGCGCGGCGTGCATACCGTGTGACGATGCGCTCCGCCTCGGCCGCACGCTGCGCCTTCTCAAGCACCGCTGTGCGTTCGTGCAGACCGGCGAGTACGGCGTTCTCCCGCGCGGGCTCCAGTCCTTGTGCACCGGTGGTCGTCAGGCGGCGCAATGCGGCGATCAGTTCCCCGATTTCAGGTTTGCGTTGGCGCCGAACGTCTTCGGTACTGCCATCACCGAGCCGGCGGGTGAAGCGTTCCTCGCCGCCCGCGCTGGTGAGTACCACGGCATCGGGCACGCCAGCGGTCGCGGCGCGCAGGTGCTGCGCCATGCTTGCACGCTCCTCCGCGCTCCACTGGTCGGCCTTGTTCAAGGCGAGGACGAGTGGCTTGCCGAAATCGCCAAGCCATTGGAGCTCGTTCGCCTGGGCGCGGGTCAGGTCGCCCGCGCAGACGTAGACCACGGCATGCGCACGCAACGCTTCCTCACGCGCGATGCGTTCGCGCGCCTCACCGCCGGCTTCCGCGCTCCCGGGCACATCCGCGACGACCCATGCCGTGCCATCGGGCGCGCTGCCCTGGTAATGCATGACCTCGCGCGTCGTGCCGCCGCGTGCATCACTCTGCGTCGAGGCGCCGGGAACGAGCGCCGAGATCAGTGTCGATTTGCCGGTGGAGATTTCACCAAACACCGCGACATGCAGGTCACCCGCGATGCGCCGCCGGTCCAGTTCGCCCAGTTCACTGCGAAGTTCCTCAACCTCGGCACCCGATTCGCGCAGGTTGGCGAGGCGAGATTCCAGTGAGGGCCGGTCCGGAGCCTGAACAGGTGCGCGTGGTTTGCGCGGGCGAAGCCACCACGCACCCACGGCGAGTCCGCCTGCGAGGATCACCACCAGCAACCCGCCGACCAGCCAGCGCAGGCCTTCAGGCAGCGCCATGAAGCGTTGGGCGAGCGCCAGCGCACGCTCCAGCGTGGCCATGAGCAACCAGGCGAGGGCGGCCATACCGATGGCCGCGATCAGCAAGCGAAGTCGACGGGACATGCTTCGCATTCTACGGGCAAGCAGGTCAGGCTTGTCCTACATGAATGCGGGACGTTTGCCGGGTCGTTCGCGATAGGGGTGCATGGCATCCTGCGGGCCGAATCAGGAACCTGGCGTAGACACCCCACGCACATGACGAGATGGATGCTCGCAGCGACCGCGCTTGCCGTCGCCACGTATTTCACCCCGGCGCGCGCCGGCATGCCTCCTGTGCCAACGCCCCAATTTCGCAGTTACGGCCTGCACGAAGGTCTCCCCAGCAGCAAGGTGAATGCCGTCGTGCAGGATGCACGCGGCTTTGTCTGGGTAGGCACGGCGTCGGGCCTGTCCCGTTTTGACGGCGTGGCTTTCACCTCGCCATCCCTCGGCACCGAACAGAATGAGGCGCTCCCGGTGGGGGGCATAACGGCACTGTTCGTCGACAGGGATGAGCGCATCTGGATGGGTGGCTCGGAACTGGGGCTGGCGCGCTACGACCCGGCGACAGGTGGCTTCATCCACTGGCGCGACGGCCTGGTGGATGCGGAGGTACGCGTCATCACCCAGGGCCGCGACGGGTCGATCTGGGTTGGCACGGCGGATGGCCTGGACCGCATCGACCCGGACGGTAGTGGCCTCGAGCACCTGGGCCCGGGCCCAGGCGGTCTTGCGTCCGCTTCCATCCGCGCACTGCACGCCGACGACGATGGGAGGTTATGGATCGGCAGCGATGGCGGTGTGGACATGCTCGAAGCGGATGACCACAAAGCCACGCGGGCAGCGTTCGACGATGGCGGAGACACCCGCGTGCTCGGTATCGATGTGCATGGCGGCGATGTCGTCGCGGCGACATCGCGCGGCCTCTACCGGCGCGCCGCCGACGGCACGTTCCGGCGCGATCGGCGCGTCCCGACGATACCCATGTACGCCACGCTCGCGGACAGTCACGGGACCACCTGGATCGCAAGCCTCGATGGCCTGATGATGCTGGACCGCCACGGCCGCGTGCATACGGTGGCCGGGGCGTGGACCGCGCAGGGCGGGCTGCCGGGCCGCTCCGTGCGCGGCTTTATGGAGGATCGCGAGCACGGCTTGTGGTTCGCACTGAGCGATGGTGGCCTCGGCTACCTGGGCCCGAGTTGGGAGGATTTCACCCGCTTCGCGCATGTCGCCACCGATCCTTTCAGCCTGCCCGGGCGTACGGTGACCGCCGTGTCGGAGCATGGTGATGGCAACCTGTGGGTTGGCGGTTTGCGTGGGTGGGTGCGTGCGTTCGATCCCGCGACAGGCCGCACGGGCCACGCATTCGATATCGGCACCGCACGGATCCAGTCGCTGCTCGAAACCCGCAAGGGCGATCTTCTTGCAGGCACGGTGGAGGGCCTGACACGGATTCATGCGGGGCATGTGTCGCCGTGGTTGCGTGGCGACATCAGCCGGCCGGTGACGACGATGACCCAGGCACCCGATGGTGCCGTGTATGTAGCCGCGGTGGGCGAGGGCGTGTTCGCCCTTGATCCGGCGTTGCGTCATGCCACGCCGTTGCTGTTCGATGAACAGCGCCGCGGCGCGTACGACACCCGGCAGGTTGAAATCGTGGGCGGCGACCTGTGGCAGGCCAGCCTCGCCGGACTCGCGCGGCGTGATCGCCGCGACGGCCGCATGCGCTATATCGATGGCGTTGCACCCGGCCGGGTGAATGCCTTCGAGCCCGACGAAGATGGCTTCTGGGTGGTCCGCCCCAGCCTTCTTGAACACTACACGTGGGACGGAATGCGCGCCGTGCTCGATCGCTCGCTGGGCGGGGCGCAAGGTTTCCCGGCCGCCGACATCCTCAACATCCGCCGTGATGTCACCGGGCGCTTGTGGATGTACGGGCAAACGGGAGTGTGGCGTTTCGATCCCCGTGGCAACACCTTTCGCCCGTTCGGCCTCGCCGACGGGCTCGCCAACGGCGAGTTCACCCATGCGACCACGGTACGCCTCGCCGATGGCACGACCTACGGCGCGACGTTAGGTGGCCTGGTGGGCTTTCGTCCCGATCGCCAACGGGACCACTCACGCAAGCCAGGCGTCGCGGTGCTCGGCGCCAGCGTGCTGCGGGACGGCGTGCGGACGGCGCTACCGATTGCTGACGGCGTGTTGCGCCTGGCCTGGTACGACCGCGAACTCAGCGTACGGGCCAGGGCGTTGTCGTACGTCAACCCCGACCGTAACCGGATCGATTTCATCCTTGGCGAAGGGACTTCGCGCACCGAGTTGCATACCGGCAAGGAGGGTGAGGGCCAGTTCGCGACACTTGCCCCGGGCAGCTACCCGCTCAGCGTGATCGGCCGTGGCCGCGATGGTATCGAAGGCGAACTACCCGTCCCCATCCGGATCGAGGTGCAGGCGCCTCCCTGGCTGCGCTGGTGGGCCTGGCTGACGTATGCACTGGCGGTGCTGGGGCTGATCGCGGCAGTGATCAGCGCGGCGCGTACGCGTGTCGGCCAGGCCATGCGCGTGCAACTGGCCGAACAGCAGCGGCGCCTGGCCGAAGAAGCGAATGCCGCGAAAACGGAGTTCATGGCGACGCTTGGGCACGAAATCCGCACGCCGATGACCGGCGTCCTCGGCATGGCCGAACTGATCGCACGCACCTCGCTGGACGATACGCAGCGTTCCTATGTGGAAGCCGTGCGTCGCTCCGGCACGATGCTGCTGCGCCTGGTGAACGATGCGCTGGACCTTACCCGGATCGAAGCGCGTCGCCTGGTGCTGGAGCCCGAATGCGTATCTCCTCGCGCGATCGCCGAGGCGGCGATCGCGCTGGCCTCGGCAGCTGCCCGCGAGAAGGGACTGGCGCTTTCGCTCCGCGTCGATCCGCTGGTGCCCCGCGCCTTGCGCGCCGATCCGGTGCGGCTGCGCCAGGTGTTGCAGAACCTGGTGAACAACGCCGTGAAATTTACCGAGCAGGGTGGCGTGTCGGTGCAAATGGGGTGGGCAGGCGACGTCATGGAGACGGTCGTTCGTGACACCGGGCCCGGCATGGATCGCGCGTTGATGGCGCGGCTCTTCACGCGCTTCGAGCAGGGTGGCACGAAGCAGCGCGGCGAAGGCTCAGGCCTGGGGCTCGCGATCTGCCATGAGCTGTGTTCGTTGATGGGCGGCAGCATCAGCGTGGACAGCGTGCCCGGTGTAGGCAGCACGTTTACCGTGCGGCTCTCGCTGCCTCCGTGCACGTGCCAGGGTGGCGCGTGTGTTGCCAGCGACGTCTCACCGGCGGCGGGCGCGTCTCGCCGCGTGCTCCTGGTTGAAGATGACGCGGTCGTTGCCGATGTGATCGCAGGGCTGCTTCGCCAGCGCGGGCACGAGGTGCTCGTAGTGGGCGACGGCCTGCTTGCACTCGCCGAACTGGCCCGCGCCTCGTTCGATGTGATGCTGCTCGACCTGGATCTTCCCGTGATGGATGGCTTCCAGGTGGCGCGGATGGTACGGCGGATGGAGCGCGCAGGCGCGATGCCCATCGTGGCCGTGACGGCACGCTCCGCCGGTGACGAAGGCGAGGCCGTGCGCGCGGCGGGCATGGATGCCTTGCTGCGCAAGCCGCTGACGGGCGATGGCCTCGTCGCCACGCTCGACAGCGTGGCGGCGTGAGGCCCCGGACTAGCCGAAGCGCCGGAAGTACGCGAGGGCGCCGGCGACGAGCAGGCCCGTCGGTAGCAGGTTCGCCATCAGCGGCGGCAGGCCGTATACGGTGCCGAAGTTCACCATGGCACCGGACAGGAAATACCAGCCGATCGCCAGGATGATGCCGATGAAAAGCCGCTTGCCGAAACCGCCCGAGCGCAATGAGCCGAAGGCGAAGGGCATGGCGCACAGCACCAGCACCAATACGTTGAACGGGAACACCACGCGGCCCCAGAAGGCTACGGCGTAGGCGCCGGGATTCTGCCCGTTGGATTCCAGGTAACGCATGTTCCGGCGCAGGTCGGACATGGAGAGATATTCGGGGTGGATGATCGACTGCTCCAGCACGTGCGGGTTCAGTCGCGATTTCCAGGTCTGGGTCGGCGCGGTGAGCGAATGGATGCCACCCTCGTCGCGCGTGCTCGTGCGCACATTGGTCATCACCCACTGGCTGCCATCGTGGATGGCGCTATCGCCGTGCGAGAACTCCGCCACCTGGCCATCCGGGGTGAACGAGAACACGCGGACGTCGACCAGCTTCACCGTGGTGAGATCGCCTTCCTGCGTTGCGATGGCGGACTTCGCATTGATGATCTTGCCGGCATCGCGTGCCCACAGGCCGCTGCTGGTCGAGCCCAGGTTGCTCGAGCGCATGCGCACCTGGATCGCCTGCGCATGCTGGTCGCCGTAAGGTGCCACCGTCTCACCCATGATCACGACCAGCACGGTAAGGATAGCGACCACGCCGGCCGCCGAAGTGGCGATACGCAGCTTGGACATGCCAGCCGCGCGCAACGCGGTGAGCTCGCCGGTCGCCGCCAGGCCGCCCAGGCCGAGCAGGCCGCCGATCAGCGCGGCATTGCTGAACATCTGGTACAGGCGCCGGGGCACCGTGAGCATGATGTAGGCGATGGCATCGTAGAGCGAAAAGCCATTCTTGCCGATGTTGCCGAGCTGGCGGACGAACTGCTGGAGGGAGTCAAAGCCGGCAAGCACCAGCCAGACCAGTAGCAGGGTCCCGAGCACGCTGGCGCCGATCAGGCGATCGGCCCGCTTGATGGAGAGCGATGCCATTACGCCGCCACCTTCACGCGGCGCGCGGTGTTCTGTTTCCAGAAGACCCAGGCGGCGATGCTGAACACGAGGATGTGCAATACCCAGATCGGCACGGATGTGTGCAGGTGCCCCTTGATGATCTGTGTACGGGCGATGAGCTGCCACACCACGTACAGGAAGTAGGCCAGCACGGCGACCAGCAGGCGACCATAGCGGGCGTCGCGCGGCGCCTGGCGTGACATCGGCAGCACCATCATCATGAGTACAAGGGTCGAGACCGGCGCGGCGAAACGCGACACCAGCTCGCCCAGCGAGTCCGCCGTGCCTGCCTTGAACAGCTGCGTCGTCGTCGACTCATGCGCCGGATCGGTGTCGTCATCGTCGTCGCTGATGTTGGACAGGGAGACGTCGTTGCGCTCGTACTTCATGCGCCGCCAGTTATCGCCGCCCAGCGGGATCTCGAACTGCCAGCCGTCGTACAGGGCGAGGAAACGGTCCTGGCCGTTGCTCTCCTGGTACATCTGGCCGTGCTTCGCATTGACCACGCGGACCTGCGGGTTGCCATTGGAGTCGACCCGGTCGGTCGCCAGGAAGGTCTTGCCCAGCACGGTGCCATCGCGGCTCAGCGTATCGACGAAGATGATGCCGCCCTTGCCGGGTAGTTCCGTGAAGCGGCCGGCATCGAGGCCGGCGGCGATGACCGACTTGTTCGCGGCGGCGATCACCTGGTCGGCCGTACGCGCCGACCAGGGGCCCAGCCACAGCGAGAGCACGCCTACCAGGATCGTGGTCAGGGCGGCCAGCAGGGTGATCGGGCGGAGCATGCCGCGCGGGCCCATGCCCGAGGAGGCCAGCACGTGCATCTCGCTCTCGCGATACATGCGGCCCAGGCTGATCAGGGTGCCCAGGAAGGCGGCCATGGGCAGCAGGGTGGAGAGCAGGTCCAGCATCTGCAGGCCAAGCACCTCGAACATGATGCTGGGCTGGATACTGCCGTTCGCGACCTTCTGCAGGACGCCCGCAAAGGCGCCGCCAGCGAAGATGACCAGCAGCACGATGGCGGTCGCCACGATGCCCGAGGCCAGTTCGCGCAGGAAGTATCGGTCGAGGATGCTGAGCATTTGGTAGAATTCGCGGTTGGAGCCGCGTCAGTCCCGGCCGGCAAACCTCAAGTCTAGCCTGTCCGCGCCCCGGACGGCTTTCGCAGGACAGTAAGTCATGACGGTTCAGTTCAGCCTTGGTTCCACCGCTCCCGAGTCAACCGCCACCCCCGTGGCCGTGGTCGGCGTCTACGAAAACGGCATCCTGACCAGCGCCGCGGCCCGCATCGATACGGCGGCCGGCGGCCTCATCAAGCGCCTGGTCGAGGCCGGCGATGTGACCGGCAAGATCGGCAACGTGGTCACCCTGCTACACCCGGCTGGCGTCACCGCCGCCCGGGTCCTGGTGGTCGGCCTGGGTGCACAGAAGACCTTCGACAGCGCCCGCTACCAGCGGGTGACCCTGGAAGCCGCCCGCGCCATCGGCCGCCTGCCGGTCACCGAGGCGGCCAGCTGGCTGCCCGAGGTGGACGTGCCGGGCCGTGACGCCGCCTGGAAGCTCCGCGTGGCCGCGCTGGCGACCGACCACGTCGCCTACCGTTACACCGCCACGGTGAAGCCGCGCGACGCCAAGGCCCAGCCCGACCTGGCCGCCATCACCTTCGCCGGCCCCGCCGACGCCGAAGGCGGCCTCGGCCAGGCCCGCGCTATCGCCGCGGGCGTCCGCTTCGCCCGCGAGCTGGGTAACCTCCCGCCGAACATCTGCAACCCCAACTACATCGCCGAGCAGGCCCGCGCCTTCGCCGATAGCCACGAAGGTGTCAGCTTCGAGGCCCTGGGTCGCGCCGACATGGAGCGCGAGGGCTTTGGTTCGCTGCTGGCGGTGGCTCGTGGTTCGGCGAACGAGCCGCGCCTGGTCATCCTGCAGTGGAACGGCGGCAAGGACGGCGAGCGTCCGTACGCCTTTGTCGGCAAGGGCATCACCTTCGATACCGGCGGCATCAGCCTCAAGCCGGGCGCCGGCATGGAAGAAATGAAGTTCGACATGGGCGGCGCCGCCGGCGTGCTCGGCGCATTCGTGGCCGCCGTGGAGATGAAGCTGCCGGTGAACCTGGTCTGCGTCGTCCCGGCCGTGGAAAACATGCCGGATGGCGATGCGTACCGCCCGGGCGATGTGCTGACCAGCCTGGCCGGCATTACCATCGAGGTGCTGAACACCGACGCCGAGGGCCGCCTGATCCTCTGCGACGCGCTCACTTACACCGGCAAGCGCTTTGATCCGCACACCCTGATCGATGCCGCGACCCTTACGGGCGCCTGTGTCGTGGCCCTGGGCAAGCACGCCTCGGGCCTGATGACCAAGGACGAATCGCTCTCGGCCGAACTGCTGGCCGCGGGTGAGGAGACCCTCGATCGCGCGTGGCGCCTGCCGCTGTGGGATGACTACCAGGTGCAGCTGGAGTCGACCTTCGCCGATGTGGCGAACATTGGCGGCAAGTACGCCGGTGCCATCACGGCGGGCTGCTTCCTTGCCCGTTTCACCGAAGGCCGCCGCTGGGCGCACCTGGATATCGCCGGTACGGCATGGGACGAGGGCCGCAAGGGTCTCGCCACCGGCCGCCCGGTGCCGCTCCTGGCGCAGTGGCTGCTCGATCGCGTCGCTGGCTGATCGCACCCGATGCCGCGCGCCGACTTCTACCTGATCGACAAGCCGCGTTTCCGTGAGGATCCCCTGCTACTGGTCTGCGAACTCGCCAGGCGGGCGTTCGGCGCGGGGCAGCCCACGCTGATCCTCACCCGGGATTTCGAGCAGGCCGAGGCGATCGACGAGTACCTGTGGGCGTTTGACGAAGACGCCTTCATCCCCCACCAGCTGGCGGGGGATGAGGACGACGAGAACACCGCGGTGCTCATTGTGCCGCCGGGCGTGGAAACGGCAGACCGGCCGATGGTCATCAACCTGCGTGATGTGTGTGCGCCGGGCCGGTTCGATCGCGTGCTGGAAGTGGTCGCGGCAGATCCGGCCGAGCGGGAGGGTTCACGAACGCGCTGGGCGGAATACAAACGCGGCGGGTTCGATGTGACCAAGCACGATATGTAAAGAAAAAGCCCCGCCAAGAGCGGGGCTTTTTTTGTGAGCGGTTTCGCGAGCACCCATCGCGCGCAAGCGCGCTCCAACATGTAGGAGCGCGCTTGCGCGCGATGGAGTTGCGTCAGGCGCCGAGCTTGCGCGCCTGATCCCGCATCGCATCGGCCTGGCGGGTCCAGTCGGTGATGCGCTGGCGCTCCTGGTCGACGACTTCCGGCGGCGCGTTGGCGACGAAGTTGGCGTTGCCGAGCTTCGCCTCGCACTTCTTGATCTCCCCTTCCACGCGGGCGATCTCCTTGGCCAGGCGGGTCTTCTCTGCACCCACGTCGATCAGGCCTTCCAGCGGGATCAGCGCACGCATGCCGCCGATCACCGCCACGGCGGCGGCAGGCTCTTCGCCTCCCGCCCACACCGGCGTTTCGACGCGGCCGAGGAAGGCGATCTGCGCGGCAAACTTGGCGCTACGTGCACGATCGGCCGCATCGCCATCGGCGAACAGCAGCGGGATGACCTTGCCCGGCGCGATGCTCATTTCCGCACGGATACGTCGCACGCCGGTGAGTACACCCTTCACCCACTCGATCTCCGCTGTGGCGGCGGCGTCGGTAGTGATCTCATCGGCTTCCGGGTACGGACGCAGCATGATCGTCTCGCCTTCGATGCCGAGCACCGGGCGCACGTTCTGCCAGATCTCCTCGGTAACGAACGGGATCAGCGGGTGCAGCGCGCGCAGCAACGTCTCGAGCACGTGGACCAGCGTATAGCGGGTCGATGCGATCGCGGTTTCGTCGGTGCCATTCAGCGCCGGCTTCGACAACTCCAGGAACCAGTCGCAGAACTCGTTCCAGGTGAACTCGTACATCGCCTGCGAGGCGAGGTCGAAGCGATACAGAGCGAGCTGTTCCTTCACCGTCGCCAGCGTTTCGCCCAGGCGGGTGAGGATCCAGCGCTCGGCTTCGGTCGACGGCGCGACCTTGTGCACCGGGCCTTCGCCGAGGTTCATCAGCACGAAACGCGAGGCGTTCCACAGCTTGTTGACGAACGCCTTGTAACCGGCGGCACGCTCGAGATCGAACTTGATGTCGCGACCGTGCGTGGCGAGCGAGGCGAAGGTGAAGCGCAACGCATCGGCACCGAACGAGGGAATGCCATCGGCAAATTCCTTGCGCGTGGCCTTCTCGATCTTCTCGGCCATCTTCGGCTGCATCAGACCCTGCGTGCGCTTGGCGAGCAGGTCGTCCAGGCTGATGCCATCGATGATGTCGAGCGGATCGAGCACGTTGCCCTTCGACTTCGACATCTTCTGGCCATCCTTGTCGCGGATCAGCCCGGTGAAATAGACATCCTTGAACGGCACTTCACCCGTGAAGTGGTCGGTCATCATGATCATCCGGGCAACCCAGAAGAAGATGATGTCGAAGCCGGTGACCAGCACGTTGGTCGGCAGGTAGCGATCGAAACCGCGCTCGGCCTGCGCCTGCGGGTCGGGCCAGCCCAGTGTGCTGTGGCTCCACAGTGCGGACGAGAACCAGGTTTCGAGCACGTCGGCGTCACGGCGCAGGGCGCCGGTATAGCCCTGTTCCGCTGCGAGCTTTGCCGCTTCGGCTTCATCGTGCGCGACGATGATCGCGCCGCTATCGGTGTACCACGCCGGGATCTGGTGGCCCCAGGTGAGCTGGCGGCTGATGCACCAGTCCTGGATGTTGGTCATCCAGTGGCGGTAGGTGTTGATCCAGTTTTCCGGGACGAGCCTGACCTTGCCCTCTTCGACGATCTCGAGGCCGCGCGCGGCCAGCGTGTCCATTTTCACGAACCACTGCCAGGTGAGGTACGGCTCGATGACCTGGCCGGTACGATCGCCGCGCGGCACCTGCAGCTTGTGCTTCTTCGTCTCGACGAGCAGTTCCTGCGCCTCGAGGTCGGCGAGCACGGCCTTGCGTGCGACGTAGCGATCCATGCCACGATACTTCGCCGGCGCCGCGTCGTTGATCGCGGCCTCGTCGGTGAGGATGTTGATCATCGGCAGGTTGTGACGCTGGCCGATGGCGTAGTCGTTGAAATCGTGCGCCGGGGTGATCTTCACGCAGCCAGTGCCGAAATCCTTCTCGACGTACTCGTCGGCGATGATCGGGATCTGCCGGTCTGAGAGGGGCAGGGCGAGCATGCGGCCGATGAGGTGCGCGTAGCGCTCGTCCTCCGGGTGCACAGCCACGGCGACGTCGCCGAGCATGGTTTCGGGGCGCGTGGTCGCGACAATCAACTCGCCGGAACCATCGGCCAGGGGGTAGCGGATCGACCACATCGAGCCGTCTTCTTCCTCGCTCACCACCTCAAGGTCGGAGACGGCGGTCTTCAGCACCGGATCCCAGTTGACCAGCTTCTGGCCGCGGTAGATCAGGCCCTCCTGGTGCAGGCGGAAGAAGGTTTCGACCACGGCCTTCGACGGGCCCGGGTCCATGGTGAAGACTTCACGGCTCCAGTCGCCGGACACGCCCATGCGGCGCATCTGGCGGCCGATGGTGCCGCCGGACTGGTGCTTCCAATCCCACACGCGTTCGATGAAGGCGTCGCGGCTGAAATCGGCGCGCTGCTTGCCTTCGGCATTGAGCTGGCGGGTCACCACCATTTCGGTGGCGATGCCGGCGTGGTCGGTGCCGAGCTGCCACAGCGTGTCGTAGCCACGCATGCGGTGGTAACGCACCAGCGTATCCATGATCGTGTGCTGGAACGCATGGCCCATGTGCAGCGTGCCCGTGACATTGGGCGGCGGCAGCATGATCGTGTAGGGCGTGCCCTTGCCGGACGGCTTGAAGTAGCCGTTGGCTTCCCACTGGGCGTACCACTTCGATTCGATCAGGCTGGGCTCGAAACTCTTGTCCATGCGTAGGTTCCCGGCGCGCGCCCTGTAGGCGCGCTGTTTGACAGGCGAAAAGAGGGTCATTGTAGGCGATACTGACCGGATGACTGAACACGAAGTGGCCGCGATCCTTGGCGCGGAGGGCCCGTTCGCCCGTGAAGTACCGGGATTCGCGCCCCGCGAGGCCCAGCAGCACATGGCTGCTGCCGTGGCTGGAGCCATCGAGGAGCGCGATGTACTCATCGCCGAGGCCGGCACCGGCACCGGAAAAACCTTCGCCTACCTGGTTCCTGCGCTGGAATCGGGCCGTAAGGTCATTGTGTCAACCGGGACCAAGGCCCTGCAGGACCAGTTGTTCTTCCGCGACCTGCCGCGCGTGCACCACGTGCTGGGCAGTCGGGCGAAGGTGAGCCTGCTCAAGGGCCGCGCGAATTACCTGTGCCTGTATCGCCTGGACCAGTCCGTGCGCGAGGGCAACCCGGATCGCCAGCTGGCGAGCCAGCTTTCGGCCATCCGTGCCTGGTCGGCCCGCACCCGCCGTGGCGATCGCATGGAAATGGCGGATATCCCCGAGGATTCGCCGGTCTGGCCACGGGTGACGTCCACCCCGGAGAACTGCCTCGGTAGCGAATGCCGGTTCTTCGAGGACTGCCACGTGGTGAAGGCGCGGCGCGAGGCCATGGAGGCCGATCTCGTGGTGGTGAATCACCACCTGCTTATGGCCGACCTGGCCCTGAAGCAGGAGGGATTCGGCGAGATCCTGCCGGGCGCGGATGCGTTCATCCTGGATGAGGCTCATCAGATTCCCGAGCTGGCCGGCCAGTTCTTTTCACAGAGCATCGGCTCCCGCCAGCTGACCGACCTGGGCCAGGATGCGCTGGCCGAGGCGCAGGGCGTCACCGGCGCGACCAGCCAGTTGCTGGAGCCGGTGGAGGCCGTACAGGACCTGGTCAAACGCCTGCGCCTGGCCATGGACCCGCTGCCGTCCAAAGGCCCGTTCGGCGCCCTGGAACGGGACGGTGGCACCCATGCGCTGATCGGCGAGTTGCGTGATGTGGTCGCCGCCATGGCCGACCTGCTGGCTGGCCTGGGCGAGCGTTCGCGTGGCCTGGCCAACGTGCACGAGCGTGCCCAGATGCTCAGCTTGCGCCTCGATCGCATCGCGGAAGAGCATTCGGCGGCGGATGTGCGCTGGTACGAGACCTGGCCGCGCGGTTTCGCCCTGCACGCGACGCCGCTTGATCTCGCCTCACCCCTCCGGGCGATGCGCATGGCAACGAACGCGGCATGGATCCACACGTCGGCGACGCTCTCGATCGCCGGTGATTTCCAGCACTTCGCGCGCCAGCTGGGTCTCGAGAATCCGCGAACGCTGCATGTGGAGAGCCCGTTCGACTACGGGCGCCAGGCCCTGGCCTACCTGCCGAAGGATCTTCCCGATCCGTCCGCGCGCGACCACACGGACAAAGTCATTGCCGCCGTGCTTCCGGTGCTCGAGGCCTCGGATGGCCGGGCGTTCCTGCTGTTTACCTCGCACCGCGCACTGCGCCGCGCGGCGGAACTGCTGGAGGGGCGGGTGCCGTGGCCGCTGTTCGTCCAGGGCACCGCGCCGCGGCACCGGCTGCTGGAAGAGTTCCGGCACAGCGGCCGTGGCGTCCTCCTTGGCGCGGCTAGCTTCTGGGAAGGCGTCGATGTGGCGGGCGATGCATTGAGCGTGGTGGTGATCGACAAACTCCCCTTCGCCATGCCCGACGACCCCGTCCTCCAGGCGCGACTCGAGGCGCTGGAAGAATCCGGCATCAATCCGTTCATGGGCTGGCAGGTCCCCACCGCGGTCATCGCGCTGAAGCAGGGCGCCGGCCGCCTGATCCGCGATGTTCACGACCGCGGCGTCCTCGTGCTCTGCGACCCGCGTCTAACGACCAAAGGCTATGGCCGCCTGTTCCTCGCCAGCCTGCCACCCATGCCACGCACGCGCGAACTCGCCGACGTCACCGAGTTCTTCAAACCCCTATAACCGCCCACCCCGCACCCTGGGCGGCAAAACGGTAAGAGCGCGCTGCTACAAAGAGCTGGGTTTTGGCCGCTTGTGGCCTTGAATTGCCCCAATCGGCGCCCGGCATGCGCCTCTCACGGCGCGAGCATCCTCCCCACATTCGCGAGGGAGGATTCACCATGTTTCGCTGGACGCAATCGATTACCGCCAAGGTGCTCGGCATCGGCGTGCTTGCGCTGTTGATGTTGATACCGCTTAACCAGGCCGATGGCATCGTCCGCGAGCGTGAAGCCATGCGGACGACAGCCGTCGCGCGTGTCGCTGGCGGCTGGGGTGGTGCGCAGACCCTCGGCGGTTTCCTGCTGGCCGTGCCGGCCCGCGCCGAGGTGCATGACAGCAACGGCCGCATCGTCAGCGTGCAGGACAGCACGCACATCGTGCTTGCGGACGAGATGACCACCATCGCCGACCTGACCGTGGAGCGCCGCAGCAGCGGCATGTATGAGGTGCCTGTCTACACGAGTGACGTCACGATTCGCGGCCGCTTCCTGCCGGAAGACCTCGTGCGTGCGGGTGAGGAAAGCGGCACGATGTTGAGCGCGGGGAAAACGGAGCTACGCCTGCTGATCGCCGATACACGGGGCCTGCAGGGCATCACCGCGGCGACTGTCGATGGCCGTCCGATCCGCCTCGCGTCATCCGCGGCGACGATGGGCGGATACAGTGTGCTCACCGCGCCATTGCCCGTGGATCCCACGCGCACCACGCCGATCGACTTTGCCCTGACCTTGCGCATCGCCGGCACGGAAGCGTTCTCCGCGTTACCCCTGGCCCGTGCGAGCACGCTGCGCCTGCGTTCGTCCTGGGCCGATCCCAGTTTCGCCGGCGCCATGCTGCCGGGCCGCCGGTCGGTCACCGCGAAAGGCTTTGACGCCACCTGGCAGGTGATGGACCTCAACCGCTCGTACGGTCAGCACTGGGATGCGGCGAATGCCGACGTGAATAACCGCCTCGCCGCGTCCGCCTTTGGCGTGAAACTGGTGAAGCCGGGCAGCGTCTACCAGCAGAACGACCGTGCGGGAAAATATGGGCTGCTGTTCATCGCGCTGACCTTCGTGGCGTTCTTCCTGTTCGAAGTGCTGAAGGGGCTTCGTTTGCATCCGGTGCAATACCTGCTGGTCGGCGCGGCTATGGCCAGTTTCTACGTGCTTCTGCTGGCGCTCTCCGAGCAGATCGGCTTTGCCTCGGCCTACCTGGTTGCGGCGGCCACCGTGGTGTTCATCGTGGGCGGCTACGCGGCGGCGGCACTGCGGGCGCGAACCGCTGGCCTGGTGCTGGGCGGCGTGCTGGCCCTGGTTTACGCCATACTGTATGGCCTGATCGGCGCGGAACAGTACGCGCTGCTGATCGGCTCGGTGGTACTGGTCGTAGTCATCGCACTACTGATGTACCTGACGCGCCGTATCGATTGGTACGCCTACAACGTGCCGTTCACCAGCCCGACGGAAACGCCATGAACTTCCTCGCTATCGAAACCTCCACCGAAGCCTGTTCCGTCGCACTCGTCCACGGCGACGAGGTGATCGAACGTAGCGAGATCGCGCCGCGCAGGCATGCCGAACTGGTGTTGCCCATGGCGGATGCCCTGCTCGCCGAGGCGGGTCTCGCGCGCGGCGCGCTCAACGGCATCGCCGTGGGCCGCGGCCCGGGCGCCTTCACCGGTGTGCGCCTGGGCGTGTCGCTGGCCCAGGGCATGGCCATGGCACTGGATGTGCCCGTCGTCACCGTGTCGTCGCTGGAAGCGTTGGCGCTGGAGGCGCCGGAGGACGATGCGGCCATCCTCTCGATCATCGATGCGCGGATGGGCGAGATCTACGTCGCCGCATGGCGCCGCGAGGACGACGGCAACATAAGCCTGCTTGATCGCGAACGTGTCGATACCGCGGCCGCCTTGCTGCTACCCGAGGTCGCCGCCTGGCATGTGGTGGGCTCCGGCTGGGCTACCTACGAAGCCGTGGTGCGCGAGCGCATCCACGCACCGATCCGCTCGGCGGACGGTGCGCGTTTCCCGCAGGCACGGCACGTCGCCGAAGTCGCCGCGAAACGGTTCCGGCAGGGCGAAGCGGTCGCACCCGAACTCGCGCTGCCGGTCTACCTGCGCGACAAGGTCGCACTCACCCTGGTCGAACAAGGCAAGGCGTAACCCCGCTCTTTGTAGGAGCGCGCTTGCGCGCGATGGACCTTGCCGCAAGCCCGATCGCGCGCAAGCGCGCTCCTACGAGGGCAGGGTCAGGTCTGGCGGGACACCACGGTCGCTTCGATCACGGCGCAGACGTGCTCGAACGAGGCGTCGTCGAGCCACGGGCTATTGGTCACCGTGAGGGTGCGGGCGGCGAAATCGCGCGCGTGCGGTATGTCATCGCCGCCGGCCATCGTGCCGAGGTACGGGTAATCCGGCAGGGCATGCACGAACATCCGCGCGACGCCATGCCGCGAGGCCCATAGCCGCTGCAACGCGGCATCGCGCGTGGCCTCATCGGGCAGCAGCAACATCAGGTACGGCCACGTTCCGCCATCGTCCGTGAATACCTTCACCTCCGGAATCGAGGCCAGCGCGGGGAGACGTGCACGCGCCTGCGCGGTGGTCACGTCGATGAAGTGGGGCAGGCGGTGGAAGGCGCGTGCGCCGACGGCACGTCGCCAGCGACCCACGCGGTGGAGCGGGAAATCCACATCGAAATGCTCGCCTGCGGCGCCGAGCAGATCGCCGCGGCGTAGCGCGCGACGAAGCGGTTTGCCATAGGCCATGCCCAGGGCACGCGGCCGGTAGAACGCGGCATAGCCGGCGAGCTCCACCGTACGCCGTAACTCCCAGCCGGGGTGCCAGCCCGCGATACGGCGTGCCGCGCGGCGGAAGCTGTCGCGCAGCACTTCATCGTGGGCGACCAGCAGCCCACCTTCGAAAATGGAAAGACCCTTGCCCGCGGCCAGGCTATAGAAGCCGACATCGCCATGCGTGCCGGCGGCGCGCCCATCGAGGCGGGCGCCGAGCGCCTGCGCGGCATCTTCCACCACCCACGCGCCGACCGTGCGGGCTACGGCGGCGGCCGCCGCGACATCGGCGGTACGCCCGCCGAGATGCGTGGGCACGATGGCAAGCGTGCGTTCGTTGCAGGCCTCGGCGAGCCGCGCGGGATCCATGTCGAAATGCCCCGGTCGCAGGTCGACCAGCACAGGATCCAGCCCGGCGCGGCGGATCGCCAGCGGCACGAGCGGACAGGTAAACGCGGGGATGGCCACTTCGCGGCGGGTACGGGCATGGCTGGCGAGGCCGGTCAGGGCGACGGTCAGCGCCGCCGTGCCCGAACACTCCAGTTGTGCCTCGTCCATGCCCAGCCATTGGGCCGCCAGTGCGGTGAGCGGCGCGGGCACATCGCCGCCCATGTCGGCCATGCCCAGGGGCAACCCCGCCGTGGGCGGGGCCTCGCGCTCAGGCCGGAACCACATCGCGGGTACCCTCATCACCCTCGGCGAACGCCAGGCAGGCGATGCCCGCCACGATCGCTAGCGCGCCCAGTATCTGCGTGGGCGTGACCGGCTCGCTGAATACCCAGTAGGAAAGAATCATGACGCTCACCACTTCCATGTGTGAGGCGGCGAACGCCGGGCCGACCGGTGCGTGCTTCAGCAGGCTCATCCAGGTAACGAACGCACCGAGGTAGCCGACGACCGCGCCATAGATCCATGGGTGCGAGAACACCCGCGCGAGCCACGCCGCGCTCAGTTCCACCGGTAGCGCATGGTTGCCCGCCAGCTTGAAGCACACGAGGTTCAAGGTGTCGAACGCGAGCAGCAACGTGAAGCCGATGAGGTAGAACCGTTTCATGTGCCGGCCCCCACGATGGCGACGCCCGCGGCCACCAGCAGGATGCCGGTGACGCGCATGGGGCTGAGCCGTTCGTGGAACAGGAAGCGCCCGGCGATCATGATGGCCACGATGTTGATCGAGCCCAACAGGACGCCTTTCGACAGTGGCACGAGCGAAAGAAACGCGATCCAGACCATGAATTCGACGACATAGCAGGCGATGCCGGCCCAGATCCACGGCCGCGCAAGCATGTATTTCCAGCGGGCAAGACCATCGCCTGCGCGTTCGTCGCTCGCGGCGGCCTTGAACGCGAGCTGGCCGCCCGTATCGAGCAACACGTTGGCGAGCCACAGCGAGAACACCAGGCCTTGCATGCTTACGCGGCCATCGGCGTGGAGCGCGCATCACGTGCGATGCGGGTGAAGAAATCCGCACTGCGGTCGATCAGCGTGCGCCGTTCACGGTCGATCGTGATCATGTGGTAGCTGTCGGCGAGCAAGAGCATCTCGACGGGGCCACGGACGCGGCGGGCCACCAGATCGGCATTCGCGGTGCTGGCGATATCGTCATCCGCCGCATGCGCGATGAAACACGGCGCCACCACATCCGGCAGGCGCCGGCGCACGTCGCGCGCCAGCCACCACATTTCCGCCAGCGCGTGCCAGGGGTTGCCCGGCAGGCCGGCCGCCTCGCTGTCGCCCGAGAACATCGCGGCGGTGACCTGCGCGCGCAGCCGCTCGTCACGAATGCCATAGGGTGGCTGCTCGAGGAAACTGCGCTTGCGGCCGATGCCCAGTCGCTTGAACATGGGGAGGACGAAGGAGAGATGTCGGCCCGTCCAGGGGATCGACCACCCATCGTGGCGGAAGGTCGCGCCAAACACGCCCACCCCATCGACCCAGTCGGGCCGCACGGCGGCCAGGCGCAGCGCGAGCACCGCGCCCATCGAAAGGCCGGCGACGAACAGGCGATCGACCTTGCCACGCAGTTGCTCGGCCGCGGCTTCCACGCTGGCGTACCAGTCCTGCCAGGTCGTGGCGAGCAGGTCATCCTCGCTACCGCAGTGGCCCGCCAGGCGCACGCCGACCACGGTGAAACCCGCGCGATTCAGGCCTTTGCCGACCATGCGCATTTCCGTCGGCGTACCGGTTAGGCCGTGGATCAGCAGGACGCCGTCGCGCCCGCCCTCGAACTGGAATTCCGTCGCTTCGCTCACGCCAGGGCCTCGCACCTTCGCTTTCTCATGGCTGGCATGCTCGCAAGCCGTGGTTTCAGCTAGCTTTCCGCGGGCTTAGCCCGGCGTGGGAAGGGCCGGAAGGCGTAGTTCCACACGCAGGCCGCCCAGGGCCGAGCGGCTGAACTGCACGCGTGCCGCGTGGCGCTCGGCAATGCTTTCGACGATGGCCAGGCCCAGTCCGGTGCCGTCCTCGTCGCCGCCCGGGACGCGGAAGAAGCGCTCGCCGAGCTGGTCGAGGAAGGCGTCGCCCACGCCGGGACCATCATCGTCCACGGCGAGCACGGCGTCGTCGGCATCGCAGGCCACCGAGACCGTCACGGTGCGGCCGCGGCCGGCGTAGTGGAAGGCGTTGTCGACCAGGTTATCGATCACCTCCTGCACCTGCAGGGCATCGCCACGGACCAGGCAGGCGCCATCCGCACCCTCATAGCCGAGATCCACGCCGAGCGCGAGGGCCTGGTGTACGCGCATACCCACGGCCTCGGGGACCACTTGCGAGAGGTCGATCACCGCCATGCCATCGTGGTCGGGCAGGTCGGGCGACTGGGTGCGGGTAAGGGCGAGAAGTTGTGCCGAGGTGCGCGCAGCGCGGGCGGCCAGGCGGTGGATATGGGCGAGCGCATCCTGTTGCTGAACCGGGTCGGCGCCGCTCCCCACACGCTCGACGTGCAACTGGATGCCTGCAAGTGGCGTGCGCAACTGGTGGGCCGCATCGGCGATGAAGCGCTCCTGCAAGCCCAGCATGTTGCGCATGCGCGCGAACAGGTCATCGATGGTGCGGGTGAGCGGCAGGATCTCGACCGGCACGTCTTCCTCGCCGATCGGGCCCAGGTCGTGCCCGCGGCGGCCAAGCCGTGTGGTGAGTGGCTCGAGCACGCCAAGGCCGTGGCTCACCCCGAACCAGACCAGCAAGAGTACGGCGACGATCAGCAGCGCTTGCATGGGCAGCGTCAGCAGCAGGATTTCGCGTGCGCGCTGATGACGATCGCGCAGGTTCTCGGCCACCTTGATCGTGATCGTATCGCCTGCGTCGTGCCGGTTGGCTACGCGCATGACCGCGGCGCGCAGCGCCTTGTGGCCCAGGTCGGTGTCGTAGAGGAACGGCGGCGCATCCACATCGACCGGCCGGGTGCTCGGTACGGCGAGTTCGGCATTGCCGATGATCAGACCGTGCCGGTCGCTGATCACTTCGTAATAATTGCGCCCGTCGGGGTCGTATTCGAGCAGGAAACGGGCCTGTGCGGTCAGTTCACCGTGCAGGGCGTCGCTACCGATCATTTCCGCCAGCGTGAGCGCCGAGTCGGAGAGGTCCGAATCGTGCACGCGGTTGGAGTAGGCAAGGGCGATGAAATAGCCCACCACCGCGTCGACCAGCAAGACGCCGAGCACGGGCACGAGCAGGAAGGTAAGCAGACGCCGGCGCAGGCTGGGGCGCGCGGGGCGCCGCGCTGCGTGGCGTCGTTCAGGCATCTACGGATTCTTCGAGCAGGTAGCCCAGGCCGCGGATGGTGCGCACATTGGTACCCGACCCTTGCAGCTTCTTGCGCAGGCGGTGCAGGGCGATATCCAGGCCGTTGTCGGTCAGGTCCTCGTCCCAGTTGCATAGCGCTTCGACCAGCTGTGCACGGCTGGTGACCTTGTCGGCGCGCGTGGCCAGGGCTTCGATCAGGCCGAACTCGCGGGCGGTGAGGTCCAGTGGCGTCTCGCCGATCCATGCCCGGTGGCCGGGGATATCCAGGCGCAGGCGGCCGATGCGGAATTCCGGCGTGCCATGGCTGGTCCGGCGGCGGAGCAGGGCGCGCACCCGCGCCTCGAACTCGGCGAGTGCGAATGGTTTCACCAGGTAATCGTCGGCGCCCAGGTCGAGCACGCGCACGCGTTCCTTCAGGCCCTCGCGGGCGGTCACCACCAATACCGGCAGGCTGGCCCCGCGCTTGCGCGCGCGGCTCAGTACGTCACTGCCATCGAGCTGGGGCAGGCCCAGGTCGAGCACGAGCAGGTCGTAGTCGTGGTCGCGCAGCGCGTTGTCGGCGCTCGCACCATCGGCAACGTGGTCAACGGCGTGACCACCTTGCTGCAGGGCCGAGCGCACGGCGGCGGCGATAGAGGCGTCGTCTTCGGCGAGGAGTATGCGCATGGGGGACAAGCATACGCTCCGTATTGGGGTGCTCGCATGCTGTCGCGGCAGGCTTTCCCGGTCCTTTCTTCCAATTGCGAACGATTCGCATTGCGGATACCATCTAGCGGTTACCTATACCGCCACAGGGACCGGACAACGCATGCGCGACCCCGTCGACCGGACACGCCGCGCGTTCTGGCTGAAACACCTGCACCGCTGGCACTGGATCAGCTCCGCCGTGTCGCTGGTGGTGCTGTTCCTGTTCTCGGCCACCGGCTTCACCCTGAATCATGCCGCCCAGATCGAGGCGACGCCGCGCGTGGAGCGCCACGCTACGACCCTGGCACCCGCCCTGCTGAAACGCCTGGTCGATCCGGGCCGGAAATCGGCGCCGGTGGACGCCGCCGTGGCGGAGGCGATCCACAACCAGACCGGCGCGGATATCGCCGGGCGCGATGGCGACTGGAGCGCGGACGAGGTGTATGTCTCACTGCCGCGACCTGGCGGGGATGCGTGGGTAAGCATCGATCGCGAATCCGGTGAGGTGCAGTACGAAGCCACCGATCGCGGCTGGCTTGCGTGGTTCAACGACCTGCATAAGGGGCGCAACACCGGTGCGGTGTGGCGCTGGTTCATCGATGTGTTCGCCCTGGCCTGCGTGGTCTTCGCGGCCACCGGCTTGCTGCTGCTCAAGATGCATGCGAGCCAGCGCGGCATGACCTGGCCGCTCGTGGCACTGGGTTTCGTGCTGCCGCTCGTGCTCGCCCTGCTTTTCATTCACTGACCCCAAGGATCGCCATGCGCAGGCTGCTTCCCGTCGCCCTCTGTTTCCTCGTCACCCCGGTGGCTGCGGCCGACATGAACCTCACCGTTGAGATCCCCACGCTGAAGGTTGCCGAGTACCACCGGCCTTACGTCGCGGTATGGATCGAACGCGAAGATCACAGCGTGGCGGCAAACCTGGCCGTCTGGTACGACGTGAAGAAGGCCAGCGGCGAAGGCACCAAGTGGTTGAAGGACATGCGCCAGTGGTGGCGCCGCACCGGCCGCGACCAGAGCATGCCGATCGATGGCGTGTCGGGCGCCACGCGTCCTGCAGGGCAGCACCAGCTTCGCTTCACCGATGGCAAGGCTCCGCTGGGCACGCTTGCCCCGGGCCATTACGAACTGATCGTCGAGGCTGCCCGTGAAGTGGGCGGCCACGAGACGCAGCGCATCGCGTTCGACTGGCCGGCGAAGGCGCCCGTGCATCTTGCCGCCAAGGGCACGGACGAACTCGGCCAGATCACCCTCGACCTTAATCCCTGACAGGAGCCACTTCATGAAGCACACGTTTGTTCGCGCCGCGCTCGCCGCCGCCGCCATGGTCCTGCCGTTCGCCGCGCAGGCGCACAAGATGTGGATTGTCCCGTCGGCCACCGTGGTTTCCAGCGATGACGCGCTGGTCACCGTCGATGCGGCAGTCTCCAACGACCTGTACTACCCCGACCACTTCCCCGCCCAGCTCGATAACCTGACGATCACGGCGCCGGACGGCAGCCAGGTGAAGCCAGAGAATCCCTGGACCGGCAAGGTCCGCAGCGCGTTCGACCTGCCGGTGCCGCAGAAAGGCACCTACCGCATCGCCCTGGTGAACCAGGGTCTGTTCGCGAACTACGAAGTGGATGGCCAGAAGAAGCGCTGGCGCGGCAAGCCGGACGAAATGAAGGCAGGCATCCCCGCCAATGCGAAGAACGTGCAGGTCAGCGAAATGGCCTCGCGCGTGGAAACCTTCGTGACCCAGGGCAAGCCCGGTGGCGATGCGCTGAAGCCAACCGGCAAGGGCCTCGAGCTCGTTCCGGTGACCCAGCCGAACGACATGGTCACGGGTGAGAAAGCGACGTTCCAGTTGCTGCTCGATGGCAAGCCGGCCGCGGACCTGAAGGTCACCGCGATCGCCGGCGCCACTCGCTACCGCAACACGCAGGATGAGCAGGACACACAGACCGACAAGGAGGGTCGCTTCAGCTTCACGTTCGCGAACGCCGGCATGTACTGGGTCAACGCCAGTACGGAAGACACCAAAACCACGGTGAAAGAAGCGAAGCAGCGCCGGGTCGCCTACACCGCCACCCTCGAAGTCCTCCCCCAATGAGCCTGGCCCCCTGTAGGAGCGTGCTTGCACGCGATGGATCTCGCCGCACGCCCCATCGCCCCCCAGCGCGCTCCTACAGGGGGGCCTGCATGCTGCTGTGGTTTGTCTGTTTGACCGCCACGGCTACCGACGTACGCCGTTTTGAAGGCGAGACGATGGGCACCACCTGGTCGGTGAATGCCGTGTTGCCGCCTAAGGCCGACGATGCCGCGATCGAGCGTGGCATTCAGACCGAGGTGGACCGCGTCGTGGCCCAGATGAGCACGTACGAGGCAGACTCGGACCTGAGTCGCTTCAACCGTGCGCCCGCGGGAACGTGGCAACCGTTACCGCCGGAGTTTTACCAGGTGCTTCGCTATGCCTTGGCCCTGGCGAAAGATTCCGGCGGTGCGTATGACCCCACGGTCGGTCCGCTGGTGAACCTGTGGGGCTTTGGGCCTGACAAACGTCCGCACGATGCGCCCGATGCCGCAGCCCTCGCTGCGGCAAGTGCACGCGTAGGCTGGCAACGGATCAAACTGGATGACAAGACACGCGCCGCGTTCCAGCCAGGTGGCGTGTATGTGGATCTGTCCTCGGTCGCGAAAGGCTTTGGTGTTGACCAGGTCGCGCGTTTCCTCGACGGGCAGGGCGTGCACGCCTACCTGGTCGAAGTGGGCGGCGAGCTGCGTGCGCACGGTCGCAAGCCGGATGGCACGCCATGGCACGTTGGGATCGAGCGTCCTGGCGTGGCATCCGCCGCCGTGGATAACGTGGACGAAGTGGGTCGCATCGTTTCGCTGGATGACCAGGCGATTGCCACTTCCGGTGACTACCGCCACTTCTTCGAGTCGGGTGGCACGTTTTACTCGCATCACATCGACCCGCGCACCGGCTACCCGGTGGCGCACAAAGTCGCATCGGTGAGCATTCTTGCGAAGGACTGCATGCACGCGGATTCGCTGGGTACGACGTTGACTGTGCTCGGTCCGGATGAGGGTATGGCGTACGCGAAGCAGCATGGGATCGCCGTATTGTTCGTGCTCTATGCTGGTGACGGCACGTTTGAGGAACGTGCGTCACCGGCGTTCGCGGCAGCGGTGAAATGAAGAGTGCCACCGGGCAGCTGGTGACCGGCGCGCTGCTGGTCCTCGCCGCCGTCCTGGCCGCGCGATGGCATGATTTTTCGGGCGTGCACATGGGCTCGGCTTCCCATGCGGCGGTGGCCGGAGCCGCGTTCACCGCGTGGGCTGCCTGGGCCGCTGTCACGGCATGGCCGCGGCGGCGCGATGACGAATCCCATGACGTAACCAGCATCCTTGTCGTGCACGCGTCGCAGACGGGTTTCGCCACGGAACTCGCGGAGCGGACGGTGGCGGTGTTGCGCCAAGGTGGCGTGGGCGTCGACCTGCGCGATATCGCTTCGCTTACCGCCGACGCACTAAGCGCCGCCCGGCGCGTCCTGTTCATCGCCAGCACGACGGGCGAAGGTGATGCACCGGACATCGCGACCCTGTTCCAGCGCCAGGTGATGCGTACCTCACCTGACCTGCATCACCTGGCTTATGCCGTGCTGGCGCTGGGCGATCGTGATTACGAGGACTTCTGTGCGTTCGGCCGCGATCTCGATCGCTGGCTGCGCGAGCATGGCGCGACGCCCTGGTTTGACCGGGTCGACGTCGACAACGGTGACGAAGGTGCGCTGCGCCACTGGCAGCGCCAGGTCACCCAGTTGGCCGGCGCGACGGAACAGGCGGACTGGAGCCGGCCGGCGTACCAGCCCTGGCACCTGCGCGAGCGCCGCCTCCTCAATGCAGGGAGTGCTGGCGGGCCGTGCTTCCATGTGGCACTCGTGCCACGCGATCCGGCTCACCTGCGCTGGGAGGCAGGTGACGTGGTGGAGGTGGGCCCACGCCGTGCACGCGGCGACGAAGCGCTACTTTCCCACCGCGAATACTCGATTGCATCGATGCCAGCGGATGGTTCGTTGCATTTGGTGGTACGCCAGCATCGCGGCGACGATGGCGCGCTCGGCGGCGGCTCGGGCTGGCTCACCGAGGTCGCCGACGAGGGCGACGCTATCGACTTGCGCGTGCGCCGCAATGCAGGATTTCACGCGCCAATGGATGCCCGGCCCGTGCTCCTGGTCGGCAATGGCACCGGCATCGCCGGGTTGCGCGCCTTGCTGAAATCCCGGATAGGCCACGGCCGCCACCGTAACTGGCTGGTGTTTGGTGAACGTCATGAACAGGTGGACCGCCTGCACGTCGATGAACTCGAACAATGGCGCGATGCGGGTGAGCTGGAGCGCCTGGACCTGGTGTGGTCGCGCGAAGCCCGCGGTCCGCGTTACGTCCAGGATCGCCTGCGCGCCGCGGCGGATGCCGTACGCCGCTTCGTGGCCGACGGTGCGGCCATCTACGTCTGTGGCAGCCTGGCGGGCATGGCGCCGGGTGTGGATGCCGCCCTGCGCGAGATCCTGGGCGATCACGCGGTGGAAGAACTCGCCGCGGCGGGTCGATACCGCCGCGACGTGTACTAGCCGCGCCTCAGCGCGGTGGCTGGCGCGGACTGCGGGGGCGGCGCAGGCGGCGCAGCAACAGCCATGTCGCCGTGATCGGTCCGGACAACGCGTAGATCACGAGGTAGGCATACACCGACCAGGGTGAAGCCCAGATCGAACCGACGACGAACACGGCGCCAATAACGACGGTCGTGGCGTTGAGGCGCAGCTTGAGCGACTTGCTGCTCAGGTAACGGAACGGGCTGATCATGGAGGCCGCCAGCACGAACAGCATCGCATTGATCACATGCTGCATGGTTTCCGGTGGCCATGTCGCGCCGCTGTAGCGACCGATCACGATGAGCAGCACGACGAGCGAGGCGGCCGACGGTGTATTCAGGCCCAGGAAGATCGACTTGTCTTTCTGCACGTTGAACATCGCCAGGCGCATGACCGCACAGGCGCAGAACGCGATCTGCGCGGGCAGGAATACCTCGGCGCCGATCGAACGCAGATAGACATCGGCCACCACCACCGGGGCCACGCCAAAGGCGATCGCATCGGAGAGACTATCCAGCTGCGTGCCGAGGTCGCTGGACTTCCCCGTCTTGCGTGCGACGAAGCCATCGGCGCCATCGCATACCAGGCAGGCGATGAACAACGTGCCCAGGAAGGCGAGCTGCCCTGAGAGGGCGCGGCTGATGATGAGGATGGCGCAGGTTAGCGAGCACAGCGTGATGAAGTTCGCCGCCGTGACCAGGTTCTCGTAAGGGGCGCGTAGCTTCAGTTGCATGGTTTGACCACCTGTAGGCGGACCTTGTCTGCGTGGATGCCATCAAAGCGCAGTGCCGTGAGATCGGCGATCCGTGCGACATCGCCAGGCACTTCGAACGAATGCTCACCAGCGATCGCGATCACGCGTGCACCTGCGGCGAGCCCGGCATCGATACCGGCTTTTGCATCTTCGAACACCAGGCAATCCGATGCGGGCGCGCCCATGCGTGCCGCGCCAAGCAGATAGGCTTCGGGATCCGGCTTGCCGAGCGTGACGACCTCGCCCGTGACCATGCGCGGTGGCGGCACGATACCGGCCGCGCCGAGCCGCGCTTTCGCGAGCACGGTGTCGGCCGAGGTCACGATGGTCCAGCGTTCGGGCGGCAGGGCGGCGAGGAGCGCGAGGGCGCCGGGGATCGGCACGATGCCCTCCACGTCTTCCACCTCCTCGCGATACAGGCGCTCGTAGACGGCGTCGACATCCTGGCCGGCCATCGGCGCGAATTCCTTGATCGAGTCGTACATGCGCACGCCGTGCAGGCGCGGCAATACGACGTGCCAATCCAGGCCGACCTCATCGCACCAGCGCTTCCAGATTTTCTCGACGACGACGCGCGAATCGATCAGCGTGCCGTCCATGTCGAAGAGCAGGGCCTGGGCCTCAATGGCCTGGCCAGGTTCGAGCCGCATGTTGCCTCCGGGTGAATCGCAAGGGCTACCGCATGCCGCGGTAAGCCCCTCACGATACCGGAGCGCGGCTCGCCCGTCAGTCGGCGCGGACCAGGGCGTGCTTGCGCATGGCTTCCGCGATCACGGCTTCCACCTGCTCGTTCGCCTTGCGCGCTTGCTCGGCGATGGCGCGGTTCCATTCCGCCTCGGTGCGTCCATGCATGGCGCGCTCGCGGGCAACCTCGCCCATCTGCCGGCCGATTTCTCCCTGTTCACGGCCGATTTCGCTATGCGCCTGCGCGTAGGCGGGGTCGCCTGCATGGCCGGAACGACTCTCGGTGACTGCCAGTTCGGACTGCCGTTCCGAGAGCTTGGCCATCTGCTCACTCAGCGCGGCCTGGCGCTGGTCGAGCTCAGCGGCGCGCTTCGGATCGATCGCTTGCTGCAGCGGCGCCGGGCCCCCCTTGAAACTCTTCTGGTAGATGTCGCGGATACGGGCCAGGTAGGCCGGGTCACGCAGGATCCAGCGGCCATCCTGGTTAGCGATGGTGATATAGCCGTCGTTTTCATCGATCGACTGGAACCGACCTGGGCCGTGATCATTCACCGTGGTGTACGTCGTGTGCAGGTGCTCGCCTGGGGGAGTCGGCGGTGCGGGAGGGGCCTTCGGTGCGACCGGCGCCTGCGGGGCCGGCGGTGCGGGGGGTGTGGGCGGCACCGCGAGCATGGCAACGGTGCCCGGCATCGTCTTCTTGTCGATGATGATGGCGGTGGCTGGCGCGGCTGCCGCTGACGGTTCGGCGGCGGCGCTCGGTTCCGCGACCGCCGCGGGCTCCGCATCCATGGCGGGTTCGGCTGCCGCTACCGCCACTGCCGCGTTCGCGGCACGGGCGGGCTTCGCTGTGGGGGCCGGTGCGGCGGCTGGCACGTTCATGGGTGTATCCACCTGCGATGCAGCGGCGACAACGCGCCAGGGCAAGGCGGCGGCGAGGGCAAGCGAAGCGACGAGGAGCGTGGTGACGACGCGCGGGCGCGCGTCCTGCGACTGGCCAAGCATGTCGAGTCTCCTTTTCAGGATGCGGAAGGTGGGTGACGCACCGGGCAGCGCATGGTGCGGATGCGGGGTGACGCCAAGACGGAGCAGCAGGCGCCCATAGGTGCCGGGTGCAAGGCGGCCACGGTCAACCGCGAGCGCATCGCACGCGGCCTCGCGGCACAGGGCGTATTCGCGGACGGCGACGTGCGCCATCGGGTGGAAGAAAAACAGGGTACGGGCAAGGGCCGGGATGCCACCGAGGAGCAGGTCGCCGCGGCGCACGTGGGCGAGTTCGTGCATCAAGGCCATTTCGCGCTCGTCGTCGCCGAAGCTGTCGTCCAATGGCAACAGGATCGTCGGGCGCAGCAGGCCTACCACCTGGGGCGAATCCACTTCGGCGGAAACGGCGAGGCGGGGCGAGCGGCGCAGGCCGAGGCCCCGGGCGCGCTGGGCACACAAGGTTTCCAGGCGGACATCGTCGTGCGGCAGCGCGCGGGCGACCACGCCAGCGATGCGCCGCCAGCGCACGATACCGACGACGAGCTGCACGGCAACCATCAGCGCCCACGCAGCGAGCAGGGCACTGCCCCACGACCATGCCCAGGTGACGGCCGGATCCAGTGATGGCATGTCGGTCACGGTCATCACGACCGGCATCGTGGGATCGCCTGAAACGATCGTCGTGGCGGCAGGGGCCGGCAGCCATGGCAGCTCAATGGTGCCGGGGATGCATAACCCCACGACCATCTGCGCGCCCACCAGCCACCACATCCACGACCGCGTGGCGGCGCTTAGCGAGGGAAGGAATCGGCACAGGACCCAGATGAACCCGGCGAACAGCAGGGTCTGCAACGAGGCGGCGGCGAGCCGGGTAAACAGCGTATCGAGGAAGGCATCCATGGTCAGCGGCCCTTTCGCTTGGATTGCAGTTGCCCGACGAGGGCTTCGAGTTCAGCGAGCTCGCTATCGCTCACCTGGCCGCGTTCGGCCATCCAGGCGACGAACGGCGAGACCGAGCCTTGCAGCGTCCGTTCTACGAACCGGGCGACGGCACCGGTCATCACTTCGCCGGACTCGCTGGTCACGCTGTAGCGGAACGCACCTTCGGCCTTGCGCCGGGCGAGATAACCCTTCGCCCGCAGGCGTTCCATCATGGTCAGCACCGTGGAGCGCGCGAGCCCGCGCCCTTCGCCATAGCCGGCACACACCTCGGCGACCGAACTCTTCGGCACATCCTCGATGTATTGCAGCAAGGCGAGCTCCTGGTCGCCAATCGTCTTCTTCGCCATGACCCCACCTTCCTGACTACAGATGTAGGCAGGATGCGCCTGACGACAAGTGTAGTCAACCCCTTCTACGACGGGCGTGGGCGACGAACCAAAAAAAAGCCCCCGCCAAAAGGCAGGGGCTTTCGGGTACCTCGTCGATCCGCGGTGGCGTCAGGCCACCGCGAGAGATCAGGCGGCGGCGTCCTTGAGCTTCTTGAGCGGACGGACCTTGACCTTGACCGAGGCGGGCTTCGCGGCGAACCAGCGCTCTTCACCCGTGAACGGATCCTTGCCCTTGCGCTTCGGCTTGGCAGCCACGGCAACGGAGGTGATCTTCAGCAGGCCCGGCAGCGTGAACGTGCCAGCACCCTTCTTGTGGACCGAAGCGCTGATCGCGGCTTCGAGCGCGGCCATGACGGCCTTGACGCTCTTCGAATCCACACCGCTCTGCTCGACGATGTGCGAGACGAGCGACGACTTCGACAGTGCATCCTTGATCGGCTTCAGCACTGCGGGTGCCTTAGCAGCCTTTGCAGCCTTGGCGGGAGCCTTGGCGGGAGCCTTGGCAGCGGCCTTTTTTGCCGCCGTTTTTTTGGTCGTGGCCATGATATTCCTTGTCACTTAGATCGAAAGAGGCGGCCCTTGAAGGCCGGTGCCCAGCGGGCGACTCACTCTAGCGTTGCTTTCGTCCGCTGAAAATAGGGTCGGCGAAGATTTTTCGCATCCGATGCACCTTTTTTTCAGGGTTCGCGTGACGCGCTGCGGAAAATCTGCCGATAGCGCCATCTCCTGGCCCTATTTGCCATGACTTCTGGCAAGGGGTGCCGGGTGGCCGCGCGCGGGAGCCGGCCAACGCATGCAAGGCGCGGGCGCGCGTTCTCTGGCACGATGTAGGTGAAGGAAAACGCGGCTCATGACACGCCCGCTTTAACAGTCCGTTGGTTACCTTAGGCTTATGTCCCCATTGATCGACAGCCACGGCCGTACCAAGCGCAAGTTACGGATCTCATTGACGGATCGCTGTAACTTTCGTTGCACGTACTGCATGCCGGAACATCCGGACTGGCTCCCGCGCAAGAGCCTGCTGGAGCGGGATGAAATCGCGCGCCTGGCCCGGCTGTTCGTGGCGCAGGGTATCGACCAGATCCGCCTGACCGGTGGCGAGCCGCTGTTACGCCGCGACCTGGTCGAGTGCATTCGTGCGATTGACGCACTGCGCGAACACGGCCTGCGCCGGCTATCGATGACCACCAACGCCTCGCGCATCGCGCCGGTGGCCGCCACGCTGGTGGCCGCCGGCATCGATGACTTCAACGTCAGCCTGGATGCGGTCGATGCGGCGGTGTTCCAGCGGCTGACCAAGCGTGAGATCGCGCCGGTACTCGATGGCATCCAGGCCCTCGCGGACGCCGGTGCTTCGGTCAAGCTCAACGCGGTGGTCGTGCGCGGCGATAACGAGGGTGAGGTGGTGCCCTTGCTCGAATGGGCCATGGCACGCGGCCTGCCATTGCGTTTCATCGAGTACATGCCGTTGGATGCGCCCGGCCACTGGCGCCGCGATGCCGTGGTGAGTGAGGCCGAGATGCTCGCGGCCATATCTGCACGCCATAGCGTGGAAAGCCTGCCACGTGAAAGTGACCCAGCCTCGCCCTATCGCGTGGACGGCCACTACCCCCTGGGCATTATTTCAACGGTATCGCACCCGTTTTGCGCCACCTGCGATCGGCTGCGCATCACCGCGACCGGCGAACTGTTCACGTGCCTGTTCTCGCCGGTGGGCACCCCGTTGGGTGCGCGCATGCGCGAGGGCGCGGATGACGAAACGCTTGGCGCAACGGTTCGCAGGGCGGTCTGGCTGAAGGATGCCGGTTATGCGGCTCGCCCCGGCCCGGTGGAACGAACGATCACCATGCACGCGATGGGCGGCTGATCTCGCCTGAGAGACTCTTATGGACCCGATTGTTTTTGAACTTTATGCCAACCTCGAACGGCTGGCCGGTACGCGCGAACTTACCGTGCCTGCACATGGAAGCGTGAGCACCGTGGGCGATGCGGTCACGCTTTTGGCCGGTGCCCGCCCTGAGCTGGCTGGATCGCTCGAGCGCTGTGCCTGCGTCTCCGGCGACACGATCGTCCGCCGGGCGGATCCCTTGCCGGCGGATCGGCGCATTGCGCTGCTGCCGCCGGTGGCGGGAGGCTGAGCATGACGCACCCCGTACTCTCCCACGAGCCAGTCGCCATCGAGCCCCTGCTCGAGCTCGATGCCCATCCGGAATGCGGCGGCATGGCCATGTTCGTCGGTACCGTGCGCGACCACCACGAAGGCCGCCGGGTGCTGCATCTTGCCTATACAGCGCATGAGCCGCTTGCTGAAAAGGTGATCCGCGAGGTGGAAGCTGAAGCGCGCCGTCGCTTCAACGTGCCCTACGTGCGCATCGTGCACCGTCTGGGCGACCTGGCGATCGGCGATATCGCGATTGCCTGCGTGGTGCGCGCACCGCATCGCGCCGAGGCATTCGATGCCTGCCGCTACGCGGTGGATGCCGTAAAGCACGGGGCGCCGATCTGGAAAGAAGAGTTCTACACCGACGGCAGCAGTGCCTTCGTCGAAGGGTGCTGCATCCGCGATGACCTCGACGAGCCCGCGCCGCGCCCGCACCGCCACCATTCGCACACGAGTCACGGATGAAAGACGTCAGCCAGAAGCCGGATTCAAAGCGCGTCGCCCGCGCCACCGCTACCCTGCATGCTCCCGCCCACTGCATCGCGCTTTTGCGCAGCGGCGAAACGGAAAAAGGCGATCCCCTGAAGACCGCGCGCGTCGCTGGCATTCTCGCCGCGAAACGCACGGATGAGCTGATTCCGCTATGCCACCCGTTGCCGATTCACCGTGCCGATGTGGCCTATGAGCTGGCGGATACCTCGGTCCGGATCATCGCGGAGGTGGAAACGATCGGCCCGACCGGCGTGGAGATGGAAGCGCTCACTGCCGCTAGCCTGGCCGCGCTGACGCTTTACGACATGCTCAAGCCCTACGCGGAGCCTGAGGAGCTGCACATCGACGATTGCCGGCTGGAGCGCAAGTTGGGTGGCAAGTCGCATTACCGGCGTGTGCTGGCGCAGCCGCGCAGCGCCGCCGTGCTGGTGCTCTCCGATACGGTCGCCAGTGGCGCCAAGCCGGATACCGCCGGCACTTATGTGCGCGATGCGCTGAAAGTGGCGGGCTTCGCCCCGATCGAATACACCGTGCTGCCCGATGACGCCCATGTCCTCGGTGGCGCGCTTCGCACGCTGTGCGATCGCAACGTCGCCCTGGTGATCACCGTGGGTGGCACCGGTCTGGGTCCACGCGATATCACCGTGGATACGGTCAAGCCGATGCTCGACGTAGAAATTCCCGGGATCATGGAAGCCGCACGCGCCTTCGGCCAGCAGCGTATGCCGTTCGCCATGCTCTCGCGCGGCGTGGCGGGCTACGCGGGGGAGACCCTCATCCTCACCTTCCCCGGCAGTCGCGGGGGCGCTAGCGAGTCGCTGGCGGCCACGCTGCCGGGCCTTGTCCACCTGCTGGAGACGGGCCGCGCGGGCGGGCATCATCCGGGCGGTTACGGGCAGGCCGGCTGAGATGGCGCTGCTACCGCTCGGCGAGACCTTTGCACGTTACCGGGAGTGCGTGACGCCACTGGGTACGCAGCGCGTGCCGCTGGAGTTGGCGCTGGGCGCCGTGCTGGCGGAATCGCCACGCGCGCGCATCGCACTGCCGCGCTTCACCCAGAGTTCGCTCGATGGCTATGCCATCCGTAGCCGCGACGGCGCGTTACCGCGCGTGTTGGTGGGAACCGCGGCCGCCGGCGAGCCGGCGGAGGTCAGCGTGGGCCCTGGCCAGGCGGTACGTATCCTGACAGGCGGCATGCTGCCAGAAGGCGCCGACGCCGTGGCGCGCCAGGAAATCGTCGACCGCGATGGCGGCGATATTTCGCTACGCGAGGCGGTGCACGCCGGCGAAGGCGTTCGTTTCGAGGGCGAAGAACTCATTGAAGGCGCCGTTATCGCCCAGGCAGGGCAGCGGGTCACCGCCGGCATCCTTGCCGCGTTGGCCATGGCCGGCGTCGATACCGTCGAAGTGCGCCGACGCCCCCGGGTGGCCGTGTTGGTCACCGGTGACGAAGTGGTCAGGGTGGGCGAGGCGTTGCTGCCTGCCAAGGTGTACGACGCGAATGGGCCGCTGTTGCGCGCATGGTTCGTGGAACACGGCTATGGCGAACCGGTGGTGGCCTATGTGCCCGACGACGAAGGGGCGCTGGAAGAAGCGATGAGCGCCGCGCTGGATAGCGCCGATCTGGTGGTAACCAGCGGCGGTGTTTCGGTCGGAGATCGCGACTATGTGCCGCTCGTGGCCGATCGGTTAGGTGTCCGCAAGGTGTTCTGGAAAGTGGCGCAAAAGCCGGGCAAGCCGCTGTGGTTTGGCGTGCGCGAGGGCAAAGTGCTGCTGGGCATGCCAGGCAATCCCGCGGCGGTGCTGGTCTGCCTGGCGGTTCACGCGCAAGCGGTGCTTGGCCATCTGGAAGGCGAAACGTCCGTGCAGCCCGCATGGCGGCAAGGCGTCCTGGAGGGGCGCGTCGAGGCGGATAACGAGCGTGACCGGCTCGTGCGGATGCGCCTGGACATGAGCGATGCGGTCGCTCGCCTGACCCTGCTGCCGCGCCAGGAATCACACATGCTCAGCAACCTGGCCTCGGCGCATGCGCTGGTCTGGCTGCCGTCACGCGAAAATGCATTCCAGCCCGGCGACAAAGTACGCTGGATCGCACTGTAGGAACGCGCTTGCGCGCGATGGATCTTGCCGCAAGCCCCATCGCGCGCAAGCGCGCTCCTACAAAAGCCGGGATTACCAGGCTTTGACGTCGGAGACGACGACGGTGTAGTCCGACATGTCGGCCGAGTAACGGAACAGGCGGCCGAGGTCGAAATCGACGCTCTTGCCCGGCTCGATGTTCGAGGTGCCGGCCGGCCAGCCCTGCTTGCTGGCGATGACCTTGCCCGAGGCGTCCTTCGCATCGATGCGAACCTGGGCCGCGGCAGCCTCGGAGCACTTGTTCACGAGGTTGCCCTTCATGCTGAAGCGCGGCTGGCCCGAGCCCTGCTGCAGCTTCACGGCGAAACCGTCGATGGCGAAATCCTTGGCGGCACACGCGGCCTGAGCGGAAAGCGGGGCAGCGAGCAGCAGCACGGCGGCGATGGCGATCTTCTTCATGGTGGTCCCTGTCTATGCGAATGGCTAAAGCGGACGCCCGGGGGTGTGGGGGGCGTTAGCAGGGCTATCGGCCGTACGGGCAGGGACTTTAGGAATCCAGGCGAACGCGGCGGAACCCGTTCAGGTTGCAGCCGTAAACAGATCAGCCACGGGTTCGCCGACGTCCTCCGGCTCAAACCAGCGCTTCACCGGGGCAAAGCTGCGCCGGTGGGCTTCGCAAGGGCCTAGCCGGTTCAGGGCGTCCAGGTGTTCGGGCACGCCATAGCCCTTGTGCCGGGCAAAGCCGTAGCCCGGGTGCACCTGCTCCAGCGTCTTCATGTGCCGGTCGCGGCTGACCTTGGCCAGGATCGAGGCGGCACTGATGGCGGGTTCCGTGGCGTCGCCGCCAATCACGGCCCGGCCAGGGCAGGGCAGGGTGCGCGGCAGGCGGTTGCCATCGATCAGCGCCATGGTGGGGGCAAGCGAGAGCCCCATCAGGGCGCGCGTCATGCCGACCATGGTGGCCTGGAAGATGTTGATCGTGTCGATTTCCTCGCGCTCGACGAAGATCACGCTGAAGGCCAGGGCCCGCTCGACGATGCGCCCGAACAGCTTTTCCCGGGTGGTCTCGTCCAGTTGCTTGGAATCGTTGAGGCCGCGAATCACCCGCGCCGGATCGAGGATCACAGCGGCGACCACGACAGGGCCGGCCAGCGGCCCCCGTCCCGCCTCGTCCACGCCGGCGATGACGTACTCGGTGCCGAGCTGGCGGGTGATATTGGGCTTACGTGGCATGCCGGCTTACGTTCGCGAACCGTCGCCCGTCGCGGAGCGCGCGGGCGTGGCGACGAAATCGGCGATCGCGTCGGCAGCATGATCGGCGGCGTGCCCATCGAGACCGCCGCGCAACGCTTCGTGCAGGAACTCGAACGCGGCGACGATCGCGCCGCGCCGCTCGCTGTCGCCGAGCATGTCGAGCGTCGCCGCGGCAAGGTTACCTGCCGTGCACTCGTCCTGCATGTACTCGGGAACGAGCCGTTTGCGACCGAGGCCGCAGGCGCGGGCCAGGATATTTGGCAGGCTGTAGACATCCGTCTTCAGCATCCGCAAGGCTTTGGCGATGCGGTAGCTGGTCGGGGAAACCCGGTAGCCGACGACCATGGGCCGCTTCGCCAGCATGGCTTCCAGCGTCGCGGTACCGGACGCGAGCATCACCATGTCGGCCGCCAGCATGGCCTCGTGTGAGTGTCCATCGGTAAGCAGGGGCGGGATGCCGGGGAAGCCCGAGAGCAGCTCGCTGAGCCGTGCGTGCACGCGCTCGTTCGCCGCGGGCACCACGATGCGCAGGTTCGGCATGCCAGCGGCAACCTGCTTCGCGGCGTCGATGAAAATCGCGCCGATACGCTCGATCTCGCTGGGACGGCTGCCTGGCAGCACGGCAAGCACGGGCGCGTCATGCGGCAAGCCAAGTGCGTCGCGCGCGGCGGCACGGTCGGAGATCATCGGGAACGTATCGGCCAGCGGGTGGCCGACGAAACGGGCGTCAACGCCATGCTTCGCGTAAATCGGGGGTTCCATCGGGAACAGGCACAACACGCGGTCGGCGGACTGGCCAATCTTTTCCGCGCGCTTCTCGCGCCAAGCCCAGACCGACGGGCTGACGTAATGCACGGTGCGCAGTCCGGCGGCTTTCAGCTTGCGCTCCACGCCGAGGTTGAAGTCGGGCGCGTCGATACCGATGGTGACGTCGGGACGCGTATCGAGCAGCCGCCGCATGAGCGCCTTGCGTAACTTCAGCAGCCGCGGCAGGTGCTTCACCACCTCGGCAAAGCCCATGACCGAAAGCTCGCGGATATCGAACCAGGATTCGAAGCCGCGGGCCATCATGCGCCGGCCGCCGATGCCGACGAAACGCGCGCCCGGGTAACGGGCGCGCAGTGCATCGAGCAGGTCGGCGCCGAGCTGATCGCCGGAATCTTCGCCGGCGATCAAGGCAATGACTGGTGCGTCAGCCACGGCCGTCACCGCGCGAGCGAGCGCTCGCTGCGATCGAGGAACTCGAGCATCTGGCGCACGTCCTCGCTGGTTTCAGCCAGGGTGACCAGCTGTTCACGAGCCTCGGCCAGCGGCAGGCCAGCCATGTAGAGCGTGCGGTACGCGCGCTTGATCGAGGCGATTCGGCCGGTATCGAAGCCACGGCGCTTGAGGCCTTCGCTGTTGATGCCGCGCGGACGGCCGCGGGTCTCGTTGGCCATCATGACGAAGGGCGGCACGTCAGAGCCGACCAGGCAGCCCATGCCGATAAACGCGTGCGCGCCGACCTTGCAGAACTGGTGCACGCCGGAGTAGCCGGACATGATGGTCCAGTCGCCGATCTCGGCGTGGCCGGCCAGTGCCGAGTAGTTCGAGAAGACGATGTTATTGCCGACCTGGCAGTCGTGCGCGATATGCACGTAGGCGAGCAGCCAGTTGTCGTTGCCCACGCGGGTGACACCGCCACCATCGCCCGTGCCGCGGTTGATCGTGACGAATTCACGGATGAGGTTGCGATCGCCGATGACGACTTCGGTGCGCTCGCCCTGCCACTTCTTGTCCTGCGGCGGGCCGCCGATCGACGCGAACTGCAGGATGCGGTTGTCACGGCCGATGGTGGTGGGCCCTTCGATCACGACATGCGGACCGATGCTGGTGCCCTCGCCGATGACGACATCGGCACCGATGATGCTGTACGCACCGATGCTGACGTTATCCGCGATCCGCGCGGATGGATCGATCTGCGCGGTCGGATGGATCATTTGTCATTCCTCGCGGCGCACATCAGTTCGCAGCACGCGACGACGTTGCCATCCACGAAGGCCTTGGCTTCGAACAGGCCCATACCACGGATGAGGCGCTTGAGTGCGACCTTCATCACCAGTTGGTCACCCGGCGACACCACGGCGGAGAAACGCGCGTTATCCACCTTCACCAGATAGAAGAGCGGGCTGCCGCTGGCGCCGTCCAGCTGGCTGGTGATCTGGGTGAGCAGGCCGGCGGTCTGGGCCATGGCCTCGACGATAAGCACGCCCGGCATGACCGGGTGGCCGGGAAAATGACCCTGGAAGAACGGTTCGTTGATCGTGACGTTCTTGATCGCCGTGATGGTCTTGCCCGGGTCGATCTCCGTGACACGGTCCACCAGCAGGAACGGGTAACGGTGCGGCAGCAGCCGCTGGATCTGCTCGACATCCACCGGGAGCGTCACGGCAGCTTTCATTTCGGTCATTGCCCTTTGTCCTTTTCCAGCGCCGTCAGGCGGCGCGCAAACTCGTCTAGGTGTTTCATTCGCGCCGCATTGCGCCGCCACTGGCGGTTTTCCTGCAGCGGGGATCCAGACGAGTATTCGCCCGGCTCCCGGATGGATGCCGTCACCAGGCTCTTGGCCGTGATGGTAACCCGGTCGGCCACTTCGAGGTGGCCGAGGATGCCGGCGTTACCGCCGATCAGGCAGTAACGGCCGATTTTCGCACTACCGGCCACCGCAGAGCACCCTGCCATGGCCGTATGCGCGCCGATATGGACGTTGTGGGCGATCTGGATCTGGTTATCGAGGCGAACATCTTCCTCGAGGATCGTATCTTCCAGTGCGCCACGATCGATCGTGGTATTCGCGCCGATTTCGCAGTCATCGCCGATGCGGACGCCACCGAGCTGGGGCAGTTTCACCCAGTGATCGCGATCGAAGGCGAGCCCGAATCCATCCGAGCCGATCACCGCGCCCGGGTGTACCAGTACGCGCATACCCAGGGTGACCCGGATGACCAGGGTGACGCGGGCCACGAGCCGCGAGCCGGCACCGACGACGCAGCCTGGGCCGATCGTGCAATGCGGGCCCAGGATCGCGCCCTCTTCCACGACAGCGCCATCTTCCACCACGCAGCAAGGGCCGATGCTGGCCGTGGCGTGGATGCGCGCCGAGGGCGCGACCACGGCGCTGGCATGGATGCCGCGCGGTGCATCGCCCATGACCTCGAACAGCGCGGCGATCTTCGCGTAGGCCACGTAAGGGTCTTTCGCGACAAGGGCCGCGCCGGTGCGCAGGGGCAGGGCATCGGCGTTGAGCACCACGATGCCGGCCTGGCTGGCGGTCAGCTGGGAGGTGTACTTCGGGTTGGACAGGAAGGTGAATTGCGACGGCGTGGCCGTGGCCAGGGTGCCGACGCCATCCACGGCCGTGGCCGGGTCACCGTGCGCTTCGAGGCCGAAGCGCTCGGCCAGCTCAGCGAGGGTGTAGTGGGGGTTGCCGCTCACGGGGGGACTCCCAGAAAGAGAAGGGGGTGGCAAGGTCTGGAACCTGCCACCCCCGGGATTGTACAAAACAGCGTATGCAGCTACGCCATGCTTAGAGCTGGCTGCCGAAGGTGAACTGGATGCGCTCGACGAAGCGGTTGTCGCCATCCTGCTTACGGAACGGCACCGCGAAGTTGATGATCAGCGGGCCGATCGGCGCCTGCCACTGCAGCGAGAGACCGGTCGAGGCACGCAGTTCGCTGGCCTTGAACGTCGAGTAGCTCTCGTAGACGTTACCGACGTCGACGAACCACGACACGCGCGCCGTGTTCACATCCTTCAGGAACGGCAGCGGCAGGAAGACCTGCGCCGTACCGAGGGTCTTGAACGCGCCACCGACCGGCTGGCCGTAGCTGTAGTAGCCGCCCGAGCACTGGTTCTTCTTGTCCGGGGTGGAGCTGGCGCTGCCGCCGTCGCAGAGACGTGGACCGAGGGTGTTGTCCTGGAAGCCACGGACGTCGCGCACACCGCCGGCGTAGTAGTTCTCCCAGAACGGGAACGCGACCTTTTCGCCCTTGCTATACAGCTCGATCGGATTGCCGTTCGCATCCAGCCGGGGCTTGCCCGTGGCTGGATCGACGTCGTAACCCGGGTTGTCGTACTTCTGGCCATAGGTATTGCCGTAGCCGACCTGACCATCGAGGTAGAGCACGAAACCCTTGCCGATCGGCCAGTAGTGGTTCGCTTCGGCGAAGATCTTGTAGTACTGCACCGTGGAGCCGGGCAGGGCACCGGAGATCGACAGCGACAGCTGGCCACCGCGGGTGGGTGCCCAGTAGCTGTTGCGGGTGTCATGGGTGTAGCCGAGGCTCGACGTCCACGAATGGATCGTCTTGTTGCCCAGCGCATCCTGGTAGGCCACCAGCTGGCGCGGCGTGTAGAACGAGCTGTTGATCAGGTTCGAGCTGATACCAAGGCTGGTCGACAGCGAGTCGAAGTCCGAGATCGGCACCGACAGCGTCGTCTCGAAGGACTTGGTGCTGTAGGTGTAGTTCGCGAGATCGGTATCGCCGTAATCGAGCTTGCTATAGCCGAGGTTATAGCCGAGCGAGATGCCCGAGTCGGTGAGGTACGGATTCACGTAGCTCGCGTTGACGCGCTTGTAGTACGTGCTGGTTTCCGCGCCGATCGAGAAGCGATCGCCCGTGCCCATGAAGTTGTTCTGCGACACCGACGCCGACAGGATGATGCCGGAGTACTGCGAGTAACCGACACCGAACATCAGCGAGCCGGCGGACTGCTCTTCGACCTTGGCGGTCAGGTCGACCTGGTCGACCGTGCCCGGCACGAGCTGCTTGTCGATGTCGACGGTCTTGAAGTAGCCGAGGCGCTGCAGGCGGGTCTTCGAGCGATCGATGGCGCCCTGGGAGTACCACGCGCCCTCGAGCTGGCGCATTTCGCGGCGGAGCACCTCGTCTTCCGTGCGGGTGTTGCCCTGGAACACGACGCGACGCACGTACACACGCTTGCCCGGCTCAATGAACAGGGTGAGATCGGCGGTGCGCTTGTCCTTGTCCAGCTTGGGCACCGGAGTGACCTTGGCAAAGGCGTAGCCGATGTTGGCGAGGATGGCCTTGATCGCGTCGCTCGAGGCTTCGATGGCAGCGCGGTTGAAGGTATCGCCCTTGTGGATGTAGACCAGCTTGCGCAGGGTGTCTTCCGGCAGGATCAGCTCACCGAGCAGCTTGACGTCGGAGACGGTGTAAACCTCGCCTTCCTTGACGCTGGCGTCCACGTACATGGCGCGCTTGTCCGGGCTGATCGCCACCTGCGTTGAATCGATGCCGAAATCGGCGTAGCCGCGGTTCATGTAGTAGTTGCTGAGCTTTTCCAGATCGCCCGAGAGCTTCTCGCGCGAGTACTGGTCATCCTTGGAGTACCAGGACAGCCAGTTGGACGTGTTCGACTCGAAGCCATCACGGATTTCCTTGTCCGTGAACGCCTTGTTGCCGACGACGTTGATTTCCTTGATCTTGGACGCCTTGCCTTCGCGGATTTCGATATCGATCGCGACGCGGTTGCGGTCCAGCTGGGTGACGTGCGGTTCGACCGACACGTTGTATTTGCCGCGGTTGTAGTACTGGCGGATCAGTTCCTGCTGGACACGGTCGAGCGACAGGCGATCGAAGGTCTCGCCCTCCGCGAGGCCGATCTCCTTCAGGCCCTTGCGCAGGTCGTCTTCCTTGATGTCCTTGTTGCCACGCAGGGTGAGCTTGGCGATGGCCGGGCGCTCGATGACCTTGACGACCAGGATGTCGCCTTCGCGGTCGACTTCGACATCGCTGAAGAACTTGGTCTGGTAGAGGGCGCGGATGGCGGCCTGCGCCTTGTCATCGCTGACAGTGTCGCCCTTCTCGATCGGAAGGTAGCTCAGCACCGTACCCTGCGCGATGCGGGTCAGGCCATCGATACGAATATCGGAAACGACAAACGGCTCGAAGGCAAGCGCATTGGCGGACAGGGAGGCGAGCAGGATCAGGGCGGCGATACGCTTCATCGTCGATTCCAATGGGTTAAGTCCAGTCACCGGCGGACGAGGCCGGCGACCGAAGAGGAGCACGTGCCGGGCTCATGCCCGGCATCGTCTGGCCGCGAGCGCTTGCGCACCCGAGGCCTGGGAAAGACAGATGCGCACCCGTCACGAGACGAGCATGCGCTGGATGTCGTTGAAAAACGCCAACCCCATCAGTGTGAACAGCAGGGCGAGCCCGAGATACTGGCCAGCGATCATGGTGCGTTCGCTGACCGGGCTGCCTTTGACCAACTCAATAAGGTAATACAGCAGGTGTCCCCCGTCCAAGACGGGAATCGGCAACAGGTTCAAGATCGCAAGACTTAGCGACACCAGCCCCAGGAAGTTGAGGAACCAGCCGAGACCCTGGTTGGCCGCGCTGTTGGCTACCTGGGCAATACCGATGACGCCCGAGATGTTCTTGGCCGAGGCCTGGCCCGAGAGCATCTTCCCGATCATGCCCAGCGTGGAGGTGGTGCCCGCCCATGTGGCCCGCAGCGACTCGGTGAAGGCGCGCACCGGGCCGTAGCGCAGCATGGCGGCTTCCAGCGGCTTGCCCGCGATGCCGACAAGCCAACGGGTGGGCTGGCCCTGCTCGGACTTCATGCGCGCGGTCACATCGATCGTGGAAACCTTGCCGGCGCGATCGATGCCCAGGGCGAGCTTCGGCGACTTCGCCGCTTCCGACTGGACCAGCTTGGTAAAGGCGGCGAAATCGTCGACGGCCTGGCCGTTGATGCGGGTAATGCGATCGCCCGGGAGCAAGCCGGCCAGGGCAGCGGGATCGCCTGGGACGACTTCGCTGATGACCGCCGGCGGCGATTCCAGGTCGAGCCCAAGCTCGTGGAAGCGCTTGCCCGCATCGCCGAAGGCCAGGTTCTGCACCGGCAGGACCACGTTGCGCTCGGCGCCGTCGGTGCCGCGCACATGCACCGGTACGGGCTCGTTGCCCAGCAGGCCGTTGAAGAGGATATCGGTGGCATCGCTCCAGGTGGCGACCTTGGTGCCATCGACCGCCAACAGGCGATCGCCAGGATGAATGCCGGCGACGGCCGCGGGCGAACCCGGCGTGGCCGCGATGATCGGCGCCAGGTCCGGGCGGCCCACCATGTACATGGCCCAGAAGGCCACGACGGTAAACATGAGGTTGAAGACCGGCCCCGCGGCGACGATGGCGATGCGCTTCCAGACCGACTTGCTGGTGAATTCCCCGTCGCGCTCGCTCTCGGGGACCTCGCCCTCACGGGCGTCGAGCATCTTGACGTAGCCGCCGAGGGGGATGGCGGCGATCTGGTACTCGGTGCCGTCCTTCGCGACGCGACGCCACAGCGGCCGGCCGAAACCCACCGAAAAGCGCAGGACGCGCACGCCACAGCGGCGCGCGACCCAGTAGTGGCCAAATTCGTGGAAGGTCACCAGGACGCCAAGCGTCACGAGCAGCCAGAACACGGAACCTAGGAAGGGACTCATCTTAGGGGGCGGGTCTCGAAAAAAACGTAGGGGTGGAACGAGTTTAGCAGTAAGCGCGGTGGAGCACGCCCCGGGCGGCCCGCCGGGCTTCAGCATCACGCTCGGCAAGGGTCTGGACATCGACCACCGGATTGGCCGGCAGTTCCTCAAGAACGCGTTCAACGACCTCGGCGATGCCCAGGAAGGGCAGGGTGCCGGCCAGGAAGGCCTCCACGGCCACCTCGTTTGCCGCGTTCAGGATGGCCGTGGCGTCACCGCCCGCCCGCAGCGCCGCAAAAGCGAGAGCCAGGCAACGGAAGGTCTCCAGGTCGGGTTGCTCGAAGTCCAGGCGCGCGTGTGCGGCGAGATCGAGGCGGGCCACGCCCGCCTCGATGCGCTCGGGATAGGCGAGCGCGCAGGCGATGGCCGTGCGCATGTCCGGGTTGCCGAGCTGGGCCAGCACCGAGCCATCCACGTAATCGACCATGGAGTGGACGAGGCTCTGCGGGTGGACGACCACCTCGATCGCATCGACGGGCGCCGCGAAAAGGTGGTGGGCCTCGATGACTTCGAGGCCTTTGTTCATCAACGTCGCCGAATCGACCGAGATTTTCCGGCCCATCGACCACTTGGGATGGGCGCAGGCCTCGTCGGGGGTAATCGTGCCCAGCTCCGCGCGCTTGCGGCCGCGGAACGGGCCGCCAGAGGCGGTGAGGATCAGGCGGCGCACGCCGGCGCCGTGCAGGTCAGGCCTGCCACCGGGCAGGCACTGGAAGATCGCGTTGTGCTCCGAATCGACCGGGATCAGGTCGCCACCTCCCTCGCGCAGCGCCTGCAGCAGCAGCTCGCCGCCCATGACGATCGATTCTTTGTTGGCGAGCAGCAGGCGCTTGCCCGCACGCGCGGCGGCCAGGGTCGAATCCAGGCCGGCGGCGCCGACGATCGCGGCCACGACGGTATCGCAGAGGGGGCCAGCGGCCGCGGCGGTCACCGCATCGGCACCCGACGCGATATCGCAGGTGACGCCGGCGGCGGCGAGGCGGCGAGCGAGATCCGCCTCCATGGAGGGGTCGGCAACGATCGCGAGATCGGGGCGGAAGCGCTCACACAGCTTTGCCAGCGCTTCGGTACCGCGATTGGCGACCAGTACGCTGGCGCGGAAACGATCCGGATGGCGCGCGATGACGTCGAGCGTGCTGGTGCCGATCGATCCGGTGGCGCCCAGGACCCCAACCTGGCGGACGGCCATGGCTACAGACCCAGCAACAGCTTGCCGGCCGCGAAGATCGGCAGGGCCGCGAAAACACTATCCATGCGATCGAGCATGCCGCCATGGCCCGGGAACAGGCTTCCCGAGTCCTTTACCGATGCATGCCGCTTCATCAGGCTTTCGAAGAGGTCGCCGACGACGGCAACCGCGACGGTGAGGATGCCCAGGATGACGAGCCCCACGAGCTTGCCGGCATCGTCCACGCCGAGCATCCAGCCACCGAGCAGGGACACGAGGCCGCCGGCGACAATCGCGCCATACACGCCGGCCCAGGTTTTTCCTGGGGAAATGCGTGGGGCGAGCTTGCGCCGGCCGAAGTAGCGGCCGCTGAAATAGGCGCCGGTGTCGGCGGCCCACACGATGACCAGCGCAAGCAGGGTCCACCCGTGGCCATGCTCGCTGGCGTGCAGGTCGGTGGCGGCGGCGAGCGCTGGCACGATGACCAGCAGGCCGGCGCCGAGCTTCAGCATGCGGTTTTCGCTGTTCGGCGCGGCGGCGAAGGTGAAATGGCGCAGCCAGAAGCAGCAGCCGATCCACCAGGCCACGCCGGCGAAGGTAAGCGCGGCCAGCAGGCCATGCGTGCGGACCAGGAGCATCACGGCAAAGATCGCGGCCGCACTGGCGGCGACGATGCCCCGCGCCAGTTGGGTGCGAAAACCGGCCAGCTGCGCCCATTCCCATGCCGCGCCGACGAAGGCGATGGCGACCAGGGCCGCGAAGAAGCCGGTGGGCGGAAGCAGGATGAGGGCGAGTACGACCGGAAGGAGGATCGCCGCGGTAATGATGCGTTGTTTCAGCATGGGGGTCTGGCGTTAGCCCGTGGCGACCTGTTCGCCGGTGCGGCCATAGCGGCGCTCACGGCGGGCGTAGTCGTCCAGCGCCTCATCGAGGCAGGCCTGGTCGACATCGGGCCACAGGGTGTCAGTGAAGTAGAGCTCGGCGTAGGCAAGCTGCCAGAGCAGGAAGTTGCTTACACGGCGTTCGCCGCCGGTGCGGATGAACAGATCGAGCGGCGGCTGGTCGGCGAGGCAGGTGTAGCTGTTCAGGCGCTGCTCGTCGAGTTCCGCCAGCAGGAATTCCCCGCGTGCAGCGGCCTCGGCGGCCAGGCGGGCCGCATGGGCGATATCCCAGCGCCCACCGTAATTCACGGCGACGTTCATGTTCAGCGCGGTATTCGCGGCTGTCCGCTCCATGGCGCCGTGCATGCGCGTGCGCAGTTCGGGCGCGAAGGCGCCAAGATCGCCAACGAAGCGAATGCGCACGCCGTTGCCGTGCAGTTCGTCCACTTCGCGATCGATCGCTTTAAGGAATAGCTCCATGAGCGCGGACACCTCGGTCGCCGGCCGTGACCAGTTCTCGCTGGAGAAGGCGAACAAGGTGAGCGAGGCGATGCCGCGCTTCAGGCAGAATTCCACGGCCTGGCGCACGGCCTTCTGGCCGGCGTGGTGGCCGAACGTGCGTGGGCGAAGACGTTGCTTCGCCCAGCGACCGTTGCCATCCATGACGATGGCGATGTGGCGGGGAACCCGGGCGTCGGGTTTCGCAGCCATGGGCGGCGGGGACCGATGGCGCGTCAGAGCGCCATCAGCTCCTTTTCCTTTTCCTTGACCACGTCGTCCACTTCCTTGATGAACTTGTCGGTCAGCTTCTGGATGTCATCGTCGGCGCGCTTCTTGTCGTCTTCCGTGACTGCCTTGTCCTTCAGCAGCTTGTCGACATGCTGGATGGCATCGCGACGGACATTTCGGATGGCGATCTTGGCCTGCTCGCCTTCCTTTGCCACGGTCTTGGCGAGTTCCTTGCGGCGCTCTTCGGTCGGCGGCGGGAAGTTCAGGCGGATATCCATACCCATGGTGGTGGGCGTGATACCGAGATCGGAGGCCATGATGGCTTTTTCGATCGGGCCGACCATGGCCTTGTCGAACGGCTTGACCGCGAGCGAGCGAGCATCCGGCGTGGTCACGTTGGCCACCTGGGCGAGCGGGGTGGGCGTGCCGTAGTAGGGCACGGTGATGTTCTCGAGGATCGCCGGGTTGGCGCGACCCGTGCGAATCGACTTCAGGTCGTGCTTGAGCGAATCGATGCTCTTGCCCATGCGGGTCTCAGCATCTTTCTTGATGTCATTGATCATGGGCGGTTTTCCGGTCGATCTGGTCAGCAGGCGAGTATAGCAGGGCAGCCACGGGCCGGCTTAGCCGGCATCCACCAGGGTGCCGACCGTCTCGCCCTGCATGATCTTCATGAGGTTGCCTGGCTGGGTCATGTCGTAGATGCGCAGCGGCAGCTTGTTCTCGCGGCAGAGGGCGATGGCGGCGGTATCCATGACTTCGAGGCGGCGCTCGATGACCTGGTTGTAGCTGAGGTGTTCGTAGCGGGTGGCGTCGGGCACGCGTTTCGGGTCGGCGCTGTACACGCCATCGACCTTGGTGGCCTTGAGCAGGAGGTCGGCGCCGATTTCGACGGCGCGCAGGGCGGCCGCGGAGTCGGTCGTGAAGAACGGGTTGCCGATACCGGCGGCGAACAGGGCGACGCGGCCTTTTTCGAGGTGGCGGATGGCACGGCGGCGGATGAAGTCTTCGCAGACCTCGTTGATCTTGATGGCGCTCATGGTGCGGGCTTCGCCGCCGAGCTTCTCGATCGCGTCCTGCATGGCGAGGGCGTTCATCACAGTGGCCAGCATGCCCATGTGGTCGCCGGTGACGCGGTCCATGCCGGAGGCGGCGAGGCCGGCACCGCGGAAGATGTTGCCGCCACCGATGACGACGCCGACCTGGACGCCGGCGTCGATGACTTCGAGGATTTCTTTGGCGAGGCGGCCGATCACTTTCGGATCGATGCCGTAATCCTCAGTTCCCATAAGGGCTTCACCGGAGAGCTTGAGCAGGATGCGGCGGTGTTTCAGCGGGGTGCTCATGGGGGGTCTCCAGAATGTGTGGGGCAAAACGGGCGTAGTGTAGCGCGCGTTCTTTGTTACAGGCACGTGAATCGGTCCATTCAATGGCGCATTCGCCCCGGCGAATGACCGAATGCCGCAGGGTGGAAGCCAGTACACCCCCCGTGCGTTAATTAGGGGACATGATCGAGACTGACCGACTCACCCGTTGCTATGGCCCGCTCATCGCGGTCGATTCGCTGACCCTGCGCGCCGAGCCTGGACAGGTCGTCGGGCTTCTGGGCCCCAACGGCGCCGGTAAATCGACCGCCATGCGCATGATCGCCGGGTTCCTCACGCCCACCTCCGGCACGGCCCGCGTCTGCGGCCACGACATACGCCGCGAACCCCTTGCCGCCAAACGCGCCCTTGGCTACCTGCCCGAAGGCGCCCCCAGCTACGCCGAAATGACCGTCCGCGAATTCCTCACGTTCATGGTCCGCGTCCGCGGCCTCGACCGTGAGGTCGCCCGGCGTCGCTTCGATGAGGTCGTCACCCGCCTCGAACTCGACGAGGTACTCGAAGCCACCATTGGCACCCTCTCCAAGGGACTACGTCGCCGCGTCGGCCTCGCCCAGGCGATCCTGCATGACCCGCCGGTGCTCATGCTCGACGAGCCCACCGACGGCCTCGACCCCAACCAGAAACACTCGGTGCGCATGCTCATTGACGCCATGGCGCGCGAGCGCACCATTCTCATTTCCACCCACCTGCTCGAAGAAGTGCATGCCCTGTGCAACCGCGTGGCGATCATCGCGAACGGCAAACTCCTCGCCGATGCCACCCCCGCTGAACTGGAGGCGCGCTCGCGCTACCACGGCGCCGTGTCGTTCAGTGCGCAGGGTAGCGGCGTCTCGCGCGAGATGCTCGCACGTATCCCCGGCGTCTCCATGACCGAGGTCGACCCGCTCGACGGCCGCGTCACCGTCTTCCCGAAGCCAGGCGAAGCCATTCTCGAAGCGGTGCAGGCCCTGCTCCGCGAACAAAACCTGCGGGTGACCGAGATCCAGCTCGAGCAGGGGCGTCTCGACGAAGTGTTCCGCCAGATCACGACGCAGCCGCGCGGGGGCAACGCATGAGCGCGGTTTCCGCCATCGCGCGCCGCGAGCTGCGTGCCTACTTCGTCACCCCGGTGGCGTACGTTTTCATGGTGATCTTCCTGGTCATGGCCGGCGTGCTCACCTTCTACACCGGTGATTTCTACGACCGTGGCCTGGCCGACCTGCAGCCCTTCTTCGACATGCACCCATGGCTGTACCTGGTGCTCGTCCCCGCCGTGACCATGTCGATGTGGGCCGAAGAGCGCTCGTCCGGCACATTGGAGCTGCTGTTCTCCCTGCCGGTCAGCATCTCGCAGGCGGTGCTCGGCAAGTTCCTCGCCGCGTGGGCGTTCATCGGCATCTGCCTGGTGCTCACTTTCCCGATCTGGATCACCGTGAACTACCTGGGTGAGCCCGATAACGGTGTCGTGATGGCGGGTTACATCGGTAGTTGGCTTATGGCAGGCGCGTTTCTCGCGATCGGTGCGTGCATGTCGACGGCGACACGTAGCCAGGTGATCGCATTCATCCTTACCGCATCGGTGTGCTTCATCCTGCTCCTGATCGGACAGCCCCAGGTGCTCGATTTCTTCCAGGATTCGTTGCCGCCCAAGTTGATCGGTGCCATGGGCCAGCTCTCCATCGTGCGGCACGCCAACGCGATCGCGCGTGGTGTGCTGGACCTGCGTGACCTGATGTACTTCGGTGCCATGATCGTCGCCTGGCTGGGTGCCGCCGTACTGGTGCTTGACCTGAAGAGGACGCGCTGATGAAGCGGCCGTCTTTCTCCGTGTCCCGCGCCAATCGGCTGCGGCTTGCCCTCGGTGCCATCGTCGTGATCTTCCTCGCCGTCATCGGCCTGAGTTCCATGTCGTTGCGCGCTGCGCGCATGGATCTCACGGAAGATCGCATCTACACCCTGACCGCCGGCACGCAGGAGATCGTCGATGGCCTGGGCAAGCCGATGTCGCTGACCCTCTATTTTTCCGACCATGCGACGCGGGAGCTGCCGCAGCTGCGCAGTTACGAACAGCGCGTACAGGAAATGTTGCGTGAGATTGCCGTGCGTGCGCACGGACGTATCCGGTTCCGGGTGATTGACCCCGTGCCGTACTCAGATGACGAAGATGCGGCGGAGAGCTATGGCCTGACGCCGGCGAGTGGCGGCAGCAATGGCGAACGGGTGTTCTTCGGCCTGGTAGGCACCACGGGGAGCGGCGATGCGGCCACTTCGCAATCCATCCCATTCTTCGACCCGGCGCGCGAAGCGTTCGTGGAATACGACATCGCCAAGCTGCTTTATGAGCTGGGTGCGCCACGCAAGCCCAAGATCGGCGTGCTCAGCTCGCTACCGGTGGAGGGCAACATGGTAATCGGTGAGCAGCCATGGGCCGTGCTGCGCCAGCTCGACCAGCTGGCCAACGTGACGAGCCTGGACGCGGATAGCCTGAAGCACGTCGATGATTCCATCAATGTCCTGCTGCTGATCCATCCGAAGAAATTACCCGAGGATGCGCAGTACGCGATCGACCAGTACGTGCTTCACGGTGGTCATCTGGTCGTCTTCGTGGATCCGGATGCGGAGATGGATGCGGCGCCGCTCATCGACTCGACGGGCATCGTGGATGATCACGATTCCGACTTGCGCCGGTTGTTTGAAACCTGGGGCGTCGAGTTCGATCCGACCAAGGTGGTGCTCGACCGCTCGCAGGCGTTGACCATTGAACTGAATGGCAACAGCGTGCCGCACCCGGCGATGCTCGGTCTCTCGATGCAGGATCTGAATCACGACGACGTGGTGACGGCGAGCCTGCAGCGGATCAACTTCTCGACTGCGGGCTTTTTCGAGCTGGCAGCGAATACGAAGGCGCGCATGCTGCCGCTGGTGCAGACCTCCGACGAGGCGATGGTGGTGCCTTCGCAGCGCGTGCGCGACACCGTGGCGGATCCCTCGGCGCTAATGGATAGCTACGCGCCGAGCCATGATCGCTTCGTGTTGGCCGCACGCCTTCGCGATACCTTCCGTACGGCGTTCCCCGAACGCACGGACAAGGGCCACCTCAATGTCGCCGCTGGTCCCGGCGAGGTCATCCTCGTCGCCGATACCGACCTGTTGTCGGATCGTCTCTGGCTCGACGTGCAACCGCTGCTGGGCCAGCAGCAACTCACGCCGTTCGCTAACAATGGCGATTTCATCGCGAACATCGTCGATAACCTGGGTGGTTCGACCGCGCTGCTTTCCATCCGCGGCAGGGCCAACCTGCAGCGGCCCTTTACCCGGGTTCGCGCCATGCAGGCGGCCGCGGATCGCAAGTTCCTCGTGAAGAAGCGCGAGTTGGAAAATGAGCTCTACGATACCCAGCGGCGCCTGTCGGAGTTGCAGCCGGTGAAGGGTGCGGCGGCGACGAATAGCCTGACGGCCCAGCAGCGCAAGGAAGTGGAGCAGTACCTGCAGCGCAAGCTTGCGATCGGGAAGGAGCTGCGCGACGTACAACATCAGCTCAATGCGGAGATCGACGCGCTCGGCCTGCGCCTGAAGTTCATCAATATCGTGCTGGTGCCGGTACTGGTCGCGATGCTTGGGCTGGGCTTTGGCTGGCGCCGTACGCGCCGCGTACGCCGGGAGATGTGAGGTGCTCGCCGGGGGGCTGGTGAAGTGGATCGTGCCGTGGGAGTTCTCGTGGAGCTTCCTGGCCTTGTTCGTGGCCGTGGCCTGGCTGTATCTCGCCGGTGCCCGGCGCCTGCGCGTGACGATTGGGCGGCAGGCGGCCTTCTGGACGGGCATGGCTATCGTCTACGTCTCGCTGCACACGTACCTCGATTATTTCTTCGAGCATGAGTTCTTCATGCACCGGATCCAGCAGGTACTGCTGCACCATCTGGCCCCTCTATTGCTCGTCGCGGCCTATCCGGGAACGGTGTTGCGCGCGGGTATGCCGTTGCGTTGGCGGGTGTTCCTGCGTCGCGCCGCGCGTGGCGTGGTCGGCCGCTCGGTGGCCGCTGTGTTGTTGAATCCCGCCTTCGTCACCGTGTCCTTCGTCGGGTTGATCCTGGTGTGGCTCATCCCGGATATGCAAACCCTGGCGATGCTCGACTGGCGGATCTACCGGTTCATGAACTGGTCCATGATGCTGTCGGGCCTGGCCTATTGGTGGCTTGTGCTCGATCACCGGCCGAAGCCGCCAGGGCGGATGACGCCGGGGATCCGCGTGTTGTCGCCCGCGCTCACCATGACGCCACAGATCCTCGCCGGCGCCATCGTCACGTTCTCGAAGGCCGACCTTTACCCGATTTTCGAGATCTGCGGCCGCGCCTTCACCATGAACGTGCTGACCGGCCAGCTGATCGGCGGCGTCATCATGTGGGTGCCCGCGGCGATCATTGAATCGATCGGCGGCCTGCTGGCGATGCGCCAGTGGCTGCGCCTGTCGCGAGCGGGGCGGCTGCCCAAGCGGCCACCGCCGGTGCGCCGGGTCAGTAGACCTTCGGTACCTTCACCGCCTTCGCAGTAACGCGGTCCTTCTGCGGCTTGCCCTTCAGCCTGGGCAAATCAATCTCTTCATCGGGTACGAGCTTGTCGGGGATCTGGTCGAGCAGGTGACGGATCAGGTCGAGGCGGCCCGCCTTCTGGTCGTTGAAGTCCGCTACGAACCACGGCGCATCCGGCTTATCCGTGTGCTGGATCATCGCATCGCGCAGGTCACCCATCTGCTCATATTTCGTGCGGCCCTTGAGGTCGACGGGCGAGAGTTTCCAGCGTTTGAGCGGATCGGCCGCGCGTTCGGCGAAACGTTCTTCCTGCTCGGCCTGGTCCACCGCCAGCCAGTATTTGAGCAGGATGATGCCGTCGTCGGTGAGCAGCTTCTCGAAAGCCGGGCAGGCCTTCATGAATGCGTCGTACTGCGCTTGGGTGCAGAAGCCCATGGCGGGCTCGACCACGGCGCGGTTGTACCAGCTGCGATCGAACAGGACGAGTTCGCCGGCGTGCGGGAGGTGTGGCACGTAACGCTGGAAGTACCACTGGCTATCTTCTTCCGACGTGGGCTTGCCCAGGGCGACCACGCGCGCGGCGCGCGTATCGAGCTTGTCGGTGATGGCTTTGATGGTGCCGCCTTTGCCGGCGGCGTCGCGGCCTTCGAAGATCACGAGCATGCGCTTGCCGGTGCGGCGTAGCCAGCGGGTCAGGCCGACCAGTTCCACCTGGAGATCGGCGAGATCCTGCTCATACTGCTTTTTCTTCTTGCCCATGCGATGAAGTCCTTGGGAGGTTTGGCCAAGGATGCCATGGTTTGCGTCACCGCTTCGTGGGCAAATCGCGCGCAAGCGCGCTCCTACAGGGGGCTGCGCAGGTCTTTTGTAGGAGCGCGCTTGCGCGCGATCCGCGACAAGGTCACGAACTTGCGGTCAGGCTTTGCAGTTCATCGGCCTGGTTTTCGCGGGTCAGGGTGTCGACCAACTCGTCGAGGTCGCCCTGCATCACCTCGAGCAGGCGGTAGAGGGTGAGATTGATCCGGTGGTCGGTGATGCGGCCCTGGGGATAGCTGTAGGTACGGATACGCTGGCTGCGATCGCCCGAACCGACCTGGAGCCGCCGGGACTCGGCTTGCGCCGCACTCTGCTTGCTGCGCTCGGCATCGAGCAGGCGCGCCTTCAGCAGGCTCATGGCGCGTGCACGGTTCTTGTGCTGGCTGCGTTCGTCCTGGCATTCCACCACCGTACCCGTGGGCAGGTGGGTAATGCGGATCGCCGAGTCGGTCTTGTTCACATGCTGGCCGCCGGCGCCGGAGGCGCGGAAGGTATCTACCTTCAAGTCGCCATCGCGAATCTCGATCTCGCCCACTTCATCCTGTTCGGGAAGAATCGCCACGGTAGCGGCCGAGGTATGGATGCGGCCTTGCGATTCGGTTTCCGGGACGCGCTGCACGCGGTGGGTGCCGGATTCGAACTTCAGCCGCGAGTACGCGCCGCGGCCCTCGATGCGCGCCACGATCTCCTTGTATCCGCCGTGCTCACCCGCGTTGGCGTTGAGGATTTCGACGTGCCAGCGCTGGCGCTCCGCATAGCGGACATACATGCGGAACAGGTCGCCCGCGAAGATGGCCGCCTCGTCGCCGCCTGTGCCGGCGCGCACCTCGAGGAAGAGGTTGCCGTCATCGCGCGGGTCCTTCGGCAACAGCAGGATCTGCAGTTCGCTGTCCAGGTCGACAAGGCGTTGCTCGATACGCTCGATATCGTCGGCGGCCATATCGCGCATGTCCGGGTCATCCAGCATGGCCCGTGTCTCAACCAGTTCGCGCTGGGCACTATCGTGCTCCTTGAGCGACATGGCGACGGGCTCCAGCTGCGCGTATTCGCGCGAGAGGTCTCGAAAGCGGTTGCCATCGGCCAGCACCTCAGGCTGGGCCAGCAGCAGGCCTACCTCTTCGTGGCGTTCGGCAAGGGCTTCGAGTTTGCGGCGGATCGACGGGGTCATCTAGGGCACAAAAAACGGCTCGGAGCCGCACATCATGCTGAAACGTCGTCGTCCGGGTCCAGTCCATAAAGGCGGCCGGCCGCGTGGAGCAGGTCCAGGTCGCCGGAAAGGGCGGCGTCGCGGAGGCGCGCACTGGGGGCGTGGAGCAGTTTGTTCGTAAGGGTATTGGCCAGGAAGGCCAGGGCCTCTTCGGCACTGCGGCCCTTTGCGAGCATCGCCTGGGCCTTGGCCAGGACCTCGTCGCGCTGGGCTTCCGCAGCCATGCGCATGTCCACGGCGGGGTTGCGCAGGGTGAGCGCGCGCCGCCATGACATGTAGCGTTCGACCTGGAGGTCGATGATCGCGTCGGCCTCGCGGGCGGCCAGCTCGCGTGAGCGGCGGTTCTCGTCGATCACCTGTTTCAGGTCGTCGATCCCGTAAAGGTAAACGTCATTCAGCTGGCCCACATCGGCCTCGATATCGCGCGGTACGGCGATATCGACCATGAACATGGGCCGGCGGCGCCGCTGGGCGATGGCGTCCGCGACCATGGTCTTGGTAACGACGGGTTGCCGCGAGGCCGTCGAGCTGATGACGATATCGGCTTCGGCCAGGTGCCGGGGGAGGTCGGCCAGCGCGATGGCGTAGCCGCTGTAGCGGCCGGCCAGTTCCTGGGCGTTCTCCAGCGTGCGGTTGGCGACGATGAGCCGGCGGACCTGTTTGTCGGCAAGGTGGCGGGCGGCGAGCTCGATGGTCTCGCCCGCGCCGATCAGCAGTACGCAGGCCTGGCGGAGGTCGGTAAAGACCTGTTCGGCCAGGCGCACGGCGGTGTAAGCCACGGAGACAGTGTGCGCGCCAATGCGGGTGTCGGTGCGAACCCGCTTGGCCACGGCGAAGGTGTGCTGGAGCAGGCGCTCCATCGGCGCCTTCAGTGCGTTGGCGCCACGTGCTTGCTGGTAGGCATCCTTCACCTGGCCCAGGATCTGCGGCTCGCCAAGGACCATCGAATCCAGCCCGGTCGCCACGCGGAACATGTGTCGCACGGCGTCCTGCTCATCGTGCCGGTAGAGGAACTCATCCAGCCGTTGCGGGGTCAACCGGTGTTGCCGGGAAAGCCATTGTCCCGGCACGGCCTGGAAACCGTCTGCCACGCTCACGTAGAGCTCGGTGCGGTTGCAGGTGGAAAGGATCATCGCCTCTTCCACGCCCGGTTGCCGGGTGAGGTCACCCAGCGCCTCGGTCGCCACCGTGGCGTCGAACGCGACCTGCTCGCGCAGGCTGACCGGCGCGGTAAGGTGGTTGAGCCCAAGGGCGATCAATGGCATGTCGGCGGCTGCACTCGGCAGGGGTGGCGTCGGCTAAGCTAAGGGCGCATTGTGCGCTGACAAGGCCTCGGGCGCTTGCACGGGCCTGTCCGTAGCGGAAAAACAACGGAGAGTAGTGTGCTGACCGGTGGGTCCAAGTTCAAGCAAGTGCGGCATTTTGTGGTTGTTGTGGGTACCGCGGTCGCCATCGCAGGTTGTGCCACCACCACCCCGCCCGCCGGGCAGCAACCCAAGCAGGTTCGTACCGGCGTCCAGCCGCTCGACCGGCTGCAGGTAGCCATTGTCCCGCCTGAGCGCGACCTGGAAGCCCAGGTCATGGCGGGCGATTTCGCCATTGCCGCCAACGATCTCAAGAAAGCTTCGGACGCCTACGGCCGGGCCGCGGGGCTGAGTAACGACCCGACCGTGGCCGCGCGGGCCGCCGAGCTGGCCCTGGCCATCCACGATCAGGATGCCGCGGCCAGGGCACTCGACCGCTGGGCTGCGCTGGGGGCCAAACCGGCTGAACTGGCCGAGGGCAGGGCCCGCATGGCGCTGGATCGCGGCGACACCGCCGAAGCGCAGCGACAGCTGGAGATTCTGATCACCTCGGGTGACAAGGATGCCTGGCGCGGTTTTGGCCGCACCCTGGTCCAGGCGCGGGACGCCGCGCAGGCGGGCGTGCTGCTTGAGCGCATCGCCACGCCGCAGCAATTGCCGACTGACGCCACGGCCTGGCTTGCCATGGCCGAGCTGGGCGAGAACCTCGGCCGGCATGATTACGCCCAGCGCATGGGCGACGAAGCCCAGAAGCGTTTCCACGATGGGGCCACGTACGCATGGGCTGCCCAGCAGAAATTCCGCGCCGGGGACAAGGAGGGGGCGAAGAAGCTCTTCGCCAAGGCCGTGGCCAAGGACCCGAAGAACCCGCGGCTGCGCCTGGCTTACGCGACGCTGTTGGCCCAGGGCGGCGATGAGAAGGGTGCCGCCGCCGCGGTGGCCGCCGGTCCGCAGGATGCCGACACCTACAACATGCGGATGACCCTGGCGGCCCGTGCGGCCGACAAGGCCGCGCTGCGTCGCCTCTATGACGAGATTCGACACCAGTCCGACAACGTCCAGAACGACAACGCCTTTACGCTGGGCCAGCTCGCCGAATTGCTCGACAAGAAGGAAGACGCGCTCGACTGGTATGCCGCGGTGGGCGATGACGACCCGCACATTTTTGATGCCTCGGTGCGCAGCGCCGTGATCCTGCACCTGCAGGGCAAGGATGATGACGCGCACCAGATCGTGGCCGAGTTGCAGACAACTTACGCGGATCGCCCCGAGGCGCTGGTCAAGGCCTTCGCCGTGGATGCGGAGCTGTATATGGACGCGCACCGGTTCGACGCGGCTGTCGCGTCGTACGACAAAGCGTTGCGCGTGAAGCCTGACGATACGGACATGCTGTATGCCCGTGGACTCGCCTATGCCGAGGCGGGCAAGGTCGACCAGGCCGTGGCCGACTTCCGCAAGGTGCTCGAACAGAAACCTGGCGACATCGAAGCCAGTAACGCCCTGGGTTACACGCTCGCCGACAACGATCGCGACCTCGCGGAGGCGCAGTCGCTGCTGCAGGCGGCACGCTCGGCGCGGCCGGATGATCCCTCCGTGGCCGATTCATGGGGCTGGCTGAAGTTTCGCCAGGGCCTGCTCGACCAGGCAGAGACCACCTTGCGTAGCGCTTGGGCGAAGCAGAAGGATGGCGATATCGGCGTCCACCTGGCTGAAGTCCTCTGGCAGCGTGGCGAGCGGGATGAGGCGCGTAAGGTGCTGAACGAAGTGCGCCGGATCGACCCGAAGAACGCCTCGCTGCAAAAAACGGAGCAGAAGCTCAAGCCGTAGGAGCGCGCTTGCGCGCGATGGCCTCCGGGCTGCCTAGGGTTTCGCTTCGCCCCCCTGATCGCGCGAGCGCGCGCTCCTACATGGATTTCGCATGAATTGTTGGTTTCGTGGGCTGACCCTTGCTTCCGTTGTGTTGGTTGCCGCTTGCGCGACCACGCGGCCGGTCGTGCATCACCAGGGGGACGTGGTGACCATGGGGTTGCAGGGCCAGCGTGAACACGCGCTTGCCGATACCAGTCACTGGACGCTGCAGGGCAAACTTTCCGTGTCCGACGGCAACGACAATCATTCCGGTGGGCTGACCTGGAAACAGGACGGCGACCGTTATGACTTCACCATTCGCGCACCGGTCACCGGTCGGAGCTTCCGCCTGACGGGCGGCCCCGATGGCGCTGAACTGGAAGGCCTGGATGGCGGCACCCGCCGTGGGCCGGATGCGGAGACGCTCATGGCGCAGACCGTGGGTTGGCAGTTACCCATGGCCGAGCTGAAAAGCTGGGTGCTTGGCCTGCGCGCGGATACCGGTCCGGCGGAACTGCGCTTTGGCGATGACCAGTTGCCCTCGCAGTTGGTCCAGGATGGCTGGACCGTCGACTACAAGGCATGGGATGCAACACGCCAGCCGGCGATGCCGAGCAAGGTGTTCGCCGAGAAACCGCCGTACAAGGTGCGCCTGGCGATCGAGTCCTGGCAACTGGGGCAGTAGTCGCGGCATGGCTTCGCAGGCATCGCGCGCAAGCGCGCTCCTGCAAGGCCCGCGCAGATTCTCCGTAGGACCGCGCGCGATCAAGGCCTGCGCAGCCCCTGTAGGAGCGCGCTCGCGCGCGATCAGCCTATGAAACGGTGACGCGGCAAGCCCCATCCCCGATAATCCGCCCCTTTCGCGCTAAACCCGGCCCCTCGCGATGCATTTCACGATCTCCCGCGCCCACCCTGACGATGCCGAGCGCCTGTGCGCGATCGAGCGCGCGGCCGTGGAGTTGTTCCGCGGGCACGAGGCGTGGCCTTCCTATTCGGGCATGGCACTCCCGGTCGATGTCGTCCGCCAGCTGATCACTCGTGGCCTGTGCTGGGTCGCGGTGGTGGAAGGTGAGGTGGTCGGCTTCGTTTGCCTCGACACGGATGGCAACCCCGGCGCCATTGGCATCGCCGAGATCGATGTGCTGCCTGCCTTCGGCGGCCGAGGGATAGGCGCAGCGCTGCTTGAGCACGCTTGCGCCTGGGCGCGCGAAGCCGGTTACGGCCGGGTCGACCTGGGCACCCTGGCCGATGTGCCCTGGAACGCCCCCTTCTACGCGAAGCATGGCTTCTCGGTCGTCGACAAGCGTGCCCCAGCCTTTGCCGAAGCGCTGGCCCGCGATCGCGACAACGGCTTTCCCGACCACTTGCGCGTCTTCATGAGTCGCGCGTTGGCGCCGCTCGCCCGTGGCGACTGGACCGCCTGGCCGGCGCCGGCCAAGCTCAATCTCTTCCTGCGGATCGTGGGCCGGCGTCCGGATGGCTATCACGAATTGCAAACCGTGTTCCGTCTGCTCGACTGGGGCGACGAAGTGCGCCTGCGGCTGCGCGAGGGCGGTCTGATCACCCGGCCGAAGGATATCCCCGGTGTTGCCGAGGCCGATGACCTGACCGTGCGCGCCGCGCGCCTGCTGGCCGAGGCTAGCGGAACCCACCTGGGCGCCGAGATCGAGGTCAGTAAACGGATTCCCATGGGGGGCGGGCTGGGCGGAGGCAGTTCCGATGCCGCTAGCGTGCTGGTCGGTCTCAATGCCCTATGGGACGCGGGGCTGGACGAGGACGCGCTGGCTACCCTGGGCCTCAGGCTCGGGGCCGATGTGCCGGTTTTCATCCGCGGCCGCTCCGCTTGGGCCGAGGGGGTGGGCGAGTTACTGGAACCGATCACGCTGCCAAGGCGCTGGTACGTCGTGCTCGATCCCGCCGAGCACGTACCCACCCCGGCGCTTTTCGCCGCGCCCGAATTGACTCGAAATGCCCCTCGGGCGACAATTTCTGACTTTGTTTCCGGGGATTCGGCGGAGAACGCCTTTGAGCCCGTGGTTCGCGCGCGTCACCCGCGGGTGGCCGCGGCGCTGGATTGGTTGGCGGGCTTCGGCCACGCCCGGCTTTCCGGCAGCGGCGGCTGCGTTTTCCTGGAAACGAGAACCTTCGAAGCGGCCCTCGCGGTCGCTTCGCGCTGCCCCGCAGGCTTTACGGCCCACGTGGCGGCGGGTGTCGATCCATCGCCGCTGTCGTTGACGCGTGCACGGATCGGGACAAGAGGCTTCGTGGTTTAAGGACGGAAAGGGCCGCGGGCTGCGGCAAAAGCTCATGAATTGTTGGGGCGTCGCCAAGCTGGTTAAGGCACGGGATTTTGATTCCCGCATGCGCAGGTTCGAATCCTGCCGCCCCAGCCACCCTCACCGGTGGCACTGTGCTGAATCCACCTAACTGTTCCCTTAGGAGTCCTCGTGGATACGTCCACCCCGATGCTTTTTACCGGTAACGCACACCGCGCGCTCGCCGACGATGTGGCCTCGCGCCTCGGTATTCCGCTGGGCAAGGCCCTGGTGGGCCGTTTCAGCGATGGCGAGGCGCAGATCGAGATCGAGGAGAACGTCCGCAAGCAGGAAGTATTCGTCATTCAGCCGACGGGTGCCCCCAGCGCGGAAAACCTGTTCGACCTGCTGGTGCTGGTGGATGCGCTGAAGCGCGCCTCGGCCGGCAGCGTGACCGCGGTGATGCCGTATTTCGGCTACGCCCGCCAGGATCGTCGCCCGCGCTCGGCGCGCGTGCCGATCACGGCGAAGCTCGCGGCCAAGATGATTGCGACGGCTGGCGCTGATCGCGTGCTCACCATCGACCTGCACGCCGACCAGATCCAGGGCTTTTTCGATATCCCGGTCGACAACGTGTACGCCTCGCCGGTGCTGCTCGCCGACATCTGGCGTCACCACAGCATGGATGACCTGATCGTGGTCAGCCCGGACGTCGGTGGCGTGGTGCGCGCCCGCGCGCTTGCCAAGCGCCTGGACGACGCCGATCTGGCCATCATCGACAAGCGCCGCCCGAAGGCGAACGTGGCTACGGTCATGAACATCATCGGCGACGTGGAAGGCAAGACCTGCGTACTGGTCGATGACATCGTCGATACGGCCGGCACGCTTTGCGCCGCCGCGGCGGCGCTGAAGGAAAAGGGCGCCCGCAAGGTCGTCGCGTACTGCGTGCATCCGGTGCTTTCGGGCGCCGCGATCGACAATATTGAAAGCTCCCAGCTCGACCAGCTGGTGGTCACCAATACCCTGCCGTTGCGCGATAACGCCCGTAACTGTGCGAAAATTCGCCAGTTGTCGGTCGCGGAACTGCTCGCGGAGACGATCCGCCGCATCGCCTATGGCGAATCGGTGAGCTCGCTCTACATCGACTGACCCACTGTTTTTTTCGGTCTTCCCTGGTCGCGGGGAAGATCTTTACCTACCGCCGCGAGGCGGTATTACTTGAGGCAACACCACCATGGCTACCAACCACAAGCTCACCGCCACGAGCCGCAAGATCGAAGGGAAGGGTGCGAGCCGCCGTCTTCGTATTGCAGGCTACGTGCCGGCTATCGTTTACGGCGCAGGCGCCGAGCCGCAGGCGATCCAGATCCTTCACAACGACATCCTGCTCGGCTCGCGTTTTGAGTCGTTCTACTCGTCGGTGATCGACCTGACCGTTGACGGCAAGGCTCAGAAGGTCCTGATCAAGGACTGGCAGAAGCACCCGTTCAAGCAGCTCATGCTACACATGGATTTCCAGCGCGTTAACGAGAACGAGGCCGTCAAGGTCGCCGTGCCGGTGCACTTCCTGAACCAGGAAAAGAGCCCCGCTGGCAAGACCGCTGGCCTGGTCATCTCGCACAACCTTACGGAAGTGACCGTGTCGTGCCTGCCGAAGGACCTGCCGGAGTTCATCGAACTCGACCTGGCCAACCTGAAGGCTGGCGACATCGTCCACCTTTCGGACCTGAAGCTGCCGAAGGGCGTGGAAGTGCCGGAACTGGGCCTGGGCAAGGAGCACGACGTCGCTGTCGTCACCGTCGCCTCGATCCAGGAAGAAGTCGATCCGACCGCCGAAGGTGCCGCTGGCACCCCGGAAGAAACCAAGTAATCGGCTTGCATCCCGCGGCGCCTCGCGCCGCGGGATGCACCGCTGCTTTGCATGGCTTCATTACGTCTTATCGTCGGCCTCGGTAACCCCGGGGCCGAATACGTCAGGACCCGGCACAATGCCGGGTTCTGGTGTGTCGATGCGCTAGCGCTCGACAAGGGCGAGCGGTGGTCGTTCGATGGCAAATTGCACGGGGAAACCTGCAAGGTGCGCATCGGCGGCGAGACCGTCTGGCTGCTCAAGCCCGCCACGTTCATGAATAAAAGTGGCATCGCCGTGGCATCCGCCCTGCGGTACTACAAGATCGAGCCGGAAGAATGCCTCGTCGCCCACGACGAGCTGGATCTCTCCCCCGGCACCGTCCGCATGAAGTTCGATGGCGGCCACGGCGGCCAGAACGGTTTGCGCGACATCATGGCCCACCTGGGCCATGGCAAGTTCCACCGCCTGCGGGTTGGCATCGGCCACCCGGGGCACAAGGACAAGGTTACCCCGTGGGTACTCGGCCGCCCCAGCGCGGCTGACGAGGACGCCATCATGCACGGCATCGGGCGCGCGTTCGACGTGCTGCCGCTGGCGCAGGAAGGCAAGTTCGACGAGGCGATGAAACGCCTGCACACGGTCGCCTGACCCCAACAAAAACTCACCGGATACGAATCTCGCCATGGGTATCAAATGCGGCATCGTCGGCCTGCCTAACGTCGGCAAGTCCACCCTGTTCAATGCGCTGACCAAGGCGGGCATCGCGTCGGCCAACTTCCCGTTCTGCACGATCGAGCCGAACACCGGCATCGTGCCCGTGCCGGATCCACGCCTGAATGAACTCTCGGCGATCGTGAAGCCGCAGAAGATCATCCCGACCACCATGGAATTCGTGGACATCGCCGGCCTCGTCGCCGGTGCCTCGAAGGGTGAAGGCCTGGGCAACAAGTTCCTCGCGCACATCCGTGAAACCGATGCCATCGCCCACGTCGTGCGTTGCTTCGAGGATGACAACATCATCCACGTCGCCAACAAGGTCGATCCGATCTCCGATATCGAAACCATCGATACCGAGCTGGCCCTGGCCGACCTGGAAGCGGTGCTGAAGGCGCTCGACCGCGCGACGCGGTCGGCCAAGGCCAACGACAAGGAAGCGCTGGCGCGCAAGCCGGTGCTCGAGAAGCTGGCCAAGGTGCTCGACCAGGGCCGCAGCGCACGTTCCGCCGGCCTCGATGCCGAGGAAAAGGCGATCGTGCGCGATATGTTCCTGATCACCATGAAGCCGCTGATGTACATCGCCAACGTGGCGGAAGATGGCTTCGAAAATAACCCGCACCTCGACGCCGTCCGCGCCCGCGCGGTGGAAGAGGGTGCCGAGGTGGTGCCGGTCTGCGCGGCTATCGAGGAGGAGCTTTCGCAGATGGATGATGCCGACCGCGACGAGTTCCTGAAGGAAATGGGCTTCGACGAGCCCGGCTTGAACCGCGTGATCCGCGCCGGCTACAAGCTGCTCGGCCTGCAGACCTACTTCACCGCCGGCGAGAAGGAAGTCCGCGCCTGGCAGGTCCGCGCCGGCTCGACCGCGCCGCAGGCCGCCGGCGTCATCCACACCGATTTCGAGCGCGGCTTCATCCGTGCGGAAACGGTCGCCTACGACGACTACATCAAGTTCAAGGGCGAGCAGGGCGC